>NZ_LAVS01000089.1 GCF_000986865.1 Rheinheimera mesophila
AGTCAGTACACAGAGTAAGGCAAAGGTAAAGCGTCTGCTGGTGCGCAGCAGTTTGGCTCTTTTGCCTGAAGCCAAAATAAAAGCTTGTTCATTGGCATCTAAAGTAAAAAAGCCGTTTTGTGCCAGTTGCTGGGCTTCAGCTAAAGGTTTGCCGTCGGCCAATAAATAAGCGCTGTGTTTATCTTCGGCCAGCCAGCGTTTGGTTAAATGCTGCAAGCGGCTTTTTACACTTAAACTTTGATGATGTTCTGCTATCCAGGCTGTTGCTCTTGGCCAGCGCCTTAATAAAGCTTCGTGTGCCACACTAAAACAGGGCACAGCGTTTTGCAGGTGGGAGACAAATAAACGATGCTCCACCATAGCTTGTACCAAAGCGCGTTCAGCGTCATTTTGTAATTGTTGCCAGAGTGCTGTACGGCTGGTGATGGACTGTTCGTCTTCGCGTAACGTCACCAGTAAAGAGAGCACGCGGGGTAAGCTGTCTTTTTCTGCGATGCTTAACTGGGCTATGGCCTGCTCGGCATTTTTACCTATAGCACCTTCAATACCACCTAAGTTTTTATAGACAGAAAACAGCAGCTGATTGCTGTCGCTGCGCTGTAAATACAATTCCTGCAAGGTGTATTGCAGCATAGGTAAAGCATCGGGGTTGCTGGCGGCTTCGCTGCATAACAACTCATCCAGTGGTACTGCGGTGTTTGGATCTAAATCCCAGCTTAAATTGGCGGCTATGGCGGGTAAGCGGATCATTTGTAAAAGTTCGGCTCTGCCGGGCGGTGCTAAGTCAAAATGCGCACCACGGGCTTTGCCTGCCATCAAACTGGGATAGGTAACCAATAAAGGGTAAAACTCGTTACGACAGGCACTTAATACCAGCACTAAACCTGAAGTGGCCAGTTGTTCCATCCGGTCGATAAACTGCAACCTTTCTTCTTCGCTAAACAGCGGCGAAGACAACAGCACTTCAAGCCGGTCGATAAAAATGGCAAAACGGCATTTGCTTTCGTTTTGGCTATGATTTTGAAGCGCTTTTTTACAGCTTTGCAGCACCCAGTCCATTTGATGCTGTAATTTATCTGCCAGCTGTTCGGCACTGCAGCCGTCAAATACCGGCTGGTCTGCAACTTCCCAGTCGAGCAAGGTACTTGCCAGTTGCATCAATAATTGGCCTGGGGTTAGATCGGCTAAATCCAGACTGCTGTACGACTCTACCTTGACGCCGTTGTAGCCGCTGTTTTGCATCAGATTTGGCATTACGCCAGCATTGATTAACGAAGATTTGCCGCTGCCGCTTGGGCCTAAGACTAAACAAAAGGCTCTGCCGTATTGCACTTGCTGCGCTATACGTTCCAATAAGGTGTCAATTTGACTGCCACGGCCAAAAAACACTTTGGCATAACGGGCATCGTACGCCTGTAAACCCGGAAAAGGTGAACCACCCTGCCAGCTTTGAGGTGTGGCGCTCTGTTCCTGCCCCAGCGGGAAAGTGACCTGAGCTAAAGTGCGGTAACCACGTTTACGAATGGTTTCAATATAAGTAGAGGAAGTAGCGCTGTCGCCAAGAGCTTTACGAATTTGGGTGATAATTTTATGCAGCGGGTTATCGCCCACTTCAGCCTGAGGCCAGCAAATGCTGACAATCTCGTCGCTACTCAGTACTTCTCCGGCCTTTTGGCATAACAACACCAGCACATCCATAGCTTTAGGTTCAAGCTGGATCAGCTGTTTGCCAAGCCTCAGCGTATTGGCACTGGGGTCTACCTGCCACTCGCCAAAAAAGAAAGTACCAATCATAATCACAGCCAGAAGTTAACTATATGTTTAATATATAGTATTGGGCTTATTATGAAAGAGGGTCTGGTCTTGAATGTTGGATCAGTTTGTGGATTCAATATTTAAGGCATGACCCCAAAAGTAAAAAAGGCACCCGAGGTGCCTTTTTTGACTGATGCCTAAACTTACTTGGCGCCCAGTACTGCGAAACGTTTTTTGAAGCGGTCAACACGGCCGCCTACGTCTAACACTTTCTGCTTACCAGTGTAGAAAGGGTGGCAAGCTGAGCAAACGTCCAGGTGGATGTCTTTGCACAGTGTAGAGTGAGTTTTGAAAGAGTTACCGCAAGTACAAGTTGCAGTGATTTCTTTGTATTCCGGGTGGATACTTGGTTTCATGGGTTACCTCGTTAGGCCGTATCGCTATCTGATCAACTGTTGTCAGACACCATACGCAATTTCAGTTAAATTAGGGCGCGTAGTTTAATGGCTAGGGCTTAAAGTTTCAACAAAATGGCTGATTTATTTTTAATGGCTTTGTTGTTTCCCAATCATTAAACTAATTTATTGATAAAACAGGTGGAATTTAGCTGTGACAGTAGTGCGGGTGGCCTTACCTATACCTCTTCGGGTGCATTTTGATTACCTTTGTGACACAGAGGTCAGCCCGGGTTGCCGTGTAATGGTGCCTTTTGGCAAACGTGAGCTGATAGGAATTGTCTGGCAACTGAACCCCAGCGACAGCTATGACGTGACTCAACTGAAAACTGTCACTCAGGTTTTAGATCAAACCCCGGTCTTAGCAGCCCCTATCCGGCAACTTCTGAGTTTTGCTGCCGATTATTACCATCACCCGTTAGGCGATGTACTGACCAGTGCCCTGCCCGCTTTACTGCGGGATGGCAAAAACGCTGATCCGGTCAAAGGCCATAGTTATAGCCTGACCGAAGCCGGCCAGCATTTAACTGCAGAGCAGTTTAAAGCGGCGAAAAAACGGCTGGCCTTATGGCAACAACTGCAGCAGCCTCAAACAGAAACCCAGTTACTTGAGCATTTTCAGCGCAAAGAGCTGCAGTATTTTGTTGAACAAGGCTGGGCTCACGTAACGCCAGTTTTGTATGGTCCTTATCAAACGGCGGCTGAGCAGCAAAAATCCTTACCTTTAAATCCAGCGCAGGCTTTGGCTGTGACAGCAGTGCAACAAGCACTGGGCAGTTTTAGCTGTTTTTTACTGGAAGGGGTGACAGGTTCAGGCAAAACCGAAGTGTATTTGCAAAGCATAAGCCCGGTGGCCAAAGCCGGTGGGCAGGTACTGGTGTTGGTGCCTGAAATCGGTTTAACACCACAAACCTTAGCCCGCTTTGAACAACGTTTTGCAGTGCCTGTGGGCGTCTGGCACTCCAATATGACCGACCTTGAGCGTTTTACTGTCTGGCAACGCTGCCAAACCGGTGATTTGGCTATAGTAATTGGTACCCGCTCCGCCTTGTTTTTACCTTTTTTAAAGCTCGATTTATTGATCATTGATGAAGAGCACGATCACTCTTTTAAGCAACAAGAGGGGTTTCGTTATCACGCCCGGGACTTAGCTATTAAACGTGCTTCGATCCAGCAATGCCCTATTTTATTGGGCTCAGCCACACCCAGTTTAGAAAGCCTTGCCAATGTGCAACAAGGTCGTTTTGCTCATCTGGAATTACCCGACCGCGCTGCAGGCCAATTGATGCCGACAGTGGAGTTGGTGGATTTAAAACAACAACAAATGATGTTTGGTATGGCGGGTTTAACCCGACAGCGTATCGAACAGCATTTAAAACTCGGCCAGCAGGTGTTGCTGTTTTTAAATCGCCGTGGTTTTGCGCCAGCTCTTATTTGTCATGAATGTGGCTGGATGACCGAATGCCACAGATGCAGTGCTTTTACTACTTTTCATAAACAAAGCCGTCAGTTGGTCTGCCACCATTGTGGCGCCACTAAAGGCGTGCCACATCAATGTGGGGGTTGTGGTAGCACTCAGTTGGCCCCTGTAGGCCAAGGCACTGAACAGTTGGAAGAACAGTTACAGCAGCTATTCCCCGCGCACACCGTCACCCGCTTAGACAGAGACAGCACCAGACGCAAAGGCAGCTTACAGCAGGCGTTGGATCAGATCTTACAAGGTGAGCCTCAGCTTATTTTAGGCACTCAGATGCTGGCCAAAGGCCATCATTTCCCCAATGTAGGTTTGGTAGTGATTATTGATGTCGATTCTGCCTTATACAGCAACGACTTCAGGGCGCCTGAGCAATTGGCGCAGTTATTAACCCAGGTATCGGGCCGCGCTGGCCGCGGTTCACAGCCAGGAAAAGTGCTGCTGCAAACCCATTATCCCGGTCACGCCCTGTTGCAGGACGTGATCCAAAACGGTTACGCCTCTTTTGCCCGCAGCGCATTAAAAGAGCGACAACAAACCTTTTTGCCACCTTTTATGTTCCTGGCCTTATTCAGAGTAGAAGCGCACCAGTTGGATCTCTGCCAAGAATGGCTGCAAAAAGTGGCAGAGCATTATAAAAACTGGCCACAAGTGCAACTGCTTGGCCCGTTGGCTTGTCCGCTGGAACGCAAGGCGGGCAAATACCGCTGGCAACTTCAGCTTTTTGCCAAAGACAGGAAACAATTGCATCAAAGTCTGGACTCGGTGCTGAGTGACATCAGCCGCTGGTCATCAAGCCGTAAAGTAAAATGGCAGTTGGATGTAGACCCGCAAGACCTGAATTAATCATTTCTTTTTAACAAAACTGCAGTAGAATGCGGGACATCAGGCCAGTTGTCCTTAGTTGTGAAGATGCCACAAAGAGATTATGTCAAAGCAGGTCGGGCCGCTCCCAGACCCAAAAAGAATACCAAAACAGTCAAACCTTTCCCCTGGCCGTTAGTAATAACTGTCGGCGTGTTAGTCATTGGTTTTGTATGGTTTTTATACCATTTGTCACAAAAAACTCCGGTGGATGACGCGGTAACTCCTGCTATTACAGCGAAAAAAGACGAGTTACCCCCCAAGCCAGCAGCCGAGCCTTATCAGTACATTAAAGAGCTGGAAAACAAAGAAATTCAGGTGCAGGTAGAAGAGCTGGAAGCCAAAGGGCCGTTTTTAATGTTTTGTGGCACTTATCGCGCTATTGAAACAGCACAGCAAATGAAAGCCAAAGTCGCTTTTGCCGGTTACCCTTCGGAAGTGCGGCGCATTGAAGGCAAAAATGGCGTGTTTTTCCGCGTCACTTTAGGGCCTTACAGCAGTAAACGTCAGGCCGAAAGCGATAAAAGTCGCTTGATGCGCCAAAGAGTGGCTGAATGCCGCATAGCGAACGCTACTTAAACATCTTCATATCTATACCCAAGTATACCCAAAGTAATTGGAGTTGCAGGGAGGCGACAAGTGCGTGAGCCCCCAGGAGCATAGTTCACCTATGTGCAATTGGATTGAAGCGAGAACTCGCAGTTCATACCAACCATCATAGACCTACAAACAACTGGGGCGAGAGCACGCAGGCAACAAAGCTGCAGCTTCAAGTACGAAGGGTATTGAAAATTTGCGTCCCCACCCTTATCTCCTTGCTAATCTGTTTTCTTCAGCCAAAAAGGGCTTCTGATGACCACTATTGTTTCTGTACGCCGCAATGGCCATGTTGCTATTGCTGGTGATGGCCAGGTTTCGCTGGGTAATACCGTGATGAAGGGCAATGCCCGCAAAGTCCGCCGTTTGTACCATGGCAAAGTGCTGGCTGGTTTTGCCGGCGGCACAGCCGACGCTTTTACTTTATTTGAACGTTTTGAAGCCAAACTTGAGATGCATCAGGGCCATTTAATGCGCGCTGCTGTCGAACTGGCGAAAGACTGGCGCACCGACCGTATGCTGCGCAAACTCGAAGCTTTGCTCGCTGTGGCCGATGCCAACTGTTCCCTGATCATCACAGGCAACGGCGATGTGATCCAGCCAGAACATGACTTAATCGCTATAGGCAGTGGTGGACCTTTTGCTCAGGCTGCGGCCACAGCACTGTTGGCCAACACTGAACTCAGCGCCCGTGAAATTGCGGAAAAAAGCTTAACCATAGCTGGTGATATTTGTGTCTATACCAATCATCACCAGACCATCGAAGAATTGTAAGGGTAATTTGCATGTCTGATATGACCCCAAGAGAGATAGTCCACGAGCTGGACCGCCATATTATTGGTCAGGCCAACGCCAAAAGAGCAGTGGCCATTGCACTGCGTAACAGATGGCGCCGGATGCAGCTCGACCCTGCTTTGCGCCAGGAAGTGACGCCTAAAAATATTCTGATGATAGGCCCAACTGGTGTAGGTAAAACTGAAATTGCCCGCCGTCTGGCCAAACTGGCCAACGCGCCTTTTATCAAAGTGGAAGCGACTAAGTTCACCGAAGTCGGTTATGTCGGCAAAGAAGTGGAAAGTATTATCCGCGACTTAACCGACAGCGCGGTAAAAATGTTCCGTGAACAGGAAGTGGCAAAAAACAAATTCCGGGCTGAAGAAGCGGCGGAAGAGCGTATTCTGGATGCCTTATTACCACCAGCCCGTGATGCCTGGGGCAAAGCTGAGCCAAGCGAGTCGGACAGCAACACCCGGCAGATTTTCCGTAAAAAGTTACGCGAAGGTCAGTTGGACGACAAAGAAATTGACATTGATTTAGCAGCTCCTGTGCTGGGTGTGGAAATTATGGCGCCTCCGGGCATGGAAGAAATGACCTCTCAACTGCAGTCTATGTTTCAGAACTTAGGGGCGGATAAGAAAAAAAGCCGCAAATTAAAAATTAAAGACGCCTTTAAACAACTGGTGGAAGAAGAAGCCAGCCGTCTGGTCAATCCGGAAGAGCTGAAACTGAAGGCTTTGGACGCTGTTGAACAAACCGGTATTGTGTTTATTGATGAAATCGACAAAATTTGTAAGCGTGGTGAAACCAGCGGCCCTGATGTGTCGCGTGAAGGGGTGCAACGTGATTTACTGCCGCTTATCGAAGGCTGCACTGTCAACACCAAACACGGCATGGTGAAAACTGATCATATTTTGTTTATCGCTTCAGGCGCGTTCCAGATGGCGAAACCATCAGATTTAGTGCCTGAATTGCAAGGCCGTTTACCTATTCGTGTTGAGCTGGATGCTTTATCTGCCAATGACTTTGAACGTATTCTGACGGAACCTAAGGCTTCGTTGACCGAACAAAGTGTGGCGATGCTGGCGACCGAAGGGGTGCAGGTGCGTTTTGCCGCTGACGGCATTAAACGCATCGCTAATGCGGCCTGGCAAGTGAACGAGCGCACTGAAAACATCGGCGCCCGCCGCTTGTATACGGTGATGGAAAAGTTGCTGGAAGAGTTGTCTTTTGATGCGGCAGACCACAGTGGTCAGCAGATCGTGATTGACGCAGCTTACGTCGACTCGCACCTGGACGCTTTGGTGCAAGACGAAGATTTAAGCCGTTTTATTTTATAACTCTTAAACCGCCGGACACCTTATGACAGCACAGACTCAACCCCCTGTGAGCAGCACACCACAAGTGTCTGTGCTGCATTATCATCGCTTAAGCAAACTGCTGGACGTCAAATTTGCCGACGGCCAGCAGTGTCAGTTAAGCGCTGAATTCTTAAGGGTGTTTTCGCCTTCGGCTGAAGTGCGAGGCCACGGTAAACCCGTATTGGTCAGCCATAAAAAAGCCGTAGCTATCCTGCAGATAGTGCCTGTGGGTCAGTATGCGGTGAAACTGGTGTTTGATGATGGCCATCAGACAGGTTTGTATAGCTGGGCTTATCTGGCCAAACTGGCGGCTGGGCAACATGAACTCTGGGCCGATTATCTAGAGCGCTTAAAACAAGCCAACAGCAACCGTGAAGTGCAGCTTAGTATTAAACAGATTTCTTAATTTGCCTTGTTGGCCTGTTGCATCACGTGCAGATAAGCCCGTTGTAACTGCTTAATTTTGGTTGGTTTAGTCTTGATACTGGCTGCCAGATAAGCCTGAAGTGCCAGCTCAGGAATTAAATAAGTGACCTCAAACGCACTTTCAGCTAAGCCTGTGGTGCGCGCCAACGCGGGCAGCAATACCGGGTTGTCGACAATCAAATCAACTTTGCCATTGGCCAGCAGCAACCAGCTTTGCTCCGCATCAGCCACAACCACCAATTGCTTCGCTTCCACAAAACCTTGTGCTGCCAGAAAATCATAGGTACTGTCTTGCCGCTGCACCGCTATCGTCAGCTCCCGGGCTTGGGTTAGTTGCTTGACGGCAGCTTTGCTATTCGTTTTCAACCGGATAAAACCAAGCTGGAAAGCAGCCAGCGGTCCAATCCAGTGAAACAACCTCTCACGCTCTTTAGTTTTCGCTATCCCATAAATCAGTACATCGGGCTGATTCAGCGCCAGACTGTAGGCCCTGGCCCATGGATACATCTGAAACTCAGCGGTAAGACCTGCTTCAGCTATAATTCGACGCACCAACAGGGTATTAGCTCCTGCTATCTGCCCATTTTCTATTTGCTGAAAAACGGGCATAGGTTCGGTCACCACCAGTAAATCAGGTCCGGCTGCTGCAGGACTGTTCAACCCTGCAACAACCAGCAGCAGAATCAAGACTGACCGTCTTTTCATTTCAGCCTTAGGCCTTAAATTTATCAACGGTGCGATGCAGCATACTGGCCTGACTGGCCACTTCTTCGCTGATCTGGGCGTTGTGCTTAGAAATACTCAGTGAGTCCTCCGAAATATCGCGAATACGAACCACATTTTTATTTACATCAGCCGCCACTAAACTTTGCTCTTCCACAGCAGTCGCGATTTGGGTGGTCATATCCATGATCAGCCCAACATCCTTGGTAATTTGCCGCAACAACTCAATGGTAGAACTGGCCTGACTGGCACTTTCTTTGCCTTGGCTCTGACAATTTTGCATCACTGCCACGATGTTTTTGGTGCGTTGCTGCAAGCCGGAAATAATCTGTTCAATTTGGCCTGTCGACTCCTGAGTGCGCTGCGCCAGACTGCGGACTTCATCCGCTACTACAGCAAAACCCCGGCCTTGTTCACCTGCCCTGGCCGCTTCAATGGCTGCATTCAACGCCAGCAAATTGGTTTGTTCAGCGATAGCGCGGATCACATCCAGCACCGAGCCTATAGTGGCACTGTCCTTCTCCAGCTCGGCCAAAACCACTGAAGCTTGCTGCAGTTCCTGCGATAAAGCATTGATCCGGCTTACGGTTTGCTCCACTTCTTTTAAGCCCGACAAAGCATTGGCATTGGTATCCTGAGCTTTCGCCGCAGTGTTTTCGGTATTGACAGCAATTTCATCCACCGTAGCGCCCATTTCAGTGACTGCGGTCGCCACCATGTCACTTTCCATTTGCTGTTGTGCCATGCCTTTGCTGGTTTGTGCGGTCGACTTCGCCAGCTCATGAGTGGCCTGATCCAACATTTCTAACGCCTGATTGACATTACTGACCAACTCCTGCACGTCCGACAACATATGGTTAAAATCTTGAGCTAACCGGGTCATTTCGTCCTGACCATCTTCAGTCACACGCAAGCGGAAGTCATTGTCTTTACGCACCAAACCTATAGTGGCGCAGACTTTTTGAATAGGCAGCAAAATACTCTTACTGGTCATCAGTACCAGCACTATGACCAGCACCAGAACAAATACAAACAAACTGATCGCCAATGTCTGACTGGCTGCACTGGCTTTTTTAACCGCCTCTTCAGTTTGTTTTGACATTAAATCCAGACTTTCTTCGGTTTGATGAATAGCCTGACGCATTTGTCCCATCAGGCCCTGATCATGTGCCAAACCAATGTTCTGCTCTCCCTCCACTAAACGGGCAAAGGCCACACTGTAAGCATCGGCTAGTTGCTGCATTTGTAACGCTTGCGCGCTGTCACTGATATTCGTTTGAATTTGATTACGAAATTGCGCGAAACCTGTGTTAAAGCTGTCCAGATACTTGATATCCAGCCGCAGCATAAAATCTTTTTCCGCCCGGCGTAGTTGCAATAACTGCGTTGTCAGAAGTAAGTCATTACTGTTTTTAAATGCCTGTTCCAGCGCATGGGCCTTAGAGCGCAACTCACCATACAAACCAGACTGAGGGTCCAGCCCTACCTGCTCTGATAATTGCACCAGTTGATTAAATAACTGCTGATAACTTTTGGTAAAACCAGTAAAGGAGTTCAGCGGCGCCGTGTCTATGCCCTGCGCCAGCAGTCCTTCGGCTAACAAGGTCGCTTTCTGCTCCAGTTCGGTTGCGGTTTGATTAAACTTTTGCTGATACTCCAGATCTGAGCGTAACAAGAAATCCTTTTCACTGCGTCTGAGCTGCAGAACATTCAGGTTTAGTTGTTCCACTTCAAGCCGGAGTTGGGCCAGAGTGGTCAGTTGATGACTTTGGAACAGCAACAACCCCAACATAATTAACATGGCTACAGCCACTGTAATAGCGTTGAGTAGTAAACGCTGACGTATTGAGAACTGACGTAAAAAAGTCATAGAAGAGAACTCCAAAAATACTGCACAAGCAGTTGAATCGGTTGGGGATATGAAAATTACTGTTAATTATAGAGAGGGAATGCAAAGCAAGCAGGCTTTTACTGCGTCAACCATGAAATATTTAGTAAAAATTGCAGAGTTAATGCAGGATTTGTTGCGCCATCAGACAACTGGACACACCTAAAGACGAACCAGCCAGAATATCCAGCGGAAAATGTACCCCTAACAGAATACGGGACAAGCCAATTAAGGCCGCCCAGCTAAAGCCTAACCAGGCCCACTCCGGATAAAAACACAATACAGTACTGGCGACCACAAAAGCAGCGGCTGTATGGCCGGACGGTAAACTGAACTTATCCGAGGCTTCAATATGGGCTTGCATCATGCCTGCCATCAACTGGTAGGGGCGCTGGCGGCGGATCGAGTTTTTTAACAGTAAATACAAAGGCAATTCAATAGCAAAGCTTAACAGCAACAATTCGGTAAAGGCGCTAGCATGAGTCAACTCCAACGCAAACAACAAAGCAACTAACAGCAGATACAAAGGGCCGTCACCGGTTTTTGAACACCAGAAACTAAATTGATGGATACGTTTGCGTTCGCTTTTGCTGAACAGGGCAAGAAAACAACGCTGATCCCATGAGCCTAGCCTTTGTAACCACATAAGCCACCTGTCGTATGAATTTGACCTTATGCAGCTTAAAGTGGCTTAGTGACAAACACATGACAAAAAATAATCAACCCGGGGTTAAAGCACAACCATTCAATAGAGCCAGAGCTTCGGCTTCGGGTAGGGGTTTGGCCAGCAGATAACCCTGTATCGCATCACAGGCCAAAGTACGCAGCAACTGCAACTGGGTTTCAGTTTCAACGCCCTCAGCCAGTATACGTTTGCCCAACCCATGCGCCAGGGTGATCATGGTTTTGACGATCATCATATCTGAGTCGTTGGCCGCCATCTCAGTGACAAAGCTGCGGTCTATTTTAATTTTGTCGATCGGCATTTTGCGTAAATACCCCAAAGAGGAATAGCCTGTGCCAAAGTCATCAATAGAGACGCGAATGCCCATTTGCTGCAGCTCATTAATATAATTCGAGCCCTTGTCCATATCGCCCATAGCGGTATTTTCAGTAATTTCCAGTTCAAGCACAGCAGGCGAAACCTGATACTTTAACAGTAACTGCTGAATTCGGCTTTTCAGGCCATCGACCTGAAAATGCACAGGCGACATATTCACCGCCAGCGGAATATGAATACCTTGTTTTCTCCATTCAGCCAAAGTGCAGACGGCTTTTTCCAGCAGCAATAAATCCAGCTCTTTACTTAAGCCAACCTGCTCAACCAAAGGTAAAAACTGCCCGGGCATCAACAAGCCTTTTTGCGGATGCTCCCAACGTACTAACGCTTCATACGCCTCTATTTTTTGTTCCCGCAGATCCCACTGTGGCTGGAAATAAAATACAAACTGGTCTTGCTCCAACGCCAATAACAAATCTTTTTCCAGGCTCAGTAAGCGGGCCGACTCTTCTTCCATACCAGGTTGATAAAAGGTGCATCTTTGCTGCTGACGTTTGCAATGATGAAAGGCAATATTGGCTTTTTGTAATAGCATATCTGCCTCAACGGCGTGCTGTGGCGCGCAAGCCAGACCTATGCTGGCAGTCAGTTTGATCAGGCCACTGTCTGTCGTAAAGGGTTTTTCAATCAACTGTTCCAGATGCTGTAGCGCAAATAACTTTTGTCTGTCTGTACTACAGTCCTCCAGTACCAAAGCAAAAATATCGCCACCGGTGCGTGCTATCAGCCGGGGTTTAACAATAGAGGATTCAAAACGGCGGTTTACTTCTCGCAAAATACGATCGCCTTGTTTTAAACCCACCGATTCGTTCACCACTTTGAAGCTATCCAGACCTATCATCAGCAAGGTGATGGATGTATCAGCCTGCAACAGCAGCGATAGTTCCCGCAACAAAGCATCGCGGTTTAATGCTCCGGTTAAAGGGTCGTGGCTGTCCAGGTATTGAGTTTTTGCGGTCAGTTGCTGGTTTGTACTACGCTCGTCTTCCTGCAACCAAATGATCAGACCTAAGCCCAAAATCACCTGCACCAACAGTTCAAGATGTTTAAAATAAAGCACGATCTGAATAGATTCTTGCTCTGTCTTATGCCAGAGGATGGAGCCGGCGCTGGCCAAAAATAATAGCCCCCAGGCCAACATAGCGCTGGCGACCACTTTAGTTGCAAAAATGCGTTTGGTTAAACTCCAGAGCCAGCAACCCGCTACACACAACGCCAGGCCGATTAATACCAGACGCAAATAAAATTGCAGATACAAAGTCAAATCCTGCCACTGCGGTAGCACTAAAAATAACGTAACGGACAGCAGAGCTATGCCTGTCACCAGCAACAGCAATTGGTTTACAGTTCTGGACGCCAGCCGTTGCTGTTTCACGGCTTCATACACTCCTACTAAAATCCAGACCGCAAAACCATAACAAAAACTGATGTATAAAAACTTCACCGCCGAACCGAAAAACTCAGCGGCAAACACAGGACGCCAGAATACTTCAACCAGAATAAAAGCGGCATACGCAGTAAAACAACTAAAAGCGATTGCCCAGGATTTCAGGTAATTACGTTGATAGACTTTAAAGAAATACCAAAGCAAAGCGGTCAGGGTAAAGGCAAACCCTATTTGTGTCAGGTGCAACAAGGTTCGGGCTAACAGCTCTGGGTTCAAAGGCAGGATCCTGAAAAAACAACTTCAATTAAATTAGCAAAGTCACCTTAACACTGGCAATACAGAGTCACAATCAGGCGACCGAAGAATAATAAAAATGACAAAGACATTGGATCTAATCAGAAGCAACAAAAGCAGCGAGCGAATGAGCGCTGTCAACGACCTTGCAGCTTCAGGTGAGACGGGTGATTAGCCTAAGCAACTGAAGTTGCAAGCAGGCGACAGACGAATGAGTCCCCATGAGCATAGATAAACTATGTGATTGGGGCGAATGAGCGCTGTCAACGACCTTGCAGCTTCAGGTGAGACGGGTATACTGTGTTTTTGATCAAAGACTTAAGTTTGGAGCACACTATGGAATATAACACCTCGGAATTATGTGATCTTTACGCCGACATGATCGATGTGGTTGAACCCATTTTCGCCAATTACGGTGGTCGCCGTTCCTTTGGTGGCACAATCCAGACCATTAAATGCTTTGAAGACAACGGTTTAATTCGCCAGGCATTGGCTGAACCAGGCGTAGGTAAAGTGTTATTAATTGACGGTGGTGGTTCCTCCCGTCGTGCTTTAATCGACGGTGAGCTGGCGGCTCTGGCCGCAGCGAATGGCTGGGAAGGTATTGTTTGTTATGGCAGTGTGCGCGATGTCGATACGCTGGAAGATTTTGATATTGGTATTCAGGCGGTGAACGCCATTCCTGTCGGTGCTGATGACAGAGGTTTTGGTGAACACGAAGTCCCGGTCAATTTTGCCGGTGTGACCTTTTTACCCGGCGATCATTTATATGCAGATAACACTGGCATTATTTTATCGCCCGAGCCTTTGGATCTGGAATAACAGATGAGTGATACCTTAATCCGCTATCAGGCCGCCACTTTGGCGGCCTTTCAACAGGTTCGGCATGGTGAGACCCGTTTGGGACAAATGCTGCTTTATGCTGATGTGGCATTGCCGCTCGCTGAAGCTTTAATCAAAGCAAAGCAACAGGGTTGTCTCTATGTGCTGTTGGGAGTGCCGGAAGATATAGGCCCGCGCGCTAATTTAGGCCAGGGCGGTGCCGAGCTGGGCTGGCAGGCTTTTATTCGTAAATTTATTAACTTACAGCAAAATGAATTTTTAGACGGCTCGCAGATACTGCTGCTGGGTGAACTAAACTGCGCCGATTTGCAGCAACAGAGTCAGTCCGCGGACCTAACGACTTTACGCAAGCTCTGTGCAGAGATTGATCTACGTTTAGAACCATTGCTGCTGGCAATTTTTAATACGGGGTTGACGCCTATAGTGATAGGCGGTGGCCACAACAACAGCTTGCCGCTGCTTAGCGCTCTGGCAAAAAGTCAGCAACAAGCTGTCAACTGCATCAATCTTGACCCTCATGCCGACTTCCGTTTACTGGAAGGTCGTCACAGTGGCAACGGCTTTAGTTATGCCAAAGCTCAGGGCCATTTAGATAAGTATTTGGTGATGGGCTTGCATGAGTTGAAAAACTCCGCCAGTTCTTTAGAACAAATTAAACAGGCTGGTGTGGATGTATTCAGTTATCAGCAACTCTTTGTACGCCAGCAAGCCCCCTGGCCAGAACTACTGAAACTCTGGTTGAACCAGCACGACCCACAGCAGGTGTTTGGTATAGAGCTGGACACAGATGCCATTACCGGTATGCCGGTCAGCGCCTACAACAGCTGTGGTGTCTCAGTGCAACAAGCTGAACATTTTGTCTATGTGCTGGCAAGCCAGACTCAAAGCCGGTATCTGCACCTGGCAGAAGCAGCCCCGGCTCAGCATCCTGCCGGTTTAGCGGCTGGGATGAACGACGCAGGACAAATTTTAACAGCCCTGGTCTGCGCCTTTTTGTTTGGTAAGGCGCAGCTTTAATAGGTCGCCTTGCTGTAGCTCCACTGCTTGACCCAATCAGGAAAGGCGTCCAGCGCAAAGGGCTTGGCATATAAAAAGCCCTGCCCTCTGGTACAGCCCATCGCTATTAGCTTTTGCTCCACTTCAGGCTGTTCTACGCCCTCGGCCACCACCATAAAATTCATATTTTTTGCCATATCAATAATTGCGCCGGTAATAGCGGTGTGGGTATCGGAGCGGTGTAAGTCGAAAATAAAGCTGCAATCTACTTTGACCTGGCTGATCGGCAGTTCACGCAAATAAGCCAGCGAGGAGAAGCCGGTACCAAAATCATCCAGCGCCAGCTCTACGCCAAGCTGTGCCAGGTGTTTTAGCATCCGCATGGCTTTGTCAGGCTCTGCGACTAAAGCACTTTCTTTCAGTTCCAATACCAGTTGCGATGGCTGCACTTTATAGCGTTTAAGCAACAGCTCTAAACTATCGACCAGTTCATCCTGCAATAAATCTTTGCTGGAAATATTCACTGCAATTTTGCAATGGATTTGTTGTTGTGCCAATTCAGCCAGCATCATGACTGCTTTTTCCAGCACCCATTGTGTCAGCGGATAAATGACTCCCATTTGCTCCGCCAGTTCTAAAAACTCTGTAGGCCCCAATAAACCGCGACGTGGATGATGCCAGCGCACCAACACTTCACCAGCGATCACCTGACGGGAGCTCAACGCAATTTGTGGCTGAATATGCAGTTTTAACTGCTGCTGGCTTATGGCATGGCGCAGTTCAGCCATTAACCCTAATTTATCGTTGTTGTAGCTGATCAGCTCCGGATGAAAAACCGTCGAGTTGCTGTGCGCCCAATGCCGGTTTTGTATCGCCAGATGAGCTCTTTCAATCAAATCAGATAACAATTCACCATGTTGCGGATAGTGCGCTATACCACTTTTCAACTGATACTCCACTGCACAACCATGGATCAGTAAGGCTTCAGGCACAGCATGTTCCAGTCGGCGGGCAATTTGCTCTGCAGCGTGCTGACGCACACTGGCATCCACCCAAAGCACAAAATCGACCCCACCTATATGCGCTACTTTGCTGTATTGTTGGTCTTGTTGCTCCAGTACCAGCAATTCCTGATCCGACTGCACAGCGGTATTAATACGTTGGGCTATCTGTACCAACACCAGATTGGCATTCTGGTGACCCAAAGCCTGATTCACCTGTTCAAAGTTCTCAATTTTCAACAGTAACAAGGACGCTTTGTGGTTAGGGTGACTACGACACCAAAGCTCAAACTGTTGCTGTAACTGCAGCTTGTTTGGTAAGCCACTGGTGTCATCATGCAAGGATAAAAACGCTAAATCGTTGGCAGTCGCGGCTTTTTCACCAACTCTTTGTGCTTTCTGTGCTTTCAGTTGTTTTTTTAATAACACAATCCAGAGTGCAAGAAGCAGCACCAGCAGAGTTAATAAAACAACCCAATAAAACAAAGGCTGGCTGGCCACACTCTGAGCCCAAGCAGGAGCAGAGCTGGTCAACACTACGACAGATAACCAAGACCGGGGAGATGACAACACAGCCAACACTCAAAAGATCAGATAAGATCTTAAGATTACTCTGTTTTTCTGCCTTGTAAAGTTAGCCCAGGCCACGCAGATTGACTTCGCGCCCACCTTTGACCAACTGAGTTAAGCTGTTGACACCTAACTGATAACATAGCTCTGCAGGCTGGCTGATTTGGTACAGGCCAAAATCTGCCTTATGTCCCACAGTCAGAGTCCCTCTGTCGGTCATACCTAAAGCGGTGGCTGCATGTCGGGTCACGCCAGCCAGAGCCTCTTCTGGCGTAAAACGGAATAAAGTACAGGCCATATTCAGCATCAGAGGCAAATGACAGAAAGGTGAAGTTCCAGGGTTTAAATCAGTAGAGATAGCCATAGGCACCTGATGCTGGCGTAAGAGCTCAACAGGTGGCAGCTTGGTTTCACGTAAAAAATAAAAGGCACCAGGCAATACCACAGCCACTGTACCGGCCGTTTTCATCGCCAACACGTCTTCTTCCTGCAAATATTCAATATGATCGGCAGATAAGCCACTGAATTCAGCTACTAAACTGGCGCCGCCCAAATGCGATAACTGCTCAGCATGGGCTTTGACTGGCAAAGCCAAAGCTTTGGCTTTTTCAAACAACAAGCGGCTTTGCGCAACCGAAAAACCTATGCCTTCACAAAATACGTCCACCGCATCAACCAGCCCGAGTTGATGCAATTGCGGCAACATCTCGTTCACCACCAGTTGCATATACTCATCTGGCCGACCGGCATACTCCACTGGTAAGGCATGAGCACCTAAAAAGGTCTTCTGAATATCAACTGGATGAGTGCGATCAAGCTCTGCTGCGACTTCGAGGATTTTTTGCTCTGTCTCTACATCCAAACCATAACCAGATTTGATTTCCACCGTAGTCACGCCCTGACTCAACAAGGCATTTAAACGCTGTTTACTCAGTACAAATAACTCTTCATGACTAGCTGCACGGGTTGCAGCCACTGTGGATTTAATGCCGCCGCCCGCTTCAGCAATTTGCTGATAAGTCGCGCCATTTAAGCGCATTTCGAATTCATTGGCGCGGCTGCCAGCATAGACTAAATGGGTATGACAATCGATAAAACCCGGCAGCAGCCACTGGCCTTTGCCGTCATATAAAGGGGTTGATAACAAATCGGTTTCTGGCAATTCGGCTTTAGGACCCAACCAGGCAATACGGCCGTCTTTAATGGCTAAAGCAGCATTGGTAACGGCACCATAAGGCTGACCATTATCGGTCATAGTGGCTAAATTGACATTAATCCAAATTGCATCAAAGACTTGCATTTTACTCCCCTGCACGGCTTGTGCTTTGTTTTCATCGGTCTGAAATTAATTCTACCCGATCAACTTGTATATACAACCAAATTCAGCTATTTTTCTCTGCATTCCTCTTCAGGTAGTAAAACAACCATGGACAACAGTGCCGGGCAAAAGAAGTTTGCCACCATCAAAGATTATATTTTGAGTCAGGTTGAAACTGCGGCCTGGCCTGAACATAGCCGTATTCCATCAGAAAACGAGCTGGCGACTCAGTTTGGCGTCAGCCGCATGACCGCACGTCGTGCCTTGCAGGAACTGACTGAACAAGGCGTTTTGTATCGCACTCAGGGGGTTGGCAGTTTTGTCGCGTCACCCAAGTCGCAATCCTCTTTGCTGGAAATTCGCAATATCGCCGATGAAATTCAGCGTCGTGGTCATTTTCATAAAGCAGAATTAGTGCAACTGACCAGCCTGCCCTGCCCTGGCGTGGTTGCTACTGCTTTGGGGTTAAGCCGCAATGCGCCGGTGTTTTTCTCCTTAATTGTGCATTACGAGAACCAGCAACCGCTGCAACTGGAAGCCCGTTATGTCAATCCGGAGCAAGTGCCGGATTATTTGGCACAGGATTTTGTGCTGCAAACCCCACATGAATACTTAAGTGCGGTGGCGCCTTTAACCGATGCCGAGCATATAGTCGAAGCCGTATTGCCGGATGAACTAACCCGCCAGCATCTAAAAATACCAGCTTCAGAACCTTGTTTACGCCTGACACGCCGCACCTTTAGCCGGGGTGGCGCTGTCAGTTTTGCCTATCTGACCTCTGCAGGCAGCCGCTATCGTTTAGGCGGGCACCTGACTATCCACCCTAAGACTTAAAGAGATAACCCTATGAGCAATCCACGTTTAGACCCAAGCCGGGTGATCCGCGCCGCCCGCGGCAGCGAAATTACCGCCAAAAGCTGGCAGACCGAAGCCGCCAAACGTATGTTGATGAATAACCTCGACCCTGAAGTGGCCGAGCACCCAACCTCTTTAGTGGTGTACGGCGGCATAGGCCGTGCCGCCCGTGATTGGGCTTGTTACGACAAAATTATCGAAGTGCTGGACAGATTAAACGACGACCAGACTTTATTGATCCAAAGCGGTAAGCCTGTTGGTGTATTCCCGACTCACCCGGATGCACCTCGCGTCTTGCTGGCCAACTCCAACCTGGTACCGAACTGGGCCAACTGGGAGCACTTTAACGAGCTGGATAAACAAGGCCTGATGATGTATGGCCAGATGACAGCGGGTTCGTGGATTTACATTGGGACTCAGGGCATAGTTCAGGGTACTTACGAGACATTTGTCGCCATTGCCAAACAACATTTTGCCGGTGAACCTTCAGGCAAATGGATTTTAACCGGCGGTTTAGGTGGCATGGGTGGCGCTCAGCCATTGGCCGCCACTATGGCAGGTTTTCATATGATTGCCTGTGAAGTGGACGAGTCCCGTATCGATTTCCGTCTGCGCACTGGGTATGTCGACCAAAAAGCCTACAACCTGGATGAAGCCTTGGCCCAATTAGAGGCGGCCAAAGCAGCAGGTAAACCCACCTCTATCGGTTTGTTGGGTAATGCAGCAGATATCTTCGCGGAATTAGTTGCCCGCGACATTATTCCTGATGTCGTCACCGACCAGACCTCAGCGCACGATCCACTCAATGGTTACCTGCCCCAAGGCTGGACTCTGGAACAGGCTAAAGCGCGTCGTCTTGAAGATGAAACTGCAGTAGTGCAAGCCGCGAAAGCTGCGATGGCGATTCAGGTGAAAGCGACTTTGGATATGCAAAGTAAAGGCGCTATCGCCGTGGATTACGGCAATAATATCCGCCAGATGGCACTCGATATGGGTGTGGCAAACGCTTTTGATTATCCGGGTTTTGTGCCTGCTTATATCCGTCCTCTGTTTTGTGAAGGCATAGGCCCATTCCGCTGGGTGGCGCTGTCTGGCGATCCGGAAGATATCTACAAAACAGACGCCAAAGTTAAAGAGTTGATCCCCGATAATCCGCATTTACACCGCTGGCTGGATATGGCTCGGGAGCGTATTAAGTTCCAGGGCTTACCAGCCCGTATTTGTTGGATTGGTTTGAAAGACCGCGCCCGTATTGCATTGGCATTTAACGAGATGGTGAAAAACGGCGAGCTAAAAGCACCGATCATCATTGGTCGTGACCATTTAGATTCAGGTTCTGTCGCCAGTCCAAACCGTGAAACCGAAGCCATGATGGATGGCTCAGACGCAGTGTCTGACTGGCCATTATTAAATGCTCTGCTCAACACGGCTGGCGGCGCAACCTGGGTGTCGTTGCACCATGGCGGTGGCGTAGGCATGGGCTACAGCCAACATTCAGGTGTGGTGATTTTAGCGGACGGCACAGAGGCGGCAGCACAGCGGTTAGGCCGGGTGCTGTGGAATGACCCGGGTACTGGTGTGATGCGCCATGCCGACGCAGGTTATGACATAGCAAAAAACTGTGCCCGTGAACAAGGTCTTGATCTGCCGATGATCAACCAGAACTAATTTGAAGGACAAGAACATGACTTACGCTTTAACCATCACTCCGGGTGAACTGACTCTGGCGCAGCTACGTCAGGTGCACCAACATGCCGTAACCATCACTTTAGACCCGGCCGCTTTGCCTGCTATTGAAGCATCCGCTGCTACAGTAGCAAAAATTGTCGCGGAAAACCGCACTGTATACGGCATCAATACCGGTTTCGGTTTATTGGCTAATACCAAGATTGAACAAGACAAACTGGAAACACTGCAGCGCTCTATAGTGCTGTCACACGCTGCTGGTTTTGGCGATCTGATGGACGACAGCACAGTACGATTAATGATGGTACTGAAAATTAACTCCTTAGCCCGTGGTTATTCAGGAGTACGCCCGCTGGTGATCAACGCCTTAATTCAGTTGGTTAACGCCGGTGTGTATCCTTGTATTCCGAAAAAAGGCTCGGTCGGTGCATCAGGCGACTTAGCGCCTTTATCCCATATGGTGCTGCCATTAATTGGTGAAGGCGAAGTTTGTATTGCTGGCCAGATATACTCTGCCAAAGAAGGCCTGGCTATTGCGGGTTTAGAGCCTATTACTCTGGCCGCGAAAGAAGGCTTAGCGTTATTAAACGGTACTCAGGCCTCTACAGCTTTTGCGTTGGAAGGTTTATTCCGCGCTGAAGATCTGTATGCAGCAGGTGCTGTGATTGGCGCCATGAGCGTCGAAGCCGCTATGGGCAGCCGTTCACCTTTTGATGCCCGCATTCATGCAGTACGTGGTCAGCAGGGTCAAATCGATGCCGCTCTGATTTACCGTCATTTATTAGGGGAAAGCTCAGAAATTGCAGACTCCCACAAAAACTGTGAAAAAGTACAAGACCCTTACAGCTTGCGTTGTCAGCCCCAGGTGATGGGCGCTTGTTTAGCGCAAATCCGTTTTGCCGCTTCAGTGTTGTTAGTCGAAGCCAACGGTGTCACCGACAACCCGCTGGTGTTCGCGGCTGAAAATGACATTATCTCTGGCGGTAACTTCCACGCCGAACCTGTGGCTATGGCAGCAGATAATCTGGCTTTGGCTATTGCCGAGATTGGTGCTATTTCTGAGCGTCGTATGGCGCTTTTAATTGACTCACATTTAAGCAAATTACCGGCTTTTTTAGTCAATAACGGCGGTGTAAACAGCGGCTTTATGATTGCTCAGGTGACAGCAGCAGCCTTGGCTTCAGAAAACAAATCTCTGGCGCATCCGGCTTCTGTCGACAGCTTACCAACTTCTGCTAATCAGGAAGACCATGTGTCGATGGCAACTTTTGCCGCCCGTCGTTTAACTGATATGGCAGAAAATACCTTAGGCGTATTGGCCGTTGAGTATCTGGCCGCAGCTCAGGGCATCGACTTCCGTGCACCACTTAAAGGCTCACCGGCGGTCGAAAAGGCCAAGGCTTTATTGCGTGCCGAAGTCAGCTTTTATGCTGTCGATCGTTACTTTGCCCCTGATATCGAAAAAGCGGCTGAATTGCTTCGTCGTGGCAGTTTAAATTCTTTACTACCGGCCAACTTGTTAAGTAGCTTCTAAAGCATTAATTAGATTACATTTTTTACAAAGAGCACCAACATGGTGCTCTTTTCTTATCAGAAAAGACTAAATTTGCACCAATCTGGCTAGACCAGTTAAAAAAACTTTGTTAGTTTCAGCTGTCGATTTTCTATCTATCGCATTCTAACCAATACTAAAACCATAACAGCTGTTGGAATTTGTCTATGAAACTTCGTGTTGCGCATAAAATCTACCTGGGCTTTGGCTTTATTGCCTTGCTGTTATTAGTCGCCAGTTTATCGTCACTCTGGAGTTTTGCTGTGGTCAACAGCACCAGCAGCCAAATGAATGAAACTGCTGTGCCTGTGCAGCAACAAAGCAATATGGCGCAAATTCAGTTGCTCAAACTCGCCAAACTATCTGCTTTGGGTTACACAGCCGAAGATGCCGCCAAAATTAGCGCCTACCAAAACGAATTTATGCAAACCTCGGAGATTTACCGTAGCCGCATGACCAGTCTTACCCCTTTGGTCGCGGCAGAACCCGGCTTGCAAAAACCTCTGACTGAAGCTCAACAAACCTCGCAAGCCTATCAGCAGGCCGTAGAACAACTGTTCAAATCCCGTTTAGAGGCGATAGCTATGGGTGAGCAGGCCGCAGCAGAGCTGAAAGAGTTAGAAAATCTGATCGACACCGCAGGGGCCACACTGGTAGATATCTCGTTTCTGGACGCTCCGGGTAAAGCTGCGCAAATGGCCTTGCTGGAGGGCGCGGCAGGCCGGGTCGATGGTCAGTTATTAGGTTTACTGAAAACGGTACGCGAAATTGCCGCTATGACAGACCCGGCACAACTTGCCAGCAGCCAGGAGAACCTGGAATTTGCGTTCAGTGATATGCAAGGCAACCTGGATTACATTGCCAACATAGTGAAACAAGTGGCTGCGGACGATTTGTGGCAAGATTTCCTGACCCAGTTAAACCAGGCGAAAAGCCGGATTGAAAGTGAAAATAATCTGGTCAGTATTAAGTTGCTTCAGGTCAGCCAGTTACAAGCAGCACGCCAGCAACTGGATTTGTCTGAACAACAAGTGACCCAGGCTATCGCAGCTTTGGACCAAATGATTAGTCAGGCCGACAGTCAATTTAACCTTTTGCAGCAGGATTTATCTTCCGCCTTAAACTCTGGCACGATAAGAGCTGTCATTATGCTAATTGTGTTGGTAGGCCTGGCTGTAGCGGCAGCCTATCTGACGATAAAAGCTATGATTACACCGCTCTCCGGTATCAACAGAGTGCTGGCCCAAATTGCCAAAGGTGATTTAAGCCGTGAGCTGACCAACAATTCCGACGACGAATTTGGTGAGCTGTCCGCCAATGTTAATATGCTGATCAAAGCGCTGCGACAACTGATTGAGCAAATCCAGCAGGGCGTGCTGGAGTTGAACCAAAGTGCCCGTTTATCCAGTCAGGAAGTCAGCGCTATTCATCAGGCTTTAAACACCCAGCATCATCAGGTGGCGGAGGTCAACGGCATTACCCATCAGTTGGCAACCAATACCCATCAGATCGCTGAACAAGCCGATTTGGCACAACAACAAATGCAACAAGCTTTAGTTCAAAGCCAACAAATAGATCAGGTCTCAGCCGCCAATAACAGCCTGATCCAGGCTTTGGCGCAACAGCTCAACGATACCAGCCAGACCATGCAGGCCGTGAATACCGAATCAAACAATATAGGAGGTATTCTGACCACTATTCGTGGTATCGCCGAACAAACCAACCTGCTGGCGTTAAACGCTGCGATAGAGGCCGCCAGAGCCGGCGAACAAGGTCGCGGCTTTGCCGTTGTGGCAGACGAAGTACGTTCTTTGGCGGTGCGCAGTCAACAAGCCACAGATGAAATCCGCGGTATGATCGGCAGCCTGCAACAACAAAGTATGCAAGCTGTGAAGTCGATCGAAAAGGGACAACTAGATGCAAATAACTGCGTGGCCCAAAACGGTCAGTTGATGACAGCTCTGGCAGAAATAAATCACGCTATTGAAGCCATGCATCAAATCAGCGATCACATAGCCACCACCACATCCAACCAATTACAACTTGGTACTGCCATAGAACAGAGTATGCACAGTATGGTTGAACTGGCAGAGCAAAGCACAGAACGCGCGACCTCCACTCTGGAGCAAAGCGCTCAGGTTGCGACAGCCGCAGGCACACTGGAAAACGCAGTACGAAGTTTCAAATTACACTAACTTCTGAATCAGAACTAGCCAGAGTACTCGCTCTGGCTTTTTTATCACACAACTAGTCGCCTCCCCTATCTTGCAGCGTCTTGTCCGACTCACGCTCGGCTGCGGCAGCTTAGCCATGTCTTGGGTTACAAAATCAGGAGAATGCAGAACAAAAGATTCGGTATCTGCGTAAACCTGACAAGCGGGCTCGCTGTTTACAGCATCGGTATTCAGCCTCAGTGCAATAGCAACATAAGACAGGACGTCTGGGACGTGTGAAGCTTAAAAAAATGGCCAGACAGTGTCTGGCCAGGCAGGAAGTGTGTAATCCGTTATCTTTGTTCGTTCCATGTCTAACATTCGTAAACGCTTGATCATCATGACAAATTTGGCGATAAAAACATGACGAAAGCTTTATATAGCTTTACATCAGCCTTATATCAGCGCTAATTGGCTGAAATTTTCAGCATGAACGTACTTTTTCAGTCGCTGTTGGTCAAAAAGTTCGATACCCGCTTCAGCAGCAAACAAACGCACCTGACTGTTAATTTTTTGGTAGCACACAATTAAGCCGCGTTGGCAATTAAGCGATAACATTTGCTGAAATACAGAACGAACCTGAGCCACTGTTAAGGCTTGCTCTAAGTCAGGTTGAATATAAAGCAGCAAAGCCTGTTGCTGACGGCGTACTAAAAAATGAGAATCGCAGTCTTCCACTGATTCCATTTCACGGCCAAAAAACTGTAATAAATGCTGGGTGTTTTCTTTAAATTGCTGCTGTTGTCGACCCAGCTTGCTACCTTGTGGCCACCACAGAGGATTCAGCACTTCTTCCTGACGCTCCAGTTCCAAAAAGGCCAGAATATTAAATAGCAGTGCCAGCAAAAACATCGTCACGAAAAGCCATAACATTGCGCTGGACCAGGCAGAACTTAATACCCAACTTTGGCTGCCGGATAAAACTGAATACTCAGAAAATAACAGGTAGGTTGCTCCCGCAACTATTCCTGCGGCTGTCGCAACACATGAGCTGATCAACCATTTGTTATTCATCACAGGATCTCCTGACAGATTTGATAGTGGCAGTATCAAATCTGGCGGAGAGTTTTACCTGAAATAACCCTGATATTTGCTTTATATCTGTTTAACCTGCGTATTTAAAGCTGCTGCTTTGTTGGCTGCGTTTTCCCGACCCGGTCACATAGACAACTATGCTCCCGGGCTCTCGATATCTTGCCGCCTCGCAGCAACTTCAACTACTTTGGTTAAAGCTGAGACTCGCGGATTTAATGCTGACGCTTGGTGGGCAATACAGCAAAACGGCCTTCAAATACAGCCACTTGAGTATCATCACAGAAAATATCGACCTTGATGTCCAGCCTGGCTTTGCGCTGTTGTGTCAGTGCAGAAAAATCAGGCTGATGTTGATGACGCCAGCAGCGCCCCTCCGCTTGCCCTGTCACGGGTTTTAAATAACGGATATGAGCATCAGCCAGCACTATATCCCCGTCCAGTTGCTGATCTTTTAACAGCGACCAAACCATACCCCAGCCTGTTAAGGTACCTAAGGTATAAATACTGCCGGCAAACATAGTCTGATGCAGATTGATATTCGGCGCTAAAGGCGCGGCACAAACCAGTTGTTGCCTGCCCAGCTTTTGTACTTTTAATTGCATATAGGCCGAGAGTGGGATAGTTTGCCAGAAGGTTTGCTGTAGCTGTGCGGACCATTGCTTCAGCACGTCAACATGGGCTGCAAAAGTCAGGGTTTTACCATAACGATGATGAGCAATACCAAACAATGCATTAGCAGGTTCGAGATAGCTATACCCTGCTTTCTGGTAAAAACCTGCCGCAGTATCGCGAGCATTTAAAATGATACGTTGCACGCCGAGTTCAAGGGCCACTTGCTCCAACTGTTGTAGTACCAAAGCACCTAAACCATGGCCCTGCCATTGATCGGATACGGCCATGTAACGCACCTGAGCTGTCTGTTCGTCTACCTTATGCAAACGTCCTACAGCCACAACCTCACCAGCTTCAGTGAGACCATACGATGGAAAGACTCCGCTTCCAACTCATCCTGCTCAGAACCTTTGGGTTGATCCCAGGGGGCTCGCAGTATTTGCCAGCGTAATTGATAATAAGCTAACCATTGAGCTTCGGTCTGTGGGGCGCTAAGCTGCCAGTTCACATCTGTGTCCTGTCGTCTGTTGATTTGAGGGTATTGTGGAGCAAAAAGCTGAGCTTATACAACAGTTAGTCTGGTTTAAGTCCGGTCCACCCCGGTTAGAACTGATAGAAGAAGGTCCGTTTTTATGCCTGTATCTGGACGGCATCATGCAGAGCAAAATGAATCAACTGGCACCTGCGGCAACATTTTCTGCGCATTTGAACCCTGTTTTGCATTCATTACAACAGCGTAAACCTCAAGCTGTACTCCAGCTAGGGTTGGGCGGTGGCGATATCAACCGTTTTATCACCACTGTGCTGCCGAATAGCCATCTGCTCACCATAGAACTCAGTTCAGATGTGATAGAGGCTTATCAACTGTTTTTTTGCCTGAAGGGGAAAGAACAGTTACAGGCTTTAGCCGCCGAAGATTTTCTGCTGTCGAATCAGCAGCAATGGCCTTTTGTGTTTTGGGATATTTATCCGCTGTTTAAAGGCTGGCAGCAGGCAATGCAACTCCTACTGCAGCAAAAAGGTACCCTCTGGATCAATTTATCTCAGCCTGAATATCAGGCGGAACTGGAAGCTGTACTCGGCGAGCGCCCTTATCAATCTATTCCAATCCAGGGTTATTTCAACCTGCTGTATGAGGTGCAACCTCTAACAGAAAAGTGACAGGACCGTTATTGACTAACGCAACCTGCATATCGGCACCAAACTGACCTGTCGCCACCTCCACACCCAGGCTTTTGCAATACTCCACAAACTGCTGATAAAGCCTAAGTGCGTGTTCAGGATGAGCTGCAGTCGAAAAACTGGGTCTTAACCCCGAATTGGTATCTGCCGCTAAGGTAAATTGCGATACCACTAACAACGCACCACCCGCTTGCTGCACATTCAGATTCATTTTGCCGTTTTCATCTGAAAATACCCTGTATTTCAGTACTTTGTCCGCCAGCTTTTTCAGTTGCTGCTCTGTATCATCTTTTTCGACCCCCAACAGCACCAGCAAACCTGTATTGATAGCGGCAACAGGCTGCTGAGCTACGGTCACACTGGCGGAACTGACCCGCTGGATTAACGCTTTCATACTGCGGTTCTCTTTTGACTATGCAACTTATCCGCCATCTCCCTGCTGGCCTGATACAAAGCGGTAGCGATACCAGCTTCGGAGGCCGAATGACCTGCGTTAACCACCCAGTTCAATTGAGCCTCAGGCCAAAGCGACGCCAGACTAAAAGCATTTTCGGCTTTGCAAATCATGTCATAACGGCCGTGCACGATATAACAAGGTAAATGACTGATTTTGTGCAGATTATTCAGCAGTTGATTCGGTTCAAAAAAGCAGTGATGGATAAAATAATGATGCTCAATCAAGGCCAGAGCTAAAGCAGATTGAGCATCCATTTCGCCACTTTGAGCAAATTCATTGGGTAATAAAGTAGCGATACGGGATTCCCAGATACTCCAGGCTAATGCAGCGTTCAGGCGCACGGCCTGGTTCTGGTGATGCAATTGCAACTGGTAGGCCTGCAGTACATCCATATCTGGCAGGTGAGCAATAGGTTGAAGAAAGTCCTGATAATAATCGGGAAATACCTGACTGGCGCCAAAACCTGCACGGTAGAGCCAATCAATATCCTGCTCACGACCAAGGAAAATACCCCGCAAAATAAAGCCCAGACAATGCTGCGGATAAGCCTGACCATAAGCCAACGCCAGAGTGCTGCCCCAGGATCCGCCGGCAACCACCCAGTTTTCGATCTGAAGATGTTGTCGGATCATCTCCATATCGGCAATCAGGTGTTGGGTGCTGTTATTCTCCAATTGCAAAGCCGGGCTGGATAAACCACAACCACGCTGATCAAAAATAATAATATGGTACAAAGCTGCATCAAATAGCTGCCGATGAAAGGGCGAACTACCACCACCTGGCCCACCATGGCAATAAATCACCGGAATGCCACTGGGATTACCGCTTTGTTCGAGATAAATCTGCTGACCATCAGAGGTTTCCAGCCACTGGCTGGCAAAAGCTTCAATCGCTGAACCTATACTCATGCCGTGACATCCTGCTCAGCTATTTTTTCTTCTTTGGCTGCCGTACCAAGCGATAGCTCGTGCAACAACGCTGTTAATTCGGCTCCCAGGAGCACTACCAGCCACACCAGATAGATCCATAAAAACAAAATAGGTACCAAAGCCAGAGCCCCATAAATGGCCTGATAGGACGGAAACTGCGTGATGTAAAGGGCAAAACCTTCTTTGAGAAACTCAAACAACAAACTGGCCACAGTGGCTCCAATCAGGGCATGGCGATAGCGAACTTTGCCGTTGGGCACCACCAGATACAACAGAAAAAAAGCCAGAATAGAAAACAAATAAGGTGTCAGCGCCAGCAAAACAGAGCTGAGTCCTGGGGTATAACCTTCCGCTAAACTGGATAAAGATAACAGATAAGAACTGATAGCGATGGACGCTCCGAGCAAAATAGGCCCAAAAGTCAGCACCATCCAGTAGATGGAGAAAGAGATAATCAGTCTGGGACGCTTTTGAATGCGGAATATTCTATTGATGGTTTTGTCGATATTGTGGATCAACATCAAGGCTACCACCACCAAAGCTGCTATACCTACAGCCGTCATCTTCCCAATATTTTCAACAAAACCAGCGATATAAAGCCGCAATTCATCGCCTCTGGACGGCACTACGTTGGCATACAAAAATGCTTCTAACTGCTCACGCCATTCGCTGAACATTGGAAATGCGCCCATCACAGAAAACATCACAGCAATAAAAGGCACCAAAGACAGTAACGAGATATAGGCGAGGTATCCGCCTATCACATTAATTTGATCATGCTGACAACGCTTCAGATACAAAGTGAAAAAGTCGACACTTTGCCTTAACCAAAGCAGCAGGCTCTGTTTATCCCATCCTTGCGCCATCACCTGTTACTCCTGAAAACTGAACGCTGTACCTGAAGCAAGCGCCTCTGTTAAAGCCTGGCTTGGTTTTTCAATAAAATCATCACCTTGCTGATCGATAAATAACACAGACAACTTCAGCTTATCCGCTACTTTCAGGCCCTGTTCACTGCCCATACACAAGAAAGCGGTAGACCAGGCATCTCCCCAGGTTGGATCAGGAATGAGAATAGTGGTTGACACTGTGTTGTGGGTAACCGGACTACCGGTACGGGCATCCAGCACATGGCTGTAACGCACACCGTCCTGATCGTAAAAATGCCGGTAGGTACCTGAAGTCATAATAGACAGCGGTTCGTTTTGTTGCACACTGATGATTTTTTGCAGTTTCTGAGAATCAGGCAGAGGTTTTTCTATCGCAACACGCCAGGCTTTGGCTTCTGGTTTTTTGCCTTTACTGACCAGCTCGCCTCCGACTTCAACCAGATAATTTTCAATGCCAGCTTTATCAAGGATCTTCGCCAGTTGACCCACTGTATAGCCCTGAGCAATAGAAGATACATCAATCCGTAATGCAGGATTGAGCTTGGTCAAACTGTTCTCTTTGCTGCTGATTTTATCCAAACCAATAGTTTGTTTTAAGGTCTGAATTTGCTCGATGCTGGGTTTGGTGAGCTTATCTCCCCGAAAACCCCAGAGTTCAAAATAAGGCTTTACCGTTAAGTCGTAACAGCCTTCACTGTGTGCAGAGACTTGTCTGGCAATGTCGACCAGTTGCACCAGCTCTTCACCGACTTCGACCGGCTCCTGAGTTTGCTGAGCATTAAAAGTTTCAATCACAGAATCCGGTCTGTAATTCGACATCAACAGATCAATACGGTCCAGTTCATCTTTTAACTGAGTTTCCAAACTGTTTTTATCCAGCTCTTGTTCACTCCAGAAGCTGACCGTAAAAGTGGAGCCCTGAGCCGGGCCTGAAATACGCTGGATAGGATCGGGTTGAGTACAGGCGGTTAAACCAACAAAAAGGCAGACGAAAACACTCAGTTTTTTTAACGACATAAGGCACTACAAACAAAAGAACAGGTGACGCCAGTGTAAACAAAACAGAGGCTAAAAGCCAGCCACTAAGGCCGTGGATTCTGGCTTACAGCGGGATGACGGCCCAAACTGACCGCTTAAATTCAGGCTTTGGTCGCTGACAAATTGTGCAGCAGAGCAATGCAGGTTAGCTTAGTAACCCGTTCATCAGAAGAGGTTTCACCATGAAAAAACCCCAGGTTTTCCGGCCTTTTGTTTATGGCTGTGTCGCAAGCGCCACCTTGTTATGTGCTGTACCTGTTTTCGCATCAACAGCCGCTAGTCAGTATTTTGAATCCGAAGATATTTTTGCACTGGAATATGCCAACGATCCCCAAGTGTCACCGGATGGTAAACAGATCGTCTACGTGCGCAACAGCAACGACATTATGACGGACGGCACGCACAGTAGTTTATGGTTGCTGGACGTTAAAACAGGCCAGCACAGCCCTCTGTTTGCAGACCAGTTCAACTACGGCTCTCCACGCTGGTCTGAAGACGGTCAACGCATTGCTTTTATCTCTGATCGTTCAGGCTCACGTCAAATTCATGTGCATTACATCAAAGAAAACAAAACCGCTTTAGTCAGTCAGCTCGGCAAAAGCCCAGGCAACTTAACCTGGTCGCCAGATGGTGCTCACCTTGCATTTACCATGAATGTGCCGGCTCAGGCCACACCATTAGCCAAGGCTGTTCAACTGCCCAAAAAACCTGAAGGCGCTAAATGGTCTGAACCAGCAGTTCTGATTGAACGGGCTCAGTATCAGGCTGACGGTCAGGGCTTCTTGAAGTCCGAGTTTCGTCATGTATTCGTTCTGCCTGCAACAGGCGGAAAAGAACGTAAGCTGACGGACGGTGATTTTAACTACGGTTCAGACTTAAGCTGGACACCTGATAGTCAATCCTTGATTTTCTCAGCAAATCTGAGCAAAGACTGGGAATATCAACCACGTGACAGCGACTTATACCAGTTCACTTTAGCTAACAGTCAGTTAAAACAACTGACCCGCATGGCAGGTCAGGAGACCTCTGCTGTGTTTTCCCCGGATGGCAAATACCTGGCTTTTGTCTGGGGCAATAATGAAAAAGTGCCTTACACCAATGGCAAACTCAAACTGATGGACTGGCGCTCAGGCGAAATTAAAGATCTGACTAAAGAGCTGGATAGAGACGTGGAAAACCCACAGTGGCTGGATAACAGCAGTCTGGTGATTCAATTTGATGATAAAGGTAAGCGCACTCTTGCGTCTGTCTCTTTATCCGGCAAGCTGGAGCAATTGACGGATCAATTGTCTGGTGTGGGTTTACCTCAGCCTTATTTAAGCGGCGAATACAGTGTAGCCAATGAAGTCATTGCTTTTACTCAAGGCAATGCCCAGCGTCCGGCTGATGTCGCCGTGATAACTAACGGCAGAACCCGCACTTTAACGACGTTAAACGAAGATGTGCTTGGCCATAAAAAATTGGGGCAAGTGCATGAAATTAATTACAAATCATCCTTTGATGGTGAGCCGATTCAAGGCTGGTATATCACACCACCAGATTTTGACCCGACCAAAAAATACCCCATGATGCTGGAAATTCATGGTGGCCCACATTTAGCTTATGGCCCACATTTCAGCGCTGAAATGCAACGCTTTGCGACAGAAGGTTATGTGGTGTTTTATGACAACCACAGAGGCAGTTCATCTTACGGCGAGCGTTTTGCCATGTTATTACACGGAAAATACAGCTCACCTGAGGATTACGCCGACCACGACTCAGGCGTGAACGCCATGATAGATTTAGGTTTTATTGATAAAGACAACCTCTTTATCGCAGGTGGTTCTGCCGGTGGCATAGCTACGGCTTATGCCGTAGGTTTAACTCAGCGTTACAAAGCCGCTGCCGTGGTGAAACCTATTATCAACTGGTTGAGCAAAGTGCTAACAGGCGACAGTTATTTGTATCAAACCTTCCATCAGTTCCCCGGAGTACCCTGGGAGAATGTGGAACATTATTGGAAACGCTCGCCTTTATCCTTAGTAGGCAATGTCACTACCCCAACCATGCTGATGACAGGTGAAGAAGACAGACGCACGCCTATCAGTGAATCCGAACAGTTTTATCAGGCACTGAAATTACGCAAAGTAGATACGGCGTTAGTCAGGATCCCAGGCGCACCTCATGGCATTGCCAATAAACCGAGCCGGATGATCACTAAAGTTGAATACATTCTGGCCTGGTTTAATCAATACAAAACCAATTAGAACTCACAAAGCCCGGTTTTCCGGGCTTTTTTCTGCCATGACCAAACGACGGGCTGTTGTATCTCACTCTAGTTTTGTTAATCTTACCCCAGACTCTATCCGACAGGACATCACAGATGGCGCAGTGGCTTAGCGGGACAGTGATCACAACTACGCACTGGACTGAGACTTTATTCAGCTTGAGAGTAAAAACAGAGCCTTTTGATTTTATCGCCGGTCAGTTTGTCCGGCTGGCTTTGGATACAGCAGATGGTAAAGTGCAGCGCGCTTATTCTCTACTGAATAGCCCGGGCGATACAGAGCAAGAGTTTTTAATCAGCACAGTCGAGGATGGCCTGCTAACTCCTTTGCTACAGCGGTTGAAACCGGGCGATAGCGTCGACATCAGTCAGCCCGCCAGCGGATTTTTTATTCTGGATGAAGTGCCTGACGGTAAAAATCTTTGGCTGATGGCAACAGGCACTGGTATTGGCCCTTATTTGTCCATGCTCGGAACTGACATCCCCTGGCAGAGATTTTCAGCCATTGTGCTGCTGCATAGTGTGCGTTATGCCGCCGAACTGGTGTACCAACCGCTGATCAGCCAATGGCGTCAGCGTTATGGCGCACAACTGCATTATCAGCCCATAGTCACCCGGGAAGCTAAAGCAGATGCTTTACAGCAGCGGATCCCGGAATTAATTCAAACTGGCGCCCTGCAACAGGCGTGTGGCCAAAGCCTGGATCAAGAGTCGCAAGTGCTGTTGTGCGGTAATCCACAGATGATCAACGAAACCAGAGCTGTATTAGAGCGCCTTGGCCTGAGAAAGAACTTACGTCGTGATCCAGGCCAAATTACGGTGGAGCAATACTGGAAATAGCCTTCAATCTTAACACTGTGTCACAGGCAACGTCAGTGAACCTTTCACTTGCTGTTGCTGATGAATTTCCACCAGACACAACTGGCTGGCGACAGTTTCAGCGCTCATGTTCAGCGAAGGCACGGTTTTCCCTTTAATCTTCAATTCTACTTCTTTGTCTTTTGCCAGCTCATTCAAACTATGCACCACGCAGATGTTGTTAGCCAATCTGTGGTTTAGCGCCAAATCCAAATCTCCTACCCCAGCAACCCGGCTTAAATCTCTGTCCAGCTCAATACGTAAATCAGGCTTATGATCAGCGGTAAAACCAACAAATTTCAGATTAAAAACCAGTACATCTTCAAAGGCTAAATTGTCTTGCTCAGACTGAGGAAATTCCATCGTCAACTGTTGCACAGCCCCCAACGCAGCAGGTTGCACTAAGGCCTCGCTTGCAGGCCATACCGCCTTTTCTAACTTTTCAGACCAGGTGGGACCATAGACCCAGCGGTACAAGGCGCTGTGAGGCTCACGACTGGCTTGTTGATACCAGGTATTTTGCAACGCAGTCATTTTTTCGTCTTTCAGGTAATAACGCAGGGCGGTATCCTGCGGGCAGGAAGCCGCTGAGCTCACTGGCTTTTTGCCAAGCGCTATTACCTGGGTGTTATTTGGATCCTGCTTGGTCTGCCACCATTCAGTGGCCCAGACAGGACTGGCACTTAGCGCCAACATCAATACTGCCGAAAATTTCATCACTACTCTCCAGTTGCCGCGCCATTGTAGGAGAACAACATTGTTTTGCAACTATTGATCATGGCCTGCTGCGCCTGACTGGCTGCTGAACCCATGCAAAACAGCACGCCCCCCGATATCGCAGAGCATTCAGATGAACAAATCAGTAATAGGCTTTGCTGATATAAATGCCAAAAGGCAACTGTATCTGTAGTCGCATCGAATTATCGCATTATCAAGTGAAAATGCCTGCGACACCACTATTCGCAAATAGCACAGCTTTTAGTGGCTAAACTGCAAAGCCGCTAAACGGGCGTACAGTTCACTGCTTTGCAACAGTTCTGCGTGGGTGCCCTGAGCCACTATTCGGCCGGCTTCAAGCACCACAATACGATCGGCGGCTAAGACGGTGGCCAGCCGGTGCGCTATTACCAAAGTGGTACGATTTTGCGCCGCATTATCCAGCGCCTGTTGTACCTGCCGTTCACTTTCAGCGTCCAATGCACTGGTGGCTTCATCCAGCAGTAACACCGACGGATTACTTAAGATGGCGCGTGCAATCGAAATACGCTGGCGCTGCCCACCTGACAAACGCACACCGCGTTCGCCTAAATAAGTGTGATAGCCTTGAGGTAAAGCCTGAATAAAGGCGTGTGCTGCGGCCATTTTGGCTGCATCCTGCACTTCCTGCTCAGACGCATCAGGCCGGGCATAGCGGATATTATCCAGCACAGAGCCTGCGAATATCACCGTATCCTGCAGCACTATGCCAAACGGCTGGCGGGCATCGGTTAAACGTACATCTTTTAAGTCGGTGCCGTTGAATTTCACTTGCCCGCTTTGTGGATCGTAAAAACGTAGCAATAGCTGGAACAACGTAGTTTTACCTGCGCCTGAAGGCCCCACTAAAGCTATATGCTCACCGGGTTTAATCTGCAGTGAAAAGTCCTTTAGCGCCAGGGTGTCTGGCCGTGATGGGTAGCTGAAGTTCACCTTGTTAAACTCTATCCCTGTACCCGCCAAATTATGTTCGGGCAACAGCAAAGGCAGAGGATCGGCTCTTTCCACCACAGGAGACTGCACATCTAACAGTTGCATCAGACGCTCGGCTGCACCGGCAGCCCGTTGTAAATCGCCCCAGACTTCGGCAATGGCGCCAATAGCCCCCGCTGTTAACACAGCATACAAAATAAACTGTGATAACTCGCCGCCTGTCATTTCATTGGCCAACACCGCCTGAGCTCCGAGCCAAAGCACAAAAGAAATAGCACCAAATACCAGCACTATAGCCACCAAGGTCAGCATAGAGCGGGCACGAATACGGGATAACGCCGTGCTAAAGGCCGTTTCAACAGATCCAGTAAAACGCGCTGTCTCCCGCTGTTCCTGCCGATACGACTGCACTGTGGGAATAGCGTTTAGCACTTCACCGGCCACAGCGCTGGCATCGGCAATCCGATCCTGACTGTCACGCGATAACTTACGCACTTTGCGGCCAAACAGAAAAATTGGCAGAATCACCAACACTAAAGTCAGCAAAATATAAGCGGCTAATTTGGCACTGGTAACAAAAAGCATCACCAAACCGCCCAGTAACAAGAAGCTGTTGCGTAACCCCATCGACAAGCTGGTGCCCACCACAGCCTGAATTAAGGTGGTATCTGTGGTTAACCGCGACAACACTTCCCCGGTTTTAGTCAGCTCAAAAAACTGCGGGCTCATCTTCACCACATGGGCGTACACAGCGCTGCGTAAGTCTGCAGTCACCCGCTCGCCCAGCCAGGACACATAATAAAACCGCAGCGCAGTGGCCACAGCCAGCACCACAGACAGCCCAAACAAAGCCACAAAGTAGCGGTCGATGTGGCCAGCCTGCTCGCTGGAAAAACCCGCATCAATCAGATAACGAAAAGCCACGGGCAATGTCAGAGTAGCCACAGCCGCTACGGTTAAAGCAATAAAGGTCAGCAACCAACGGCTGGCATAAGGCGTTAAAAAAGGCAGTAAGCGAAAAATCGGGCCTATTTTTCTGGACGCAGCCTGAACTTGAGGTTGTGCTTCGATGGTCACGCTGGTGCTGCTCATGACCTACAATCCCGCCGCTATGCGCAGCACTATAGCCACGGCGGTACCAAAGATCAGCGTCAGTGAGGCAACAAAACTAATAACAAAACCAGGACCGCGGCTTTTCGGATCCCTGACGTAACTGACAGAATACAACACCCGGCCAGCCAACCAGACTAAACCGACAATACCGGCCCATAGCGGGCTGACATAATCACTGAATAACCACAGCGCGGGCAAAAACAACACCAGTTGCTCCAGTGTATTCATTTGGATCCGGTACACCACCTCAAACTCAACAGGCCCGGTCGTAGCAGGCGCTGCCACAGCGTATTTCTTACGCGCCATACCTACGGCCAGAAAGCTGTACACAAACAATAAAAGTGCCAGCAAGGTAACAACAGCAGGAAGATGTAAAGCCATGATAAACCTTCAGTGTGCAAAGGCGGATTGCCCTTAAAGGTTATGGGGCTGTTGCGTAGCGAAATCAACGGCCCCACATCAGACTCTGCCTCAAATTCAGTTCAGATGCTTGAGTCTGAGCAGATCCCTGACGACTTCATAGCCCGGAAAACAGGCGGTAATCAGCAAGCCATACCTCAAGCCCTGCTCCAGTTGCAACACAGTAAACAAGCTCTTCAGCTCGGTAGGACCGGCCTGTAACAGTGGGCCACTCAGAGCCAGTGTCACTAAAAACACGGCAAAAGCCGCATTGACGGCAATGCTGCCAAGCAGCAAGCTGCGATTCCAGATCCGTCGCTGCAACTGCCATAGACTCAGTAGCACGGACAAAACTATCACAGGGCTAAACCATTGCAGCATGAGCAAAGCAGCGTCCGTAAAAGTGACACTACGGGCAGCGAACTCTGCAGGGTTCACCCACAGCGGATACCAGATGACGATAAGTAAAAAGATACAGGTCGCCAGATCGGTAAAAATGTCGCTCAAATCAATATGCTGCCAGCCCAAATCTGCTTTAGGTAACTGTTTTGGCGACCAGTCTTTGCCAGGGCAATGACCGAGCTTGTGCCCTGTGCCATTGATAGCAGCAAAACTTAATACGATGGCAGTAAAAGCAAAACAGGCATCTGCGATAAAACCAGCAGCCAGTTGCAATAAAAAGCGGATTACATGGCCGTCACTACTGCCCAGCCAATGCGTGGTAGCCCCTATCACCTGCACGACAAACAGCACTCCCAATACCATATACAAGGTATGTTTTAACAAAGGCATATCCTCGGCAGCCACTAAAGCTTTAGGCGGTACAAACTGGTAAGCCACAGTTCTGGGACGTCCCATTTGCTTTAAAGCGGCTGCTACATCATCCTCCGACAACTGACCTTGCTGCTCTCTCAAAGCATCGAGCTGATCCATAATATTGGCCTGAAGTTCACGGCCTATTTCCTGTCGTTTTGATTCAGGCAATTCACGCTTCACCGCAGCCACATAACGTTCTACCAGTTCCATTATTCTGTCTCCCCGCTTTGATTGTGCTCCGGGCTTTGGCTTAGCTTTTTACTTTCAGTGAGCAAAGGAGCCAAAGCTGAATTCAGTTGCAGCCATTCGTCAGTCAGTTGCAGCAGCAGCTCTTTGCCTTGCTCTGACAACAAGTAATAACGCCGCTCGCGGCCTTCGGCCTGCTGCCATTCACTGTCCAACAAACCTTGTTCAGCTAAACGCCGCACCAGTGGATACAAAGTGCCTTCGTCTATGTCGATGCCTCTGTCCTGCAGTTGCTTTCTAAGCGAGTAGCCATAATGTGGCTGCTTCAAGGAGGCCAGAACGGCCAGCACCAGCACACCACGGCGCAGTTCCAGTCGCATTTTGTCCAGCTGTGATGAGGTCATAAAAAATCCTGTTCAATTGCTGATACTGTGCCACGCACACTGTGCGCCACACAGCAAATACTAGGCGCGACACAGTAAGATCGCAAGCTTATTTTTTAAACAAAACTTAAATGCATGAATGTAGGTTTCAATGACAGTGTCATTATGTACACTGGCATGTAATTGTTATTTTTCAATTAGTTAGACGACAAAAAATCGAACTAAATCGTTGTTTCCCTGCGAAAATTCCTTTGAGAATCTGAGATCCTCACTCCTGATTTTTAGGAGGCTGAATTGAGCTAAACAGGGATATTTGTCAATTTTTCTGAGCGTCCAAAGCTCACTACTTTAATCAAGTAGCTCTTTAAATGGATCTAATGAGAATCTTAAGGAGGAAGCTAAGGAAACCGAACCATAATTTTTAGTTACTTTGGGAGCTTCATTACAAACTTTCCCCTCGAATTACTGAGACGTCTGGAACCAGCCTATTGCTGACGATGGAAATAGCCATAATCGAATTGCTGTTTTTCAATGAAAGCCTACTTCGTTGATTACAGTGCCCAAATATTTCGATAGATTCAGCTCAATGCATTACAAAATATTGAAAAATGCATGCATTATTCAACACACGTTTTAAGATATCTGTTTTGGACTATAAAGGTGTGTGAGCATTATCAATGGTCCACTACACACCGTCGACAAGAGAATTCTTTAGGAAAATTAAATGCCTCCCTCATTGAACGCCAAATGTATCTTGACGAATCCTGTAGTTCTTCTAATTTGCATTGTTCTAACTGTGTTGTTCAATTTTGAAAAAGGTTTTGCTCAAGTAGCAGTACCAGAAAACGCGCAGCTCAATGTTTTCGGTAATGGCTGGGCTTGTAAACGAGGATTTAGGCAGGTCGACCAAGCTTGTGAAGCCGTTATTCTACCCGAGCATGCTCAAATTAATGCTTTAGGAGATGGCTGGGTATGCAAACGTGGCTTTAGGCAAATCAACCAAGGTTGTGAAGCTGTTACTCTGCCCAAGAATGCTCAAATTAATGCTTTAGGAGATGGCTGGGTATGCAAACGTGGCTTTAGGCAAATCAACCAAGGTTGTGACGCTGTTACTCTGCCCAAGAATGCTCAAATCGATGCTTTAGGAGATGGCTGGGTATGTAAACGTGGCTTTAGGCAAGTCAACCAAGGTTGTGAAGCTGTTACTCTGCCCAAGAATGCTCAAATCGATGCGTTAGGAGATGGCTGGGTATGCAAACGTGGCTTTAGGCAAGTCAACCAAGGTTGTGAAGCTGTTGCCCTTCCCAAGAATGCTCAAATCGATGTTTTAGGAGATGGCTGGGTATGCAAACGTGGCTTTAGGCAAGTCAACCAAGGTTGTGAAGCTATTACTCTTCCCAAGAATGCTCAAATTGATGCTTTTGGAGATGGCTGGACGTGCGGTTCTGGCTATAAAAGAGTTTCTGATTCCTGTGTAGCAATGACTAAGGCTGAAGTCGAAGAAGCTAGGTTGCTGGATTTAGCAATAATCAACCAGTTTAAAAATCAGACAATTGAGTTTGAGGGTTATAGTTTTACACTGAATGAATTTGAAAGTAAGTGCGAAGTCTATCGGTACTCGGATAATTACGGTGACCTTGAGTGCAGGGGTTCCGAACTTAGGCAGCTAGCGAGACGATGCGAAGCGTATTTTACGGGTAAAGCAGATTCAGAGGGCGACATAGAGTGTCGAGGCTCGGAACTCAATTTAATAGAACGAAAATGCAGTGCAACTATGTATTCGGACTCCTATGCAGAAATTAGTTGCTAGAAGGTGCAGTTTGAGCCATTCCCTTCATGCTCTCGGTGTTGTGGTCGACTAATTTTGGCCAGATCGTTGTTGGTAAGCCAGTCCCAAATGAGAGCCAGTAAATGAGTTCAGAAAGGGAAACATTTGATAACCTAAGCTTCCTCCAAAAGCTTCGATCACTTACTCTTTTACAGCAAAATATGCTGACTAGAGCTCTGTATCTAGCCTCACATGGCGAAATAGAGCACGAAGGAATGAAGATCACTTGCACTCTTCCTGAAAAAAAGAGAAAGGTAAGTACAATGTTGGCTATGACCGCTGGTCAATCTCTTAATACGGTACTGGAATTCGCAGGTAAGGAAGGCATCTCAGTTCGTGACTGCTATCCAATTGCACGCTCCGTTGTCGAATCATTCATTAACTGCTCATTCATAGTTTCCTCACCAGAAGAAGTTGCAGATAGAGCTATAAGGCACATGCAGTTTGGCGCTTGGAGATTAAGCAACAGAAAATTCGGCGCTGGCCCTTATGAAATAGATATCTCCACTAGCTATAACAAAGCAAAGGAACTAAAAGAAAGATTCCCCGAGTTCACAAAGGATAAGTCTTGGACCAGCTTGTCTGTACCGGACAGGATCCACATTGTAGGTACATTAAACAGCAATAAAGCAGCGGCAAGGCTCACCGCAGCCTATGGACTTATTTACTATCTTTCCTCCGAAGTTATTCACGGCTCCCTTTTTGGTGCCAGCTATTTCTACACTGGCTATCTAAACGAAAAGCAATCAACAGAAGAGTTTGTCGAGGGAACAAAGCGTCAAATTGAAGAAATGCTTGTGGCCCTGCTTCACGCAGGCTGTGGCTTTCTTGCTGCCTTTTATGCAGCCCAGAACATTGAAGCCCTTGCAGAAGACGAGCAAAAGTTGTTTGACCTACTATTTGAAACCACTACAAATGTATAAAAATAAAAGGCATAGAAAGGGTATACCATCAGGGACTAGCTACACGGCCCCTTGTTGGTAACGTTATGAATCATGTTGGGAATTTGATGCATGCAACAAGAATTAAAAAATGTTCCGCAGGATATGCTTAAGTTAGGGATTGCTGCTCTTGCACATGCCAACTGGCACGCAAACTTCCACAGTTTTGAAAATGACAAATGGTCAGAGCTTTCCGTATTGCAGGCTGCACATGCCGCCGAGATATTAATCAAGGCACGTATTGCAGAAGAACATCCACTGCTAATTTTTGAACAAATACCACGATCCACACAAATTGATAGTGATGCTTTAGACTTCAAGGCTCTTGTCCAAAAAGCAAAAACTATTCAGTATTCTGATTTGCCTGAAAGACTTTGGGCTACAACAGGTATAAAGCTGCCAAACCTAGAGCTGTTTAAAAAATTTGGTATGCTCAGAAACTCAATACAGCACTTTGCGATTCCTCATGACTTTGAATGCAGCACTACTGATTTTATCTACGGAGTTATCGACCCATTTATTAATCAATGCTGGGGACTTTATGCTATCGATTATCACGAAGACACGGAGCCCTACGAGTATATTGTAAGCACTCTACTCGCAAATGAAGTTGAGTTTCTCGTTTCGCCTGAATGTGCAACTAACCTCAAAGACCTCTCATTGGATTGGCCCGAGAGTAAATCATACACAAGGCTTATGAAAAATCGCTTCGAGCTCGCTTTAGTTAGCGAGGAAAACTCATGACAACTGCATCAATCGCTATATAAATAGCATGCTCAGCGTTCAACATGACCGTTTATGGTCGCTTACTTATTTCATATTGGCGGACCTTAGCCAAGTTGATTTAGGAATTAGTCTTCGAATTGGACGCAAAATGACACCCGGATTTACCACCAAAGTCACTGGCTGCTGACTGCCAGTTGCACCTTTCACATAACCGCCAGTTTCAGCGACTGCGTCCCCTGCACGGCCTTGTTAAGCGAAAAACTCTACGCCCGATTCTTCGCTAATTTTTTGTATTTCGGCATATTCAGAGATCTCTTTGTAATAGGTGTGACCGTGACCCATATCTACCTCCTCGCAAAAGATAAGCCGCTCATAGGGCTGTCCTCCATGATTGAAATGAGTGTAGATATGCGGAAAGTAATAATACTCATCACCTTCCCAGTTAACAGTGACAATTGAGTCGAAAGGTATTTCACCAATTAGGAATGCCTTAACGTCCCCCTTCTCACCTGCTTTGTGATCTGTATATCTCAATCCATCGTCAGTTTGCGTAAGATTACCGATTTGCAGTAAAACCTTTATCCCTTTTGTGTATGTTCCTAACATGCCAAGGCGAAACCACGGCGATATCCCTGTTTCCTCTTCACTTGTATTTGGATATCCATCTACTCGATCCACGTCTCTAATAATGACACACGACCTTAGCTTTTTTGCGCGTATTTCATTCAGTTCCGCCTCGAACTCTTTTCTTAAAGTTTCACGGTGCTTCACTTTTTCCGCAGGACTTGAAAAGATAGGAGCTGTTGTTTTGGGTTTACTAATGAATGGATAAAGTGCTGATTTGATCGATGCTATAAGTTCCTTTCTAACTGTTGCTTTATCAGCGTTGTTGTCTTCACTGAGGTTGTAAACAATGGGCCATCGTTTATGCGCCAAATCAAACGGCAGGTTCTTGTCTGGGCTGCCGAACGAAGAATTCATAATATTAATTACGCGACCATCACCAAGGCAGCTTAATGCATAGCCAAGTTCAATTAGAACGTTGGGATTCGGGCAGTATTTCTCATTTTCTGATTTGGTGATGAATGTTATGTCACCAATAAATATGTCACTTTTTTCAATTTTACTAAGGATGGTACTTACAATGTCTGGCGACCCTTGTACGTCTTTCGTGTCGTGATCCAGTCTTAATGCATCCTCAATTTCCAACTCTTGGTTGAGTAGCTTTATGGCTCGTTCAAGACAGTCTTTGATGAAGGTCCGATTGAACTTGTTTTCAATATCGCTCTGCCAAGAGTAAAAAATCTTCAAATCAGGTTTCCTTTTTCTTACCGCTTAACGCCCCGCCAGCAGAGGCAGACAAAACGCACAGAAGTCTCGCTAGCTGGCATTGTTAGTTAAATGGCGAGCAACTTTATACTTGCGTAGCCTTATCTAATTTCCTGTGTATAAACGACACAGTAGACATAATGTCCAAAGCATCTTGTTCGCTCATTGGCCAAGAAATTTTAGGCGCATGAGCAACAGGGTTTCTAACTGAACCAAATAGCCCGACAAGCATGTTACTAAAGCCTTTTTGCTCACTTAACTCTGTATCCGTGGTTAAGCTATTTATTTTTAGGACTGGGTTCTTTACCGAAAACGCGGTATTTACCAGATCTGCACCATCCGTTGTTAAGCTGGACATGTCTCTGATTCGCTGCGCGATACCTTTTATTGCCTCTAGAACTGCATGAAAGTAGTTTTCATTAAGTAGTTCTGCCCGACAGTAATTAAAGACTTCTGCATGAGCGCCTCGATCTTCAAGCTTTGATCTAAGCGCACCTGCTCTCTCCCTTGCTCCTCTTAGCGTCGTTTCTTTAGTTGTCCTTACTACTTTGCCATCCTCTCGGACGTAGAATCCCGAAAAGGATAAAACAACATTTAATTCAGATCTGCGCCATTCAAATTTTTCTTTATCGCGAGCATAGCTGACAGGATCAAGCGCTCGATTAATGAGCATAACTAGATGATTACCCACTTGATGTTTGTTTTGAGCTTCAGCAAGCGCGTTGAAGAGTCTTTTCCATTTGGTCATTGTCGGAGCAACATCTTGGATTTTGCAATCCTGAATCAAATACCCTAGCTCTGAACCAGTTAAGCCTCGTTCAGTATCTGCAAGCACCCGGCAAGCTGCTTCTAATTTCTGTGCGTTGAATGGTTCGATTCTGTCCATGATTATTTAGTGATCACTTTTTAATATAAGGTGCTATGCCCGTAAGACGAACTTTTTATGCCTTATTTCATGATTTTTACCCATACCAAGCTAACTCTGATGTACCTCTCTTTCAACAGGTTTTTCTGAAATAAGTAAATTTGAATCCGACAAAATTTATACTGGCACTACATTGTTAATTTAGCTGCAATTAGTGGTTCAATAGATTTGCAACGAGTGACAAGTCGAATACCACCAACCATTGGGTTTATGGCGTTCACTAAGTAATGAGACCAATTACGTATTCAAAGGAAGACATGGAAGACATAAAAATTTATGAAATTGCTGCACAAGTTCTTTCAGGCATAACAGACGAACTGAATGCAAACATTTATGCTCCATTGGAAGGAGTTCTTGCGCTGACTTGGTCTGAAGTACCAAAGTTTAACGCTTACGCGAAGTCAAAGTCAGATATAGATAGTCCACCAGACCACGTGATTTGCATACATTACGAACTAGTAAGGCAGCTTTACAGAGATGTCGAGTCATTCTGCGATTTTTATTTTAACCATCTTACCAAAAGTGAGTGGGAAGCATTTTTTGATGGTTTGGATGATGCACCGCCCTTAACTGAGTTTTTCACTCAAGAAGAATGCACTTACAACATGTTTGTTGGCGCATTAACCTTTATTTACTTTCATGAGCTGGGACATTTATTACAGCAACACGGGTACATACGACAAAAATTTGGCGAGAGTGCAGAGACGATTATCAATGAATGCCAGATGGCTAGTAAATCGACATTGAAGGGAGACGCAGCATCTGTATCTCATGTGACAGAGCTCTGTGCAGACTTCTACGCTACAACCAAGTGCTTGTATGAGCTGATGAGGCACTTTCAGGATAGTAAGGAAGAACTGAGGGTAGTGTTGTTTATTTTCGTGTGCGGCCTGTCGTGTGTCTTTCACAAATTTAGCGGCTCAGCCCCTTACACCCCGACTGAGGCACCTATTGGAACCCATCCAAACCCTTCAATAAGGATGGAATTTAATCTTCCTCATATTTATGAGCTTATGGACCTTATTGCAGTGGCAAGTGGTCATTCGATGAGTCGCAGAGATTTAGTGCACTTATGCAGAAGAGCTTCCGATAGTTCTTCCCTATACCAAATGGCGCAAAAGAGAGTCGATTGGGGATACAACAACTATCTATCCATTAGGGGTATACCAAATCGACCTGAGGACCACAGTTACTTGAAGCATATCGTCATTACATGGGACGAAATTGGAACATTGCTCAAGAAGAGAACAATTGGTGGCCATGAGTTTGATTTTTTGTCATTTACACAAGAGTTTAGGGATCAAATTAATCGTAATTAATGAAATTTCAACACAGTATCCATGTGTTTGAAAAACTTATGGCGATTGCGTTTAAGTAGTTGATCAAACACTAATTTAAACGATAACTTATCGAATCAATAACAAAACGGATTTGAACAAAATGGCAAGGAATAATAACCAGATCATCTTGGCAGATGTCTTTAGGCAGTTTGAAGACAACGGCATAGTCTTTACTGCTGATATGGTTGCTGAACGTACAACCTACAGCAAAAACTCCATAAACAAGTACATCAACGAAAAGTTGCTTGATAAGTATATTTTTCATGCAGGTTCTCACACTAAGTATCGTTGTGAAGGGTTATGCGCCTTATCAAATGATGAATTCATTGTATTAATGAGTCAGTCTTTAAAGGTTAAGCAGAAAAGCCCTGAAGAGCTGTTTCACGGTAAGCTGGTCAGCCGGAGTCTTGATGCATTTACTCTAGCGTTGGAGGTATATAACCGACCCAGCATGAAAAATCGTGTGGAAGCCTTCGCAATCATGATGGTTAATGCGTGGGAGTTACTGCTTAAGGCAGAGATACTCAAGGCCGAAGGGTATGAAAAAATCTTTTACGACAGAGATAAAAGCATATCAATTTCTGACGCGGTGAAACGGCGTTTGCAAGAAAAAGACCCGGTAAGAATAAATTTAGAGACCCTCATTGAATTACGTGATCACGCCATTCACCTGCTAATACCAGAGTTACAGCCACAACTTTCAAGACTTTTTCAGGCAACGGTTCTCAACTATCAGACACGCTATAGAAACGAAATGGGCAATGCTCCACTTGCAGGACAAAGTGTGGGAATGCTGAGTTTAGTTGTCGACGGGCCCGCACCAGAAGTGGCATTAATTCAAAAGTTATATGGTAAACACACAGCTCAATCAGTAGCACGGTTTATTCAGCGCTTCGATGAAATGTCGAAAAAAACTGATTCAACTGCGTTCTCTATCCCTGTTGATTACAGGCTTGCGCTTGTTAAACGGGAAGATGAAAGTGATCTCTCACTGAGCGTTGGAGATACTGGGGAAGGGGCAATTTTTATCACTAAAACGAAAGACCCTGATGCTACTCATCCTTATCACATGACAGAGGCAATAGACGAAATTAACAAGCGACAATCCATCATTTCAATCAAAAGCGGAGCGTTTCAGGCTGTCTTGAATAAACACAAGATAAACAATCAGAAAAAGTCCGAGCTACGATGGGTGATTGATGGAAGGCCACGATATTCCGAAAAGTTTATCACATGGTTTGTCGACAACTTAAAACAGCCCTTATGGCTTGAATCTGCGAAAGATTTTCGTAGGAGTCAGCTTAAAAAAAGCCGATGAGTTTGTAGAAAGGCAGCTTGCTACGCCCCCCACCCTGCGGGGTGACAATTCTAGGTTTGAAGACAACTCTGCGCTGATGCCTCTGTTGGACCAAATCAATTAACAGCATCCAAATAGCCTTTTCTTTGGCTCAAAAGGACCGACTTAGAACTGAGGCATGAAGCGCGAACAGTTGTCGCCAGCATACACAACGAGCTGGGCTGGCTTAGCTAAAGCGAAGTAGCTGGTATCTAATGAGCATTGAAGCTATCGAGGGGGGTAAGGCATACAGCTAAGAAATATTATTTCTAAAATTAGCCTCATTAATTAAATAGAAATTAATTAATAAAAACAATTGCTTGACTCCAGTTTCAAGCGTATCACAGACTGAAGTGAAAGGCTATTTTTTCACCGTTGAGCACATTTTAGCGTCGAAACGTTATTGGTAAGACGACGCAGCTTCGCACTAATATCCACACCAAGTTGATGGTTTTGTGAGGCACAACATGCATCTCGATTTAACACATATGTTACCAGAGCAAGTGACAGCAGATATTGGGGGCATCGCCCAACAATATGGAGCTTACTGTCCACACATGTTGTGGCCCTTATGGTTGCAGCATGTTGATATCAGCAAGACGCCTGTCAATGTTCTTCAGGCTGCTGCTCAATTGTTATCAAGCTACAACTGTGTGATTGCAACACTGCGGTTTGGCTTGTACTGCTCTAGGCACTTCCCGAGTCGAGGAAATGTCATTAGTGATGACGTTGCGCTGCACTATCTGCGTCTGGCATTTCAAATGCTTACACAAAGCCAGCAACAAGAAGGGCTGATGAAATGGCTGCAACAAGCAGAAGGCTTTGACTACGAGAAAGAGCAAAGAGGACTATTTTGGATACATGCTTGTGCGGCTTTTGCGCAACACGAGTATGACCTTAATCCTGATTACTTGAATGCTGAGATTGAGTTCGCATTCCAATTTCTCCTCAATATTAAAAAATGAAGCGCAAACTTATCGGCCGAAACAAAAAACGTATTTCAGAATGGTTGAAGTTGAAGCCAAGCGACATCGCTTATCATCGCATTGAAAGCAGAGTTACGTTTGAAGACATCAGCAGAATCAAGAGGCGGGGACAAGAATGCTATGAGCACAGAATTAAACGCCAAGAAAGGCTCAAGCCGCGTCAACTTAAAAAGTTGCGCCAAAAACAGCGGCTATCTGGCCTCATCGGCAGCAAATATGGTGGGATGTGCAAGACACAACTAAAACCTGCTGCTGCATTTTTCAAAAAATAGTCGTTATCTCTGATACTTAAGGCCCTCTAAAAAGTTGGCGTGAGTCCAGATGACAATTGAAGGGCTGAACCATTTGGAATGGTATTTACACATGAACATTTTATTTCTCTGCACATCAAACCTAAATCGTTCACGCACTGCCGAGGATTTCTTCAGGTCAACTTGTGCTGCTCATCAATACAAGTCAGCAGGACTTAGTCAAAAATACTGCCAGAAACACGGGACAACCCTTTGCACCATTGAGATGCTGGCGTGGGCGGACAGAATTTTTGTGATGGAAGGCATGCACGTTCAGCGTATTGCTGAACATGCGGGTGAAGCGTATTTGAACAAACTCGAGGTGCTGAATATTGATGATGTTTATCAATACATGCAGCCTGAACTCATCCAGGCATTATTGGCTAGCGACAAGCTGCGGTTTTTACTCACATGACCGATTGGCTCTTAGTAAAATGCAGTAACAATATACAGATTTTTGAGCTGACAAATTGAAGCTAATTGCCACTAGCGGGCATTGGCAGTTGTGGTAAATGCCTATTCATCACTTCCTTTATGAGCTCAAACCGCTGGTTAAAATCCCATATCCATCTTGAGTAAATTTAAGAACAACTAGCGTACTGCCTCTATAAATCTTGTAGCACGCAAATTTCCTGATTTTAGAAAAATTGGTTGAAATAGAGGTACGTGAACGTTAGTTTGGTATGAGTAATAATCAGGAAAGAAGGCGTAAAATGTTCGACTTGCGAGCGTTTTGCCTTCTATGAAATTGTTAAAAGAATTGAAATATCGGAGTTCAAGTTGAAGCCTATATTTAAAATTGAATACGCGGATAGCGTTTCACCGCAAGTTAAAATTAATAATGAATATATTGGTCTAGTTGTTAAGAGCTGGTTTGATGCGGCCATTTCATCAGAGCAGGACAAGGTCTATAAAATAATCTTTCCCAAAGGTTGCAGTAAAAAGTTAATGTTACTTCAATCTGGCGAACTGAGCGGCTTGAGAACTACATCTGTTGTATCTGATGGAAAAATACAGGCTACAGCAGGTCTTGAAGAGGTTTTTGAACGAAATGAGTACAAGCTTCTAAGCTTTGCTCTATTTGGGCTCGTGGAGCAATACCTGAGTCAAATATCTCGCGTATCTCAGGAGCTTTATGAAGCAAAACAGATTGAAATAAGAGCCAAGTTTGAGCGCATCTCATATGTACTTGAAAGTACGTTCGATATACTACCTGAGCTGTTGGTGGACAAGTCACTGAGAGCGCCATATTTAAATCAAATAGTAGATAGTAATAGCAACTGCTTCGAAATATACGTAATTTTTAGAGAGAGATTTAAATCCCGATGCAATGAGACTGGCCAGAAGCTAAGAGATGACAATAGTGCTTACCGAGCCAAAAATCGTTGTCATCATCTAAATGGTCTCCTCAAAGACAATGTGTTCGCTGCTTTGGAGCGCTTTGCTTATGGGAAAGTATGCGAGATTTTCCTTAGCAACAACTTCACTGATTCATATCTAAATAGCATCCAAAACCAGTTACATCTTATGATGAATGAAGTCATAGAAATTATGCGTCTAGCGGCTCCTTTGGAGCATAATTTTAGGCAAAACTGGCAATTTGATATTGATAACCGTCAGGTGACGAAATCAGAGAGGGAACGTTTGCAATCTGAACTTGATGATTACATAGCTCTCCATGAAAGTATTTTTCAAACATTAAGCTCTCAGATAGCCGTAAACATACAGGGTGTTGAGGCTATCGCTAAGCATTCACAGGTTAGTGATATTCAGCTATTTGTAAAGAATGGTGAATTGTACATTCACGAATAATTTTTATAACAAGTTGCTGCACGTGGAAAAATTATTATCTACGCTCCTAATTTTTCGGTGTGCAAAACATTATGTCCGCTTAGGGAATCATCAAAATGGGAAGTACGAAAGATTATTGGTTTGATCGAGTTGAAGCTCAAAAGAGCTTCCGGTTGGCAAACCACCTCGGAATTTCCGAAGATGAACTAGAGCAGATAGCTTACGACATTGACGCTGACTACAGTAGCGATGGATTACTTTATGGCTATATTGTTCGGTTCGACGATGATAACGATCCATCTATCATGGCGAAAATCGAGGGTCTTACCTCAGGTTCATATGTGAATCTATCTCCGTGGGATCTTGAAGACCCAGAGGAAGATGAGCTTGAGTGGGAAGTAAAGCAATCAGACCAGTTAAAAATGTTTAATAAACAGTTGGCTGAAATCCCCGAAATGCTTCTAATAAATACTACGGGAAACGCCCAATTTAGCTTGTTTGTGATGCTACATGCACATGTTGTCTCTGCGTTAGAGCACTTTCTGTCGACAACATTTATTCATCGCGTTACTAATTCCGACCAGTTAACAAGAAAATTGGTCGAGTCCGATCCAGAATTTGGAAATCGCAAATTTACGGTAAACGAAATTTACGCTCAGCATAGCAATATTAAATTAACCGTTGCCGCATATTTGAAAGGCATTATTTTTCATGAAATGCGCAAGGTGAAACCAATGTATGCTGAAGTTCTTTCATTTGATTTTGGTGATATATCATGGCTTTTCGCAGCAGTTAGAGCGAGGCATGACTGTGTGCACAGAGCAGGCTACGATAAGGAAGGGAATCCCGTAACTTTGTCAGCGGAAAGTATCAGAGACTTAATAAAAAATTGTCGTGAATTAGCTGAAAGAGTTGATGAGCACGTACAGGAACTAGAAAACTAGTGACAAAACAAATGCATATTGTCGGTCTGGTTTTCCGCTGCGCTCCAAACTAGCCGCAAATGCAAGGGTTAACCGTAAGGGAGAGAAATGGCAGGAACCAAACATTTCACAAGAATGCACTACCATGTAAGTCGTGGATTACGAGAGATAGTAGCGCCCCGGCAGACAATGCCTAATAAGGAATGGGAAGAAATCAAACGTTCTTTCGGCGAGAAATGTGCTTATTGTGGTCAAGTTGCCTCGAAGGAAAATAGGGGGATAGTTGCCGATCATGTAATTCCCGCAACAGAGTTTGGCGAATTTGTTAAAGGTAATATTGTTCCCGCATGCCAAACTTGTAATGATTCACGTGGCAATAAATGTTGGCGAGAATTCATCATCACGAAGCAAGGAAGTGGCTTGGCCGACCGCATAGCAAAAATCGAGCAACATTTAGAGGCTAATCCATACACTGCGCCAACACCTGAGACTGTACTGTCAGCTCAAGAATTGAAAAAATATAGCCAACTACTTGAGCAATGGGATGACATAAATGCAAAGGCTAAAGAGCTCTACAATTCAAAACATAATAGCTAGATTCAAGCTTAACAAGGCCAAGCAGCATCGCCAGCAAAGCTGGCTGTACCTCGCTATGCTCGGCCACTGCTGTTGGTAGCGTTATGTTTCAGAATCAGTCAATCTATTTTAACCCTCCTGAGCTTTCGATATCGCTTGAATGAGGATGTTGATATCAGCTACTACTTCTTCCGCACTATATAAGATCCAACCATCTAATTGTTCTTTTGGTTTGTCCAGAAAGATGCCGATCTGCAATTCAGGCCAAGCAAACTCAAGTTCAGCGATAATCTCAAACTGGCTATTTGAAATTTCAAAGCACACTTCCGGCATTGCTAGTTGATACTGCTGGAATTGTTGATAGAGACTTTTTGTTAACCCATCGAAAAACAGATCATCCAAATCAATTTCTTTGGGCTCTGCCGTTTGCAACAGACTTGCAATTTTCGCCCAATTAGCATCGAAGTAATATCGGTCAATCAAACGCGCAGGGTTAACAAACTTATGAATTACCGGATGTGAAAGTAAGTTTTCTACAACCACTAACCAATAACTATTCCCCTCTTCTAAACACTTTTCCATTTGAGATTTGGACAAAGCAACACCTGTTCTATTCCAAGCCCCGCGCTGACCTTTTACCTCCACAAAAACCAATTCACCAGTAGAAGGATCAACTGCTTGGATATCAAATCCTTTGTTTACTCCGCCAAGTAGTTCAATATTTTTGAAGCCTTGCTTATCCAACCACTGTTTTACATACAACTCGGCTTTATTACCAAAGTTAATGTCATCCCGCTCTACTTTTTCTGAACGTTCATGGGTTTGCTCACTTTCAACATAACTAAACAGGCGATAGCCTACTGATGATGAGCTAGTGCGCGGTGATTTCGAAGTATTCCAATTAGAAGGCCTGTCACTGACATTTTCGACGTGTGCTTTTGACTGTCCGTTAGATTCTTCTTTTTGCTCTAGTGATAAAACCTTACGTTTCGGAGTTTCGCCACTACCATTTTTGGGTAGTAACGTTTGACTCGTAGAGGTTGGGTGGACGTGTGGCTGTGCGGCATCATTTCGCTCCGAATTGAACGATAAATGCTCATTTATGGTCTCATCAAACAACACTGCATCATCAATTTTGGTTGGGATATCAGAATTATTTGTACCACGCATAGTTAGGACAGGGGCTGCGCCTTCATCATCAAATTTATCTGAATGGTGTTCAACTATCTCAACAACGCATGTCCCATCATTCTCTATTAAATCATCGCATTCTTCATCGAGAGTCGCTACTGGGTTCAATTCCTCTTGCTGTTCGTAATTTTCTCCAGATGTAAGTACCTTATCGTCGTGATTACTCAACTGAACTTCGTAAACAGCATTATCTTCCGTTACAATTAAGCCATCGGCATGTTTCGTTGAGTCAAAAATCGCCTCCAGACGTTCCCTCTTCTCGGCATCTAGCTCTAATCCCTCTTTTTTCAGAACACTTGCTAAACGATTTTCGGATTCAATATCAATAAATACACGAAGAGATTTCTCGTGTTGAGCCGCCTTTTTGCCAAAAAACATTCGAGCAATACTTAACGCTAATTCGTCTTTAATGTCAGCTATATCGTGGTTTTCGACCAGTATTAAAGAACCACCAACGTCATCATAAAATCCCAATTCGGTTGTCACTTCAACGTAATGGTTGGCGGCCAATGTGTATTTGACAGTTAGTTGCTCACAGAACCATTCAATTGAATGAAAAAACGTGGATAACTTTTCTACAAACTCATCATCTATATCGAAACGATCTGCGATGTAGAAACAAATCGCTTTTTTTGCTGGTATCGCGATTTGAGGCTCACAGCTCACTTTTCCGTTTAAAATGTGACCAATTTGTACATCAATAAACTCAGAAATCTTTCTAACACCAATATGCTCAAAGAAAGTGTAAAACTCTGTCGAATTCGACCATGTGAAATGCACAGCTGGATCATCGGTAAACAGTTCTTTTGTCTTACCATCATCTGCAACAAATATGGCCTTATTCGGTTCCAACCATACACCTTGATCTGAGCAAATTTTGCACTTCGCTTTAAAACTGTTCCAAACGACATCCGCACTAAAATCATTACTCCGAATCATTTGGATTAATTGTCTGACTATAATATTAAGTCGAAGCAAATTTTTGCTTGATAACTTTTCGTCTAGCGCACTAACTTCCTGATATGCTGACAAATACGATGCTAGGCCGTGAAATGCCTTTACGCCTAGAATATCAACAAAGTAGTACCTTAGTCTTTCAGGAATATAACCCGACAACCCAACAAAGCTGATCCCTAAATCAGATTTATCTTCCCAAGTTGCTTGTTGCGGCGACAACCATTCATTCCTAAGCTCAGGTAGATAAATAAGTTGCTCTTGAGTCAACCTGCGCTTTATTCTTTCCGCTTCACCCGGATCTTTCCAATTTGATAATGATTCATATGCTGATATTAAAAGGGCTTCACTGATATCACCGTTCTGTTTACTGGCTTTAATTTGATCCATAAAGCCTTTTGGGGTGGGTTCTGTGATAAGACCAAGTTTTTTAGCAAATACCTTAGTAACACTGTCCTTTAAGTAGTTTAATGAGCTACCAAAAATACTGCGTTCTGACTCAGAAAAGCAGTGAAGTAAGGGAGATGGCTTGACTAAACCATCATTAGTACTTAATAACCAACGGTGATTTAACAAAAAATAACCGAGATCAAGTTCATTTTTTTGGGTAGCGACAATCCTATCTTCGTCATCATATACCCAATATAGCCATTTAAGAGCGGCTAACCGATTAGCTTCCTCTTTCCAATAATCTTCCTTGGTAAAGGAAACTGGCGTTGCAGGAAATTTGACTCCCCCCTTATGGCTGATAACAAAAGGACGGACAAATTCATCAATTTGGAATGACTCTAAAAATATCGGAGCAAGAGCTTCATCTTCCCAGTTCAAGTAGTCTTCATGTAATTCAAAAATATGCTGAAGCTCATCTTCGGATTGGTAGACTAGTTTCCAATTGGGTGTTTCAAACAATGGGCTAGGAGCCACATATCGAGAATAATTTTTAGGAAATATCCAATTCCCTGACGTATTTTTAAAAGGCAAAACCTCTCTCAGTAGCTCAACGGTTTTTTCTGGCAAGTCCTCAATATTGCTAATAAGATACTTGCTTACTGCCTCCAATGACTCCGGCAAACAGGCTGTTTGGTTTTCCTTTAAAAAGGTATAAACAGATTGCTCCAAATAACTTACTGCATGTACTTCATCAATTTCGAATAGAAGACGAATTCCCGCTTTAACAGGTTCAGGTATCCTTGAATAAAAATCTCGACCAATATAATTGGGTTTGGTCGATTCGCCTTTATCATTCAATAAAATAGGTACTTCATGACTTTCAGAGCTAGGAAGATAGAGATTTTTGTATTTCGCACTTTGCAAACCTGATTCGCATTTAAAAATCAGGCAGCTTCTTAAAGCATCAGCGTTGTCTCGGTATTTATATCCACGGGAAAAACCTGTGCTAAGACTGGTAATCTCGACCCAAGCATCGACTAGCTGTTCTTCTGTAAGTGCGTCGTCCGTTTTTAGCGCTTGCATCAATTCAAGAAAATGTTGCTTCTCAAATTTTAGTAAACCTATTTTTTGGCTTATTTTCGTTATATTCCCATATTCATCATAAGCGAGATGCTTTGTTAAGCGCTCGAGGATTGCCTTTGGCCAATCTTTAAGAAACTTAAAGGATTGCCCCAGCAATAAAGCTTCAGACGGAAAGAGATATTTACCCGACAATGTTGGTATACAAGCAGCTTGAGTAAGTGCATCAATCACCTTCGCACCCACTACTCGCCAGTAACTCTGATGTTGAGAACCGATGCTCTGCTCAGGAACCCACGCCCAACGCGAAGGCTCACCTTTTGTAGATAAAATTTCTGCTAAAGTTGATGCAGCAAACGTCGCGACCTCTTCACGCATCCAGCTATTCCATACTAAATCCTGTCGAATTGCTTCGCGACTGGCGTTGAGAATAAAGTCAGCGTTGACTAAAAATGGTAAGCCAGTGTCAGATTCAGTGGGTAGGTAACAATAAAGTGGACTTCCCTCCAATTCAAAATCTACCGGGAATGCCAGCGAAATGTCGCGTTTCGTAACGTTTTCTCTAAGGCTGTTTTTGGAGCTTTCAGGTACTGCGATACTTTGTGATTTCAGTAGATACTTGGAGTGGCTTTCCCCCAATGAAGACTTCACCGTTAGTTCTACGTAATCACCAGCTTTTTTTAATTGATAGTCTGCATAGAAGCTAGGTGTTTTGATAGATACTTTTTTAAGCTTGCGAAGAAACAAAACTAACTCAGCGGATAGCTTACACAACTCGTTCCGTACTTTTTCAAACATGCTGTCTTGATTCCCCTGACCGTCTTGTAAGGGGAGCAATAAGGTTGTGCCAGCACCATTCGTGTATTCGCTGAAATTGGAATCTAGCCAGTATGGGACAATGTAACCAAGTCCGGTTTTGGGGTCGTCTTTTAGAAACTTAATCTGAAATCCGTTTGAGATAATATGTGGTGCTGGAGATACAACAAACACTGACTTAAAACCAATCCCTTTTTCACCGATATATCCTGCGTCTTTTTGATTCGCTTTTGTCGACTTGCCAATAGAAGAGATGGCTCTGATGTTACTTAGTTCAAAACCTGATTCATTATTACGGACGACTAAACACCCTTTGCAACCAGCCGTATGTGTCGGGTCGTAAGCCAACAACTCAAAGCTCAATGTCGGTGTTACATCTTGCGGATAGTGATTGTCCTCAGCATTTTGAATCAATTCAAAAATGAAATGGATATCTTTGGTATATAGCTGTTCAGACAGTATCTTTAATGCATTGTCATAGTCCGACTTTGCATCTTCAGGCAACATGCAGCGCCCAGTTTCCGGATCAAAGTGATATTTGTCTTTTTTAAATTGTTCAATTTGGCATTTTGCCGAAAGCACACTCTGATCCATCAGTACAACTACTCCTTATTCTCGGTAAATCGGCGCACGAATTCTACCCGTACCCTTTTTATAATCTTCCACGCGTTCACTCTAGTGGTCAACCGATTTTGGTCACATACTTATAGCCGAGTGTTTCTGTATTACGTGATTTATCTTACTGTTTTACTAAGACTACAGTGCGCCGTTAAAGTCTAATTAGGGAAACACCGATTTTAGGGGATATTTACACTAACAGTCCAAGAGACGCGGGTTTATTCAGCCCGCGCTCATTGCCGTCGTTTATGTGATACCGCCAGAGCACTCAGTGCAATAAAGGCCTATGTTCGTCTAGTTAAGTGGCGACGATTCAACTGAAAAAATTTTGAGGGTTTTATGTATACATCTGATGAAATTTACATATGGTTTAGGGACAACTTAAAGAGAAAACTTGAAAACACCTCGATTGAAGATTTCAGCAATGCTTGGTCAAACGGCCTTGCAAACAAAACGAATTTTTATCGGCAATTTTTCGAAGGCCTTGTCGACGGTTCATCAAGGTTTATTGGATACGAGCAGTTTCGCATTGATATAACTATTTATGATCAAGAGCAAATACCATTAGTTCTTATCGAAACAGAGAACAATCATCAAGATGCTTCAACTGAAGTCGATCAATTATGCTGCTTCCATGCACCTTTAAAAGTACTTGTCCTGTCATGTGCTTGGTATGACTCCGAAAGAGAAAAATGGTTACACCACTGGCAGAAGATCATTGAAAAGTATAATGCTGCATACCCAACAAATTCAAAGTTCTGTATCGTGGTAGGCGAATGGGGAAGAGGAAAACCCGATGACGAAATACTCCGTTACTACCTCATCACGTTATCTTCTAATGGTTCCATTTTTGAAGACCTTGTTTGGCAGCTCCAGTAAATTGGACGATCTATCAGCCAGAATGGCTCTTAAAGTTGGTATGAAAGGAACATCAGCAGTTGGCTGATAAATAGCAACCACAAGAGTGGAAACATGGCTATGATTTCTTCAGCACTCAATTTGCTATAAAGATCTAAGCACAACTGAAATTGGCCGATGGTCACTAGTTATTCTTTTTACAGTAGCTCCAGCATTAGCTCTATCAAATGCCAAGTGTTCCACCATTCCTGCACCGGAATTAACTTGTAACGGAAAAGCTCCATTGACCAATGCTTGGCTCATCAATATATGGTCTATGAGTAACGGGTTGTCTTTTGCTCGTTTACCTGTGATGGGGTCGTCATACTTGGCAGACCATCTTAACTCGGCAGGGAAATCAAATAACGCGTGATTAAAAAATCTATCAGATTGCATCACATTTCCCTGTAGATTACTGATCAGGTCAAAAAACATGTAATTTTGCTCAAAGAAGTCTTGCCCTACGCCGTCGTTGGCATCTCCGAGAATAATAATGGCTGGTGAACGAGTCTGATTAAAACGAGCATCAACATAGGCTCTGATGTTTCTAGCCTCTGTAGCTAGCTTGACTCGGGCTATAAGCGCTTCGTCAACATACGCCCCGGATAGGACTTTTCCTTCTTTGTCATCCCAGACTTGTTCCCTGTTAATTTTGGACTTCATGTGTTGGCCAATAATTTCCAGCTCTTTTCCTTGCTCGTACTCAAAAATTAAGACTTGAGGGTGCCGGTAGTGACTGTGACGTTGTTCTTGCTTTTGTCCCCAGTAGTAAACTGGCCAATCCTTATGCCCGACAAATGATTGCCAAACACTTGGCTCTTGCAACCTGCATTTACCAATCCATTCGGTTTTTACCAGAAACCAAATCCATTGGCTTCCGCTGGTTTCATAGCGCTTATGTTTGTTAGATGCGTCGCCATCACCACTCAAAAGCACGGGCTGCCACTTTCCGTTTAGCACATCACGGCAAAAATTGGTGATATCAATCTCACTAGATGGCCCCTCTAACATGCACAATATGTCGGGATTTATATCTGTTATCGTATTCGCTACACGCTGACGCCTATCTTCCAGAAGCTCGCTGATATCTGAACCAATTAACCGGGCGCTATGTTCAACGTTCCAACTGGTAATTTTTAGCTGCATAAGTTTGTCCTTAATATTGAGTATGGTTAACTTGTCGATCATCTGTCGACTTAAAAACCTCAATGCAGCAACTACGACTTATGATGCACATACAATAACCCTAGCAAGGGTGCTCAATAAAACAACAACCTTATTAACAATCCTTGTTAGACAAGACCTATAATCGGACCTCTAGCTGGCAGTTTGAGGTAAAAATCGCCGTTCTGGATCAAATGGGATCCTTTCGCGAAAGTTTTTCGCGCCACTGAATATAATATTTTTGAATTTTAAATTTATTTATCATTCCATTTTGATATATAAATTATTATTTAAATTAATAAATATCAAAAAACACTTCTCGAATTTTCAGCACTTTATCTTTTTCGAAATTACCGCTCCCCTCTGAAAAATTTAATTTAATAAATATTAAATACCATAAATATCAATCAGTTATTAGTTTTCTCGAATGGCGAAGATCAATTCTTGGATCTAGGATCGTTTTCTGTTTTTAATCACATGAGAAACGAAACATGATTAGTTTTATTGATATTTCTAAAAAGATTGTTTTTGACTGCTTAGTGCAGTCTTTAAGCATTCTGCAAAATGCGAAAAATTCACAATTAACAGAACAGCTCAAAACTGAGTCGGCCAATCGTGCGGCTCGCGGGTGGGGGTGTTGAGATGGAACTCAATCGCAAAATCAACAAAGCAAATACGCATCGAATTGCTGTCAGCAGCTACTCACACAAAAATCGCAGCATGCAAACTCAAGAATCGTTGCATGAAGTAAATATTTGTACTGCGCTTGAATTTAATAAGCACATCAAACGTTACATCACGCAACCGATGACGTTTATGAATACAGCTGCCGAACCCGGCTGGCGGCAGTACACGCCAGATTTATTGCTCGAGTACGAAGATGGAATGCTCGAGTTTGGCGAAATAAAGCTGTTCTCAGTCAGTCAAAAAGAAAGCTTTCAATCGAAATTTGAACGGCATAAGCGCATCGTAAAGGAGCGCACGGGAAAAAATTTGGTCATTTTCACCGAGGAAAATCTGCCCGATCAACAACTTATTCAATTCAAACAATTAAAACCATTTTTAACTATTCAACTCGCCCCTGAAATTAATTCTCAAATCGTTGATTTATTGAAAAATAAGCAACTTTCGGTTCGTGAAGTCGAGTCGTTTGTATTAGCGCGAGGTGAGCATTCACAGTACGTCATGGCACTTATTGCTCATAACTTTATCAAGACGGTTGATTTGACGATTGTTACACGAGACTCTCTAGTGGAGTTAAGCGCATGAATAACATGAAATTAAAGCCTCAGCTGAGCAAGTACAATAAGTCATTCATTTTCAAAAAAGGTCAATGGGCGATGCTAAGCGGAGAGCTGGTTCAAATTCGCACAGCTGAACCTGATTTTTTTGTTTTGCAGAGTAAAAATAACTCGCAGACGCAGATGTATACGACCGATGCACTGTATGACTTGTATATGCAAGGTGCATTCTCTCCCGCTGAAGCTGCTGAGAAACCGATCACATTCAGGCCACTGAATTCAGAAAGGGACTTATTCGAAGCAGAAAGACGCTTGGCTTATATTCATGATTTACAAGCAAGGGACAATCCGGGCTCTGAAAAAACGTGGGCAAAAACTGTTGCTTACGTCAGTCGCAGAATTGGCGACCCGGAGCCACCGCACCCGAAGCAAGTCTATCGTTGGCTGAAGGCGTGGCAAGACTCAAATCACAACGTTCATCGACTGCTTAAAAAAGTGCAGCTCAGAGCAAAACCCACCTTGGATCAACAGCTCGATTTAGCGCTCGAAGTAATCGATGATGAATATCTAGTCCCACATGGCGAAATCAAACAACACGTCTACCAGAGCTTTTGTGAACGATTTGCTCAAAGTGGACTGAGTGGCAAGGCAATGTCGCGCAGCTATTTCTATGAAATTATTGATTCGCTTGACCCACTAGAGGTTTGCCTAGCACAGAAGGGGAAGAAAGCAGCGCTGGCTAAATTCCGAGCCAGTGATGAAAAAATAGTCGTTGAACATGTGATGAAGCGTGTCGAGATGGATGGCGTCCATTTAAATTTAGGGTTGATTGATGATGATACGGGCGAGTTTCTTGGCAAAGTTATCGTATTTTTCGCGATCGACGTTTACACGAGATACATACTTGGCTATTCGCTGATCTATGGTATATCGCCCGGTGAGACCTCTCAGGCTGTTTTCGAGCTAATTAGTTCGATGATTGCACCGAAAGTCCGCAATGGGAATTATCGACATGAGTGGCATGGCTTGGGCAAACCTTGGGAAATTCATTGCGATAATGGCCATGCATTTACCGCTGTGACTACTCGTCGGCTGTTGGCGCATTTGGGCATTACTCAGCATCAAAGCGAAACAGGCAAAGGCCAGAGACGTCCGTTTATTGAACGATTTAATCGCACATTCCGCAATCAACTATGCAAAAAAATCCCCGGCTACCTTGGCAAACGGGTTGATAACGAAACATTTGATAAAACAATAGAGCAGTCAGCGCAACTTACTGTCAGTGAATTCAAAGCGTACATAGAAGAGTATATTGTTGACGTTTATCATCAAAGGGCACACAAGGGCCTTGATGGAATGACGCCGCAGCAGGCGGTTGAACAAGCTCTTGAAACCTTTATCCCTAGAGAAGCTGTTGACGTTAAAACACTGAGTTTCATGAGTGGTGTTACAAAAACTGGAACGGTGCAGGCAACACATGGAATTCAGATTAAAAATCAAAACTTTAACTCAAAAGAGCTTCGCGAACTTCGTTTTAAAACGATGGGTTCGAGCAACAAAAGCCCAAAACTTGATTTCATTTTCAACCACAAAGACATCTCTCAAATAGCTGTTCTCATCCCACAATCTATGGAGATTTTACTGGTCCCAAACCGGGACAAAACCATTCCTCCGGGCACTTCTCTCGCTGACTTTGCGCTAAGCAAAGTGTCGAAAAAGCTAGACAATCGCAATCAGCCGCAGCCAGTTTTTAGTTCGAAACATAAACAGCATAAGCCCAAAGCTACGCCGAAATCTCGTAAAAAGTCGTCCGATTCAAAGTCAACGCAAAGCACTCAGCAACAGACGTTCACAGACGAACAATTGCTTGCACAGCTTGATAGTGGAGCGATGAGAATTGCGCAAAACACCGCTCATTACACTGAAAAAGCACCTTCAGAAGCATATACATCAGTTTCTGTAACACCGACAACCCATGGCCAAGGCCGCCGACGCTCGGAGGTGAACTGATGTCGTTACAAACACATTCTGACAAAAAATTTGGCGACTACGTGGTCAGTTATCCAGCTTACAAGGCTGCGAACGACGTACTAGAGCACTATTTCACAACAGAAAGTAGTAAACCACGGGCGGTGCTCGTGCATGGTCCATCCGGCGTTGGGAAAAGCTTTATTATCAAAAAGTTGATGGAGGCTCACAAAGCGGTAGACTCGCTTGAACTGACAACCGCGCCTATCGTTTTTGTTGAAACTCCGGCGGAAAATACAATGAACGGCTTGCTACAAAGTTTGCTAAAAGCACTCGGCGATCCGGCACCGGAAACGGGATTAGTTACCAACAAAAGACATCGCTTTTCTGTGTTATTAGCCAAGCTAAAAACTAAATTGGTTGTCATTGACGAGGCGCAAGATTTAATTCCCAAGTCAGGCGCTGACGCGAAGTCTAATAACATTAAGTTATTGAAAAATATAATGAATGTTACAAACGTACCATTCACTCTAGTTGGAACGTCGAATTTATTAGAAATTCTAGGTATTGACGATCAAATCAAAACTCGCGTCAAAGACATTGTGAAACTTTCATATTTCAATTGCTTCAATCCGGACCAAGCGCTCGACTTTGCAGACTATTTAAGTTCTTTGCTATTAACTTATCCGCGCAAAGTCGAGGGCTTTGATTTTTGTCATGAAAACTCCCAAGGCGAATTAGTTTTAAATGCAGATATCTGCGATTTGATCCGACTTGCGCTAGCCAGCGATGGCTGCCAACGACGTATTCACGATTTGCTTCAACGCGTTGCCGATCATACATCGCCAGACGAAGTCATCACTCGTCAACATTTCGAAAAATACTGGAATTTAGCGGATTTGCTATCAAAACGGCTCGATTTCAACCCTTTCTCTAAAACTGTCGGTTTTGAACAAGTCGCAAAAGAAGCGCAACTAAGGGGGCTTTATGACAGAGATAATTTCTGAACTGCCTGTGCGCCCACGGCCGACATCTAACGAATCACTACTTGGCTATGTGCTGCGAGTCATGCATGCGAATGGATATGTCGGTCAGAGTTCAGTCAAAACGATTTTTAAAATTGCTGTGGCACAACTGGGTAATCAATCGGTGAATTCGATTCACTTCCCTGCGCTGCAAAAAACAATGCAAAAAAGGCTGCGTTTAGCTGATGATGATATTCAACGCTGCTTCAAAAACGAGTGGGATGGACTGTACAACGGAAGTCGAGTCGTAGCGGATTACTCCATTAGGAAGCCACGCGTCTGTCTCGCTTGCCTTGCCGAACATCAACAAGTGGATCGCAAATGGCGCTTTGCTCACATCACGCATTGCCACATTCACAAGCAGCCACTTTTTACATGCTGCCCTCAATGTAATTTCGCATTCAAATGGTCTCCCGAGCTCCTCGAAAAATGTCCAAAGTGTGAGCTAGTGTGGAGCAAAGAACTGATTGAATCGCAACCACCTCCACCTTGGTTGCAGTATGAAAAAAGCTTAAAACCCGCGCTTCGTAAGCGTTTCATAGAAGACTTGTATGAAATGGCCGCAGTCGCTATGCGATTCTATGATATGCAGCTCACGCGTTTCAGAAGCATGCCTCAAGATATTTGGGATTTTCATGGCTTGTTTGATTTTAGTTTTCGATTACTCGTTGACGCAGATTTTCGAGAAAATCAGCTGATAAATCGCATTAATTTTTGGCGCATCAATGGCGATTTCAAAGTTCTGAACGAGAGAAGTTTACAGCTCTTAAATCGTCAATAGCCTGCCCTTCGGCGACTGCCGAAAGGATGGCCGTTAAAAGCCAATGTCAAAGAAAGCATTGATGGATTTCAAACTTCGCACATCTCATCAACTCGCAAATCGGTCGAAAAATCAAAGTTAAACTGGCATTTTCAGCTTGAAATTGCTGAAACAGCACGCTTGCTTTCAATCAACACGACTGATGTTTCAGCGCTCGCAAAACGGGGATTTTTTAAACTACACGCATATCAGGGAACAGATTCATATCGACTCACAAATGTCCGGGACATCGATACGTTTTTGCACAATTTAATGAATAAATTACACAAGGTTGAGTGTGGGCCGGAACTCGTCACCGTTTCTGACTTAGCATCAACATTGTCTCGATTAAAGTGGAGTGTCGCTGACATCATCAACTTAATATTCAGCAATGTTTTTGCAGGATTTGTCGCTGATGATTTTGACGGGGTAACGATAACGTCGATTTTCGTCCATCGAGAAAAAGTAATTAACGAGTTAGAACAGCAATTTCTCAACTCGTTATCTCACTCAATTCACAAAATACCGCTACAGAATTACTACTGTGTCTCTGACCAACAGTTTGAAAAATTGAATAAATTTTACTTTCGTGAACTCGAGGACCATCACTGCGGTAATGCGTGTATCGATGTTCAAGCTGTAAAGCGCTTCGAAGAGCAGTTTTTGTTGCTAAACCGCTGGTGTTATCTGCGAGATTTCAGCATCAGTGAAGCTGTTAAAAAACTCAGCAAGCTTCGAATTGAGCCGAATTTAAGTTCAAGCATCACGAAAAATGTGCATGTTTATCAAAAAAGTGAATATCTGAGTGCCGCTCTTGCCGAGCTGATTCGAGAGCGCAATGCAATATCCATTTCAGACTGTGATTCTTCGCCCCAAATTTAGTCCGCCTTGTAAAAATAATTCCCTTCAAAATATTGGCCGCAGTATCTATTGCGGCTAATATTTTCATGTCCGTAATCTGAATTTTTACACACACGCCAGCCCGTATTTTGCGGGACTGCAACGACCTCTCATTATCGTTAGCTTAATGACAAAGTTGAGCGGATTTACCAGCTCCAATGACAGAGTTGAGTGGATTTTTAAACGACGCCGAGTGTAGATTTTAAGCTAAGTTATTGAAAAATATAAATCACCAATTCCAAAGTTGAGTGGTCCCTACAAATAATAATATTTAGTTATTTATCTAAGAAGTCGCGGTGAAATCGCAGTGGTACAGACTTGAGCGTTGAGCAACTCTTGCTCAGTCAGGAATTCCAAGGTAGGTTAACCACACTATCTCTTTGAAGAAAAACTAAAAATGTTTGAAACTCTGACCCAGATTTGTTTACCCATAGCACTAATACTGATTATGACAGGCGTGGGGATGACGTTGCGGCCTGCCAACTTCACTGAAGTGGTCCGTCAGCCCAAAGCATTTTTTGTTGGCGCTTTGGCGCAGTTACTCCTGTTGCCTGTCACTGCTTTGTTGGTGATTTATCTGTTTGATCTGCAAGCTGAACTGGCTGTGGGTTTGTTTATTCTGGCGTTGTGCCCGGGTGGTACCACCTCCAATCTGTACAGTTACTTAGCCAAAGCTGATGTGGGTTTGTCCGTCGCATTAACAGCACTGGTTGGTTTTGTTACGCCTTTTTCCTTGCCACTGCTGGCGGCATGGGCGATAGAACTCTTCCTTGGGGAAAACACTTCGTTCCAGCTGCCATTGTTAAAAACCTGGCTGACCTTAATGCTGGTGGGTGTGCTGCCTGTGTTGCTTGGCATGTGGTTTAACTTTAAATGGCCTGAAGCTTCAGCCCGTCTTCAACCCCTGATCAGCCGCTTTTCGGTGATAGTTCTGGTGTTGTTGATCATCAGCATAGCCACTGATCTGGGTGCGGATCTGTGGCTGTTTTTACAGAAAACCGGACCTGCAGCTTTGGCTTTAAATGTGCTGACCATGGTTGCGGGTTATTGGGCAGGCCGGTTGTTGCTACGGCAGGAAAAACAAGCCAGAACCATTTGCCTTGAAGTCGGGCTGCAAAATGGCACCTTAGCCTTGATGATCACCACAGGCATTTTACAAAACAGCGCCATGTCGATAGCCCCCAGCGTCTATAGCTTGTTGATGTTTATGACAGCTAGTGTGTTTACTGTATGGGTGTTACGCAAAAATAAACTTCAAAGCAGCCTTGTTTAGAATAGGCGCAGATGAAAAACGGGCGACCATAAAGGTCGCCCCTACTGCAGCACAGAAGCCAAAGCATTCTGCCAGCCACTTAATAACTGCTGGCGTTTATCGGCTGACATCTGCGGTAAAAACTCTTGTGCATCTGAGCTGAAGTGCATCTCGGCTAAGCTTTCAAACCAGCCCAGTGCAACTGCAGCCAATAGCGCTGCACCATAAGCTGAAGCCTCGTTTTGGCTGGGTTTAAGCACAGGCACATTCAGCACGTCGGCCAGATGTTGGCAGAGCCAGTTGTTCGCCACCATGCCACCATCTATTTGCAACTGCTCTGCTTTTGCCCCATCAGCCAGCATAGCGGAGAGTAAATCAGCAGTCTGATACACCACAGCTTCCAAAGCAGCACGGGCGAGATGTGCTTTGCCTGTGCCCAGAGTCATGCCGACCAAAGCTGCGCGGGCCTCAGGTTGCCAGTGAGGAGCGCCTAATCCGGTAAAAGCCGGAACTAAATAGACACCGCCGTTATCCGGCAGGCTTTGCGCTAAAACTGCTGTTTCACTGGCCTCAGCAATAATACCCAATTGATCCCGCAGCCATTTCACTGCAGCACCCGCCACAAAAATAGCGCCTTCCAGCGCATAAAAGGTCTGGCCCTGCACAGTAAAAGCCACAGTGGTCAGCAATCTGTGTCTGGAAAATAATGGGCTACAGCCGGTATTAACTAAGGCAAAACAGCCAGTGCCGTAAGTGCTTTTTAACGAGCCCGCACTGATACAGCCCTGACCCAAAGCCGCAGCTTGCTGATCGCCCACCAGCGCCAGCACAGGCAAAGCCAAACCAAATAAGCGGGTATCACAAACCCCATAGCGATCAGCGCTTTGTCTGACTTGCGGCAGAATATGCTCTGGCACACCAAATAACTGCAGTAGCTCTTGATCCCAACTTAAACTTTGAATATTCAGCAACAAAGTGCGACTAGCATTGGTGCTGTCTGTGGCATGCACCTGGCCTGATGTTAAACGCCAGAGCAAGAAGCTATCGATAGTACCAAAAGCCAGTTCGTTCTCAGCCAAGGCCTGTTGTACATCGTTGTTATGAGTGAGTAACCAGCGAATTTTGCTGGCAGAAAAATAAGGGTCCAGTAACAAGCCGGTTTTTTGCTGCACCCACTCTTCATGGCCCTGCTCTTTGAGCTTTTGACAATAATCTGCAGTGCGCCTGTCCTGCCAGACAATAGCAGGTGACAGCACCTTGTCTTTGGCTTTATGCCACAGCACTGTGGTCTCGCGCTGATTGCTGATGCCCACGCCCAGCACTTCAATGCCCTGTTGCACCGCCTGCGCTAACACCTGGCGGCATACTTTCAGTACCGACAACCAAATCAGCTCTGCATCCTGCTCCACCCAGCCTTGTTGTGGATAGGTACAATCAAGCTCCTGCTGTGCCACAGCCAATACCTTGCCTTCACGGTTAAATAACAAAGCGCGGCTGGAAGAGGTGCCCTGGTCTATAGATAAAATAGCTTGCTGGCGCATATGTGGCTCTTGGACTATGTGGATAGCTCTAGCCTAGCTGGGCCTGATGCAGTTGGGAAGAGGTAACAATAGGCTGTTCTGGCATTGCTACTGACGCAGTGCTATATTGTACGGCAAAGCCGTACAACTAATTACTTATATCTGGTGATCACAATGGATACCGTAAGCGTCAATCAATTCAGAGATAATCTGAAAACCTATGTCGAAGATGTGGTGAACAACCATGCACCGATCAAAGTAACGCGCCGCGCTGGTGAAGCTTTTGTGGTGATCAGTGCTGATGATTGGGAGCGGGAACAAGAAACTCTTTATGTTCTGCAAAACAATAGCTTAATGGCACAAATTGCTGCTTCATCCGCCACTCACAGCCAAAGAAAAGGCTATAGCCCAAGTTCTGAGGAAATAGATGAGCTCACTGGTATTTGAAGGCAATACATGGACTATTTATGAAGAACTGCGAGATAAAGACAAAGTTCTGCATAAGGCTTTGTGCAAGCTACTGAAAGAAATGCTGCGAGCCGATCCTGCATCAGGATTGGGAAAACCAGAAGCACTAAAACATAACCTCGCAGGATTCTGGTCAAAACGTATCTCACAAAAAGACCGGCTGATTTACAAATTCGACGATAGTTATATCTACATCTTCGCTATCGGCGGGCATTACGACCAATACTAAGCAACTGGCATCCATGCAAAAAATAGATGCCAGTTGGGCTTAGTGGTCGGTTTTACTCTGCTGAACCTTCAGCTTCTTTACGATTTTTGCGCAGTGACAGTATCACAGAGGTGGCAATAATAGTCGCTACGACACATAAGGATAAAGCGGTTGGGATCTTCATCAGATCAATCAGCATCATTTTGAAACCGATAAACACCAGTACCAATGCCAGACCGTATTTGAGCAAACTAAAACGATCGGCCATATCGGCCAGCAAGAAATACATAGAGCGCAAACCTAATATCGCAAAGATATTTGAGGTTAAAACGATAAATGGATCGGTGGTAATAGCGAAGATCGCCGGGATGGAATCAACAGCAAAGATCAGATCCGAAAATTCCACCAGCACCAACACCAAAAACAGCGGCGTGGCATACCGTACCCAGCGGCCATTGACGAGACGTTTGACGAAAAACTTCTCACCTTCCAAGTGTTCAGTAATGTTGTAACGACGACGCAACCACAAGACGATTTTGCTGTTAGCCAGATCCGGTTGTTGCTCAGCAGCCAGCCACATTTTAATACCAGTGAACAGCAGGAAAGCACCAAACACATAAAGTAACCAATGGAACTGCGTGATGAGCCAGGCACCGGCAAAAATCATGATAGTGCGCATCACAATAGCGCCTATCACGCCCAGTACCAACACACGTTTTTGCAAATCTGCCGGTATAGCAAAGACGCTAAAAATCATCAGCCAGACAAAGACGTTATCTATGGCCAGTGACTTTTCAATTAAATAGCCCGTGACATACTCCAGAGTTTTCGCCGTGGCTACTTGCTCCCCCACAGTGGTATTCAGATAGAGCCATAATCCGGCTGCAAACAGCATAGACACCGATACCCAAATACCAGACCAAATGGCGGCTTCTTTGACTGAGACTTTGTGTTGTTTACCACCACCGACCCAAAACAAGTCGATAGCGAGCATGATAATGACCACACTAAAAAATGTGGCCCATAACCAGGGGTTTGCAATGGATTCCATAAAAAGCTCCAAACAGGGTTTCATTCACCGGCTGCTGCCGGTATGGTCCAGAACCGCACGGGCTGGGACACCTGTTTGAAAGGGATCTTTGCCAGGGCGGCAAAGGTCTTGCTCATCAGTGTGGTACTGACCTGGTTACCGGAAACCTTGGGTTTCGTAATGACGATAAACCAGTAGTGAGCTACTCCCCTTTGGGATGGCGCAACTGTAACAAAACCCAACAAAAACAGTCAACGCCCCGAGATAAAAAGCTACATGAAAAACAAAGGCGACCCGAAGGCCGCCCCTGTATTCGCTTTGCAATCAAGGCCACTCAGCCGCTGATTACATCGTCAGGTCAAATCTGTCCAGTGTCATCACTTTGGTCCAGGCATCGACAAAGTCTTTGGTAAACTTCACTTTACCGTCCTGTGCTGCATAGACTTCAGCAATAGCACGCAGTTCTGAGTGCGAACCAAACACCAGGTCCACAGGAGTTGCTGTCCATTTCAGTTTGCCTGTTTTGCGATCGACCCCTTCATATAACCCTTCAGTTTTAGCTGACTTACGCCATTCAGTGGACATATCCAGCAGATTGACGAAAAAGTCATTACTCAAGGTACCGGGTTTACTGGTAAAGACTCCATGTTTCGCACCCGCAGTATTGGCATCCAGCGCTCGTAAACCACCGATCAGCACTGTCATTTCCGGCACGCTTAAGGTCAGCAGATTGGCTTTATCCACCAAGGCCTCGGCGGGAGATAACAAGGCATCTTTGTTGTAGTAGTTGCGGAAGCCATCAGCCATCGGCTCCAATACAGCAAAAGATTCCACATCGGTTTGTGCCTGACTGGCGTCGGTACGGCCCGGTGTAAAGGGCACCTCCACCGTGATCCCGCCTGCTTTAGCAGCCTGCTCTACCGCAGCACTGCCTGCAAGCACAATCAAATCAGCCAACGAGACCTTCTTGCCACCTGTTTGGGCTTTATTAAAGTCTTGCTGAATAGCCTGCAATTTTTTCAGTACTTTAGCTACTTCAGCCGGGTTATTCACCGCCCAGTCTTTTTGAGGCGCAAGTGCCAAACGAGCGCCGTTGGCACCACCACGTAAATCAGTACCACGGAAACTGGCGGCTGCAGCCCAACTGGTACGCACTAACTCTGGCACTGTTAAACCGGATGACAAGACTTTAGCTTTCAGCGCTTTGATGTCCTCAGCGTTGACCAGTTCATGATCGACAGCAGGCACAGCGTCTTGCCAAATCAGCGTTTCAGCAGGCACTTCAGCACCCAAATAACGTACCTTAGGCCCCATATCGCGGTGAGTTAACTTAAACCAGGCTTTGGCAAAAGCCAGTTCAAACTCC
>NZ_LAVS01000090.1 GCF_000986865.1 Rheinheimera mesophila
AACAAAACAGCACTATACCCCATTGCCAGGCCGATAAATGCGCCAAAGGGGCAAGGTCTGCAGAGGGCAGAAAACACAAAGCGCCCGCCACATAAATCAGCCACATAATTTGCTGGGAGTTAAAACTAAGCAATAACTGCTTTTGCGCTAAGGCATAACAAGCCCAGGCGATTGCAGCGATGATCACCAACAGCACCCCCACAGCCTCAGAGCCAAACTGCGTCAACAATAAGGCCAACCTGTCGTTAAAAAACAGCACTAAACCGATCAGCAACAACCAGGCCCCCACTTTTTGCCAGAACAGAAGCCGTTCTTTAAACAGATAAACTGCACCTAACATCATCAAAAATGGTGCCAGTTGGATCACCACCTGCGCTGTTTCCGCGGTTAGCAAAAATAACCCTTTCAGATACAAAATGTAATTTAACAACAGACCTGCGATTGCCAGGACGATCAATAGTTTCTTTTTTACACTCAGGCCCCTAAACGACGGGAGCTGCCTGCGAGCCAGTAACACCAACCCCACCAGTCCGGCGGCCGCGACAAAACGGATCCAGGTGATGGTTGCCGCCGACATTGAATTTAATAACCATTTCAGCGCTATAGGTAATAAGCCCCACAACACTGCAGTAAGCAGCGCTAAACTAAACCCCAAACCAACCCGGCCAGACGACTGATGCATACCCTCTCCTTTTTAAGGCTGCTATTATCCTTCAGATGTCGGACTTTGTCTGTGAACAGCGACCTTAGGTCAGGAAAATAAGTCAGAATGTGACCCAGCTCTTGTCCCAGATCAATACCATGGGGTACGGCTGATTTAACATGAAACCAATACAACCCCGGAGACTGCACTATGAAACGGATCGGAGTACTGACCTCAGGAGGCGATGCGCCTGGCATGAACGCCTGTTTAAGAGCTTTGGTACTGACAGCGCATGCCAACGAGCTTGAGGTGGTAGGTTTTCAGTATGGATTTAACGGGGTCATCGAACAGCAGTATCACCACTTATTGCCTTACCATGTCAACGGTATCATTCAAAATGGCGGCACTATCTTAAAAAGTGCACGCTGTGAAGCCATGCACAGCGCAACAGGTTTACAGCGCGCAGCGCAAAATCTGCATGATCTGCAGATAGATGCTTTACTGGTGATAGGTGGCGACGGTAGTTTCCGTGGCTGCGTTGAATTGTCTGCCTTTTACAATGGCCGGCTGCTTGGTATACCGGGCACGATAGACAATGATGTCGATGGTTCAGACTTTACTATTGGTTTTGCCACCGCCTTGGATACAGCGCTGGATGCGATAGATAAAATTCGTGATACCGCCGATGCCTTTGAGCGGATTTTTCTAGTGGAAGTCATGGGCCGTCATACCGGCTATTTAGCCGTTGCCGCTGGTATTGCTGCAGGTGCAGAACAAATTATTTGTCCTGAACTTGCCTCTGAGCTTGATCTGGACAGAATAGCCCTGCATGTTGAACAAGCCCGCAAGCACAGGGGAAATTGCAGTTATATCATTGTGCTGGCGGAAACTATGTATCCAGGCGGAGTATCCGCTTTAGCCGCTGATTTGGAGCAACGCGGAATTGAATGCCGGGCTGCTATTTTAGGTCATATTCAGCGGGGTGGCCGCCCTGTCGGGGCGGATCGTATTCTTGCCACTAAACTGGGCGCCTATGCGGTGGAGCAACTGTTACAGGGGGCGCATCTGATGATGGCGGGCGAAATGAACGGTCAGGCCGGTTTATATCCGCTGGCACGAACCGGAGAGAAGAAAAAGCAGGTCGATAGCTATTTATTACGCTGGCAACAGCAGGTGGCACAGTACTAGATCAAAAAAGCCTCCTTACGGAGGCTTTTTTCAGGCACAACTTAAGAGTTAAACACCATTTTGACCCGGTCTTTGTAGCTGCGGCTGACTTTCACCGCTTGTCCATTGGTCAGCATCAACTGATGTTCGCCATTGGCGAGCATTTGCAGTTTGGCAATAGTATTGACGTTGACGATAGCACTGCGGTGCACCCGGACAAACAATTTCGGGTCCAGCTCCTGCTCCAACTCTTTCATGGTACGGCGCAAAATATGGGTTTGACCATCGCGGGTATGAATACACATATAATCCCCTGCTGCATCTACCCAGTCGATTGCACTGACAGGCACCCGGGTAATTTCACCGCTGTCTTTGATGCTGATAGCTTCCGGAAAGCGTTCATTCATCACAGGTTGCGACTGATCCAGACGCTGTAAGATCTGATCGGTTTTTTCGCCCGTCAGTTGCGCAACTACGGCGGCCAATTGGCCTTTGTGACGTTGATGATCTTTGGCAGCAAAATTCTTCGTCAGTTTGCTGACCGCAGCGGCTAAACGCTCCTTCTCCACAGGTTTGAGTACGTAATCCAGCGCCTGTACCTCAAAGGCGCTGAGTGCATAGTGATCATAAGCTGTGACAAATACCACATAAGGCAAATCAATCTGCTGTTGTTGCAGTTGGTTTAACACGCCAAAACCATCCAACCCCGGCATTTCCACGTCTAAAAATACCGCGTCTGGCTGATGTTCACGGATAGCTGCCACCGCCTCTTCACCATTACTGCACTCTGCGACTATCTCCAATTCAGGAAAATCAGCTAAACGCACCAACATACCGCGGCGAGCTAACGGTTCATCGTCGACCACTATGACCTTAAGCATTTGTTTCATCCGTACTCTCTGTTTCAAATGGTATTCTGATATTTACTTTCAAACCCCGTGGATGGTTGTGTGTTAAGACCAAAGAAAAATTACGGTCGTACAAGGCCGCTAATCGCTCTTTGGTATTGACCAAACCCACTCCGCCAGATTCCCCTTTTGGCAAACCATCGGAAATCACCATTCCGGGCCCGTCGTCCGCCACTTCCATCAGTAAATCATGTCCAAACTTCTGTGCTGTGATCATGATTTTGCCACCACTGGTTTGGCTGGCGACCGCGTATTTAATAGCGTTCTCCACCAAAGGCTGCAAAATAAGGCTGGGAACCAAGGCCTGGTCCGCAGCTTCATCAATGTCATAAATAATAGTCAGACGTTCTGAAAACCGGACTTTTTCTATTTCCAGATACAGATTGGCGGCATACAACTCCTGTTGTAGCGGCACCTTTTTAATAGGATCTTTATAAAGCGAATAACGCAGGAAGTCGCTTAATCTGACTAACATTTTATTCGCTGTATCGGATTCCTTTAATAAGACTAAAGTCGATATCGCATTTAAGGTATTAAATAAAAAATGCGGATTGAGCTGATAACGCAGCATTTTTAGCTGAGCTTCATGAGCTTTATTGCTGGCAGTCAGCGACTTTTGTTTTTCCTGCTGTAAGGTCTGGTAGTATTTGATACCAAAATACAAACCACTCCAGCTTAACAGGACATAAAAACCCACTGTCGTCTGACGGAAATACTGAGTCCAGCTATCAGGTTTGAAGCCATGCCGGTAGATTTCCCAGTAATTAAAGTTGCGAAATACTGTCCATATCGCCGCAATCAGAATAGCCACCCCAAGCACGCTCAGCAGCATTTTCCAGGGTTCCCAATGCCAGACTCTCTGGAACGCATAACGCAACGGAATAGTCAGTAACCACCCGGCATAAGCGTCCAGCGCGACCACTATCCAGTAGGCGCTGCGCATTTCCTGAAACAAGGAACCCAAATAGCTGATCAGTGCAAAACCCACCCAGCCCAGGGTGTGCAGCAGCCAAAACAGGCGATGACGGTCTTCGAAAAATTTTTGCAAAATAATGACAACTCGATCTGCTCTTACCTCTATTGTATCTCAGCCACTGAAGCTTGGAGTGCTTTGATTTGTGTATTAAACCCGGTTAGCTCTCCGTTAGTCGCAATATCCGGTAGCTTGAAGCAGGTGCCACCTGAGCTGGTACCATCGAAATTTTTGCTTTGATGATCAGATGCTGACCAACACCTCTGGTAGTGAATACCGGAAAAAAGACGGTTTTTACCTTTGATTTTATGACCTATAAACTGACCTGGCCACATCACGACACATCACAGCACAGAGAAAAGCCAACTATCCAGACTGAAATGCTGCGGATAAAAACGCATTCACATCACCGCTAAGATGATAAACAAGGTCATGCTCAGCCCAATGGAAAACAGAAGGGAAAGTACAAAGCCAGTAAAGGTATGGCCAGGTGATCCGTTGGTTGGGCTCTGGTGGCTGGCGCCCTAATAGGCCAACCAATGGTGGATAGTGTTGATACCGAAGCAGGCTCAGCGCAAAGACAACAACCTCACTTTACTGCTGAGCCTGCAAAAGCTCACTCCGGCCTTGCGGTGCCACAATTCATGGCAGATGAAACAACCCTGTTGTCAGCCCAGCACTGGTGTTGGTTTACGATCCGGGCCTAACGCAACAAAAGTAAAATTACCGGAAATCGCCTTATGCTGATCATCGTCGTACATGTTTTCGACAAATATATCGACGTCCACTTTAATACTGGTGCGGCCAACATGCGCGATACGGGCCACCAGTTCAATAATGGTTCCGGCCGGGATAGACTCTTTAAAATCCACCCGATCCGAGCATACTGTCACCAGTGGTTTGCGACAAAACCGGGTCGCGGCAATAAAAGCAGCTTCATCCATCCAGGCTAACGCTTCACCACCGAACAAAGTGTTGTGATGGTTGGTCCGGCCGGGAAACACAGTTTTTGTGACACGGGTCACGGCATATTCAATTCGTTTGGCAAGTAAAGCGTCATCAGTCATCTGGAACTCCGGCATAAAATAAGGCGCGAATTTTAGAAGTTTTGCCAGCAATTGCAACTCGCTCCCTGTCTTTATCGCTACATTCTATGCAGTGACAGGGAGACATCAAGTGCACAACAGCTCGAAACTAACGGGCCACCATAGCGCCTAAGGCTTTACCACCGACCAGATGCATATGGATATGATAGACTTCCTGACCACCATGCTGATTGCAATTCATAATCAAACGATAGCCATTTTCCGCTATACCAGCTTCTGCGGCCAGCTTACGGGCGACAGTAAATAAGCGGCCCAGAGCCAGTTCATGTTCAGGTTCGACATCGTTGACTGTCGGGATCAGGACATTGGGCACAATCAGGATATGAGTCGGTGCCCTGGGATTGATATCACGAAATGCGGTCACCAGGTCGTCCTGATATAAAATATCGGCCGGAATTTCACGACGAATGATTTTACTGAAAATAGTTTCTTGAGCCATCAAAAGATCCTTATAGAATAACGCACACATCACTTTTGGGAGTATAGGGTATGACGCCACTGGCTTACCAGCTTAGTATCACTGACATTACTGCACATCTGATTGCTGTTGAACTGCATTTTACGCCACACAGCCATGACAGTATTCAGTTAAGTTTGCCCGCCTGGATCCCAGGCAGTTATATGGTGCGTGATTTTGCCAAACATCTGCACTCACTCGAAGCATTCGATGCCACAGGGACGTTGCCTTTACAACAACTGGACAAACAAAGCTGGCAACTGAATCATAATCAGCAAGCTCTGACGGTACGGTACAAAGTCTATGCCTTTGATCTGTCAGTGCGTGGCTGCTATCTGGATGATCAACTGGCCATCTTAAATCCGGCCGCCCTATGTCTGGAGGTCAAGGGCATGGAGGCTGCGCCGGTGAGTCTGCATCTGCAGGCACCACAGTGTCTGGACTGGCAGGTCGCAACAGGCCTGAGCAGAGCAAAATCGACCCTTCCTCTGCAGTGCGGTCTGTACCACGCCGATAACTACCAGCAACTGATCGATACTCCGTTGCTGTTAGGCAAACTGGATGTTGCAGAATTTGAGGTCTGTGGCGTGCCTCACTATGTCGCCCTGGCTGGCCATGAACAGATTGACCTGCCCCGTTTCAAAGCAGATTTGCAACGTATCTGCCAGCAGCAACAGCTCGTTTTCGGCGGCTTACCCGCTGATTTGCAGCAGTACTGGTTTTTATGTTGGGTGACAGATGCAGGCTACGGCGGGCTGGAACATCATAACTCCACCCTGCTGTTGATGACGCACCAGGATTTACCCAACGCCCAACGACCAGAGGAAAGCACTGCCGATTATCAAAATTTACTCGGCCTGTGCAGTCATGAGTACTTTCACACCTGGTGGGTAAAACGCGCCAAACCCGCGTTATTTTTACCCTATCAGCTACAGTCTGAGCAATACACCAGTCAGCTTTGGCTGTATGAGGGTTTTACCTCGTACTACGATGACTTAGCGCTGGTTCGTTGTGGTTTACTGACTCAAGAGCAGTACCTGGCGGCGCTGGAGAAAACTATCAACAGAGTTCAGCTTAGTCCTTCAGAGCAAGTGCAATCGGTGGCGGACAGCAGTTTTAATGCCTGGACCAAGTATTACAAACAAGACGAAAATGCTGTCAATGCGGTAGTCAGCTATTACACCAAAGGCAGCTTAATTGCGCTGTGTCTGGATGCTTTATTGCGCAGCAAAGGCAAAACGCTGGATCAGTTGATGCAGCTAGCCTGGCGCAGCTATGGCGAGAAAGCGCTGGGGAGTTCTGAACAACAATTTATCCAGTTATGTTCAGACTACGCAGACAAAGACAGTGCCAGAGCGCTCCATAGCTGGGTCTATGGCACCTCAGCTTTGCCGCTAGCCGACCTTTTACCTTACCTTGGCCTGACTACAGCCAAACGTCAGCAGGAACACAGCAAAGATTTATCCGGTCAAACAGCACCAGCTTATCCGGTGCGAGCCTTTGGAGCCGCTTTTAACGCATCGGCGGAAGGGCTGAAAATAACTCAGGTGCCGCTGAACTCAGTGGCCTACAAAGCAGGTTTAATGGCTCAGGATCAGTTGATTGCTATCAATGCAGTCAAAGCCACAGAACAAAACTTCTGGCGTCAGCTCAACCAAAGTAAAATTGGCAGCGTACTTACATTGCATGTGTTTCGTAAACAGCGTCTGGTCCAACTGTCGATGCCGGTAGAGCTGGCTGCGAAGCAGTTAACCTATCTGCAGCTTGTTGACCAGCAAAAAGCCGCAGACTGGCTTGGTATCACACAGGAGTAACATGGATTCTTTATCACAAATAGCGCTGGGCGCCGCCGTCAGTGTGGCAGCCTTGCGTAAACCTATACGAGAAAAACAACTCAAGCTCTGGCATGCGGCGGCTGCCGGGGCCGTGTTCGGTACCTTGCCTGATCTGGATGTGTTTATTTCTCATGGCGATCCGGTCAGTGACATGACATTTCATCGCACTGAAAGCCATTCGTTATTTTACCTGACCTTGGTCTCCCCGCTTTTTGCCTGGCTCTGGGTCACATTACTGCGAAATCCAGCGTTGTTTAAACCATGTGTGCTGGCGGTAGTCGCAGTATTGTTGACTCATCCACTGCTGGATACTCTGACGATTTATGGTACTCAACTGGCGTTGCCCTTTAGTAATTATCCTTTTGGTATTGGCAGTGTATTTGTGATTGACCCGCTGTACACCCTGCCTTTGTTGATTGGCACTGGCGTAGCGCTGTTGAACAAACAACAAAGCTGGAACAACGCAGGCTTAGTGATTAGCAGTGCTTATCTGGTGTTTGGTTTAGCGGCACAGCAATGGGCCTACAGCCAAGTCAGGCAGCAACTAGCCACAACCGATCACAAGGTTAACCAGCTATTAGTCACCGCAACTCCGTTTAATACCTTGTTATGGCGCGCTGTAGTGATCAAAGACGACGTTTATCTGGAGGGATATTATTCGCTGTTAGACGGTTCTACCACTATGCAATGGCGTAGCTTTGAACGTGATCAAAGGCTGATTGAACAGTGGAAACATCATCCGGCGGTGGCCCGTCTGGCCTGGTTTAGTCATGGTTTTTATCAACTGGAGCAACAAGCAGACCAAGTTATACTGACGGATCTTCGGATGGGCTTGGCGCCTTTTTACAGCTTTCGGTTTGTCGTCGCCGAAAAAGCTCAGGCCACACCACCAGTTCAACTCGAGTTTCCCAGAGATAATGCGGCAAGCTTTGCCTGGTTGTATCAGCGGGCTTTGGCAAAAACTCAGTTGCCGTTGTCAGATCTGGTTCAGTAATAAAAAAGGCGGGCCTAAAGTCCGCCTCTTCCTCAATCAAAACACACTACGCAAAGGCGATAGCGCCTTTACCCACGCCTTCATAGGCAATCACTTTGACAGCGCTCAGTTGATGTGATGCTTTCACACTGGCTGCGATGTAGTCGGCTAAACATTCCACTGTGGTGTCACAAGGGACGACCTCGCAGGTGGCGGCGGGCAATGAGATCTCAAAATAGCCCTGAGCCGAGCTGTAGGCGAAATTCAGCGCTCCTGCTTCAGCCTGCAAATAACGTAATACCGAAGCGTCGACCTGATCTTCAGCCGTCGCCAGATAAATATCCTCCCAGCGCTCACACCAGTACTTGCCTAATTTAGGAGACAACATACCGTTATCGAAGATCTGAATAGTGGACCTGTGGCCATGAGCAATACGCTGACAGTTGCCGTCATGTTTTTTCAAGCCGTGGGTGTAATGGTAGGAGAAACCGCTGACATGTTCAGTTCGCAGTTGCAATAAAAGTTTAGCGACGTTATCCGGCAATAAGGGTTTGATTTGCGCGGTCAGAAAATCGCCGACCGAGGTCATATCAATTTTATCGGTCTGAATAATGGCAAATGCTTCGGCAGGTGACGCGACTTGCAGCAGGCCTTTATCCGATCTGAACAGAACCTGCTCCACCTCACCGGATCTGAGTTCAGTGGCCGGGCTTAACGCCGGAATAACCAGCTTATGGTCGACCAATTGATCGATGGCTTTTTTGATGACTTTTTTCACCAGACCAAAATCGAATACCATTGAGGTTTGATCCAGACTGCCGTGTAACTCGACATCCACTATATAACTTTCGCCAAGCAAACCCCGCTGCTGGCAAAGGTAAGAAAAATCGATGACGGTTAAGTCGCGGACAAATAAAATCATAAAACAATTCCGGATAAGGCTGATACAGCAAAAAGTGGCGGCATTATAAAGCAATACGTAGCGCGCGTTAAGTTAGCCTTATTTTTTATGTTCCGTCAGCCAACCGTTCAGTAAACCTATTTGTCCAAGCTTATGTGCTGCGTACATCAACCGGATCGCGTTACTGAGCAACACGCTGTCGTTCCAGTCGGTTTTTTGCTGTATTTCCTGATAACAAGCCAAAGCTTCGGGCGTTAGATAACCGCGCAGTTCTTTTTTGCCAGAACCTTTTTGCCGCTCTCTGTAACGTTGTTGCTTTTGTGCATTAGAAAGAGGTTTTTTTTCTTGTACCGTCATAATGCTTCTATCTTTTGCTGTTAATCTGATTTCTGAAGGTCACCTTGACTAATCGGACTTGTTTAGCTTACAAGTGTTCGCTAAAGTGACCCGGCCTTGATGATGGATCTAACATACATGACTAAGAATAGCTTTACAAAACAAGATTTAGTGGCCTGTGGCCGTGGGGAATTATTTGGCGAAGGTAACAGCCAGTTACCTGTCGATAATATGTTGATGATCGACCGTATCGTGCACATTTCAGAAGAAGGTGGCAAATACGGCAAAGGGGAAATCATCGCTGAATTTGATATTCATCCTGAGCTGTGGTTTTTTGACTGCCACTTCAAAGGTGACCCTGTAATGCCAGGGTGCTTGGGTTTAGACGCCATGTGGCAACTGGTTGGCTTTTTCCTCGGTTGGGCCGGTGGTCCGGGCAAAGGCCGTGCTTTAGGTGTGGGTGAAGTGAAATTCACTGGTCAAATCCTGCCGACAGCGAAAAAAGTCACATATCGCATTGATATGACCCGCGTGATCAAACGTAAATTATTTATGGGGATTGCCGAAGGTTCTGTCAGCGTGGATGGTCGTGAGATTTACACAGCCAAAGAGCTGAAAGTAGGTTTGTTTCAGGACACTTCAGCCTTCTAAGTTAAAATTCCCAGTAAAAACGGAGCTTCAAGCTCCGTTTTTTTATGCCATCAAAGGACGCGAAGTATTACAGTCCACCGAGTTTTTCCAATAATTTATTTTTCAGTTTTTCTTTGCCACTTTCGACTTTGTCTTTTAGCTGACCTTCCACCAAGGCTTTAGTATCTAAAGCATAGTTTGGCTTTTGCATGGTCCCGCTGATCCTAAGCGGAATTTCAATGCCTGCCAGCTCATCTCTCTCTTTTCCGCCCTGACCTTTTGACGTATTGACCAGCGCCGTACTGAGCTGATAATCCAGTTCTTCATTCAGCAAGTTGGCTGAGCCTTTGCCAGCCACGCGTAATAAAGGTGCTGCCATTTTTAAATCAGGATTCGTCAGCAGGCCATCTGTCAGGTTAAAACTGCCGGTTAAGCTGGAAAAGTCGGTTTTTTGCTCTGAATCTTCAGTAGTCTGAGTTTCATTTTTTAAGCTGGCTTTAGCATTTCTGATCATTTGCGCGATATTGACGCCATACAAAGAACCGTCTGTCACCTCAAAACTGCCAGTTGCCAGCAAGTTTTTCTTAATCTGCTCCGCTAACAAACTCTGGCCTTTGCCTTCGATGCTCAGTGTTGCAGTGCCACTTAATAAATCAATGTCAGCGCCATCGGTCAGTAGAGGCCGCAGCGCCAGGCCGGACAGTTGTTTGTTAAAGCTATAACTGACCGGCGTTTTGCGGGCATCCAGTGTGGCTTTGGCCTGCACTTTGCCCTGATATAAATCAGCGCTGGCATGTTGTATTTGCACCAGCCCCGCTTTGTTGCTCAACACCAGTTGCAGGTTTTCAGTATGCAGACCAGCAACTTTTAGCCTGTTCACCGCCAGTTTTACATCCAAATCAAACTGGCGCAGTGCGGACAAATCCGGCTCCACCTGGCGTTGCTGAGCTGTTGCACCAGCCTGCCCGGCGCTGTTTTCAGCACTGTATGAGGCGGTATCTACTTCATCCAATTGCAGATCCAGATTAATCACCGCTTGTTTGGCATAATTCACCGCTAGTTGGCCTGACCCTTTGATCTCATCTAATTGCAGCTTGTTCCATTGCCACTTCAACTGTTTTTGATCCAGAGCCAGTGTTAACTCAGTCTCTAACGAAAGCTGTTTAACCGGTACTCCGCTAAAGTCAGTCGCTAACCTGAAGTCTTTTAACTGCACGATCTGGTTAGTTTGGCTTAACTGCAATTGCGCAGAACCTGCGACATCAACTTGAGTTTGCCCGGAACGCATCACCAGTTCAAAGTCCAGTGCTGACCATTGTTCGGCTTTAAAATCTGCCAATTTGACTGATTTCAGCGTTATTTGCCGGGCAGGACTGCCCTCACTGAGCAGGTTTAATTGCAGATCACGTACCGACAGATCCTGCAGTTGCAGTTGTTGCCTGGTGGCAGGTCCGCTCTGAGTTTCGACCTTGGCTGTTGATTTATCACCGGTCAGACCGTCCATACTGGAACGGCTATCCTTACGACTGACCAGATGAACCCTCACCCCGTCTAAATGCAACTGCTGCACCTGTAGCTCGTTGTTGAACAGCGGCATCAACGCCACTGCGGCGGTAAGTTGAGACACTTCCAGCATCTGCTGTGGTGTAAATCCTTCTGGATTTGATAACTTTACGTCAGACAGGGATAGCCCAAGACCAGGGTAAACAGTCCAGCCAATATCCCCCGCGATCTCCAGCCGCCGTCCGGTTTGCTGTTCAACACTGGTGATGATTTCTGCTTTAAAGTCATTTAAATCAAATACCACCAACAGATAAAAGACAACCACTGCGACCAGGCCCACGATAGATGCAAGCAGCCATTTCAACCAATTCATATCCAGCGTCCTTTGGGTGAAGTTATTAAAAAGCCAACAAATAGCATAGCCCAGCGGTATAAACCTAAGCTGAACTTGTTCATTCTTATTGACTTCTCTGTGCCAGGGCATCCAAAGGCGGTCGCCCCCTGGTGGCAGAGTGCAACCTCAGGGGCATTGCTGCCCCTCTGTGGTAAAAGAGTGGCCTAGAGTAACTCTAAAAGTTGCTGTAACGGATGTTTAGGTTTCACGCCCTCAAAACGTTTCACCTGACTGCGACAGGAAAACCCGGTCACCAGCACTTGATCCGCGCCAACGCGCTGTACTGGTTGCTGCCAGCTCATGTCGTACAGAGCTTTGCTGTTATCAAAATTCTGCGCTTCATGGCCATAAGTCCCCGCCATACCACAGCAGCCAACGGACAGCGCTTTCAGATCTAAGCCCGCTCTGGCATAAATCTGCTGCCACTGATTTTCTGTCGCTGGCAGCGCGGTTTTTTCAGTGCAGTGTGCCAGTAAACTAAAACTTTGTTTTGTTTGAATAGCAGGTAAGTCTTGTTGTACTAACCACTCGTGAAATAAAGCCACCTGATAATCACCACGCTCAGCGCCTAAGGTTTTGACATATTCATCACGGTACACCAACACCAGGGAGGCATCTAAACCAACCAATGGAGCCCCTAAAGCGGCTACCTGATTTAAAAAATCCGAGGCGGTTTTTGCCGTTTTAGCAAAATCGCGCAGGAAACCTTTGACATGCTGCGGTTTACCATTAGGCAAAAATGGCAACAACACCGGTCTGAAACCCAGTTTTTCGATCAGTTGCAAGGCATCAGCCACCAAATCAGCTTCGTAGAAGCTGGTGAATGGATCTTGCACCAGCAGCACCAGTTTTTGTTTTTCAGCTTCAGGCAAAGCTTGCAGCGCTGTCAAATCAAAGCTGTAGTTGCCCCCGACTCTTTGTTTTAAGCTGGGTACCGATAACTGCGGTGTATCAACATAACCCACTGTGTTTTTCAGCAAGCCTGCCATCCAGTTTTGCTTAAGGAAAAAGTTGACCAGCTTGGGCATGCGCGCCAACCAGGGGGCCGAGCGTTCGATATTTCCAACCAGATAATCTTTGGCCGGACGTAAATAACGACTGTGATAGAGCTGAATAAAACGGGCACGAAAAGAGGGTACATCCACTTTAATAGGACATTGGCCGGCACAGGCTTTACAGGCCAGACAACCTTCCATTGCCTCCATCACTTCATGGGAGAAATCATACTGGCCTTGTTTTTTCTGCCAGCTGTTTTTGATTTTGGCAACTATGCCAGAAAGCGTCTGGGATTTAGTGAGGATCTGCTGTTCTTGTGCCAGCACATCCACGCCCTGATTACTCATTAATCGCAACCATTCGCGCATTAAACCTGCACGGCCTTTGGGGCTATGGCGTCTGTCTTTAGTGACTTTACTGGACGGACACATGGGTGAGTTTTCTTCGTAGTTAAAGCACAGGCCATTGCCGTTACAGTTGAGGCTACTGTCAAAACTCTGTTTCACCACCACCGGAATTTGCCGGTCGTAAAAGCCACGTTTAACCCCATCTACACTGACCAACTGTTCGCTGCTGTCGATCGGTGTACAAATTTTGCCGGGATTGACACGGTTGAACGGGTCAAACGCTGTTTTGATTTTACGCAGCTCGGTAAATAACGCCTCACCGAAAAACTCCGGGCCATATTCGCTGCGGTAACCTTTGCCATGCTCGCCCCACATTAGGCCGCCGTATTTAGCGGTCAGTTTCACCACCTGATCAGAAATCACGCGTAACTGTTTTTCCTGCTCCGGGTCACACATATCCAAAGCAGGCCGCACATGCAGTACACCCGCATCGACATGACCAAACATGCCATAGGCCAGACCGTGGCTATCGAGTAAAGCGCGGAATTCCATAATAAAATCAGCAAGATTTTCCGGAGGAACAGCGGTGTCTTCAGTAAAAGGAATAGGTTTTTTACTGCCTTTGGCGTTGCCCAACAAGCCCACAGCCTTTTTACGCATCGCATAAATCTGGGTGATAGCGTTGTTATCATAAGTCAGTTGATAACCAATAATACCGGACTCACCCTTTGCGACCGCCTGTTGCAGGCGCTCTTCTAACTGCTGAACCTTGTGCGCCATATCCGCTTCGTCTTCAGCATTGTATTCGACCATATTCAGGCCCAACATTGTTTTGCCGGGCACATCCTGAATAAAGTCTCTGACCTGATGCCAAATAATATCATTACGGGCCAAATCCAGTACTTTACTGTCAACAGTTTCCACCGAAGTCGCCTGAGCGGCCACCAAAAACGGCGCATTCCTAAGTGCACTTTCAAAGCTGTCGTACTTTACATTGACCAGGCATTTGTAGCGGGCTATCGGCGTGATATTTAGTTTGGCTTCGGTGACAAAACCCAAAGAGCCTTCAGAGCCTGTGATCACCCGGGATAAGTCGAACTGAGTTAAATCCTCGTTAAATACGTGCTCTAAATCATATCCAGTTAAAAACCGATTTAAACGCGGAAAAGTGTTTAAAATATCAGCACGAAAATCGCGACAACTGGAAAGCACCTGACGATAGACCCGGCCAATGCTGTCCTGACGCTCTGCAATCTGCTCGGCCTGAGCGGTAGGCATGGCATGGGTATGCAGCACTGTACCATCCATCAACACTGTGTCGAGGGATAACACATGATCACTGGTTTTGCCATACACCAAAGAGCCTTGACCTGAAGCATCTGTGTTGATCATGCCGCCTATCGTAGCGCGGTTTGAGGTGGATAAATCCGGGGAGAAGAAAAAGCCATAGGGCTTTAGAAAAGCGTTGAGCTGATCTTTAATCACACCGGCTTGAACCCGTACCCAGCGCTCTTCAACATTAATCTCGAGGATTTCACGCATATGACGGGATAAATCAACCACGACGGCCGAGGTTAATGCCTGACCATTGGTCCCTGTACCACCGCCTCTTGGTGTGAATTTGATCCCGCTAAAACTTGAGGTCTGAGCCAAACTACAAATCAGTTGCACGTCAGCGGCGGATTTAGGCAGTAGCACCGCGGCAGGTAGCTGTTGATATACACTATTGTCCGTCGCTACCGCCAGACGGCTGGCATAACTGACTTCAATATCACCGGCAAAACCAGCAGCGGTTAACGCTGTGACGTAAGCCTGTACCACAGGATTGAGTGTTTCTGTCGCAGTTAACTTCGGGATCATAAGAGGCACCAGATTTAGAACTGCGCCGAGTATACCAAAGCATGGGATAGATGGTCAGGGCAGCGGAAAAAAATTACAGCTCTCCCAATGCCCTGCTTTATTTCCAGCAGTCAGACCAACAAACACAAAGCTCAGTTGTCACTACTGCGTTCCAACACCTCGCCTTCAATTACCCGGCCAGAATTTTGTGATGACTGCTGTTGCGCCTGGTGAAAAAACGATTTGCCTTGCTTACGCAATTGATGTCTTTTGTATAAAAATACCGGGATCAGTAACCAGCTCAACATCAGCACAAAAAGTAACACCCCCATTGCAAACACCAGCATGATACCTGCCACCAGCCAGAGCAGGACACGGCTGAGGAAGCTACCCTGCTGTTTCTGGCGGAATAACGCCTGCCATTGTTGGGCTTGCTGTTGATAATTCATTGATTGCTCTCTTTAAAACGCCTGTGTATTGGCTCTGTAAATTTAATGGGGATGCTTACTGCCATTCCCAATACGTGCTAGGACTGCAAATTGTAACAAATAGTTCAGCTCATGCGGCTTTAAACCCGGTTGCGTGAGCCTTCAGTCAAAAGACAAAGCCCACCGAAGTGGGCTTTGTGATCGACAGCGAACTGAGCCATTAAGCAGTGGCAGTTACTGCTGACTGATTTTACAGGCGTCCAATTTCCAGACTCGTTCTACATAGTCTTCGATAGAACGATCGGACGTAAACTTGCCCATCAGTGCGGTGTTTAGGATAGCCTTTTTCGCCCAGCCCGCCTGATCCCGATACCAGGTATCGACTTTTTCGTGCGCTTTCACGTACGACTGGAAATCGGCCAGCACTAAATACGGATCACCACCTTCGAGCAAGCTGCGTTTAATCGCAGATAATTCACCCGGTTTACCTGGCGTGAAGTAATCTGTTTCCAGCCAATCCAGAATGGCTTTGATTTCAGCATCCTGATAGTAATAGTCCCAGCTATGGTAGCCTTTAGCCTGCAGAGCTTTGACTTCGTCTACTGTTAAACCAAAGATAGAAATATTATCCGGCCCTACTTCTTCAGCAATTTCAATATTGGCACCGTCCAGCGTGCCGACAGTGACTGCGCCGTTGAGCGCCAGTTTCATATTCCCTGTACCTGATGCTTCTTTGCCTGCAGTAGAGATCTGCTCTGACACATCCGCGGCCGGGATCATTTTCTCCGCCAGCGTGACACGGTAGTTTGGCATAAAGACCACTTTCAGGCGGTTTTTCACCCGCTTGTCGTTGTTGATCTTCTCGGCCACTTTGTTGATGGCATAAATAATTTCTTTGGCCAACTTGTACCCCGGAGCCGCCTTCGCGCCAAACAGGAAGACGCGAGGCACCATATCATAATCCGGGTTTTGCAGAATACGACGGTACAACGCCAGAATATGCAACAGATTCAGATGCTGACGTTTGTACTCATGCAAACGCTTGATTTGAATATCAAAAATGGCATGAGGGTCGATGCTGATATTGGTCAGTTTCTTCACCACTGTCGCCAAATCTGCTTTGTTTTGCTGTTTGATCGCCATAAAGGCATCCTGAATGGCAGGATCATCCGCAAAAGCGGCAAATTTGCTCAGTTGTTTTAGATCCCGTGGCCACTCATCGCCAATGGTTTCGTCCAGTAATTTAGCTAAACGTGGGTTACAGGCTTTTAACCAGCGACGTGGCGTCACACCGTTAGTGACGTTGGTAAATTTATCCGGCCACAGCGCGACCATCTCCGGGAACAGATCAGACTTCACCAGCTCAGAGTGAATTTCTGCTACACCGTTCACGCGGAACGAACCGACCACAGACAAATGCCCCATCCGAACCATAGGCTCATGGCCTTCTTCGATAATAGAAAGTTTACGTTTTTTCTCATTATCGCCAGGCCACAATACATCGACCTGCTCTACCAGGAAACGACGGTTAATTTCGTAAATGATCTCTAAATGCCGTGGTAAAACTTTCTCGAATAAACGTACGGACCATTTTTCCAGTGCTTCTGGCAACAGAGTGTGGTTGGTATAGGCAAATACGTGCTGACAAATATTCCAGGCGTCATCCCAGCTCATTTCAGCCCGGTCCACCAGAATACGCATCAGTTCAGGAATAGCCACAGCCGGGTGCGTGTCATTCAGTTGAATGGCGACCTGATCAGCAAACTTACTCCAGTCATCACCATTGGCACGTTTGTAACGGCGGATAATGTCTTTGAGCGAGCATGAACAGAAGAAATACTGCTGAATTAAACGTAATTCTTTACCTGCATCTGTTTCATCGTTTGGATACAGTACTTTAGAGATCGTTTCAGCTTCGATGTTCTGACGCGCCGCATCAATGTAACCACCTGAGTTAAACACGTCCCAGTTAAAGAAGTCACTGGCGCGGCTCTCCCACAGACGTAATACGTTGACAGAGCTGCCCTGATAACCGACCACAGGAATATCCCAAGGCACACCTTTGATAATGCGACCTGGGTGCCAGACCTTTTTCATTTTACCTTGCAGGTCATAGGTAGTTTCTACGTAACCATAGACAGAAATTTCCTGAATCGACTCAGGGCGGCAAATCTCCCACGGATTGCCATATTCACGCCAACTGTCCGGCCGTTCAATTTGACGGCCATCTGAGAATTCTTGCTTAAACAACCCATGCTCGTAATGAATACCATAGCCTATAGCCGGGTAATTCAACGTGGCCATAGAGTCGATAAAACAGGCAGCCAAACGGCCTAAACCACCGTTACCCAGCGCCATGTCTTCTTCCTGATCTTCCAGATCAGCGATATTTAAGCCAAGCTGTGCCAGTGCATCTTTTGCCGCATCGTAGACGCCCAGATTGTGCAGGTTATTACTGAACAAACGGCCCATTAAGTACTCAAGACTGAAGTAATGCACGGCACGGGTATTTTGCTGGTAGTGCGTACGCTGGGTGTTACGTAAGCCATCGTAGACATACTCATTCACTGCAGCACAGGTCGCACGCCACCAGGCCTGCGGGCTGGCTTTATTGACATCTGTACCAAGGCTGCCGTGTAAATGTTTAATGATGCTGTTTTTCAATTCTTCCGTATTCGGAAGTGCTGCAATAGCCACAGAAGCTTTTGCTTTTGAAGTCGATTTTTTCATTGCCAAATCCCGGTTTTTTTCGCGGTAACCCGCTTTTTTTTATAACTGTAGTTGTAGAAAAATTACAAAAATGGCGGGCAATAGTCAAGAATTAGCAAAAATAAAGCCTGTTACCGTAATTTTATTACAATACGGTAACAGGCTGTTTCTCGGGGTTAAATTGCCTTGAATACCGCGTCGACAAAGGCTTTGGCGTCTGATTCAAGTTGCATTAAATGCGTTTGATCAACAAAACTCTCTAAATAGATTTTGTAGCTATTTTCTGTACCTGAGGGCCGTGCGGCAAACCAGCCGTTTTTAGTAACGACCTTCACGCCACCGATACTGGCATTATTGCCCGGTGCTTTTGTCAGCACAGCCAGTATGTCATCGCCTGCCAGTTGTGTTTGTTTGACACTACTGACATCCAGATTTTTCAGTGCGGCTTTTTGTTCTGCTGAAGCCGTTGCATCGAGACGACGATATAATGGAGAGCCAAATTCTTTAGTTAAGGCCTGATACTGTTGATACGGATCCACCCCGGTTTTTGCCAGCATTTCGGCGGCTAATAAACCTAAAATGAAACCGTCTTTATCGGTCGACCAAACGGTGCCATCAAACCGCAGGAAACTGGCTCCCGCACTTTCTTCGCCACCAAAGGCAACGTTGCCCTGATACAGACCATCCACAAACCATTTAAAGCCTACCGGCACTTCATAGACTTTGCGGCCACGCCCTTCAGTCACTCTGTCAATCAGGGCAGAAGAGACCAGAGTTTTGCCTATCGCTAAGCTGGCCGACCATAAAGGTCTGTTGCTTAATAAATAGTTGATAGCCACCGCCAGATAATGATTGGGGTTCATCAGGCCACCACTTCGGGTGACAATACCATGACGGTCAAAATCAGGATCGTTACCAATGGCCACATCAAACTGATCTTTAAGCTGGATCAGGTTCGCCATCGCATAGGCGGAGGAGCAATCCATGCGGATTTTTCCGTCTTTATCCAACGGCATAAAGCTAAAAGCCGGGTCGATGCGTTCGTTCACGACTGTAATATTCAGACCATAGGTTTTGGCAATCGCAGGCCAAAACGCAATACCTGAGCCCCCCAAAGGGTCGACCCCAATTTTTACGCCGGCTTTGGCGATCGCGGCCATGTCTATCACATTTGCCAGATCATCAACATAAGGCTGTACATAATCAATGCTGACACACAAAGTGGAGGCTAACGCCTCTTCGTAACCTACCTGCTTGACGCCAGTTAACTGGGCAGCCAGTAAGGCATTTGCGCGTTTTTGGATCCAATCTGTTGCGTCTGTATCGGCCGGACCACCATGAGGCGGGTTGTATTTAATACCCCCATCCTCCGGTGGGTTGTGGGAAGGTGTAATAATCAAACCATCCGCTAAATCTGTGGTGCGGCCTTTGTTGTAAGAAAGAATTGCATGAGAAATCACGGGGGTAGGTGTAAAACCACCGTCCTGCTGAATATGGGTGGTGACACCATTGGCTATCAGTACCTGTAAAGCGCTGACAAAAGCGGCCTCAGATAAGCCATGAGTATCTTTGCCTAAAAATAACGGCCCACTGTAACCTTGCTGTTTACGATACTCTGCAACGGCCTGCACTATGGCGAGAATATGTGGCTCATTAAAGGATTTGAGCAAAGCGCCACCCCTGTGGCCTGAGGTGCCAAAACTGACCTGCTGACTGGCGATACTCACATCAGGCTTCAGACTGTAATAGGCAGCCATTAGCTGAGCGATGTTCGGTAACATGGCGGCTGGTGCAGTTTGTCCAGCCAGCGGATGTAAAGACATACAGACTCCTTATAACAAATCGCGGATCCGTTCTACCTCTGCTGCATTGTAGCCAAGCTTGGTAGCCACTTCAGTCAGCATCATTTTCTTACGTGTGGTGTTTGAGTTCGTGATCACCCAAAAATCGGTATTGGGGATAGGTTTAGGATTAGTGCTGCTGCCTGCCTCTAATAAACAGGCTTCAGATTGACCAAAGTACAATCTGTTCCGGCCTTTAATTTCCAGGACCTGGGCAAAATCACCACGATGAGCACGGGATAACGCCGATAAAATAAATAAGAATCGCCCTACCACACTTTGTTCGGCAGATAAATCCTGCGGACTGATGAAATCAAACACAGAGCCTGATTTGTCTGAGCCCGCTGCTTTTTCCGCTGTGCCTTTTGATACTGGTACTACCGTTACCTGTGCCTCTGGCTCAGTGGAGACCTGTACAGCGCGTTTTGTCAGTTCTTTCGTAGCAGGGATAGCCGACGTTTTTGCCTCGGTCAGGCTGACTATCAGTAAACGGCGCAGAATATCAGAGGCGCTTTCACCAATCTGTTGAGTCTGACTGGCGATAAATTGATAAAGATCGTCATCTATTTCGATGGTTTTCATGAAGTTAGTCCGCGTTTATAAAAGTGAGAGCATTATATACCCTTCGTACTTAATGCTGCAGCTTTGTTGATTGCACTCTTCACAGGAGTTACTCAGCACAGTAGTCACTCAGCCTGGCTTTGCTCCCACAGCGTCAATCACCTGTTGTTTCAGCGCAACAGCCGTAACTGTGGGTCGACAAAAAGTTAGTCGCTGACGCCAGCCAGCGCTTTTGATACCATAGCTTTTTATCGAACATCAGGTCGTTCATCGGAAAAAAACAATGATATTACATACCGAGATCACAGGCCAAGGTCAAGCTATTGTGCTGATCCACGGTCTGTTTGGCAGCTACGAGAACCTCGGCGTGATTGCCCGCGCTTTAGCCGGACAATGGCAAGTGATCAATCTGGATATGCGTAATCATGGCCGTTCCGGCTGGCACGATAGCATGTCTTATGCGCTGATGGCAGAGGATGTCAAAGAGACATTGGACCATTTGGGCCTGGAGCAGGTGATGCTGTTGGGCCACTCCATGGGAGGCAAAATAGCCATGGAGTTTGCTCTGCGTTATCCGGATCGTGTCAATAAACTGATACTGGCTGATATTTCGCCGGTGCAAAACAAACCGCGCCACCTTGAGATATTATCTGCACTGGATGGCATCGAACTGGATAATTTACAAAGCAGACAGCAGGCGGATCAGCAGTTGGCATTGTCTGTCACTGAAACCGGTGTACGACAGTTTTTACTGAAAAGCCTGTACAAAGAGGGTGAGCGTTTTCGCTGGCGCTTTAACGTCAAAGCACTGATTGCCAATTATCCGCAGTTATTGGCGGCTCCTTCAAGTAAAGGCCCCTATCCGGGTCCGACACTTTTTATCAAAGGTGCAGAATCTGATTATCTGTTGCCGGAGCACCAGCACCAGATACAGCAGCTTTTTCCGCACAGCAAAGCGAAAGTCATTATGGGCACAGGCCACTGGTTACACGCCGAAAAACCGGTAGCGTTCGCGAAAATTGTCACTGACTTTTTATTGAGTTAACGCAATTAATTCCTAATAAAATTGTGCTATAGTGCGCGCAATTTTTTCAGGCTGTGGGTCGTTATGAATATTGAGCAGTTTGAGACCCTGGGTCTTTTTCTCGGCGTCGGTGCCCTGTATCTGTTTATTGTGATGGCCATTTGGGATGTACTTAAAAAAAGTAATGCGCCCAGATTTGGTAAAATTTTTGTGTGGTTAGTGCTGTTTTTGTCACCTGCAGTGTTTATAGCCAAGGTGATTTTTGAGTATTTAGTCGAATAAATGAGGTGCGCGACATGGCTAAAATAGCCACAGATCGCACAACCATAGATTTGTTTGCGCATGAAAAACGTCCCGGTCGGCCAAGGACTAATCCGTTGCCGCGGGAAGAACAGCTAAAGCTGAATAAGCGTAATCAAATCAAACGCGATCGAAGTAAAGGTTTGAAGCGTATAGAGTGCAAAGTGTCAGAACAGTTGTACGAGCAACTGAGTTTGTCTGCACAGCAGCAAAATATGACACGAAGCGCCTATATAGAATGGGTTTTAGAACAAGCGTTGACCAGGTAGAAGGCGAAAGTTATGGCAACTGTAGGTATATTTTTTGGTAGCGATACAGGTAACACTGAACATATCGCAAAAATGATTCAAAAAGAGCTGGGCAAACATTTGTTTGATGTGATGGATATAGCCAAAAGCACAAAAGAACAAATTGCCAGTTATGATTTGTTGCTATTCGGCATCCCAACCTGGTACTACGGTGAAGCTCAATGTGATTGGGACGACTTTTTCCCTGAGCTGGAGCATATAGACTTTAATAATAAGCTGGTCGCAATTTTTGGTTGTGGCGATCAGGAAGATTACGCCGAGTATTTCCTCGATGCGATGGGAACGTTGCGTGACATTATTGAACCTAAAGGCGCCATTATCGTTGGCCACTGGCCTACCAAAGGCTACAACTTTGTCGCATCAAAAGCCCTGGCTGACAACGACCATTTCGTTGGCTTAGGGATAGACGAAGACCGTCAGCCAGAGCTGACAGAACAACGTGTCAAACAATGGTGCAAACAGATATACGACGAGCTGAGCTTAAAAGAGCTGGAAGGTCTGTGATAGCCCAGGGTCAGAGTTACAGACTCTGACCCTGAACTAAAACCTAGGTACGGTACTTTGGCTTCTTGCGGATATAGACCTTACGTTTGACCTCGCACACCAACTCGCCCCTGGCGTCTTTGACATGCACTACAAAGTCAGGAAAAAACTTATCCCCAGCCTCAGTCTGTTGTTTAATCTGTTCTAGCTCAGTGTCTGTCAGTATAAACTCCGCCGTGAGTTTGCCGCGCCCTGGTGTGATGTAGTTAATATCAGCTTGCTTATCCCACACCATATACTCTTTACCTAAAGCTCCCATCAGCATCAGGGGATAAATAGGATCGGTCATCGCAAACATCGAACCGCCAAATTGGCTGCTATTGATATTGCGGGTCCAGGGCCGGTTTTTGAGTTCTACCTTGCAATATCTGTAGTCCTGTGCCAACTCCACCACTTTTATACCTGTGAAAAAAAACGGTGGCCAAAAATTTAATAAATGCCGCATCACGGCCGGATTAAATGCCCAACGCATAAGAAACCTCTGGTAAGACCTGTTTGATGGGATTCTAACGCCTTGTTTGAGCTTTGTCTGCGCTTTGCTGGCCGTAATGGGCAGATTTATAGGTTGCTTCTGTCGTTAATGGCCTTATAATCAGTTGAAATTCAAGAAAGAGTAGAACAGTCCATGTCCGATCATAATACCGAATTGCGTAAAGCAGGCCTCAAAGTCACCCTGCCACGAGTGAAGATCCTCGATATTTTGCAAGATCCAAACCATCAACATATCAGTGCAGAAGATGTGTACAAGATATTGCTGGAATTAGGTGAAGATATTGGCCTGGCAACTGTATACCGCGTGTTAAACCAATTTGATGATGCAGGTATTGTCACCCGTCACCACTTTGAAGGCGGCAAGTCTGTATTCGAATTAAGCCGTATGGATCACCACGACCATTTGGTCTGTTTAAACTGCGGTAAAGTGATCGAGTTTGAAGACGACGATATCGAACGCAAGCAATTAGAGATCTCTGAAAAGAATGGCATCAAACTGACCCACCACAGCTTATATTTGTATGGTGAGTGTGTAGATAAAAAGTCCTGCGAAGAAAATCGTAACAGCAAATAAATGCTGTCAGGTACTTACAGATGAAAAAGCCGGCTATGCCGGTTTTTTTCTGCCTGAGAGGATTTGCTCTGTTAAATAGTCGGTTTCATTGGCCCAACAGCACTCAGGTCGCGGCTGACGCACACCAAATTGGCCTTTGAGGGGTCTGCAATGCGTAATTGCATTTCGTATAAATTCCGGCACTTCAGCTACGCCATAGCAGGCTCCTAACAAAGCACCGGCTACAGCCGCATTATTCGCCGTATCTCCGCCTCTTTTCAGCGTGTCGAGCATACCATCCAGATAATCTTGCGCATAAAGCAGTTGCCAAATGGCATTTTGAAAACAGATAAGCACAGCGCTATCCGGCTGATCAAAGTCCGTTGGCGGCATAAAAAGCGCCTGATCAATAGCACGAACAATAGCCTTATCCACTTTGAGCTGGGATGCCCAGTCTTTTATCAATTGATATAACTGGTCCGCACTGCAGTCGTTTTCCAATACATGCCCCAGCGCCATCACATACAAACCGCTGATTTGCTGGCACAGCATATTCGGATGAGTCAGCGCTGTATCCGCCATAGCCCAAGCCGCTAATTGAGGTAACGACTGATAAGGCACCATTAAAGCTACGGGTGCAACCCGCGCCAACGCCGTTGTCGCACAAGATTGCTCATCCTGTTCACTGAGCAACGCCCGTTTTAACTCGGCAGGAACAGCAAAAGGTTCTGTTCTGAGCCAGTACTCATAAGCCTGCCAGGCGCCCTCCTCCTGATACTCGCCATAATGAGCTAACAGGCGGCATAACAACACCGCAAGCTCACCGCTGTCTGTTGGTTGTCCGGATAAGGTGTGCCAGGGGTTTTGCAGCAGCAGTTCGCTGATATCAAGTTTTAGCCGTTCATCACGTTCCTGTGGCTCAAGACCTTCAACGGCAGAGCCTAAAACTTCGCCGGCCAATAAGCCATACATTAAACCAAGCGCTTTGGATTTGAGCACTGGGTCACTCATGCAGACCTCCGTTGTAAGCCCATGACGGCTAAATTTTAAACATAGCTAATTTATAAGGTATTGTGGCAAAGAAGCCAAGTACTTCGCTTTAAAATCAATTAAATAGCAGATCTTTAAAAAACAAAAGCCAGCATTAAAGCTGGCTTGTTCTGCGACGAACTCCGATCATTGGCCGTATTTTTCCGCCAGATACAACCAGGTCTCTAAAACTGTATCGGGGTTTAACGACACAGAATCAATGCCCTGATCCATCAACCAGGCGGCAAAATCTTCGTGATCAGAAGGGCCCTGGCCACAAATACCCACGTATTTTCCTTTGGCTTTGGCGGTTTGGATTGCCATCGACAGCAGCTTTTTAATCGCCGGATTACGTTCGTCAAACAGATGGGCGATTAAACCACTGTCCCTGTCCAGACCTAAGGTCAACTGGGTTAAGTCATTTGATCCGATAGAGAAGCCATCAAAGTACTCCAGGAACTCTTCCGCCAGTAAGCAATTCGATGGCAACTCACACATCATAATGACTTTTAAGCCATTTTCACCGCGTTTCAGGCCATGAGCTTCTAAGAGTTCAATCACAGCTTTGGCTTCTTCCAATGTGCGGACGAAGGGGATCATCACTTCCACATTGGTAAAGCCCATTTGATTACGAACCCGTTTTAACGCTTCACATTCCATCGCAAAACAGTCACGGAAATCTTCAGAGATATAACGCGATGCACCGCGGAAACCTATCATAGGATTTTCTTCATGCGGTTCGTACTGCTGACCACCGATCAGGTTAGCGTATTCATTCGACTTAAAGTCGGACATCCGTACTATCACCCGCTCAGGCGAGAAAGCTGCGGCCAGGGTAGAAATACCTTCAACCAGCTTACCGATATAAAACTCAACAGGTGAGCTGTAGCCAGCCATCATCTGACTGATGGTCGCTTTGAGCTCGTCAGTTTGCGCATCAAAGTTCAGCAGCGCTTTGGGGTGTACACCTATCATCCGGTTGATAATAAATTCCAGACGGGCTAAACCAATACCGGCATGTGGCAGTTTGGCGAAAGAAAACGCACGTTCCGGGTTACCGACGTTCATCATGATTTTCATTTTAAGCGCAGGCATCTGGTCAACGCGTGAGGTCATCACGTCAAAATCCAGGATTCCGTCGTAGACAAAGCCTGTATCGCCTTCGGCACAAGACACAGTGACATCCTGACCGTTTTTGATCTTCTTCGTCGCATCACCACAACCTACCACAGCCGGAATGCCCAGTTCACGTGCAATAATAGCCGCATGGCAAGTGCGGCCACCGCGGTTGGTGACAATAGCGGATGCGCGTTTCATGATAGGTTCCCAGTCCGGGTCTGTCATATCTGTGACTAACACATCACCAGGCTGGATTTGGTCCATGTCTGCTATGCTGGCCAGCACTTTGGCTTTGCCTGAACCAATTTTATGACCAATGGCACGACCCTCTGCAACTACCGCGGCTGTGCCTTTGAGCTGGAAGCGCTCCATCTCGTTGCTGTCTTCACGGCTACGTACCGTCTCAGGGCGGGCCTGAACTATATAGAGCTTACCGTCCTGACCATCTTTGGCCCATTCGATATCCATAGCACGGCCATAGTGTTTTTCAATGATAATGGCTTGTTTGGCCAGCTCCTGCACTTCAGCATCTGTCAGTGAAAACTTCTGCCGATTGGCCGCCGGCACATCCTCCACCACCACTTGTTTGCCGTGGCTCAGATCTTTGGAGTACACCATTTGCAGCAATTTGCTGCCGAGATTACGCCGTACTACAGCAGGACGCCCCGCCAGTACTGTGGGTTTATGCACATAAAACTCATCAGGGTTCACAGCGCCCTGCACCACCATTTCGCCTAAGCCGTAGGACGAGGTGACAAAGACCACATCCTCAAAACCAGATTCAGTGTCGATACTGAACATCACACCTGAAGCGGCTAAGTCAGAGCGCACCATACGCTGTACACCCGCGGATAAGGCCACACCACGGTGGTCATAGCCCTGATGCACCCGATAAGAAATAGCGCGGTCGTTAAATAAAGAGGCAAAGACGTGTTTAATAGCTTCAATTACATGAGCATAACCACGTACGTTTAAAAAGGTTTCCTGCTGACCGGCAAAGGACGCATCCGGCATATCTTCAGCAGTAGCGGAGGAACGCACCGCAAAGGAGACATCTTCAGCACAGCCCTGTTGTAACTGCTGATAAGCAGTTTGGATCGCCTGTTCAAACTCAGGTTGAAAAGGCGTATCAATGACCCACTGCCGTATTTGAGCACCGGCTTTGGCTAAAGCGTTGACATCACCAACGTCCAGACCATCCAGTACTTGATAAATCCGCTCGTTAAGACCACTCTGTTCAAGAAATTGATTAAAGGCATAAGCTGTAGTGGCAAAACCACCAGGAACTTGTACCCCTGCATTTGCCAGGTTACTGATCATTTCACCTAAGGAAGCATTTTTTCCGCCAACGCGAGGAACGTCGTGCATGCCCAGGTCCTGGTACCAAACAACGAATTCTTGCACAATGAGTCTCCAATTTTTGTTGCAGGTTATGTAAGCTTACATGGCCAGCCACACAAGCCCGTTAATTCTACACTGGCACGAAAGCTAAATAAAACCTTAATTTTTATGTAATTTTATAACGACAAAATGGAGAAAATCGTGAGAACAGCCTTTTATATCTCTGATGGTACCGGTATTACATCCGAAGTGTTCGGGCACGCGCTGTTGTCACTGTTTCCGGCAGAATTCGACCATATCACCATTCCATTTGTTGAAACTAAAGAGATCGCCTTACAAGCAAAGCAACGGATAAACGATCGTTATAAAACAACCGGTATCCGGCCATTAATTTTTCAGACCTTTGTCGATGAAGAATTACGGCAGATCATTAACAGCAGCGACGGCGTCTGTTACGACTTTTTGAATGCCTTTATTGAGCCGATGCAAAAAGAGCTAGGCATAGCCGCTATGCCCAAAACACATCGCACTCACAGCATTCACGAAAAAACTTATGATTTCCGTATTGACGCGGTGAACTATGCGCTGGCCAATGACGATGGTGTGAATTTGAAGGAGTATGCCAAAGCCGATATTATTCTGGTGGGTGTCAGCCGCTCAGGCAAAACGCCGACCAGTTTATATCTGGCGCTACAGTATGGTATCAAAGCGGCTAACTACCCTTTTGTGCAGGAAGATATGGATATGCTGCGATTGCCCCCGGAACTTCGTATGCAAAAAAGCAAACTGTTTGGCCTGACGATAACCCCCGAGCGTTTAAGTAAAATCCGTGAGCAGCGTCGTCCTGGCAGTAAATATGCTTCACTGCGGCAATGTAAACTGGAGCTGGATGAAGTGGAAGCCTTGTATCAAAAGGAAAAAATTCCGTTTTTAAACTCGACTCATTTATCCATCGAAGAAATATCCGCAAAAATCCTCGCACAAACTGGTTTGAAACGGCAAAAGTACTAGTGTCGGCCGCCGCGCCTGGCCTCTTGCAGCAGTTGTTTTGCATGCAAGAGGCAAAGCCGGATCGGTTCACCTTGTTCTTTGCGCTTCACCAGTTGCCGTAGTAGCCTGTTGACAGGTGCATCCAGCTTCAGTTGCTCCGCCAGTGTCACCACAGCACCGTTTAAAAAATCAATTTCGGTGGCTTTACCTGCCTGAATATCATCCCACATTGACGAACGCGCATCGGGTGATATCGCCAGCATTTTTTTAGCCAGTCGTTTGAATAACCAGTCTGGTGTTTGCAGTAACAGTGGAATAAAACGGTTAGGGATAGAGGTATAGGAATAGCTGCTGATATTCAGGCGCCGGCAAAGCTCCAACAGCTCTTTGATTGCGGCCGCCAAAACTAAACGATAGGGCCGCTGCAGCAACTGTTGCTGCAAAGGCAAATCCGACAGCGCGTTAATGGCATTATTCAGATTCAGCATCAGCTTGCCAAACTCAGCGGCTTTGATGTCGTCCACTTGTTTTGACTGGATGCCTTGATGCGATAACTGCATCAGGACGGCCTGAATACGCGGGTCGTCGCTCTGCTGCCAGATCATGTCGGCTCCAGTGGTGCGGGCATAAAACCCCGGGCTTATTTTCACCACATTAAAAGGCACTATAGCTCTGAGTACAGGCTGGGATAAAAATTGTTGATACAAAGGAGCGATAGCCAGACCATTTTGCATGGCCACCACCAAAGCGTCCGCCGACAGATACCGGGTCAGCCGGGGCAGCAAGCTCTGCAGATCCAAAGCTTTGACAGTCACCAGCACCAGTTGTACGGTACGAAGTGCTTCATATTCTGTGTAAACGCAAGGTGATGCAATCTGATAACAAGCGCCATCTAAGTCCTGAGCTGTTAAACCATAAGCCGCCGCTTCAAGCGCCATGCGTTCGCGCCCGATAAATATCAGTTCTAGGTCAGAGGATTGAGCCAGCATAGTGCCAAGGTAACAGCCTATAGCTCCGGCTCCTACCACGGCCACACGCAAAGGAGCTGAACTTTTGCCTGAATGATCAGACAAGAGTTCAGCGATTGGTGTTTTATTTGCGGACCGCACGTAGCGTATCTGCGATCAGGAAAGCCAGTTCCAGCACCTGATCTGAATTTAAGCGGGGATCACACTGAGTGGTGTAACGCTTGCTTAAATCATTTTCTGACAAACCATAAGCGCCGCCTGTGCATTCAGTGACATTATCGCCTGTCATTTCCAGATGGATACCGCCGGCATGCGTACCTTCAGCCTGATGCACCGCAAAGAAGTAACGGATTTCACGCAAAATCGCTTCAAAGTCACGGGTTTTATAGTCGTTGCTGGCTTTGACCGTGTTGCCGTGCATCGGATCCGAACTCCAGACCACTTTGCGGCCTTCGCGCTCGACCCGACGTACTAAAGCCGGTAATTTTTCCGCTAATTTATCCGCGCCCATCCGGGTGATTAAGGTCAGACGGCCAGGAATATTGTCTGGGTTTAACGCGTCAATCAGACGCAATAAATCCACTTCATCCATACCTGGGCCTACTTTCACACCGACCGGGTTTTTGATACCACGGAAAAACTCAATATGGGCATGGTCCAATTGACGGGTCCGCTCCCCAATCCAGACCATATGGGCTGAACAGTCGTACCATTCCCCCGTTAAGGAATCACGGCGGGTTAAGGCTTCTTCATAATTCAGCAGCAGCGCTTCATGCGAAGTGTACAACGAGGTTTCGCGAATAGACGGCGAATTCTCTGCTGTAATACCGCAAATTTCCATAAAGCGCAGCGCTTCCTGAATCCGCTGTGCTACATCCTGGTAGCGACCTTTCAATGGGTTGGCGTCGACAAAGCCTAAGTTCCAGCGGCTGACCTGATGTAAATCGGCTAATCCACCCTGAGCGAAAGCCCGTAACAAGTTTAAGGTGGCGGCTGAATGATGATACGCCGTCATTAACCGGTTTGGATCGGGTTTACGGGCTTCTGCAGTGAACTCAAAGCTGTTGACTATGTCACCGCGATAACTGGGCAGAGAGACACCAGCTATGGTCTCTAAGTCGCTGGACCTGGGCTTGGCGTATTGGCCCGCCATACGCGCCACTTTCACTACAGGACAACCGCCGGCAAAGGTCAGAACCACAGCCATTTGCAGCAAGACTTTAAAGGTGTCACGAATTTTTGGAGCGTTAAAGTCACTAAAGCTTTCCGCACAATCTCCGCCTTGCAGCAAAAATGCTTTGCCTTCAGCCACTTGTCCAAGCTGACTAAAGAGATCACGAGTCTCTTGCGCAAACACCAAAGGCGGATATTTGTGCAATTGCTGCTCAACACTGCTGAGTAAAGCCTGATCATCGTAATGAGGTTGTTGTTGGATTGGAAAAGCTCGCCAACTTTGAGGCGTCCAGGTCGTCACTTTAAGTAGTCCTATAGGTTTGAATTGATCGTTAAGTTCACTAGGTTATTTATCCGCAGACAAAGTAAATTTATTGGCGGCTAAATTCAATGCTTAAATGAGTATATTGCGCTGAAATTTGTAAATACCACGACATTTACTAGTAAAAACACCCAGATGTCTAAACATCTGAAAATAGCAAGCCTTTTTTAAGCGGATTTTCAGGCCCGGAGTGGCGTTGCGAATGGAGCTTTTATGATTGAACTTCAGTCTTTACAGCAGTTAGAGCAAAAGCTAAATCAGGTGATCTTAGGCAAACCCCAGGCTGTGCGGCTGGCTTTGTGTTGCTTGTTGTCGGAAGGGCATTTACTGATCGAGGATCTGCCAGGTCTTGGCAAGACCACCCTCGCCCATGCCCTGGCACTGAGTCTGGGGATGCAATACAAAAGAGTGCAATTTACCAACGATATGTTACCGGCAGATTTACTGGGGCAGTCGGTATTTTTGCCAGAGACGCAGGAATTTCAATTCAGGCCAGGCGCAATATTCAGCCAGATTTTGTTGGCTGATGAAATCAACAGAGCCAGCCCGCGGACTCAAAGCGCGCTGCTCGAAGCGATGGAAGAGCATCAGGTCTCGGTTGACGGCCACACCTACGCTTTACCTCACCCCTTTTTTGTCATTGCAACACAAAATCCGTTGTTTCACGCCGGTACGCACGCCTTGCCGGAATCGCAGCTTGATCGTTTTCTGATGCGCCTGACACTGGGTTTTCCGGATCTGCAGACCGAAAAGCTGATGTTACAGCAGGATTTGGGCAATTCCCGACTCGAGGGCCTGACGCCTTGTCTGGATCAGAACCAGCTCATAGCTTTGCAACAACAGGTGGTGCAGGTCAAGGTCAGTGATGCCCTGCTGGATTATCTATTGGCTCTGATCAGCCAAAGCCGACAGCAACAGGATGGCCTGCCGTTATCCCCCCGCGCTGCTAAAGCCCTACTCAGAGCCACTAAAGCTTTTGCCTTGCTCTGTGGCCGCTATTTCGCTACCGCAGAAGATGTCCAGCAGGTATTTGCCTCTGTTGCTGAACACAGGCTCAATCCGGGCCATGCCAGCGACAGCAAAAGTCTGAGTCTGCAGCTACTACGTCAGGTGCCTTGTCCATTATGATGCTGGCAAAAACACTGTGGCAGCCCCTGTTCAACCAGTTCAGGCGATATTTTTATCGCTGGCTGGAGACTCGCCAGCCAGCGGCTGCAACTGTCGAACTCAGGCAACATATTCTGTTTGTATTTCCTACCGCTTATGGTGGTTGGTTTGTGCTGCTGATTATTCTGTTGTATCTGTTCGGAGCTAATTATCAGAACAACCTGATCCTGCTGTGCGCCTATCTGCTGTTGGCCTTGTTTTGTTGTTGTATTCTCGCCGCTTTTTTCAATCTGCATCAGTTGCGGCTAACTGCCACATCTGAGCCCTTTGGCTACCCGGATTCAGCTCCCTTAGTGACGATCACCCTCAGTCAGCACGACAATAAAAAAATGTTCAGCCTGTCAGGTCCAGACTTTGCTCCGGTTTTTTTTGATACTCTCCCTGCGGCGCTGCAGTTAGTGGTGTATCCCAAATCCAGGGGATTGCATCAGCTTGGGCGCTTTACGCTGAGCTCCTGTTATCCCTTTGGCTTGATCCGTTGCTGGAGCCATATTCAGTTAAAGCAGTCTTACTGGATTTACCCTCAGCCTGCGCTGCCGGCTATGTCCGCGGCTAGTGCTGCCAACTCCGCTGATTATCCGGATCAATTGGTGCCTTATCAAAGTGGTGCACCGGTATCGGCCATGGACTGGAAACGGCTGGCGAAAAATCCGTGGCAACCTGTGATCCGGCGCTATACCTCTTACGCCAGACTTGATACACCAGAACATTTAGTCGTCACTGCAACGGGCAGTGCTTTGGAGCAGCAATTGGCACAGTTTTGTGGCTTGCTGTTGCAGTTTGAACAACAAGGCCAGTCTTATGGCCTCAGTACCCCCAAGACTCAAATTAGCCCGAGTCGGGGCCAGGCGCATTTACACCGCTGTTTACAGACATTGGCCTTATGCTGAACCCAAGCTTTGTGCCACTGGCGTTGTTACTCCAACTGATGTTGCTGCTGCTGTTACAGGCTGGATTAAGTGGGTGGGCAAGTCTGGTGTTGCTTTGTGTCCTGCTGTTTACATACCTCAGTGTCCGGACTAAACAAACAGTCCGGCTCAGGACCATAAATATACTTGCCGTGCTGATGTGCCTGTTGCTGGTCTCTCAGTTAGGGCAACAGGATATGCAGGACTCTATGCTGCAATTGTTGTTTTTCTCCGCAGCACTGCGGCTTTTCTCTGTCACATCGCATCAGCAGCAGGCTAAAAAATTGGTTTGGGTACAGTATTTCCTGATCAGCACAGGGTTTATGCTCAATCAAAGCCTGTGGTTTGCCGGTGCGGTGTTTTTGCTGTTTTTCTGCAACCTGTACCTGCATTATCTGCTGTTTGCCCCCAGACAACAGCGTCGGATCCATTGGCCTGAATGGCGCTTACTGCTGTGGATGATGCCGTTGTCTATCGCTCTTTTTGTAGTTTTTCCACGGATTCCCCCCCTATGGCAAACCGAGCGTCAGCAGCAGGCTCAGACGGGGCTGGCGGACCAACTGTCTTTAGGTGGAATTGAGCAATTGGTACAAAATAATAGCGTGGCATTCAGAGTCGAATTTAGCGCAGAAAAACCGCCCCAACAGGAATTGTACTGGCGGGCTAAAGTCTTTGAGCGTTTTAACGGTCGGGATTGGTTACCGGCTTTACAGCCCGCCGCACAGCCGTTGTTGCCATCACAGGCCAGCTACCACTACCAGATGATGGTTGAACCTCACTTTCAACGCAGTCTGTTCAGCTTAGGTCAGGTGCATCAGGTCCAGGGTCAGGTTAAGCCTGTTGCCGCAGGTTTGATTGAAAGCTATCAACAAGTCAATCGACGTTTTTCTTATGGTCTGAGCTCCAGCGCTGAAGCTGTAGTACAACAAAATATGCTGGAGGCCAGCCGGAATTTACAACTAGAGCACAGTAACCCAAAAGCCAGCATAGTGGCTTTACAACTGAAACAATCCGCGGTGACAGCATCCGCTTTCGCAAACGCCTTATACCAGTATTTTCAGACACAGCAGTTCAGCTATAGCCTGCGTCCACCAGTGCTGACAAAAACCGCTCAGATCGATCAGTTTTTGTTCGAGCACAAAGTCGGCTTTTGTGGACACTACGCCTCAGCAGCGGCTTACCTGTTTCGCGCTGCTGGTATTCCAGCCCGCGTTGTTGGCGGCTATCAGGGCGGTAGCTGGCATCCCAACGGCGATTATTTGCAGGTACTGCAAAAAGACGCTCATGCCTGGGTTGAGTATCTGGACAATGGGCGCTGGCAGCGATTCGACGCCACAGCCATAGTGGCCCCTCTGCGCCTGACTCAGGGCCTGTCCTCTGCCTTGCCTTTGTCCGAACGACAATTTTTAGAGCAGATGTTCCAGCAGGGTCTGCTCAAAGAATGGCTGCAACAGTTGGAGTGGCTGGACTACTACTGGTCTGTCTGGGTAGTGAGCTTTGATCAAAACGAACAACGTTTTATCTGGCAACATGTAGCGTCTCTGCCCTGGAGCTGGCTCGGCTCAGGCTTGCTGGCGTGCTGCGTTTTGGCACTGGCTGTGTATCTGCTGATGCGCCAAAACGGTTCTACACCCAATCAGGTGCTGCGACGCCAGATACTCAGGCGATTAAACAGCTATGGTCAAAAAGCCGATCATCAAACGATAGAATGTTATTTACAACGTCTGATACAACTGCATCCGACGCAAAGTGCCTTGCTGCAGCAGCTACTACAGGCCTATCAGCAGTTTGAATTTGACGGGCAACAAGAGCAGTTGCAGCAATGCCGCATGCTGCTCAATCAGCTATCTGCCCGGGGGGTTAATCGGCATGAGAGCTCAGGATCCTGAGGGCATTTTGCAAATGTTCGGCGCAATTGCGCCCGAGATCTGTCAGGTAGCCGCCATCAGCCTGTGTCAGTAAGCCTTTTTTATACAAGCGTTCAATCGCCTCTTTGGCGCCGGGATCGGCTGATTTATGTGCTTTGATCCCCTCCAGCGACGTATCCAAATTAAATAAAGTCAAAATACGAATTTCGTCATTCAGTTGCGAATTTACAGGCATCTCGTCTTTTCCTTTGTCATTGTTTTGCTTGAAACTAGACGCTATTTGACAAATTTTCCAGCAAAAGTACCACACCTCAGCATATTCGCTGTTTTCTTGCTAAAAACAGCGATATTTTATTGCTCACCTGCTGTATTTTTGAGCAGATATTTTCTATAGTCAGGCAAACTATGGAGAGCTTTACTGATCGTGGCTAAGGGACATTCAAAAGCAGACACAACCCATCTGTGGACAGACTTGTTTCAGTGCTTGTCTGACCCCGTCGCTTTGCTACAAAAAAATACCAGCAGCTCTCCTACCTTGCTGCGCAGTAACACTGCCTTTGAGCAGTTGTTTCGTCTGTCGAGCCCCCAAAGACCGCTGTTATTGACGTCGTTACCCGAGGATTTCCTTGATTTGCTGTCGCAATGCACATCAGACTCCGTCGCCCCTGTCTGGTGTGTACTGGCGCAAGATGGCAAGTGCCAGCATTTCAAATTACGGGCCGCACTAGCTGATCCTGAACCTGACTACGTTTTGCTGCTGATGCAGGATATCAGCGAGCAGGAGAACACTGCGCAGCTACTGAAACAGCAAAATGCCCAACTGAAACAACGTCTGACCGATATCGAGCAGCTAAAAAACCGTATCCGTGAGCAATCGATCCGGGACCCGTTAACTAATCTGTATAACCGCAGGTTTTTAAACGAGTTTATGGAACGTGAGCTGGCACTGGCGAGGCGGAATCAAAAACCTTTGGCGGTCGTGATGCTGGATCTTGACCACTTTAAACAACTCAACGATCAGTTTGGTCATCAGACAGGTGACAAAGTGATTGAAATGGTAGCCAAACATTTGCTCAGGCAAAGCCGCAGAACCGATGTGTTATTCCGCTACGGTGGCGAAGAGTTTTTAGTGATCTTGCCCAATACCAACGCTACTCAGGCGCTGCATCTGGCTGAAAACTGGCGTTTGCATGTGGAACAGGCTCAGATCTTTGCCAAGCATCAGGCCATTACTATCACCTTGTCTGCCGGGATTTCGGTCTATCCCGAACAGGGTACGACCGCTTTTAACTTAATTCAGGCGGCAGATGAAGCCTTGTATCAGGCCAAAGCCTCTGGACGCAATCAGGTCGTGATGAGCTAAATGGAGATAAAAAAACAAAAAGGAAGCGAAGTTCCTTTTTGTTTTTTATCGCTGTTGTGTCTTAACGACCCGCTTCAGTTAAAAACCACCACGCAAGGCTGCAATACGTTTTTCCAGTGGCGGATGGCTTAAAAACAATTCAGACGTCGCTGGCTTACTGGCAATACCAAAAGCCATCATCGAACCTTCCAACTGACTTTCGTGGTTATTGCGCAGACGCTCCAGCGCTGCAATCATTTTATTGGCGCCCACTAATTTTGCAGCGCCAGCATCGGCACTGTACTCGCGTTTACGCGAAAACCACATGACGATGATACTGGCCAGTACACCAAAAGCCATTTCCAGAACAAACACTGTGATCATATAAGCGAAACCATTGCCACCGCCGCCTTCCTCATTGCGGTTACCGCTGATCGCACCTGCGATTAAACGGGCAAAGAAAATCACGAAGGTGTTTACCACGCCCTGAATAAGCGTCAAAGTCACCATGTCGCCATTCGCGACGTGTGAGACTTCATGGGCTAATACGGCTTCCACTTCGTCTTCACGCATATTGCGCATCAAGCCTGTGCTGACGGCCACCAGAGCATTATTCCGACTTGGACCAGTTGCAAACGCATTCATTTCAGGCGAATCGTAAATAGCAACCTCCGGCATCGCAATACCCGCTTGTTGGGCCTGACGACGCACTGTGTCAAATAACCATTGTTCTGTGGCATTACGGGGCTGAGTGATCACCACTGCACCGGTTGAGCGTTTAGCCATCCATTTCGACATAAAGAGCGAAATAAAGGATCCACCAAAACCAAATACTGCTGCAAACACCAACAAGCCGCTTATGCTACGGCTATCAATGCCCAGCACTTTAAAGACGATGCTAAGTACCACACTTAACACCAACATGACCGCCAGGTTTGTGGCTAAGAACAGTAGAATGCGCTTCATAGATACCTCATTTATTAAGCAGTTACTCGTACTATATGGCTTAGAAGCGGTTTTTCAATCAAAGTGCGACAAGCAATTGTAAATAAAGATGAATGGCGCTGTTGGCACGACAGATCACATCAACTGCGCAATCAATGCAGCCGCCGGAGAGGTGCTAGCTGCAGGTTCGGCCTGATAAGGTAAAATGCCAAGGCATGGTGCACTCAGGCATTGCTGCAAATAGTGGATATTGTCTTGCAGGTAGGCCATATCCGGATCAATACAATTTGCCACCCAGCCCAACAGCTTCAAACCGGATCGTTCAATTTCCCTGACTGTTAACAATGTATGGTTTAAGCAGCCCAATTTCATCCCCACCACCAACAGCACAGGTAATTGCTGTTGAGCCACCCAGTCCGCCATAGTGTGTTGATGGTCCAAAGGTAATAACCAACCGCCAGCTCCCTCTACCAACGCTATATCAGCCTCGACACTGTGCAGTGTTTCCAGCGCTTGGCTTAGCATGGCGGTGTCAATGCGGGTTCCAGCCTTTGCGGCGGCCAAATGCGGCGCAACTGGGTCGGTTAAACAACAGGGATTGACGAGCTGATAAGGCAGTGACGCTGTGGCGTGCTGCTGCAACTGCAGCGCATCTGTATTAAAACCTGAAGCATCGACACCAGCGGCCACTGGCTTTTGCGCCACAGTACGATAGCCCAGCGCTTTTAAACCTTGTAATAAAGCGACTGCGACATAGGTTTTACCGGCATCCGTATCTGTGCCAGTAATAAAAACAGTATGCATCCGTTTAGTCTCTGTTCTGTTTAGTGAGTGTCAGATACAACACCTGATAACTGGCATGGATCTGACCATAGCTACAGTGTGTTGGATAGGCCTGCTGTACTTTTTGCCAGCGTTGTTTGCCGGTTAAGGCTTTGTTACGCCCCTGGGTCACAGTATTCGCACCCAAATCTTTCAGTTCGCGCGCCAGCGCCAGCACGTCCGGATAATCCAACTTCACTAGTTCGGTCTGCAAGCGTAAACCCAGCTCAGGCAGATCCTGCGCAAGCTGCTGATAAAAATTCAAAGGTAAAAACTGATTAATATGCTGATGCTGGTCCACCTGCGCCCAGGCCTGTTTAAATTCCTGCAAAGTGCCGTCGAGCAAGGTGCTGATCACAGCCAAACCGCCAGGCTTTAATACCCGGTGAGCTTCTTGCAGCACCAGTTCGGGTTTCTCACACCATTGCAGCATCAGACTAGAAAACACTCTGTCTGTCGTTTCACTCGCCAGCGGCAAAGACTGCGCATCGGCCTGAACCGCCAACGAGACCTGTTGCGCCGCACTGGTTTTTTCCAGCATGTCAAAACTTAAATCCAGGGCGACTAAATCAGTGCAATGCTGCCTGAGTCTGGGATGAAACCAACCCGGACCAGAACCTAAATCGACTAACAATCCAGCCGTGGCTGGCAGTAAACTCAGGGCTTTTTCCGCAACCACACGCTGCAATCGGGCCGCTTGTTGGTAACTGTCACGGGCCCGGCCAAAATGCCGGGCTATGTCGTCCGATAGTGCCAAAGCATTCATAGCCATTGCTCCAGCTTTTTCACCAAAAGACGAATATCATTAGTTTGGTGCGAGGCAGATAACGTAATGCGTAACCTGGCGCTACCTTGTGGCACAGTGGGTGGTCGTATCGCGCTTAGCCAAATGCCTTGTTGTTTAAGCGAAGCACTGATCCGCATGGCCTGGTCTGCTTCACCAATCATCAGCGGTTGTATGGCGGTGTCGGAAGGCAATAATGTCAAACCAGCAGCAGCGGCCAGCGTTTTAAAGAGTCCAATATTGTCCTGCAGTTTGTCTCTGCGCCACTGCTGCTTACGGCTTAGATCCACTGACGTTTTCATCGCCCAGCACAGCGCAGGTGATAACGCCGTGCTGTAGATATAATGCCGGGCAAACTGGCGTAAATAATCGATGACTGTGGCTGAGCCTGCTAAAAACGCGCCCTGTCCTGCCAAAGCTTTACCAAAGTTCGCCATCAGACAGAGCATATCGCTGGCTTTAAGCCCTTGCTGCTGCCAACTGCCTTTGCCCTCCACCCCTAACACTCCGACGCCATGGGCATCGTCCAATAGCAAATCCGCCTTATTGGTTTGACACAGTGTGAATACAGTCTTCAGATCCGGACTATCACCATCCATGCTAAACACGCCTTCAGTCACCACCAAAGCCGATGGATGTTTTTTTAACAGCAGCTCAAGCGCAACAAGATCCTGATGTGGGAACCTTTTATAAGGCGCATCCGAGTTGAGTGCAGCATCAATCAACGAAGCATGACAAAGTTTATCCAACAACAGATGATCGGTTTTGTCAGCCAAATGCTGCAACATCACTTGATTGGCGGCAAAACCTGAGGAAAACAGCAACACGTCGTCCGCCCCCAGCCAGTCACAGAGTGCATCGGATAAAGCCCGGTGCGCATAATGATGCCCGGTCACCAAAGGTGAACCTGAACTGCCAACGCCAAAACGTTCAGCCCCCTCTGCCAGCGCTTTTACAAGCTCTGGTTCAGTGGCTAACCCCAGATAGTCATTGCCGGAGAAATTCAGATACGAGCCCTGCTGATTGTTCAGCAAACGGCCCTGATACGACTCAATCAGTGGCTGCTGGCGGTATAACCCAGCAGCTTTGCGCTTTGTGATCTGCTCAGCAAAACGCTCTAACCTGTCTGTCACCGCCGTTACACCGCACTATGGAACAACGAAGGGGTGTTTTGCTCTTTAATCGCATCGGCCAACGCCGCTTCGTGCGCTTCGTCTGATACATCGTGACGCTGCTCAGGCACAATACCGAGCTTAGCGAATAGCAGCATATCGGCGTCAGCTTCCGGGTTTTCTGTAGTCAGCAACTTATCGCCATAAAAGATCGAGTTGGCGCCCGCCATAAAACACAGCGCCTGCATTTGCTCGTTCATACGCGAGCGGCCAGCCGATAAACGTACATGACTTTGAGGCATCATGATGCGGGCAACGGCTATAGTGCGGATAAACTCAAAGCCATCCAGGTCTTCGACATTTTCCATCGGCGTGCCCTGCACTTTCACCAGCATATTGATAGGCACACTTTGTGGATGCTCCGGCAAATTGGCCAGTTGCATTAAAAGTGCCGATCTGTCGTTGGCCGACTCTCCCATACCCACTATGCCACCACAACAGACTTTCATCCCTGCATCACGTACATGCTGCAGCGTATCTAATCTGTCCTGATAAGTACGGGTAGTGATAATTTCGCCGTAAAACTCAGGCGACGTATCCAGGTTATGGTTGTAGTAATCTAAACCAGCCTGTTTTAGCTCCTGCGCCTGGCCTGCATCCAATTTACCCAGCGTCATGCAGGTTTCTAAACCCATTGCTTTAACGCCTTTGACCATCTCCATCAGAAAGGGCATATCACGCTGCTTTGGATTGCTCCAGGCTGCACCCATGCAGAAACGGCTGGCGCCTTTGTCTTTCGCAGCTTTGGCCTGAGTCAGTACTTTTTCCACTTCCAGCAAACGCTCACGCTCAAGGCCAGTATTGTAATGACCACTTTGTGGGCAATATTTGCAGTCTTCAGCACAAGCGCCGGTTTTAATCGATAACAAGGTGCTGATCTGCACTTCATTGGGCTTAAAAAACTGGCGGTGCACCGTTTGAGCCTGAAAAACTAAGTCATTAAAAGGCAAAGCAAATAACGCATTTACTTCAGCCAAAGTCCAGTTGTGACGAAGTGGTAAAACTGCAGACATAACATTCCCCGAAAGACAAGAGCCAGACAAATTGTGGTCTTTTAAATTTTCCGTTAGTCTATCGGCCCTTAACGCCATGTCAACGCCAACCAGTTTGCAAAGTTTACTGCAGGTTATTTTATGAGCATCGATCGTGAGTTTGACCGCCAGCATATCTGGCATCCTTATACCTCCTTGAGTAAACCTTTGCCTGTTTATCCTGTGGTCAGTGCAAAAGGCTGTGAGCTGATGCTGGAAGATGGCCGGACTTTGGTCGATGGCACCTCATCCTGGTGGGCTGCGATTCATGGCTACAATCATCCGGAGTTAAATCAGGCGCTTATTACGCAAAGCCAGAAAATGAGCCATGTGATGTTTGGCGGTATCACCCATCAGCCTGCTGTGGACTTGGCGAAATTATTGCTGCAAATGGCACCGCAAGGTTTAACCAAAGTGTTTTTTGCCGACAGCGGCTCTATTTCAGTTGAAGTCGCGATTAAAATGGCGCTGCAGTATTGGCTGGGTTTAGATCGCCCGGAAAAAAGCCGGTTACTGACCATTCAAAAGGGTTATCACGGCGATACCTTTGCCGCTATGTCGGTTTGCGATCCGGTCGATGGCATGCATTCGATGTTTCAAGATCAGATTATCCCGCAGTTATTCGCCCCTGCTCCACAAAGCCGTTTTGACGGCGACTTTTTAGCTACAGATGAACATGCTTTGACGGCGCTTTTTGCAGAGCATCACCAGCACTTAGCGGCTTTTATTCTCGAACCCATACTGCAAGGCGCTGGTGGCATGAGGTTTTATCATCCGGAGTATTTAAAGCTGGCGCGCAGGCTTTGTGATCAGTATCAGGTGCTTTTGATTGCCGATGAAATAGCCACAGGTTTTGGCCGCACCGGCAAATTATTTGCCTGTCAGCATGCGGGTATCAGCCCGGATATTATCTGTTTAGGCAAAGCCTTAACAGGTGGCTACCTGACGTTAGCCGCAACCTTGTGCAACGATACAGTCGCGGATGGCATAGCTATGGGTGCTGTGCCCGCTTTAATGCATGGCCCTACTTATATGGCCAATCCTCTGGCCTGTGCCGTAGCGCTTAAAAGCTTGCAACTGGTGCAGCACAATCAGTGGCAAGCTCAGGTCAAGGCTATAGAGCAGCAATTAAAGTTGGAACTTGAGCCCTGCCGGGGTTCACCTTATGTGGCGGATGTGCGGGTGTTGGGTGCTATTGGCGTGGTGGAAATGAAACAGAATGTCGATGTGGCTGCGATGCAAAAAACTTTTGTGGAACTGGGCGTTTGGATCCGGCCTTTTGGCAAGCTGCTGTATTTAATGCCACCTTATATCATCAGCTCCATACAGCTTTCGAAATTAACCTCTGCACTTTGCCTGTTAAGCCATCAGGCACAAGCGAAAGATATAGAGGCGTTACCGGGCGCCTAATCGATAGTCGAAAACACAAATAACACCACGGCGCTTAAAAACAACAGAAAAAATAAGTTTAAGCGCCAGCCATCGTCACGGCGTCTGTTGCGAAACTGATGCAGCACCAAAGTGGCGGCTGTAAACACCAAACACCAGCGCACCAGCACCTCCAGTTTCAGCACCAACCCTTTATCCCACTCCTGTTCAATCGGAATGCCCCAGTACTGCACTAAACCACTGTTAAACTCGGGTTTGGCTAAATGGGCCAACGCCAGCCCCATCATCAGCAAGAACCAGGCGCCCAAATTCAGCGCCGCCAACAGCAGCATCAGCCAATCTGCGCCTTTACGCCGCTCTTTTGACTTAAGTTCAGGCTCTGAAGCGCTCATTTTGGTTTTCCTCACAATTTTTACTTGTGTTCGGTCTTTGCCTCAGTATGATGTCTGCTTTTGGGTTTTTACAGTTTCTTAAGTAAGTTGGAGCAGGTTGCATGACGCATGCAGTAATCAAAGATGTGCTGTCTGGCCAGTATCAGGTTGGCGATACAGTCACAGTAAAAGGGTGGATCCGCACTAAGCGTGATTCCAAAGCCGGGATTTCATTTTTAGCCGTGCACGACGGCAGCTGCTTCGATGCAGTTCAGGCCGTTGCTCCGGCTGAATTGAATAATTACGAAAACGAAATTAAACGTCTGACCACAGCGTGCTCTGTGATTGTCACAGGCACTATCGCAAAATCAGAGGGTCAGGGTCAGGCTTTTGAGATTCAGGCCTCTTCGGTTGAAGTGGTCGGCTGGGTGGAAAACCCGGACACCTACCCTATGGCGCCAAAACGCCATAGCATGGAATACCTGCGCGAACAGGCCCATTTACGCGCCCGTACTAACATGGTGGGTGCCATCACCCGCGTGCGTCACTGTTTAGCTCAGGCCATTCACCGATTCTTCCACGAGCGTGGTTTTTACTGGATCAGCACTCCTATTATCACGGGTGCAGACGCTGAAGGCGCTGGTGAGATGTTCCGTGTCAGTACTCTGGATCTGGAAAACCTGCCACGCACCGACAAAGGCACTATTGATTACAAACAGGACTTTTTCGGCAAAGAAACCTTCCTGACGGTATCAGGCCAGTTAAACGTGGAAACTTACGCCTGTGCTTTATCGAAAGTGTATACCTTCGGCCCGACCTTCCGCGCCGAAAACTCCAACACCACCCGTCACTTAGCTGAGTTCTGGATGATTGAGCCTGAAGTGGCCTACGCCGAATTAAAAGACGTGGCGCAGTTGGCGGAAGACATGCTGAAGTTTGTGTTTAAAGCCGTTCTGGCAGAGCGTGCTGATGACATGGCGTTTTTTGCTGAACGTGTTGATGAAAATGCTATCAGCCGTTTGCAAAGCATGATCGATTCCACTTTTGTCCGGATGGATTACACCGAGGCAGTTGAAATCCTGAAAAACTGCGGTAAGAAGTTTGAATACCCGGTGGAATGGGGTGTGGATTTACAGTCGGAGCACGAGCGCTACTTAGCGGAAGTGCATGTAGGTGCTCCCGTCATTCTGCAAAACTATCCAAAAGACATCAAAGCCTTCTACATGCGGATGAATGAAGACGGTAAGACGGTAGCGGCTATGGATATTCTGGCGCCTGGTATTGGTGAAATCATCGGTGGTAGCCAACGGGAAGAGCGTTTAGAGCAGTTAGATGCACGGATGGATCAGATGGGCCTGAATAAAGAAGACTATAGCTGGTACCGCGACCTGCGCCGCTACGGCACAGTGCCGCACGCGGGTTTTGGCTTAGGTTTTGAGCGTTTGGTGTCTTATGTCACTGGTGTAGGTAACGTCCGTGACGTGATCGCCTTCCCTCGCACGCCGGGCAACGCCGATTTCTAAAATAGTCTGCTGTTTTTCTCTGAAGGCCTCTTTCTGAGGCCTTTTTTTTGACCTCCTTGTACGATCACCCCTGGTTCTGAATTAGCGCGTTCCCAAAAAACCATATTTGTTCCTTTTTTGCTTAAATTTAGATTGACACAAAAATAAACACTTGATTAACTAATTTTGCCGTTTTGGCAACAACCGAGTTAAACAAAACACAATTAAAGGAATAAAGATGAAAAAACTATTAGTCCCTTTAGTGGTTGGAATGATGGCGCTGCCCGCAACAGCAGCGACCATGCAATGCATGATCAGTGGTGTCGTCAGTTGGAAAAATAATTCGTGCTTTGGTATGGAATTTACCATGGATTACAACACCAACCCCGCATCATGGCGGATCTCAGGCGCTACCAAAGCCATTTCTTCGGTGATCTGGGCCGATACCACAGCAGGCTGCGCCAGTACAGCCACCAGTTGCACCAAACCTATCCATCCTTATCAGCAGCATTTAGGCTCTGCCACCATTCTGTACACAGATGGCACCTGGGAAGCTGTGCAGGCCACAGCCTGGTTTGAAACCGGTTTCTAACCTACTCGTCAGGTTTAAACAACTTTATTTGTTTCTCTTTAAAGGATTTTGATATGAAAACTACACTGTTTGCTTTGGTAATGAGCGCCGCTGCATTGCCAACCCTGGCTGCTCAGATGGAATGTATGGTAGATACGGCTGCATACGACGAATGGCAAGTTGGTCACTGTCCTAATTTTGAATCTACTCTGGACAACAACCCAAATACGGCCATTTGGCGCATCACAGGGACGACCAAAGCGATATCGTCCATTCTCTGGTCAGAAAAAACGGCAGGTTGTGCGTCTAACTCGCTGTACTGCAGCAAAGAAATCCGGCCTTATCAGGAGCATCTGGGCAAAGCCACTATCCTCTACACGGATGGTACTTGGGAAGCCGTCCAGGCGACTGCATCCTTTGAAACAGGGTATTAAACCTGGTCTTTGACAACAAGGAAGGCATATGAAAAAAAGACTCACGGCGTTGTTATTGACTGCAGTAGTGCTACCGCTTTCTGCTGCTCAAATGGAGTGTTATATCGATACTGACGCTTATGACGAATGGCAAGTCGGCTCCTGTTCCATGATGGAATACACTATGGATCACAACCCGAACAATGCCGTATGGCGTGTGACAGGTATCAACAAGGCAGTCTCATCCATCCTCTGGTCCGAGGCCACTGCAGGATGCACCACGACTCAGGAGTTCTGTATGCAGCCTATCGCGCCCTACCAAACGCATTTGGGCAAAGCGACTATCTTGTATACGGACGGCACCTGGGAAGTAGTACAGGCCTCAGCGTATTTTGAGACCGGCTTCTAAGTTCTGCCGAGTACGCAGCAAAGTGGCACCACGCCTCTTTGCTGCTTTTTATTTTGCTCAAAAATGGCAGGAAGCTACAAAGACCAGTCAGATCAGAAACATCGAAGCAGGATGATGAAGGACTGTCCGCACCTGTCAGCTACGAACTCTGTGAAAAGCAGGTTCTTCAAAGTACTGATAAAACTCGTTTTCCAATGCTTGTTTACGCTCAGTCTGGTAAGACGAAACTTTAGACAAAGCCACGCCAAAGACCTCGAGATAACTTTGTTCCATCAGTTGCTGTAACAGCGGTTTGTCCACCAGCCCCAGCAACTCTCCCGCATAAAAAAAGCCTTCAGCGCGGTGTTTCAACGCCACTACATTCTGACCGGCTTTTTTAGCCTGAAATAAACAATCAAACTGCTGTTTGGCCTGGCTGATAAATAGGCTTTGCTGATCCATTCCCTGCCCTCAATCCCTGTCCACATTATTACTGATAGTCGCTGAAAAACTCTTCAACCGCCAAAGGCGTCTTAGGCGGCACATCCTGAGCACAAGTCCCCAGGTACAGAAAACCAACGATTTCGTCGTCTTCACCAAGCTCAAAGGCCTGTTTGACAAATTCATATTGAGTATAAGCCCCTGTGCGCCATATTCCGCCAAAGCCCAAGGCGAAGGCCGCTTGTTGCATTGCCATCACGGCGCAGGCCGCAGACTGGATTTGCTCAGACAAAGGTACTTTCGGATGATTAACGCATTTGGCTATACAGACAATCACCATAGGGGCACGCAGTGGCAACTGACGGGCTCGTTCAATCAGTTCATTCGCAACAGATGGATCTTCCTCCAACGCAGCTTCGGCAAAAATATCGCCTAATTTTTCCAGAGATTTACGACCATGGACCACCACAAAGCGCCAGGGTCTTAAATGACCGTGATCAGGCACCTGCAGTGCTGCTTGTTTGATAATAGCCAAAGCTTCGCCGCTTGGAGCAGGTTCAGTTAAACGTGCGGAGGAATAGCGGGTCGTCAGTAATGTAACAGCATCCATAAATAAACCCTTTGATTTAGCTCGCTTAAGGCTACCAAACTTTATTTTATCGATACAACAGCTTTCGCACCCACAACTGCTGTTTGTTCAAGCTCTGGACAAATTATCGGGGCGATGCTCTGTTAAGGCCGTAGTTGTTGGTACAACTGCTGGTACTGCAATGCAGATTCGGCCCAGCCGAAACGTTGTTGCATGCCACGTTGCTGCACCTCTTTGTACCATGCCTGCTGCTGATACAGCGTTAAGGCTCTGTTTAACGCCTCCAGCAATGCATGCTCGTCCGGCTGATAGAAACCTATCCCTGTGGGCTCACTGTCCGCCAAATCGCGGACCGTATCTTTGAGGCCACCTGTCAAACGTACCAGCGGCACTGTGCCATATCGCAGGCTGTAGATCTGATTTAAGCCACAAGGTTCAAATAACGAGGGCATCAGAAAAAAATCTCCCGCCGCTTCCAATTGGTGCGATAAGGCTTCATCAAAGCCCTCGACAAAGCTAAAGCGCCCAGGAAATTTGGCGTTCAGGGCACGCAGCCGCTCGATATAGCCTTGCTCACCAGTTCCCATCATCAATACTTGTGCATCCACTTCGCCCAGCCATTGTTCTAATGCCGGCAGTAAATAAGCAAAACCTTTTTGCGCCGTGATCCGGCTGACCGATACAAAAAGTGGCGCTGGACCTGGGTCGAGTTGATACTTTTGTCTGATCTGCTCTTTACATGCGCGCTTGCCGTTCAGGTTCATCTGACTGTAGTTCGTCGTCAAATAGCGATCGGTGGCCGGGTCCCATTGCTCGTAGTCACATCCATTTAAAATGCCGGAGAAATCATGGCCGCGAGCCTGGTACAAGGCGGCTAAGCCATTGGCAGCCGGTTCTGACAATAATTCATTGGCATAGCCTTTACTCACTGTATTGACCTTGTCGGCGTAGGCTAAACCCAGAGCCAGCATACTGGAGCCAGCACTAGAACTCGATGGGTACACTTCGGTTAACGCCCTGTCCTGAGCGGACAAGGCTTGTTGATAAGCACCGTTATGAACAGTAAACAGCATTTTGGTACCAGGTAAAGCCTGCTGGTAAAACTGTTTTAAATAGTAAGCCGCAATACCGGTTTGCCAGTCATGACCGTGGATCAGGTCCGGTATCCAGCCAGTATCAACACAAAATTGCAAGGCGGCCTTGCAAAAAAAGGCAAAACGCAGGGCATTATCGGCATAGGCGTGTTGGCCATCGTCATAAGGTCGTGGCCGACCAAAAAAATCATGATGCTCAATCAGTGCCAACGGCACTTCGGTATTGACCACACTGCGCACTGCACATCCCTGAGCCTCTCCGCCCAACGCAAAGTAAACGGAACTCCAGCTCTGTTCCACAGGTACTGTGTAGAGACTGCCATACCGGGGCATCAGGACTTTCACTTCATGCCCATGCTTCTGCATCTGCACTGCCAAACCCCGACAGGCATCGGCTAACCCCCCGGTTTTAATCACACCTTCAAATTCACTGCACAAAAACAACACACGCATTGATTCTTTCCCACTCAAGGCCGCATTCCGACCTGCGGCCTTTTGCCTACAGGATCAGTCAAATCCTACCATTGCCCCTTTAGGGATCACGACTACACCATCTGCTGAGACATGAAAACGCTGGCGGTCCAATACCGGATCCTCACCGATCACCGTGTTGGGTGCTATTTTCACATCCTTATCGATAATAGCACGGCGAATACGACAACCCCGGCCTATATCGTTGTTGCCCATCAATACACTTTTTTCAATATAAGCATGACTGTGGACTACGGTGTTATACCCCAAAATAGACTGATAGACGATAGCTCCGCTGACAATACAGCCTGAGGCCACCATGGAACTTATCGCCTGCCCTGTTCTGTTCGCTTCGTCATGGACAAACTTGGCTGGTGGCATCGGTGGCGTATAACTGCGCAGCGGCCAGTATTTATTGTATAAATCCAGTGGCGGCTGCACTGAAATTAGATCCATATTGGCTTCGTAATAGGAATCCAAAGTTCCGACATCGCGCCAGTAGCCCTTGGACTCGGCTTGTTCGCCGCGGATCACGTTGGTAGAAAAGTCATACACGTAAACACTGCCTTGCGGGTACATTTTGGGAATAATGTTATGGCCAAAATCATGCTTTGAATCAATTTGTGCCGCATCTTCGTTCAGCACCTCAACTAAGGTTTTAGCATCAAAAATATAATTGCCCATCGACGCCAATACATAGTCAGGCCGACCCGGAATAGTTTTTGGGTTTGACTTCGGCTTCTCTTCAAAACCTATCATTTTGCCATTGTCATCCACTTCAATCACACCAAACTCATGGGCCTGAGAGACATGGACAGGGATAGCGGCTACCGTTAATAAAGCCTTATTCTGACGGTGGTAGTTCAGCATTTGCCTCACATCCATCTTATAGATATGGTCACCACCGAATACGCAAACCTCTTCCGGGTCCAAGCCGTGGATCAGGTGAATATTCTGATAGACAGCGTCCGCTGTCCCCAGATACCAGTGTTTACCGGTTTGCATCTGGGCTGGTATAGGGTCAATAAACCTGTTGGTTAAGCCAGTAACCCGCCAGGCCCGGCTTAAATGTTTCATCAGTGAATGTGATTTAAATTGAGTAATGACAAATATCTGTAATAAATCCGAGTTGACGAAGTTATTCAGCACAAAGTCAATGATCCTGTAATTGCCACCAAAAGGCACAGCCGGTTTAGCTCTGACGCCAGTCAAAGGTGCCAGTCTGGTCCCTTCGCCCCCCGCTAAAATCATGGTAAGTACACCAGACATAAAAGTCTCCCTGTTGATAAAACTGACGATTTGAATAGTATTTTTTTACTTTGCTGCAATCAAAGCAAAGCTGATACCACAAGCAGCAGAAGTCTGAAGAATTCTTGCTGTTCCAAGCGCACCAATGCTTCTACGAACAGTTAATTTAGGAACAACAGATGACGTTCGTATGACAACTCTCCATTTTGGTGCAGCGCTCCAAGGCTGCACCAAAATGGAACAACAGCGTTATGCATACGAATGCAATCAGTAGCTGAGTAATAGCGGGGATCGGGTCTGCTTAGCAAGTGAAAGTTAGAAAAATATATTTCAGAGGTAGGATCAAACTAAAAACACGGCTGCTGTGCTCAGCTTCAATCGGACTAAAACCAGACTGAAGCTGACCACCAGCGGATAAACTACAGACGGGCAGCTAATTCAGCACCCTGGCGAATGGCTCTTTTGGCATCCAGCTCGACGGCCACATCGGCACCGCCAATCAGATGCACTTGCAGACCTGAGTCCAACAATTGCTGATACAGACTGCGCTCAGGCTCCTGCCCGGCACAAACAATCACATGATCAACCGCCAGACAACGTTCCTGACCATCAACACTGATCCAAAGTCCTGCATCATCTATTTTGTTGTAGCTGACACCAGATATCATCTCAACGCCTTTTTTCTTCAGTGAACTGCGATGGATCCAGCCCGTCGTTTTACCAAGTCCGGCGCCGACCTTGCTGGTTTTGCGCTGCAATAAAAATACTTTACGCGGTGAAGGTTCGACAGGAGCATCTGCCAGCAAAGCCCCACGACTTTGATAGGTTTTGTCTATCCCCCAGTCTTTTAACCAGGCTTCGGGTTGTAAGGTTAACGAGTGTGGCTCAGTCAGGTACTCAGATACATCAAAACCAATACCCCCGGCCCCTATCACTGCTACAGTGTTACCGACGCTCTTATGATGTTTTAACACATCCAGGTAACTTAATACTTTAGGATGATCAAAACCCGGTATATCCAACTGGCGGGCTTTTATACCGGTGGATAACACCACGTGATCGAAGCCAGCAGCGATCAGGCTTTGTGCCGTTTGCTCTGAATTCAGTTGCAGATTGACCTTGTGAAGCTTCAGCATTTCGCCAAAATAACGCAGCGTCTGATGAAACTCTTCTTTACCTGGTATTTGCTTGGCGTAATTAAACTGACCACCAATTTCACTGGCCCTGTCAAACAAGGTCACCTCATGCCCCCGGGAGGATGCATACACACTAAACGCCAAACCTGCAGGTCCTGCGCCTACTACCGCTATTTTTTTCTTTGTGGTTGCAGTTTCAAAATTCAGCTCTGTCTCGTAACAAGCCCTTGGGTTGACCAGACAACTGGCGCGTTTTTTCTGAAACACATGATCCAAACACGCCTGATTACAGGCAATGCAGGTATTGATCAAGTGAGCCTGATCCGCAGCGGCCTTATTGACAAATTCGGCATCGGCTAAAAAGGGTCGTGCCATACAGACCATATCGGCCTGGCCTGATTGCAGAATATGTTCGGCAACGTCCGGATCGTTAATCCTATTGGTGGCAATCACAGGAATACTGGCTTGTTTGCGTACTTGCTCAGTGACCCAACTAAAGGCAGCACGCGGCACCATAGTACCAATGGTAGGAATACGAGCCTCATGCCAGCCAATGCCAGTATTGAGCATAGTGGCTCCGGCGTCTGCGGCGGCGGCGGCCAGTGCAACGACTTCATCAAAGCTATTACCGTCTTCGACTAAATCCAACATAGATAAACGGTAGATAATAATAAAGTCTTTACCACAGGCTTCACGCACTGCTTTTAAAATTTCCAGTACAAAACGGCAACGGTTTTCAAAACTGCCACCCCATTGGTCGGTCCGTTGATTGGTGCGGGCACAAAGGAACTGATTCAGCAGATAGCCCTCTGATCCCATAATCTCCACACCGTCATAACCGGCCTGTTTTGCAAGTTTCGCCGAATGCGCAAAATCGGCGATGGTGCCGCGAATTTGCCGATCAGACAACGCTTTTGGTTTAAATGGCGTGATAGGCGACTGCACAGCACTGGGGGCTACATTAAAAGGATGATAGCCATACCGGCCGGCGTGCAGCAGTTGGATACAAATTTTTCCACCATGCTGATGCACAGCTTGCGTCACTTTTTTATGTTTACCAGCTTGCCACCACCAGGTCAGTTGACTGCCAAAGGGCACCAGATTACCGCGAAAATTCGGGCTGATCCCCCCAGTGATAATTAAACCAACCCCGCCCTTGGCCCGCTCGGCATAAAAGGCCGCCAGTTTATCAAAGCCTTGCTTCTCTTCTTCCAGGCCTGTGTGCATGGAACCCATAATGACGCGGTTTTTTAATTGTGTGAAGCCCAAATCCAGTGGGGCCAATAAATGCGGATATGCCACAATACTCTCTCTGGTCGTACCTGTTGAATAGCAAGAATGTAGCTGTTTTACCTGGTTATCGCAAGAACTACCCACAGTAATTGATGCTGCGCCGCAGTACTGGCCTGTGCGGGCTGACGCAACCTGACTCACGGTGCTGCTTAGCGGAAGGCAGGACAATAAACATTTACTTACAAATTCCACCTGAGCTTTGTGACTAAATTCGTTAGCATAGCCTTCTATTACTTTGCCAAAACTATAGGTACATCATATGTCTGAGAAAAAACCTGGGATCTTAAGACGCTTTTTTGGTGGCATTTGGCGCGCTATCAGCCTGCTTCGTCATATCACTTTTAATCTGATTTTTGCTTTGGTGTTTATCTTTATTCTGATCTCCATTTTCAGTGGTGACGATAAAGTGGAAGTGCCCGAAAGCGCCGCTTTAGTGCTGAACTTATCCGGTGATCTGGTTGAGGAAAAACGTTATGTCGATCCTGTTGATCAGGTACTGAGCGAAAGTATGGGTTCTGAAGAGGAAGAGCCAGAGATTTTACTGACCGACCTGCTACAAACTATTCAGGCGGTGAAAAACGACGAACGTATTAAAGCCATAGTGTTGGATTTATCCTCTTTTGGTTCAGGCTCGATGGACAAGCTGGCTATGGTGGGCAGCGCACTGCAGGATTTTAAAGCCGCAGGTAAAAAAGTACTGGCGACAGGCGATTACTACAGCCAAAACCAGTATTTCCTCGCCTCTTACGCCGACAGCATCAATTTAAACCCTATGGGCACAGTACTGCTGGAAGGGTTCGGCACTTACCCTATGTACTACAAATCGGCGCTAGAAAAGTTAAAGATCACCACTCATGTGTTTAAAGTCGGCACTTATAAATCAGCAGTAGAGCCTTTTACCCGCGATACCATGTCAGATGAAGCCAAAGAAGCTAATAAGGCATGGCTAGACGAGTTATGGGCCAGCTACAAGCAACAAGTAGCAGAGCGCCGTGGTTTTGCCGTCGACAACTTTGATGAAACCATCACTGGTTTGTACCAGAAGCTGCAAGCTGTTAACGGTGATATGACTCAGTATGCGCTGGATGCGAAGTTAGTTGACAGCATCAAGAGCCGTGAAGAGTTTCGTCAGGATTTAATTGCGCTTGTTGGTGAAAGTGAAAAACACAGTTTTAATCAGGTTCACTACAAAGAGTATCAGGACTTGGTACTGCCACCGGTACAATATGACAACCCACTGACTGAAAAGGTTGCCGTGGTGGTGGCTCGCGGCACTATTATTGACGGTTCGGCGAAAGCCGGCACCATAGGCGGTGATAGCACAGCAGCGTTATTACGCCGGGCCCGCTTCGATGAGAAAGTCAAAGCTGTAGTGCTGCGGATTGATAGTGGTGGTGGCAGCGCCTTCGCGTCCGAAGTGATAGGCCAGGAAATTAAACTATTAAAAGCAGCAGGTAAGCCTGTGATCGCCTCTATGGGGGCAGTAGCAGCATCAGGTGGCTATTGGATTGCGGCTCCGGCTAATGAGATTTGGGCGTCCCCTACTACTATCACAGGCTCTATCGGTATTTTCGGTTTGTTCCATACATTGGAAAATGCGATGCCAGTACTGGGCCTGAATACCGATGGTGTTGGCACCACAGAACTTGCAGGTATGAGTGCCGGCTTGCCATTGTTTAAAGGCTTAACACCAGAAATGTCCAACATCTTCCAACTTTTAATCAACAAAGGCTATGACGACTTTATCAGTATGGTGTCAGAGCATCGTGGCATGAGCAAAGAGGCCGTTGATAAAGTCGCGCAAGGCCGCGTCTGGACAGGCACTAAAGCACTGGAGTTTGGCTTGGTTGATAAACTGGGTACTTTTGATGACGCGATAGCTGCTGCTGCTGAAAAAGCAGGCTTAAAGCAATATGACATCAAAGTGATGGAACAAGAGTTAACGCCGACCGAACAGCTATTGCGCGACATGTTTGCCTCAGGCACAGTACAGGCGCTGCTGCCTGAGGCAAAAGGATCTGTCTTTGGTCCACTGCTTAAAAACATCATGAGTCAAATCAACCGTGACTTTAAAGTGTTAGAGCAGTTTAACGACCCGAAAGGTATCTACTCTGTCTGTATGAGTTGTACTGCGGTGAATTAACAGCCGAAGCCTCGAACAAAGCCGCCTTGTGCGGCTTTTTTGTATCTTGTTTGACAGCATTCAGATCTGGAAAAACAACAAACCCGTATAAGCTTACGCTGATACGGGTTCTGGCAATAATGGCGGAGGGGGAGAGATTCGAACTCTCGGAAGGCTATTAACCTTCGCCGGTTTTCAAGACCGGTGCATTAAACCGCTCTGCCACCCCTCCGGCGCCGCGTATGATAATCAGATCGGTTGCGAAAGAAAAGCATTTTTTTAAACTTTGATAAAACAAGCTAAATGATTGAATTGTTTTACAAAGATAACTACTGGCACTTTGGGAACTTCCCAAGTAAGATAAAGTCAGAGAAGTAACTATTAAATGGAGAGTACAGCAATGTCCTACAACCAAAGCACTCAGACTGGCCATATAGGCCATAGTATCGAAGTCAATAAAGTTCTGCGTAATACCTATTTCCTGCTAGCCATGACGTTAGCCTTCAGCGCAGTGACCGCGGGTATTGCCATGGCGATGAATTTCGGTTTTGGCATAGGTCTGGTATTGACTCTGGTCGCCTTTGGCTTGATTTTTGTCGTGCAGAAAAAAGCAGACAGCGCCAGTGGTATTTTTTGGGTTTTTGCCTTAACAGGCTGTTTAGGTGCTTCCATTGGCCCTATGCTGAACCGCTTCGCTGCGACTGCCAATGGCTCTGAGCTGATCATGCAAGCGCTGGGTTTAACTGCTGTGGTGTTCTTTTCACTGTCGGCTTACGCTTTAAGTTCACGTAAAGATTTTAGCTTTATGGGCAACTTTCTGTTTGTAGGTTTGATTGTGGCGATAGTCGCAGGTTTGGCTAACATCTTCCTGCAGATCCCTGCCCTGCATCTGGCTATCAATGCTGCTGTAGTGATGATTATGTCAGGTTTAATTTTGTTTGATACCAGCCGTATTGTGAATGGCGGTGAAACTAACTATATCCGCGCTACAGTGGGTCTGTACCTGAACATCTTCAACCTGTTCACTTCATTACTGCAATTACTGGGTATCATGGGCAGCGATGATTAATTAAGGCTTGAGATAAGCTTGTGTTGCAGTAAAATGCCCCGCCAAGTGCGGGGCTTTTTTATAGGCTATATATCTTTGGTAAAGGCTTAATTAGACTAATGATGCTACGAAAGGTAAACAGATGACCAGTTTTGCCGTTCTGATAGAAGGCCCGGTGTTACAAGGCCAGAGTTTTGTCAGCGCCTTGCGTTTTATGCAGCAGGCCTTAGAGGCTGGCCATAGTGTAGATTCAGTGTTTTTATACCGTGATGCGGTAGGTGCCGCTTCAGCCCTGATTGATTTACCTTCCGACGAGCCCAATTTGTCCGCTACCTTGCAGCAATTTTGTCAGGCACATCAAATCCCTTTGCTGTTTTGTATCACCGCTGCGGAAAAACGTGGTGTGTGTTCTAATGAAGTAAAACCGGCAGATGGTTATCTCGCTGCTGGATTAGCCGAATTTGCCATGCGTCTGGCCAAAGCGGATAAACTGGTGCAATTTTCATGAAGATAGCAGTGATCGTCACCAGCTTGCCTTTACAAGGTATAGCAGCACGGGAAAGTCTGGATTTAATCTTTGCTTTAGCTGCAGTGGATCATCAGCTCAGCGTGATTTTCAGTGATGATGCGGTTTATCAGTTGGTGAAGGCCGAAGATAGTACGGCACTGATGGTCAAAGACTTCAGACGTAGTTTTAAACTCTTTGAGCTTTACGATATTGAAAATCTATATGTCTGCGCTGAGTCGCTACGAAAGCGTAATTTGCAAGTCTCTGAGCTTGTGCCGGGCTTTCAGCCTTTAGAACAAGCAGAGCTTAGCCAATTGCTTTTCACCCAGCAGCATGTAATGAAGGCCTGATATGAGACTTTTTGATCTACCTCACAACCGATTAGCTGAAATACTCAGTCTGGCCAGTGCAGAAGATAAAGTTTTATTAAGACAAGAAGCGGTTTATTTAATGACTTCAGGTCTGCTGAATCAGCTCCCCTGTACTGTCTATTGTCTGGCTACAGACGCCGCTGTACGCGGTATCCCTATCTCCGAACCTTTTATCGCACTGAATGACAGCCAGTGGTTGGATTTAGTGCTACAAGCGAAGCAACAACTCTGATGAATGAACTGATTGTAAATAACCAACGTTACCCCTTGGATAAACACGGCTATTTGGCTGATTTATCGTTGTGGACACCGGAACTGGCGGAAGAGTTTGCCCGCTTGGAACAGATCCAGTTAACCGACGCTCACTGGGAGGTGGTTAATTTTGTCCGCGACTTTTATCAGGAATACCAGACCTCCCCAGCCATACGTTTGCTGGTCAAAAGCATGGGAGAAAAACTCGGCGCAGACAAAGGCAATAGCAAATATCTGTTTCTGTTATTCCCCGAAGGGCCAGCGAAACAAGCCACTCGTATCGGCGGTCTACCAAAACCGGCTAAATGCTTGTAGAGCACGATGAAAAAAGGGCCTACTGGCCCCCTTTGTACATCGACATGCCGGCTTCAAAGCTGGTCATCACCACGATAGCGATCACCCCGATCAATACCAGCCAGTAGACCCAACGCAACATCAGCTTGATTGGATTTTTACGGGTCTTGCGCACAACCACGTGACGCGGTATCGCGGTTTTCTTTGAGTTTTGTTGTTGTTCTTTGATTAACGACATTGCACTTACCATAGTCAAGGAGCAGCTTACTGCTCCTTACAAAAACCTAAACAGTGTTCGGATCAGGCACTGAGCTCAGTTTTGCCGCCCATGTAAGGCTGCAACACGGCCGGGATCTGAATCGAACCATCCGCTTGCTGATAGTTTTCCAGAATAGCCACCAAAGTGCGACCCACCGCCAAACCAGAGCCGTTTAAGGTATGCAACAGCTCAGGTTTTTTGCCTTCACCCGGACGGAAACGGGCTTGCATACGACGGGCCTGGAAATCGCCCATATTTGAGCAAGACGAAATTTCCCGATAGGTGTTTTGTGCCGGTAACCAAACTTCCAAATCGTAGGTTTTAGTGGAACCAAAGCCCATATCACCGGTACAGAGCAGCATAGTGCGGTAAGGTAACCCCAGAAGCTGCAGCACTTTTTCGGCATGACCTGTTAATTCTTCCAGAGCAGCAAAAGACTGATCCGGATGCACTAATTGCACCAACTCCACTTTATCAAATTGATGCTGGCGTATCAGTCCACGGGTATCGCGACCGTAGGAGCCGGCTTCACTACGAAAACAGGGCGTATGGGCGGCATATTTTTGTGGCAGTTCAGACAGTTCAAAAATGCAATCACGGGCCAGGTTGGTTACAGGCACTTCAGCCGTTGGGATCAACGACATGCCCACGCCTTCTTCTGTCGCAGGTTTGGTATGAAACAAATCCGCACCAAATTTCGGCAACTGGCCTGTGCCGTACAAAGACGCCGCATTGACCAGATAAGGCACGTACAGCTCGGTATAACCATGCTGCTCTGTGTGCAAGTCCAGCATAAATTGCGCTAAAGCACGGTGCAGACGGGCAATCTGGCCGCGCATCACGACAAAACGTGAACCTGCAATTTTCACCGCATTTTCAAAATCCAGACCTTTGTCCAGCGCTTCGCCTAAAGCCACATGATCTTTAACATCAAAGTCGAAGGTCTTCGGCTCGCCCCACTGGCGTACCATCACGTTGCCTGTTTCATCTTTACCCGTTGGCACAGACTCATGCGGCAGGTTTGGAATAGCGCTGACAATGCTGTCCCACTGGGCTAACACGGCATCGAGTTTTTGTTTGGCCTCTTCAAGCTGTGCGCCTAAACCATCCACTTCAGCCAGTAATGGCGTAATGTCCTCACCACGGGCTTTAGCCTGACCTATGGCTTTGGATTTGGTATTACGTAAATTTTGTAAGTCCTGAGTCGCCATTTGCAACGCACGGCGCTGCTCTTCCAGAGTTTCCAACGTTTTAACGTCCAACTGAAAACCACGGTCCGCCAAACGTTGAGCGGTTTGAGCCAATTCGGCCCGTAAAAATTTTGCATCTAACATAGTGATTACTTCATTGAGCCCAGTTTTAAACCCAACCAGGCGAGTGTTAAACAAATCAGCACGTTCAGTACAACATTCAGGCCGGCTTTCACCAATTCGCCTTGTTGCAGCAATAAAACAGTGTCGAGTGAAAACGTCGAAAAGGTAGTAAAGGCACCTAAAAAACCTACGCCGATCAAAGTCTTCCACGGGTTGACCGTCAGATGTTCGGCTAAAAACAGGCCATACAGCAGGCCTAATACAAAAGACCCGAGAATATTAACCAGCAACGTAGCAAAAGGGAATGATTTACCACAAAGATGCAGGATTAATTCGCCTAAACCGAAACGACAACAAGCTCCTATAGCACCACCTATAGCCACTGCCAGATAAGCCTGCATTAATCCTGTCCTTTTGCTTGTTGGTCCAGCATGGCTAAATAGGCCATTTTATCCTGCAGTTGTTTCTCTAAACCGCGATCGGATGGCTGATAAAACCTCAATCCTGCCATTTGTGCAGGTAAATAGGTCTCACCCGCCGCATAAGCACCGGGTTCATTGTGAGCGTAACGATAGGCCTGGCCAAAACCCTGTTGTTTGGCCAAAGCCGTTGGCGCATTACGCAAATGATCCGGCACTTCATAGGACGGATTTTGCTGCACATACTGGCGCATTGAATTAAAAGCGCTATACACCGCATTGGATTTTGGCGCTAAGGCCATATACACCGCTGCCTGAGCTATAGCGCGTTCTCCTTCGGCAGGCCCTACCCGGGCAAAGGTATCCCAGGCATCCAAACCTATAGTTAAGGCCCGTGGATCGGCATTGCCTATATCTTCACTGGCAATCGCCAGTAGCCTGCGCGCCACATACAAAGGATCACCACCGCCTTCTAAAATGCGGCAATACCAATACAAAGCGGCATCCGGGTTGGAACCCCGCACCGATTTATGAAAAGCAGAAATTAAATCGTAAAAAATATCACCCTGCTGATCAAAACCCGGTAATTGCCGTGGGACCAACTGCCGGAATAAATCAGCGGTTAATAAAATCACTGCAGCGCCCTGCTGCGCCGTTTCGACCGCTTGCTCAAACAGGTTGAGTAAACGTCTGGCATCACCATCAGCCAGTTGCAGCAATAAAGCCCGGGCTTCAGCGGCAATTTGTATCTGCTGGCCCTGCTGCTGATAATGCACCACAGCACGCTCTATCACTAAATTCAGATCATCTGTCGTCAGTTTTTTTAAAATGCAGACCCGGGCGCGGGATAACATAGCGTTATTCAGCGCAAAGGCTGGGTTTTCAGTGGTAGCGCCAATAAAAATAATGGTGCCATCTTCAATATGGGGTAAAAAGGCATCCTGCTGCGCTTTGTTAAAGCGGTGCACTTCATCGACAAACAACAAAGTACGCTGATTTTGCACTAAACGTTGTTTCGCCGCCTGAATTTCTTCGCGTATTTCTTTGACACCAGCAGTGACAGCAGATAAACGGGCTATGGCCGCTTTGGCATAAATGGCGATTAACTCCGCCAAGGTAGTTTTGCCAGTGCCTGGCGGGCCCCATAAAATCAACGAGGAAATGCGCCCTGCTTCTATTGCTTTACGCAGCGGTGTGCCTGGCCCCAGCAGGTGCTGCTGTCCAACATAGTCCGATAACTGTGTTGGCCTCAGCAGCGCTGCCAGAGGCCTGATATCGTCGTGAAATTCAAAGCCGAGGTTGTTCACTTGACGCGTTGATCATCCACTTCCGCTGTGGCCGGAATAGTAAATTGAAATAGTTCTGAAGCAAGAGGCGTATTGTATTGCACCAGATTAAAATCAAAAGTGCTGTTCTGACCGTTACTGTCGATGACAATCATTTTTGATAAAGCTAAACCCGAGAATTTCAGACTGAGCTTTTTTACCGCGTTGCTTGGATCTTTGGGTGTGATATCAAACTGATCATCAGCACCAGTTACACTGTACTGAGCCCAGAGTTTGGGGTCGTGTGAGGTCAACAGCACAAAAGGCGTCTTCTGCACTTGTTCTTTAGCATCATAAATACTGACCTGATCCAACAATTCAGCATAAAACCACAAGGTTTTGCCATCGCCAATAAACAGGTTGGGCTCAGGCGTCTGGGTTTCAAAACGGAATAAAGACGGCTGTTTCAGCGACAACATGCCTTCGCCCTGCTGAATAAGCTTATTGCTGGCATCCACCACGGTTTGATCAAAACTGGCCTGAAAGCTGGTTAAACGCGCTAACTTTTTCTGCAAGGCCTCAGCCTGATCAGCCACAGCCATAAAGGCAGGCACCACCAGAGACAACACCAGAGCCACAGCTTTTTTTCCGAAGTTTTTCTTCATATACACCTTAGTTAAAATACTTTAGGAGGAGGAGGCGCCAAGACTTCACGATTGCCGTTATGGCCAGCACCACTGACGATACCGCTCATTTCCATTTGTTCGACTAAACGGGCGGCGCGATTATAGCCAATACGGAAGCGTCTTTGTACACCTGAAACCGACGCTTTGCGGCTTTCTGTGACAAAAGCCACGGCTTGATCAAACAGTGGATCGGACTCCCCGTCATCACCTTCCATCGTCTCGCCGGGTAACAGACTATCCTCTGAAGGCTCACCGTTTAGGATCTCAGCGATATAATTCGGTTTACCGCGCCGTTTCCAGTCCGATACCACAGCATGCACTTCGTGGTCATCGACAAAAGCACCATGCACCCGGGTAGGCACACCTGAACCCGGCGGTAAATACAACATATCGCCCTGACCTAATAAGCTTTCAGCGCCCTGCTGATCCAAAATGGTTCTGGAGTCGATTTTTGACGACACCTGAAAGGCCATCCGGGTTGGGATATTGGCTTTAATCAAGCCGGTGATCACATCCACTGACGGACGCTGAGTGGCTAAGATCAGATGAATACCGGCTGCACGGGCTTTTTGGGCGATACGGGCAATCAGCTCTTCAACTTTTTTACCCACTATCATCATCATGTCAGCGAATTCGTCGATCACTACGACAATAGAAGGCAACTTCTCAAGCTCTGGTGGCATCGTCATCATGTTGTCACTAGGCTTCCAGATCGGATCACGAATAGGAGTGCCTGCTGCAATAGCTTCCTGAATTTTCTGGTTATAACCTTTTAAGTTACGCACCCCAAGGGCCGACATCAGCTTATAACGACGTTCCATTTCACCCACACACCAGCGCAGGCCATTGGCTGCTTCTTTCATGTCTGTGACGACTTCGGTTAACAAATGTGGAATGCCTTCATACACAGATAATTCCAGCATCTTCGGGTCAATCATTAAAAAGCGCACATCTTCAGGCGTAGATTTATACAACAAACTACAAATCATCACGTTGACGCCCACTGACTTACCTGAACCCGTAGTACCGGCCACCAGTAAATGTGGCATACGGCCTAAATCTGCCACTACGGATTTACCGGCGATGTCTTTGCCCAGCACCATAGTTAAAGGTGACTTCGACTGCATAAAGACTTCATCACCTATCACTTCAGATAAACGCACTATTTCCCTGAACTGATTAGGCAATTCCAGACCAATGTAAGATTTACCCGGTATCACTTCCACCACCCGCACGCTGATGGCAGATAAAGAACGGGCTAAGTCTTTCGACAAGCCGGTAATTTTGCTGACCTTCACACCTGGGGCTAAATCCAGCTCAAAACGGGTTACGACAGGGCCTGGCAATACAGCAACCACTTTGGCTTCGACACCAAAATCCAGCAACTTAGTTTCCACTAACCGTGACACCCGCTCTAAATCGGCCGGGTCTATAGGATTCGTAGCTTTGTCTGGTCGGTCTAATAACGCAAGCGAAGGTAAATCGTCCGGGCTGAACGATGCAGACACCGGCGAATCATCTTCGTCTTCTTCCTCAATCACCACAGGCGCGACCACAGCCTGACGTTCAACTTCGGCAAAACTTTGTTCCAGATGCTGTAGCTGCTCAGGAGAATAGCCATCATCCACCGCCGAGAAACTTAAATCATCGTCGGCCAGTGTATCAACACTGACAAAAGCCACAGCTTCGGTTTTTTCATCCAAAGGCGCAAAAGGTAGAGGCTCCACCCGCTCATTGGCTGCAAAGTACGAGCGACTTGGTTGAGTTTGAACCTCTTCAATCTCGGGTAACGGAATTTGTTCTTCTTCAGGCGCAATAAAGGCAGACTGTACAGCATCATCGCGACCAGGGGTTAACCGGATCACTTCCGGTGCAACCGCAGGCTCTGCCGCAGCCATCTTTGTCATAGCCCCAGTTGTATCTACTGCAATTTCTGGTTCACGGCGTAACACAGGCGCTGTGGATTCAGTCTGGAAAGATAAGGGAGAGCTGACTTTAGTCTCTGAGCGTTCTGCCAGGTATTGGCCTAATCGGGTTGGCGCCTGATACAGCGCAATCAATACCCGCACAGTGAACGCTCCCAGCTCGTCCGCAACAGTGACCCAGGAAATGCCTGTGGCCAGCGTCAGCCCCGTCGATAACCCGCACAGCAACAATAAAATAGTACCGATAAAATTAAAATTCGGCATCAGCATAGCGGCCACGACATCGCCCACTACACCGCCTGATGAAAAATAGAAAATGTCATTAAAATTAATGCTGCTAATAGCACTGGCGCAAAGGATGGTTAAGACTAAACCAATCAGACGCAACCCAAGAATAAGGTAATCCATCTCCAGCAGTGTTTTGGCACGCCGCGTTAACAAATAACCACCAAAAGCCACCAGCGGCGGCACCAGATAGGCAATCCAGCCAAAGCTGAATAACAAGATATCAGCAATCCAGGCGCCTTTTGGCCCGGCATAGTTATGAACTGTGGTTTGGTAACCAGCCTGAGACCAACTCGGATCCGCCGGGTCGAATGACATCAAAGCCAATAACATAAAGGCAGCACAACCAAAGCTAAGGATTAATCCCACTTCAGATAAACGCTGCATTCCGTTTAACGAAAACAATAGTTTGGCTCGCAACCTTCTGGCTTCACTCAACACAACAAGTCCCATTTATTCTAAGAATTCTACCTACTTAAGATATCAGAGAGACAACTCTGATGCACCCCTTTATGGCCGCTTCTGCTAAAGCCTGCGTCTTCATGCGCATAAACTCAGCGACAAAAGCTTATATAAACTTCAACGTCTGAACACTGGCTGTACAAAACCCCGTCGTCTTTAATGCTATCACTCTGTTGAATACAGCTACATCAATTGACCGCCACAAAGGTAGTTTGTTTCACCTCTTCCATCACCACATAAGTCCGGCTTTCCCTTACGCTGGGTAAACGCAATAAAGTTTCGCCTAACAGTTCGCGATAAGCCGCCATATTGGCCACCCGGGTTTTTAATAAAAAGTCGAAACTGCCGGAGACCAAATGACATTCCTGGATTTCATGTAGCTTCTGCACTGCTTTACTGAATTCATCAAAATCTTCAGGTGAGGTTTTGCTTAAGGTAATTTCAACAAAAACCAGTAACGCGGAACCTACCTTATTCGGGTCAACCTGAGCTGTGTAGCCTAAGATATAGCCCTCAGCTTCCAGTTTACGCACCCGCTCCAGACAGGGGGTAGCACTCAACCCTACCCTTTTGGCCAATTCGACATTGGCAATACGGCCGTCATGCTGCAATTCAGTCAGAATTTTACGGTCAATCCGGTCGAGTTTTTTGACACTTTTACTGGTTTCGTACATGGCAGATAAAAATTTCACTTTTTAGTTTATAGCAGGATTTATAACTGCAATTCAGCCAAAAAACAACAGGTAAAACTACCAATCCATAACTATACTAGGCAAAAATTTTTCTTAACCCTACACAGGCGGAATATCATGATTATTGGCGTACCTAAAGAGATAAAAAACCACGAATACCGCGTCGGTATGACCCCTGCCAGCGTGCGTGAGCTGACTGCACTTGGTCACACCGTTTATGTTGAACACAATGCAGGTAGCGGCATTGGCTTTGGTGACGATGCCTATCAGGCGGCTGGTGCCACAGTATTAACTACTGCTGCAGAAGTTTTCGCCAAAGCAGAAATGATTGTCAAAGTGAAAGAGCCTCAGGCTGTTGAACGTGCCATGTTGCGTGAAGGCCAAATCCTGTTCACTTACCTGCACTTAGCGCCGGACTTGCCACAAACTGAAGATCTGATCAAATCCAAAGCTATTTGTATCGCTTATGAGACAGTCACAGACAACCGTGGCGGCTTGCCTTTATTAGCCCCTATGTCTGAAGTGGCGGGTCGTATGTCTATTCAGGCTGGTGCCCGTGCTTTAGAGAAATCCTGTGCTGGTCGCGGTATGTTATTAGGTGGCGTACCAGGTGTAGAACCTGCCAAAGTGGTGATTATCGGCGGCGGTATGGTCGGTACCAACGCAGCTCAGATGGCTGTAGGTATGGGTGCTGACGTAGTGGTGCTGGACCGTAGTGTCGACGTATTACGTCGTATTGATGCTCAGTTCAATGGCGCAGTAAAAACTGTGTACTCTACTGTAGATGCGTTGGAAAAACATGTGTTAGCGGCTGATTTAGTCATAGGTGGCGTGTTAATTCCGGGTGCAGCAGCACCTAAGCTGGTGACAGCCGATCACATCAAACGGATGAAGCCAGGTTCTGCCATTGTCGACGTCGCTATCGACCAGGGCGGTTGTGTAGAAACCTCAAGAGCCACGACTCATGCTGAACCTACTTACATTGTAGACGACGTGGTGCACTACTGTGTGGCTAATATGCCAGGCGCAGTGCCACTGACCTCTACTTTTGCACTGAACAACGCCACTCTGCCGTTTATTATCCGTTTAGCCAATAAAGGCTACAAACAGGCATTGCTGGACGATGCCCATCTGTTAAACGGCTTAAACGTGATCAATGGTCATGTGGTGAACAAACACGTCGCAGACGCGTTAAACCTGCCGTTTGTTGAACCTAAACAGGCGTTAGCTCCACTCTAATTACAGAATACGCCTTCAGAGGGCGGCCTTAGGGTCGCCCTTTTTTTTTCCGGCAATCTCCGTTAGTCTTTAGCCCTTGGGTCTAAAAGGTGTCTTGCCATGAACTATTTGGTAACTGCTTTATTTGCGTTGAGTTGTTCTGTTGCTGCCGTTGAAGATATCCGCTTCGACAAAGAATGGATCAAAGTGGGCCATCTTGATTTAGAAGTGGAACTTGCACTCACCACAGAGCAACGCGCCCGTGGCCTGATGTATCGCGACAACGTAGAAAATGGCATGTTGTTTGTGTACGACCAAGCCCGTGTGTTGTCGTTCTGGATGCGTAACACCAAGGTGCCGCTGGACATCGCCTATATCAAAGCCGACTGGACTATAGAACCAGTTCAGTTCCTCTATCCCTATGACGAGAAAGGTAAAAAATCTCAAGGCCCAGCCATAGGTGCTTTGGAAATGCCCCAGGGCTGGTTTAAAGCCCAAGGGTTGGCTGCGGGCACGAAGATTATTCGCTGTGGCAGTAAGAAGTGTGGTTAATCCACTGAACAAGTGCAATAGCATGCGCTATTGCACTCTGAAGCAGTACAGCTTAAAGATTAAAAGGTTCCTGATCATCCCGCAGTAGCAGAATTTCGCTAAAGCCCATCTGGACAAAAGCATTTTTGCGATAGTCTTTCAGTGCGCCTTTGCCCTTGGCGGTCATCGCTACTTGCTGCTCCATTTTACGAAAGGCCGTTAAGTCTATGCCCTCAGCGGCAGCGACAGCTTCGAAGCTGTCGGCGTATTTATCGTAGCTAAATGGGATCTTTTTCCACTGCCCTTTGTATTTATAGCTGATGTGCCGTGCCATCTTCCGGCTCCTTCTGTGAAGTCGCCAGCAGTTCTTGCTGGGCTATAGTCTGCTGTTGTTTCAGTGCCGGTGCTGCGTACATTTGCTGCACATAAGGTTTAAGCTTTGCTGGCAAAGACGCCATTTTGGTTTGGTACCATACACTTTCTTCGCCGGGGTCCAGCTCGACATCCATTTCTGCCGCTAAATAGTTCACCGGATATAACCGATACCCTGACCAGATTTGTCGATCGATTTCTGCCGCCAAAGCAGCCGGATCCTGACAGCAGTCCGTAATGGCCTGACCAAAATGCACATGCACCCGGCCTTTTTGGCCCACTATACCTTGTACTATGCTTTGAATATCTTCCATCTCCGACTTCTTGTATTCGCCGGTGCTGGCCAATTGATACAGCTCATTGGCTTTGGCTTGATCCAGCGGGTCAAATTCGTAAGACAAACACACGGGCACTATATGCAACGACTGCATATAAGTCGCAAAATCCAGACCGCGTTTTTTACCTTCGATATAAAACATTTTGAGGATAGCTTCGTCAGTTTGATCCAGACCATCTTTGGCCCGCCCCTCTTTTTGTGCTATCCAAATGGAGTGACCGGTTTCCAGTGAATCTTTGATATAAGCCGATAAATGCCCCAATGCTTTGAGCATCTCGCGTGGCGCTTTGATCGAACGTTTGACGATAAAACTTTTATTTAGCTTCATCAGCTCGGTAGCACAAGGCATTTTCAACAAATTATCGCCGATAGCGATCCGTACTGTGTCCATGCCTTTTTGATGTAAACACCAATTCACCAGCGCCGGATCCATGGCGATATCTCTGTGGTTTGACACAAATAAATAGGATTGTCGCGGATCCAGATGCTCAAGACCACTAACGCTGACACCGGCAGAGCTGTTATGCAGACTTTGTTGTAAAAAACCAGCCACCATCTGCTGCACATCAGACACAGTGCGCAAGCCTTTGGCTTTGCGTGCCAGTAACCAGCGCAGTACAGGTGTAAACAAATAGCGGATAGTTTTAGGCCAACTGGCCAACCGATAATTTAAAATGGCATGCAAAAAATCAGCATCGTCCAATAAACGACGGATCGCGTCCGGTACTTCATGGTCAAAATATGGGCGAATATCCTGAAAAGGATCCGTTTGATTTGGCACAGCTTTTACACCCCAGCTTGAAAATGTGCCCTATTCTACCTGTTGCGTCCCGGATCACCAGACTAATCTGGACCGATCTCTTGGCGGTTGTTTATTTATTAAACGTTTTCATAGTGCTCAGGCGGTCAGGGCATAAAGCGGAGCAAATTGCAGCGGCATCAGGCGATTTTGTTGCACCCGTACCAATTGTCCTGCCGATAAGTGCTTGCCGTTCAGAAGCTCCATTGGCTCCAGCAGCAAACAATCGACCATAGGGTCAGCTTTGGCCACCAGCACCACTTTAGCGCGGCTTAAGCCTTCAAGTTTGGCGATACTCATCAGATCGGCGCGGCATTCTATGCTGGAAAAGTTGAACAGATGGCTTTTTTGCACCGGAGCTTTAACAAAACACAAAGCCGCCACAGCCCAGGCTGCAACTGTTAATAAATCACTGTCAGGCACTTTACCTTCCAAAGCTTCGGCAAAGTCCATCAGCAGTTGAGCCTGCTCCATACATAAGCTGTGTTGCTCAGGTTTGGTGGTCAGCTCTTTTGCAGTAAAAGCGGTTTGAATATGATGGCTGGCGGACAACTGTAACAGCAAAAGGTCTTGCTGTTCGCAGTACTGCCAGCACCAGTCAGGGCATAAAGACAACATACTCAATCCTTGTGAATTCAAGATGTTGCCTTTCTACACCTGTTTTTATACGCTGTTAAAGATTATTTTGGACTAATAAGTGAAGATCCAAAATTGATCGGCATATGGCTTATTTCAGGCTCTCGACGATCTGTTTGATCAAGGCTGGGCCTTGATAAATAAAGTTGGAATAAAGCTGTACCAAATTAGCACCGGCATCCATTTTATCCTGTGCCGCTTTTGCTGAATCTATGCCACCGACGCCAATAATAGGCATTTTTGGCCCTAAAGCTGCACGGAACTGCCGGATTATTTCAGTGCTTTTTTGTTGCACTGGCAAACCGCTTAACCCACCCATTTCATTGCCATATTTGAGGTGTTGCACCGCACTTTTATCCAGCGTGGTGTTGGTGGCAATCACACCATCCATTTTGCTGCGAAGCAAGGTCTCAGCCACTTGCTGCACGGCCACTTCATCCATATCAGGCGCAATTTTGACAAAAACCGGCACATATTTGTCTTGCTGCGCTTGCAGATCCAACTGCTCGTTTTTCACCGCCTGCAGCAAATCAAATAACGCGTCGCCAAACTGCAGATCGCGCAAACCCGGCGTATTGGGTGAGGAAATATTTACGGTAATGTAACTGGCGTGCGCATACACCTTACGCATACATTCGATGTAGTCGTCTTTGCCCTGCTCGTTCGGTGTATCTTTATTTTTACCAATATTAATACCAAGCACACCTTTATAGCTGGACTTTTTGACGTTCTCCACCAGGTAATCCACACCTTTATTATTAAACCCCATGCGATTAATAATAGCGTTCGCTGCAGGTAGGCGGAACAAACGGGGTTTATCATTGCCCGCCTGAGGCCGGGGCGTGACAGTTCCTACTTCGATAAAACCAAAACCCATCTGACCAAAAGCGTCAATGCAGTCCGCATTTTTGTCTAAACCTGCCGCCAAGCCCACAGGATTATCAAAATGAATACCCGCTACTGTCACTGGTTTCTTCGGTAAATCCTGACGCCATAACAAGGATGCAGGGGTATTTTTTAGATGCTTTAAGCTGCCAAGAGCCAGGTGATGTGAAAACTCAGCATCGGTACAAAACATCAAAGAACGCGCCAGTGAATAAAACATAACAACCTGCTTTTAATAATTAATAGTTAGAAACTCTCTGCCAAAAATCATCTGGAACGATTTTTAACAGCTTTAGCTGGCCCGAAGGGGGCTCTGCAGGATAGCAGAGCATAAAAAGCACCGGCTCTGAAAAGAGCCGGTGTATTCTAGCTGGACGCTGAATTATTTCACAGGGTCACAGTGATGACTGAGTAACATCAGCTCACGTAATGCCACTGAGAACTTGGCAAATTCATGGCTCTTGGTAGTTTTGAACTCAGCCAGCATTTGACGCCAGCGTGCCAGCACCGGCTCATGCTCGGTGATCCAGCTACCGATCACAGCTTCTGCATCACAAGCACCGGCACAACCCCGAACAACCACAGCCGACAAGGCACGTTGTTGCCAATCCAACTCTTCGCGGTACGACGCCCGGGCCAGCGCCTGCCAGTGGTTCGCTACAGGTTGCTGCGTAATTTGCTCCAGGAACCAGTGCAGATCCAAACGATCGCCCAGCTTGAAGTAAATTTCCGCTGTTAACAACAGTGAGTTTTTCTCCGCATCGGCCACCTGAGCAATATCCATCACAGAGAAACAGGTACTGAGCTGCGCTAAATAACGGGCCACATCTGCAGGTACGCCTTGTTCAATGAAGGCTTGCTCGTTGGCGGCCAGTTGTTCAGCTTCGGCCGGCGCCAATAATTTCTGCAGATTATTGCTGATTTCAACAAAAGCGGGTTTGAAGAAATCAATAGTCTGCTGAATGTCCAGTGCCTTATTACGATGACGCAAGAACCAGCGGGTGGTACGGCGCATAGTGCGGCGCAACTGGTGGAACAACTTAATTTGCAGTGCAGCAGGGATCTGGTTATCCAGCTCTTCCAGTTTGTTCCAGACTGTTTCTACGTCAAATAAGTCCCGGGCTATGGTGTAACAAACAGCAACTTCAGCAATAGAAGAACCGGTTTCTTCCATCATCCGCTGAGCAAAGTTAGCACCCATATCGTTGACAATCAGGTTCGCCAGTTTAGTGGCGATAATCTCTGCTTTTAACGGGTGAGTTTCCATCTCTTTGGCATAACTTTGTTGCAGCACTTTCGGGAAAGCGGTAAACAGATGACGTTTAAAGTAACTGTTCTCATAAATTTCCGGCAGCACCAGCCACTCTTTCATCACCATCTTGCCGTACGCGGTTAGGATCGCCAGCTCAGGACGGGTTAAACCCTGCCCTTTGACAGTGCGTTCAGCCAGTGCATCATCTGAAGGTAAAAACTCCAGCTCGCGGTTTAATTTGCCGTCTTTTTCCAGCGCGTGAATAAAGCGGGTGTATTCTTTCATCTGCTCAGCACCCAGTACTGAAGAGACGGAGATACTCTGAGTCTGACGGTAACAGTCGTTGATGACGATGTCTGCTACATCATTGGTCATAGCCGCTAACAGCTCATTGCGCTGTTTTAGTGTCATATCGCCACTGGCCACCAAAGCATTGAGCAGGATCTTAATGTTCACTTCATTGTCTGAACAATCCACACCGCCGACGTTGTCGATAAAGTCGGTGTTGATACGGCCACCATGAGTTGCGTATTCGATACGGCCACGCTGGGTTGTCCCTAAGTTACCGCCCTCGCCTATGATTTTGGCTTTGACATCTTTACCGTTCACACGCACCGCTTCAGAACCCCGGTCACCGACTTCGGCATGACTCTCGTCTGTCGCCTTGACATAAGTGCCGATACCACCGTTCCAAATCAGATCGACTTCCATCATCAGCGCTGCACGGATAAATTCCGTTGGCGTCAGGCTGGTTGCAGTGGTGCCTAACATCTGTTGCATCTGAGGCGTCAGTTTGATCGACTTAGCGCTACGCAGGAAAATACCGCCGCCTTCTGAGATCAGTGACTTATCAAAGTCTTCCCAGGTTGAGGTAGGTAAATTAAACAGACGTTCACGTTCGATGAAAGTCTTGGCTGCATCCGGATTCGGGTCAACAAAAATATGCATATGGTTAAATGCAACCTGCAGACGAATATGTTTGGACAACAGCATACCGTTACCAAACACGTCACCGGCCATATCACCTATACCCACACAGGTAAAATCTGTGGTCTGACAGTCAATGCCAATCTCACGGAAGTGACGTTTGACAGACTCCCAGCCGCCACGGGCGGTGATCCCCATCCCTTTATGGTCATAGCCGTTTGAACCACCTGAAGCAAAGGCATCGCCTAACCAGTGGTTGTATTCCAATGAAATGCTGTTGGCGATATCAGAGAAAGTTGCTGTGCCTTTGTCGGCAGCAACCACCAGATACGGATCATCTTCATCCAGACGTACCACTTGTTTTGGTGGCACAATCTGACCTTGCAGAATGTTATCGGTGACATCCAGTAAACCGCGGATAAAAGTACGGTAGCAGGCTTTACCTTCGTTTAACCAGGCTTCGCGTCCACCGGTTTCAGGCAGTTTCTTACAGACAAAACCACCTTTGGCGCCCACAGGCACAATCACAGTGTTTTTCACTTGCTGTGCTTTTACCAGACCCAGAACTTCAGTGCGGAAGTCTTCACGACGATCCGACCAACGCAGGCCACCCCGTGCGACTTTACCGAAACGTAAATGCACCCCTTCCACTTTAGGTGAGTACACAAAGATTTCGAAGAATGGTAACGGCAGTGGCATATCCGGGATCATCGCCGGACGTACTTTAAAGGAAATATAAGGCTTGTCGCTGCCATCTTCCGCCTGCTGGAAGTAGTTGGTACGCACAATAGCCTGAATAATAGCCAGGAAACGACGGATAATGCGGTCATCATCCAGGTTCGCCACGTTTTCCAGTTGCGCCAGGATCTCAGCCTGTAATTTCTCCGCCTCTGCCTGATCATGGCTGTCTAATGCAAATTTAGCATTAAAGAGTTTCACCAGCAGATTGGCCAATAGCGGATAACGACCAAACGTCGATTCAACATAGGCCTGACTAAAGGTACCGCCTATTTGACGTTTATATTTAGCAAAAGCACGTAATAACGAGGCTTCCCGGCCTGTTAAACCAGCGCCCAGAATTAAACGGTTAAAGCCGTCATCTTCCAACTCTCCTTTCCACACTTTGGCAAAAGAGTCCTGGAACGACTGCTGAGCTTGCTCAAAATCAGCCGGCATAGTGCCGTTGACTTCCATCGCAAAGTTTAAGATCCAACTGACCGAACCATCAGGGCAACGCACTGCATAAGGAGTTTCACCTATCACACGTAAACCAAAGTTTTCCAGGATAGGCAACACATCAGATAAATAAATTGGATGATCTTTATGGAACAGGTTTAGGCGCACTGCTTTGCTGTCGTTACGGTCTTCCTGCGGACGATAAAACAGCATATCAAGCCGGTGCTCGTCGTTCAGTGACTCAATTTTTTCAATGTCGACCAGCGCATCGTTAGGTAACATTTCATCTTTGTACGATGAAGGGAAAGCCGTTAAATACTTACGGGCCAGCTCACGGCCACGGGCTTCACCATAATGGCCAACCAGCGCAGCTTCCAGCTTGTCTTCCCAGGTACGGGCCGCTTCTACTAAATTACGTTCAATTTCTTTCACATTAAACTCGATATTGTTATCGTTGATCCGAACGAAATAATGGGTACGCGCCAGCACAGACTCAGAGAAGTAGGTGGTAAATTCCACAGCTTCGGTGCTGCCCAACGACTGGGCTAAAATCTGTTGCGTGTCTTTGCGTAGCTGAGTGTTGTAACGCTCACGTGGTACATAGACCATAGCGGAGACAAAACGGCCAAACGCGTCTTTACGCACAAAAAGGCGCGTCATATCGCGTTCCTGCATCTGCAACACGCCAGTTGACACATCCAACAGTTCATCGGAAGTAGCCTGGATCAACTCATCCCGTGGGTAAGTTTCAAGAATGTTTAACAGTGCTTTGTAAGCATGTGTCCCCGGAGCAAAACCAGACTTGGCCATCACTTTGGCCAGCTTGTTTTTCAACAATGGAATATCTGCTGCACTGTTGTTGTACAACGAAGAGGAGTACAAACCAATAAAACGGTCTTCGCCAATGACATGGCCTTTGTCGTCAAAACGTTTAATACCGACATAATCGATATAAGCCGGGCGATGGACTCGGGACTTATTATTGGTTTTGGTCAGGATTAATAAGGACGAACTTAATGCCTGCTTACGGGCCTGCTCAGGCAAATCAGATAACATTAAATCGCGCGAGGTTGAACGGCGCATTAAGCCTAAAGCGCTGTCGTTCACGCCTTCGATTTTATGGTCGCCTTCGACCGCTTTGATACGGTATTCACGATAACCTAACAAAGTGAAGTTATCTTTGGCCATCCAGTTTAAAAACTCAGTCGCCTGCTCTAACTCGGTTGGATTGATAGAGCCTGCCTGCTTTGGTAGATCCGCAATAACCTGCAGCAGTTTGGCTTTTGTCGGCTTCCAATCCTGAACCGCTAACGACACATCTTCCATCACAGACTGCAGCTCAGAGGTTAACGCCTCTATGGCAACTTTGTCTGTCATGCGATCAATTTCGATATGGAATACTGTCTGTTCCGTGCTGGCTTGCTCCACAGTCCCCAGTTTAAAAAAGTCCGTGATGTCGTTTTTATCGTTACGGAGCGTTTGTAATGGGTAATGCAATAACAAGTGAGCCGTAATAGATTGACGGCTTAATGCCATCCGGACTGAGTCGACTAAAAACGGACTGTCTTTGACCACGATTTCAACAATAGTGTGTTTAGACTCCCAGCCGTGTTTGGCGATTTCCGGGTTAAAAACGCGGATTAATGCCTTGGCATCCGTATGGCCATTAAAGCTTTGCCATAAGCTCAGGGCAGCGCCATATAAGTCGCTGTCGTTGCGGCCAAACAAATCTTCATGCGACATATTGCCGTACAGAGTGTAGGCAAATTTTTCGACCAGTCCGACCTGATCTTTGACTTTAGAACGAATAAGCTTACTTACATTTTGTAGTAGTACAGAAGGTTGACCGTCTATCAGTGCCATTTTTGTATCCTTTTTTGAAACCTCAGTCTACAAAGACCGGGTTTGCTTACATACAGAGCGTGTCAGGTGCGAAGTTTATTGAGTATTGACGGGCTTTTCGAGCTTTATTTATGTCTTTGTGACTGGTTGTACCAGAGCAAAAATCGCTGATTTGACAAGTTATTCACCCGCCGTAAATAGAAAATGGCCTAACGGCCATTTTCTTGTTTAAACATGCAGTTTTCAGACAAACAAAAACTAGTTATTTTTTCGCCAGAAAAAAGCCGCCAGTGCAGGTAACACCAGAACAGCACCAAGCATATTCACTAAAAACATAAAGGTCAGCAGTATGCCCATATCAACCTGGAATTTCAGTGCTGAAAAGACCCAGGTGCTGACACCAATAGCCAACGTGATGCCGGTAAATAACACGGCACTGCCTGTCTCTTTTAATGCGGTGAAATAGGCTTGACGCAGCGGCGTGCCATCGCGCAGCAACTGGGTCATATTCGACAGAATGTAAATACCGTAATCGACCCCAATACCTACACCCAGGGCTATTACAGGTAAGGTAGAGACGGTCAAGCCAATTTCCAGCTTCGTCATCAGTGCAGTCGCCAAAACGGACACTACGTACAGCGGTACTATCACGGCCACAGTGGCTTTTACCGAACGGAAGCTGATTAAACACAACAGGATCACGGCCCCGTAGACGTACCACATCATCGGGGTTTGGGCTGCATCCACAGCTTCATTAGTCGCCGCCATAACACCGACAGGACCTGAAGCTAATTTAAACTTCACTTCATCCGTGCTGAGTTCTGCACCCGCCTTTTTCGCAGCAGCCACCACGGTTTCAATTGTCTCAGCTTTATGGTCGTTTAAGAACAGGATCACCGGCATCACAGAGCAGTCACTGTTGAGTAAACCTGTACTGGTTTCTACTCTGCTTGACGCTTGCACCAAACTCTCTGTGGTACGTGGCAACACTTTCCACTTCATGTTGCCTTCGTTAAAGGCGGCATTAATAGATTTAGACACAGAGGCCAGCGATACCGCAGACTGCACGCCGGGTACGTTTTCCATTTGCCACTGGAACTGGTCAATCCGATTCATCACATCATGGAAGGTACAGCCGTTGGCCGGGGTTTCCACCATCACATTGATGTAATCGACAGAAATGGCATAGCGGTCTGTGATCAGGAAAGTATCCTGGTTATAAACCGAATCTTCATGCAAAGCCGGCGCGCCTGGGTGTAAATCGCCGATTTTCAGATAAGCGCTTTGTTGCCAGCCCAGCGCAAACAACAGCGCTGTGGCAGCTAAAATGACTACCGCATACTTAGGTGTCGCGAAGGCGGACAAGCTATACCAGAACTTCTCAATACGCGGATGCGGCGTCTGGACTTTCTGCTTGTACTTGTCACTGAACTTAACGTAGGACATCAGCACAGGTAATAAAACCAGGTTGGTCAGGATAATAATACCTACACCTAAACTGGCGGTAATAGCCAGCTCACGAATCACACCGATCTCGATAATCAATAAGGTAATAAAACCCACAGTGTCGGATAAAAGTGCAATACCACCAGGGATCAACAGCTTACGGAAGCTGGCCTGGGCCGCAGTTTTAGCATCCATGCCCAAAGCGACGTTTTTACCTGTCGCATTGATCATTTGAACACCATGACTGACGCCTATGGCGAATACCAGAAATGGCACCAGAATAGACATAGGGTCGATACCAAAACCCAATACGGTCAGCATGCCCATTTGCCAGATCACCGCGACTAAAGAGCAAAGGATCGGCAACAAGGTCAGCATCACGGAACCACTGAACAGATACACCATGATGGCGGTGATAACGATAGCCACAGCAAAAAACGCCAATACGCCTTTCGCACCGTCGGCCACATCACCGACCATCTTGGCAAAACCAATAATATGGACGGTCAGGTTTTCGTTCTGATACTGGCCTCGAACCTGTTGTTCTAACTCAGCAGCAAATTTAATGGTATCAAGCTTTTGCTGAGTATCAGGGTCAACCTCTAACAGTTGAGCTGTCACCATGGCACAACTAAAATCGTCCGCCACCATACGACCCACAATACCGGCTTTTTCGACGTTGGCCTTCACCACGGCCAAACCTTCAGCAGTAGGCGCAAAGTCAGCCGGGATCACCGGACCACCGGCAAAACCATCTTCCACCACTTCAACAAAACGGGTGCTGGGGCTATACAGCGATTTCACCAGACTACGGTCTACCCCCGGCAGGTAATAAATCTGATCATGAATTTTTTTGAAAGACGCAAAAAAATCTGGATTAAAAATATCGCCTTTGGCATCACAAACCGACACCAGAATATTATTGGCCCCACCAAAATCTTTGGCGTGTTTCATATAGGTCTGCATGTATTCATGCTGCAACGGGATATTTTTAGTAAAAGCCGCGTCCAGTTTAATTTGGCTGGCTTTGAACAATAAAAACAAAGTAGCGAGTACAAAAAGTACGATGACAGCGATACGGTGACGGAACAATACCGTCTCACAACTGGTGACTATTCGGTTCAGACTCATGTTATTCCGGCTTCTTGATTGCTAAGGTTCGAATTCCAGCTTCGGTCACTAATACCAGCTGATCCTTGACTGCGACGGCATTCAAAATGGCTTTACTGTCTTGTGTTGGCACAGAGGTGAAACTGACACCATCATCCTGACTGACCAGCAAAGTGCCAGCGTTGCCGGTTAAATACAGATTGCCGGCAGCATCCGTCAGCACACTGTTCAGCGTCGCGGTTTGATTCAGTTTGATCTCCTGCCAGCTTTGCCCCAGGTCGGTGCTTCGAAACACATGTCCACGTAACCCCACCGCAATCAGACTATTTTTTGCTGTCATGGTCAGGCCAAACAATGAACCATTATAAAATTCAGGATGACGGGTCCAGCTTTTGCCAAAATCTGCACTGGTGGCAAAAAAACCTGCTTCACCAATCAGATACAGCACGTTGTTGTGCTGATAAATACGGTTAAAATGGGGAAGAACTGAGGCGCGCTCTTCCAGATAAGCCTCTGGATCTGACTCTTGCAGCTCTTTTAAATACGCCTGATCCTCGCTGCCCACCAACTCCAGATGGAACTCGTCCAGCCAGGTTTTACCACCGTCTGTGGTGCGGTAAAACATACCATAGGCACCCAAGGCTATACCGTTGTTGGCATCAGCAAACAAAATATCAAACAGCGGCTTATCGGTTTCAGGTTTAAATTGCTGCAACTGCCAGCTTTGTCCGCCGTCTTGGGTGGCAATAATAGTGGCGTCATGTCCGACAGCCCAGCCATGTGTTTCATCAGAAAAATACACTGAAGTAAACAGGCTTTGTACCGGGGTTTGCACCTGAGTCCAGTTTGTGCTGTCTTTGCTTACTAACACATGGCCCCGATCCCCCACTGCCACATAGAGCTGATCGTTCACCCGGATTAAATCAGTCAGTACAGCTTTATCGGCCAAAGGCATCAGATACGATGGGGTTGGCGTAACTGCAGACTGTGCTTGAATGTGAGTTGTCAGCAGCAGCGCTGCGACAGAGGATAAAAGTTTAACCATCATTAGAGTTTTCACTCAGCATCAATTTAAAAACAAAAACGGTTGGCATCGAGCCAACCGTTTATTCGACATTTACAGCTTAACGGGTACCTTCACGGCGCAGAGCCGCTGGAGTGAAGTCGTTATCTGTTAACTGCACAGAGAAGTCATACATCTTGTCTTCGTTGTCCAGACCAATCGCAATGTAGCGACGAGTGTTCAGATCGTGGAACACTTCCAGCGTACTCCAGTGTGTTGGCACCTCGTAGTAGTTCAGACCATGAGCGACAGCAACACGGTATAACTCGCCTCTGTTGTCATACAGATCTGCGACATGAATTTGCCAGCTATCCTCGTCAATAAAGAACACCCGTTTGCCATAGACATGGCTGGTACCGCTTTTCAGGTTGGCTTCCACCACCCAAACACGGTGTTTTTCCCAGCGCACATAGTCAGGGTTGATATGACCTGGTTTGATCAGATCCGCATATTTCACGTCTTTACTATGCAGTTTGTAACTGTTGTAAGGAATAAACAGCTCTTGTTTACCCACTAACTTCCAGTCGTAACGGTTAGGAGAACCGTTAAACATATCAAAGTCATCGGTAGTACGCAGGCCATCAGAAGCCGTACCCGGAGCATCATAGGCTACGTTAGGCGCGCGACGTACACGGCGTTGACCTGTGTTGTAAGTCCAGGCCTGACGTGGAGTTTTTACCTGATCCATCGTCTCATGCACTAAAAGCGCAGTACCTGCCAAGCGAGCCGGAGTGGTAACAGCCTGCTTGAAACGGAACAGAATATTTTCTTTTTGTAACGCATCGACCGTGGCGTCCGGCGCTGAATATTTGAACATGATTTGCTCATCAAAGCCGATAGTCACGTAATCCCCTGCGGCTGTAGGCGCAACCTGACCGCCGTTACGACTGGCCGCTACACCACGGAAGCGTAAGGTGTGGTTCCAAATCGCTTCCAAACCATTGGCTGGGATCGGGAACGGAATACCAATGGCAGCATTGACAATACCATTACCGCCTTCGACCAACTCGGCAGTGCCTGCAATTTTCTTAGTTGCATCATAGACATACTGTGGGTAAGACGCAGTACGACGAGTTTGATACACATTCATTTTGTAGCTGTCAGGATAAGCTTCAAACAGCTTGATCTGACCCGGACTCAACAAACTTTTGTATTGAGCCAGGTTCGACTTGTCGATAGTAAACAGTACTTTATCGCCAGCAAACGGATCCGGGTGGTGATCACCTGGTTTATAACCAGCCGGAGCGGATTGAATACCACCTTCCCAGGCCGGAATACTGCCGTCGGCATTACCGGCTTTTTCAGCGCCTAACGGCGTCAGATCAGCACCCAAACGGGCCACTTGATCCGGAGTTAACTTCGCAATAGCTCCACAGCTCACAACAAGCGCAATAGTGGATGCAATCAGGGTGAGTTTTTTCATAATGGTTCTCGCCTCGTCCCTTAAATAGAGTATTTAATGTTAAAAGATACAAAATCACGGTCAGCTGTATTGTTGGTTGTGCCTACACCACCCCAGAAGGCATTGTAAGATAACTCAGAAGACCAGCGGTTCAGATAGTCAAAGGCCACAGTGTAACCCACAGATTTTTTGTCTTTGGAGAACATAAACAGCGGATCTGGTGTTATGCCATTGACGTCGTGTGAAAACACCACACGGTGCGACATGTTGACGCCCGCAAACACGTCATTAAAGTCGGCTTTCGCTAATAACCGGTAACCCCAGGCTGAAGCCGTTGGGAATGGGTTCGTTTCAGCACCGTTAGACAAGGCTGTATGCACACCGTCCTTATTCACCAGAGGACCACCATTGATGGTACCCAACAAAGGACCACCGCTACGGTCTGTATTTGGACCATTTAAACGTAACACCGATGGATCTGGCATATCGTTGATTTTGATACCGCCCACTTCAGCTAACATAGAGAAGTTATCAGCGATCCACATAGGACCAAACAGGTGAGTGACTGTAACTTGTGCTTGCGTGGTATCAGATAAAATATAACCCTGAGCAAATTCGCCCGGCCCTATTTTCAGACCATCGTAACGACCAATCTGACTGATGCCTTCCAATTCAGGACGTAACCCTGCATTCGCTAACTGTTCTGGCATACCGGCATACAGAATTTCTACGTCATCAATTTGCAGAGGTTCATCCTGACGGTAGGCTAATTCACCGGCGACTGAGGTGCCATCAACCGTGGTATTAAAACTGAAGCCATAGAGCTTAATATCTTCCGGATACTGAATTAAACCTTTAGAGAATACATCCAGCTCATTGATATTGTCTTTTGTGATATTGCCCTGATTCGCCGCCAGATAGGCCAAAGACTGGATCACACCCAAAGGCTGACCAGTGGCATCAGCACCGACACGGAAATCGGACGCAATACCCGAAATCAGCGGCGTGCGGCTATGGTAATTCATATGGTAGAACGCAAATTCAGTGTCGTTCAGCTCCGGAGCGAAATACTCCAGCTTAATACCATATTGACCACCATCTTCAGGTTCAATTTCACCTGCAGCACCCGCTGGTCTTAAGGTTACTTTGGTCGAATACGCCAGCATGGCATTCACAGCCGCTGCACGTTGTGCCGCTGTTGCGCCTGGTGTTGTCAACGCCGCTAGCAGCGCAGGCGCATTTTGTGAGATCAAATTCATTTCAGAAACTAAGAAATCCAGATCGATATCCGGGTTACCGGCAAAACCTAACTGAATATTCTGCGCATAACCGCCTTTACCGGCGAAGTCGTTGGTGGAGAAATAAGAACCCGGTACTGGCAGATAGCTGTTTTCCCACTCGTACTGATAAAACACCTCTGCAGTTAAATTCTCAGTCAGGCCTAATGAAGCCCAGGCCATACCCACAGGAATATAAGCTTCTTTTAACTCAGCGCCAGGACTACGGGCGACCCCAACGTCAATCGGCGTAATATTGATACCGTGCTGAATAAAGGTGCTTTCACCCCAGCTCAACACCTGCTGACCAACCCGAATGGACAATGGATTGGCACCGTCATTTAACGCAAAATTGCCATAGACGTAGGCGTCCAGCAAACGAATGTCACGACAGGCCAGATCTCTGGCTTCATCGTCCGCACAAGGGTCTACTTTATTACCAGACAGCGGATTGGTATAAGCGCCTTCATCGTCCATTAAGGCTGAATCATAGAAGTAGGTGAAGCGGCCAAAAAAGCCGATGTCGTCCTTGGCAATAGACAATTCGTGTGTGCCACGGAACACTTCGGAGAACATATCGCCGCGGTCATAATTCAGGTTGCCTGCATCACCATTGCTGGAGTAGGCGCCCGGCTGAGACCAGATTTGTGAGCTGGTGTAAATTGGATTGGTAAAAGCGCTATAACCTGTCCAGTCAAAACGCGGGTGGTTGACCTTACTGATAGTGTCCCAGTCACGGTCTTCTGCACGCCAACTGGCGCCGTAGGAGAACGTAGAGTCAAATACCACTTCTACATCATCAAAGTTAAACGTAGCGGCCTGCGCACTGGCGGCCGACAAGGCCAATAGTGCAGAAGCAACACCCAGAGCTAAAGTACTTCTGACGAAGGCACCCGGCTTAGTATTCATTCGTTATCTCCCCCCCTGTCCCTGCAGGTATTTTGTTATTTTTTATTTTGAGCTAACCAACTGCTCGGAGGTCAGCTTGTATCGAAGAAATCATTACATCATTTTGATCGGGGCGCAAGGCTTGCGATCAGTCAAATCTGTTGATTTTTATTCAGTTTTTTCCCTTTCCCCCTGCCAAACCCTGCTACTTCTGTCTGATCCGGTTTGACCAGTTGCAGGAAGATCATCTAACTAAATGAAAATAATAGCTAAAGTCGCAGATTTTGCCTGTTTTGTTTTAAGTTGGCGTTTTAAGTATTAACTCTAATTTATTTTCTCTAAAGTCTGGAACTTGCCCTGATCGGTCAAGGTTAATACAAAGCGGGCATTGACCCCGGAATGACTGATATAGGGTCTGAAATGGCGCAGAGGCAGTTGGACTGTCTGGCCATTATCTGCCTGCACCACCACATCGGTATACAAGCCCTGATAAAAGGCCAGACATTGCTCGACGTCAAGGATCAGTCTGAATTTATACTGACGCATCTGAGCTTAGACTCTTACTCACTTTTTCATACAAATCGTTACTCAAGTCTTTACTCAGCATAGTCTGCAAAACAGCTTTTAATTGCTGCTGACGTGCAGGTTGATAACGTTTCCATGAGAGCAAAGGGGTCACTAAACGCGACGCGACCTGCGGATTAATGGCATCCATTTTCAGTACCACATCAGCCAGTACCTGATAGCCTCTGCCGTCTTCTGCATGAAACATAGCTGGATTTTGCTGATAAAAGGCACCAAACACCGCCCTGACCCGGTTCGGATTTTGCCAACTGAATTGCGGATGTGCAGTCAATTGCTGCAAGGTACTAAACACAGTAGGATGCGGATAAGAGGCCGATAAGTTAAACCATTTATCCAGTACCAACACATCATGCTGCCAACGCTGTTCAAAATCACTCATCAGGCTGGCAAATAACGGATGTGCTGAGTTACGACAGGCTCTTAGCACAGCGAGCTGATCAGTCATATTATCGCTGCTCTGATACTGCTGTTGTAATAACAGCCCTTGGTCCTTTACAAAACAAAGGTACTGCAAACACACTGAACGCAAAGCCCGCTGGGCAACCTGCTGCTGTTCATACTGGTAAGCTTCAGAGCGCAACGACTGATAACAAAACAGCCACTGCTCTGCCAGCTTCTCTGCCAGTTGTTGCCTAAAACCCTGCAGTGCCTGCACTATTTCCTGTACGGGGATCTGCTCAAACTGCTCGGCCACCATGTCATAACAAGGCACAGTGAGTAATTCAGCAGTAAAAGCCAAATCATCCAAAGGCTGGAGTAGTAACTGTCGGTAGAACTCGAGTAAGGCTGCCGGTAGCTGATAGTCTGTCCCTGAGTGTTGTGCTGCAATGGCGGCCTTCACCTGAAGTTGCCACAGTTGCTGTATCGCATCCCAACGTGCTACTCCATCTTTTGCCTCACGGGCTATTTGTAACAGTTCAGCCAGACTGTAGTGATACTGTAGTTTTACTGGCGCCGAAAAGTCGGCCAGAAGCACTGGCACAGGTTGTTGACTGACGGCAAAACTAAATTCCTGCGAAGCTTCGGTCATTTCCAGCAGATAAGACTGACTACGCCCTTCTGACAATAGCTCAATTCGCACAGGCAGCAGCAAAGGCTGTTTTTCGGCCTGGTCTGCGGTCGCTGGCGTATGCTGTTGCATCAGTAATTTAAATTCGCGTTTTTTTGCATCAAATTGGCTATACACCTTCAACTCTGGTGTACCGGACTGCTGATACCAACGTCTGAACAAGCTCAGATCCCGGCCATTGGCATCCTGCATAGCATTGACAAAGTCATCACAGGTCACCGCCTGACCGTCGTGGCGTTTAAAGTACAAATCCATGCCTTTGCGAAAACCATCCTGTCCTAATAAGGTATGCAGCATACGAATCACTTCTGCACCCTTGTCATAGACAGTGACCGTATAAAAGTTATTCATCTCCAGCACTTGCTGCGGCCGGATCGGATGCGCCATAGGGCCAGCATCCTCAGCAAATTGCGCGGTACGGATAGTTTTCACCGCATCAATACGGTTGAGTGTCCTCGAGCCCATATCCGCGCTGAATTGCTGGTCGCGAAATACCGTTAACCCTTCTTTTAAACTTAACTGGAACCAGTCGCGGCAAGTGACTCTGTTGCCTGTCCAGTTGTGGAAGTACTCGTGGCCAACAATAGATTCGATATTAAAAAAGTCGGTGTCCGTGGCAGAGGCCTGATCGGCCAGTACATATTTACTGTTAAAGACATTTAAGCCTTTGTTTTCCATCGCCCCCATATTAAAAAAGTCAACCGCAACCACCATATAGATATCCAGGTCGTACTCCAGACCAAAAGTTTGCTCGTCCCACAACATGGCTCGTTTTAGCGATTCCAATGCAAATTGAGCCCGGTGTTTGTTGCCTTTATCGACGTAAAACTCCAGCGCGACTTCGCGGCCAGATCCCGTGGTGTAGCTGCCTTTTAAGCAATCAAAGTCGCCGGCCACTAACGCAAATAAGTAACTGGGTTTAGGAAAGGGGTCGACCCAGGTCACATGGCGACGGCCATCAGCCAACAGGCTTGAATGAACCAGATTGCCGTTACTCAATAGCGCCGGATAAGCCTTGGCATCGGCAATAATATGAGTGGTAAAACGGGCTAATACATCCGGTCTGTCAAGGTAATAAGCTATGCGGCGAAAGCCCTCCGCTTCACATTGCGTACAATAAGCGCCATTGGATAAGTACAAGCCCTCCAGTGCGGTATTGGCTTTTGGGTTCAGCTCAATCTTCAGTTCAAGCTGTGCCTTGGCTGGCAGACCGGGCAGGATCAATTGCTCCGACGTCACCTGATAGGCGTCAGCGCTCAGTCGTTGCCCATCGACAGACACAGACAATAACTTCAGCTCCTGCCCATCCAGAGTCAGGGTACCGGCACAGCCACTGGCAGAGTGCAATTGATAGGTAGCTGTCAGTAGCGTTGCCTCCGGGTTTAACTCAAAACTCAGCTCCACGTCGCTGATGGTAAATTCCGGGGCTTTGTAGTCACTTAGCTTTTTTGCCTGACGGTTCGATATCTGACTCATCACAAAATTCTCTTTTACGATCGGAAAACAACAAGGCCAGTTATCAACTGGCCTTTTTAATTATTTACCCTGAACGGCCGCTGTGATTGGCGTATCCGGTGGTGTTAGCTTTAACACCTTAATGCCCATATACGCATAGATCACCGCAAGCACCGGGTTTATCAGGTTAAAAAAGGCGTACATGGCGTAATCCAGTGGATTCACATTCAGCACACCATGCATATAAGCACCACAGGTATTCCATGGGATCAACGGACTGGTGATAGTGCCACCATCCTCTAAAGTACGGGATAAATTCACCGGCGCTAAACCACGGCGCTCATACTCTTCTTTAAACATCCGACCTGGCATGACAATCGACATATACTGATCGGCCGTTAAAATGTTAGTCGCAATACAAGTGGCTATTGTGCTGGTAATTAACGAACCTGTGCTATGGGCTTTATGCAAAATAGCTTCGACAAACTTACGCAACAAGCCTATATGCTCCAGCACAGCACCAAACATCATGGCAGAGAAAATCAGCCAGCAAGTATTCAGCATCTTCACCATACCGCCGCCGTTTAATAGTTTATCCAGCTCTGCATTTTGAGTTTCAATCACAAAGCCACCATGCAAGGTAGTCCAGACGACTTTTAATGTCGCAAGCATGCCATTTAGTTCCGGATCGGCCATTTTTGCCACCAACTGGGGCTGGAACAGCACTGCCCAGACCCCACCCAACAGCGCACCGATAAATACCGTAGGAAAAGCCGGTACTTTTTTAACAGCCATCGCCATCAATACCAGTAACGGCACTAACATCAACGGACTAATGGCAAAATGCTGTTGTAAAGCTTCACTGATCGCACGAATTTGCGAGTCATCAGCCACCGCATTGGCATTAAATCCCAGTACAGAAAAAATAATCAGCGCCAGAATCAGACTCGGAATAGTAGTCCAGGTCATATGACGGATATGGTCAAACAAATTTGAGCCAGCTACCGCTGGCGCAAGGTTGGTGGTTTCACTGACAGGTGAAATTTTATCGCCAAAATAAGCACCAGAAACAATAGCACCGGCAGTAATAGCTGGCGACATCCCCAAGCCGGCGGCCACACCAATTAACGCTACCCCTATAGTGGCGGCTGTAGTCCAGCTACTCCCTATGCTTAGGGCGACCACAGCACAAAGTAAGCAACTAGCGGCGTAAAACCAGGACGGGTCCAACAACTGTAAACCATAATAAATCAGCGAAGGTACGGTACCGGCCAGTAACCAGGTACCGATCAAAGCTCCGACAGAGAATAAAATTAACAACGCGCCCAAAGATAATGAAATACCTTTGACCATCGCCTGTTCTATCTCATTCCAGCCGTAACCATTTTTTAAACCAATAATTACAGCTACACCTGAAGCGACAAATAATGCGATCTGGTTAGCACCGTAAGAGGAATCACTGCCGTACAAGTAAACCGCTAAAGCGAGTAATACAATCAGAACCAGTAAAGGAATGCTGGCATCTAAAAAACTCGGGGTTTTGTGTGGGCGTGGTGTAGTCTGTAGTTCCATGGAGTTGTTCTCATCACGATTGGTTATCACCAATTCTGTTGTTATAGAAAGGGGTCAGAGTCAATGAACTCTATGCCAGCTCATTGACTCTGACCCCTTAGCTTGCTTTAATCCGCCCGTTTTGCCAGATGACCCAGGCTTAACAGGTCAGCCGTGATCTGTGCTGTTTCCTCCAGCAGAGGATCCAGTTTTTCCAGCACTTCAGGTAAATCGTCTAAATTTTTTACGGCTGGCAGTTTTAATCGTGCTAAACGCTCGTTGACGCGTTTTAAGTCACGCGCTGTGTTTTCTTCTTTTTTCTTCAAACGTTCCTGCTCGTTCAATGAGATCGTCTTTTCGTCTTTCTCTTTGTTGTACAGAGCAATGTCTTCCATCAGATAAGTATATTCAACTTCTTTACTGAAACGCTCCTGATGTTTTTTCTGTAGAACTGGCAATGCCTTTTTAATTTCATCAGACGCAGTGTACTGTGCTGGCGGAATACTATCCCAAGGCAAGGCGTTTTCTTCTTTACTTTCGCCCCACTCCCCAGGTTCTATCGGCGATGGAAACAAAATATCCGGGATCACGCCTTTATGCTGAGTACTGCCACCATCGATGCGGTAAAACTTGGCGATAGTAAACTGCACTGAACCTAAAGATTCTTCAAACATGTCGTATACCCGGCCCAGCCCGCGGTGTTGCTGCACTGTGCCTTTACCAAAGGTATGTTCGCCTACGATCAGAGCGCGACCATAATCCTGCATGGCGGCAGCAAAAATCTCAGAAGCCGAAGCACTGTAACGGTCTACCATCACAGTCAGCGGCCCCTCATAAAATACGCTGCCGTCCTGATCCTGACTAATGCCAATCCGGTTACCGGCTTCACGAATTTGCACTACCGGGCCTTTGTCGATAAACAAACCTGTTAACGCGACCGCTTCCGGCAATGAACCCCCGCCGTTGCCACGTAAGTCAACGATAATACCGTCCACCTTTTGCTGCTTTAAGCTGGCGATCTCTTTTTTCACATCTTCCGTCAGGTTGTTGTAAAAACTTGGGATATTGATCACGCCAATTTTTTTACCCAAGGGACTCAGTTTAGGCTCCAGCACCTCGGCTTTGGCGGCTCTGTCCTCCAGACGGATTTTATCACGCACTATCGATATCTGAGTCGGTACACCTTTGGAAGCATCGCCCCCCACTAACACCTGCAAACGTACCGTAGAGCCTTTTGGACCTTTGATCAGGTCAACGACATCATCCAGACGCCAACCCACTACATCAACAAATTCCTCATCCCCTTGTGCCACACCAATGATCTTGTCTTTGGGTTTGATCTTTTTGGTCATGTCGGCCGGACCACCGGGGACCAAACTCATAATAACGGTGAAGTCATCATCACTTTGCAGCACGGCACCAATGCCTTCCAGAGACAAATTCATTTCCTGCTGGAAACGTTCGGCATTGCGCGGCGACAAATATGATGTATGAGCTTCAATGCTACGGGCATAGGAGTTCATCACGATCTGGAAAACATCTTCGCTTTCTGTCTGTAACAAGCGTTTCTTCGCATTTTCATAACGCTTTTTCAACAGCTTAGTGGTCTCCTCCGCTGTTTTACCTGCCAGTTTCAGATTCAGTGCATCGAACTTTACTTTTTGCCGCCACAGCTCATTGAGCTGTGCTACATCCGTTGCCCATGGCGCATCTTCACGCTCAAACTCATAGCTATCTTTTTGAGTAAAATCAAAGGGTTTATCTAGTAAACTGATAGCGTAATCATAACGTTCCAAACGGCGCGTCATACTCAGATTAAACATCTGATAGGCAAAATCGAACTGGCCTTTCGCCAAACCGTTATCAAACTCGTTACGGTATTGTTCAAAACTGTCGACGTCCGATTTCAATAACACGTTACGGAAAAAATCCAGACTTTTTAAATAGCGGTCAAAAACTTTTGACGACAACTCGTCGTCAATACGCAAGCCTAAGTAATGCTCCCGGGTAAAGTAATTGGTAATGCGTTTACTGGCCGTTGCATGTTGTGGTTCCTGCGCCAGATTGGGCACAGGAGAAATCAGCGGAGCAGCAACTACACCACTGCCGACAACCAGAAAAAACGCCGCTAAGCTGGAAATTTTTTTCATTGAACACTCGTCTCTGTTAAGCCTGGAACAGCTTATCCCCTTGGGTTTTAATCACCATACCTGAGGCAAGCTGCACCACAACATCATTTTTAACTACTTCAAGTACAGTGGCAGGCACAGGTTTTAAGCCTACTTTTAACTGCACTGCACTGCCTACTTTTAATGTGGCTGTATTTAATGCAATAAGTTCAACCGCTTGCTCTTGGACCACTTTTTCTGTGATCTGAGGCTTAGAGTTCAGTCTGGCTGCTTTTGCAGCGACTGCAGACTTGTTGGGCTGCGATTTTTTGTAAGCAGGTTTGTCAGAAGGTGCAGTTTTGGACTGCTCTTTTGGCTGCTCTTTATGTTTGGCTCGTTCTGCCGCAGCTTTGGCTTTGCGCAGCTCTGCAGCCTTGGCTTTGCTTTGCTCCAAGGTTTGTGCAGCGTGGGCAGCTTGCTGCTCATCAATCAGCTCGCCAGCCTGACCATCTAAATCAACGCGGGCCACTCCCACTTTGACACCGGCCAGATAGCGCCAGCTCGAAGTGTACAGACGCAATGCGTGACGAATTTGGGTTTTGCTGATGCCATCCTCGTCAGACAAGCGCTGGGCTAAGTCCTGAAAAATTCCAATTTTCAGAGGTTTAGCTTCTCCACTTTGGCTAAAACATAAAGGAAACTTCTCGCTAAGTTCGGCGAGGATTTGTTTCACATCTTTGCCTGCAGGTTGAGCTTGAATTTGTTCAGTTGGGGTTGTCATGCAAAATTACTCTTCTTCATCCGCGGCATCGTCTAAGGTAATGCCTTCTTCTAATTGATTATTAACGTAACAGATAGCCCAGTCGACCAGTTCATCTTCATCGGCTTCCAACAGCACTAAACTACCTCGTAGCTCGTTCCAGATGGCAATAAGCAGATGATCTATCTCATCGACTGAGATATCCTCGGGCAGACGCTGCCAGACTGCGTGATAAATGGCATTGATGCGATCGGCGACTATCTCTTCTTCACCTTCCCAGTCACCCACATCGGCCACCTGGAATAAATAGTCCTGAATATTGACTAAGTCTTTCATAACGTCCGTGCCAGATGCCGCTCGAATAGCTGAACTAATTCCGCCAGGCCTTGTTGATCATCCAGATCAAAACGGGCCAAACTTGGGCTATCAATATCCAGCACCGCAATAATTTTGCCGTTATGACGCACAGGCAATACGATTTCTGAGTTACTGGCGGCATCGCAGGCGATATGGCCTGGGAACTCATGGACGTCTTTGACCAACTGAATTTCGCCAGTAGCCACTGCGGTACCACAGACGCCCTTGCCGACCGGAATACGCACACAAGCCACTTTGCCCTGGAACGGTCCCAATACTAAAACGTCATCTCTTAAAATATAAAAGCCTGACCAGTTCAGATCAGGCATTTCGTGAAAGAGCAACGCACTCAGGTTTGCCATGTTGGCAATCAGGTCTGTTTCGTCTTCGATCAGAGACTGAGCTTGCTGTTGCAGCAGCTGATAAAATTCTGATTTTTGCTCACGCATGAAATATAGGTTCTACCATAACTACGAAGGTCCCTACATTACTTGTTTTGTTACGAAATTTAAACCTCTGCCAGAAAAAGATTTAACCACTTTTGTCTAATAAACAATCAATGACTGTTCATTTCAAACTCAACTGACACTTCGGCTCTGATATCGGTCTGACCAAAGCTGACTTCAGCGCCATCTGCCATGGCTCTGGCCATCTTCATCACCGGAGCTGGCGCATAGCCTTGTTCATTGATTTTTTGTGCTGAGCCCAGGGTTAAACCGTTGGCTTTTGCCAGCAATTCCGCCTTGGTTTTGGCATGAGCAAAGGCCTGTTGCAGCGCCTTTTGGTACAACTGGTCGGACTGGCTGACTAAAAATTCAGCCTGATTCATCTGAGTCACACCCAAATCGGCGGCTTGTTGCAATACAGTGCCGTACAGAGATAAATCATTTAATGACACAGTGATATCGCGACTGACCAGATAACGCTGTGGTAATTTACGTTCCGGATCATGCTGATAGTCTGGTTGAATACGCAAAGGCGCATTGTTCAGTTGGTCGTCTTTCACTCCGAGCTTCCTTAAGGCTTGACTGAAAGCCGCCACCTGCTCATCGACTTTTTGTTTCGCATCACTGACCTTTTCAGAGGTCTGCTGAATTTGCATAGTCAGCCGTACTGCATCCGGTTTAGCCTGCATTACAGCGCTACCAGAGACGGTAACGGTTTTCAGCGCTGGCGTATCGGCTAAAGCGACAAAACTCAGGCTACAGACCAACAAGGTAACTAATTTTGCGTTCATTTTTTAATCCTGTTAAACACTAGGGTTCAGGCACAGACTACTTTGTCTGGCTGAACCTTGACTTAAAAATTAAAGCTTCAGTAGTTTATCAACAGCCGACTGAGTCAAAGGGTGATAACCAGCCCGTGCTCGCTGATACACGGCTTTCGCCCACTCTAAATGTTGTGGGTTTTGACTGAGTTGTTGATACAAAGGCACCACAAACTTACGCCGTCCTACTCTGATTAAAAACTGCTCCAATGCAGGCAGCGCTTGACTGTAGTTTTTTGCCAGCGCCACTTTAAACCAGGCTGTTGCCACTTCCGCATTTTGACTCTGGCTTAAACCAAAGCCCTGGTCCAACTGTTGTAGCTGGGCAGTGTCGACAGTAGCAGCCAATTGGCCGATAAAATGTAACCAATGGTGAATACTCCAGCTATTTGTCTGTAAATCCGTCAAAGTGCCGCTTTGTTGCCACAAAACACGCTGTTGATCGACCTGTTTAAAGGCGTCTGACTGTGGCGCAACAAAAGTACTGGCCAGCCCCGGCTGATACAGCCATTCCAATATTTCCCCCATGGAGACAATATCCGGGTCAGTCAGCAAGGTTTTACGCAGGTAACGCAAGAATTTTTCGGTATCCATACTTTGAAACGCAAAGGTCTGGAAATAGTTTTTTAAGAATGGGTCAAACACAGCACGCCCCACTCGTTGCTCTAAAAACTGCAGGAATAACATGCCTTTGACATAAGGTACCTGAGTAAAGGCCTCATCCGGATCCCGTCCTGTGTAATCGGTCACCAGTAACGTATCTTTTGCATCGAGCTGGTCCAAATCGTTTTCTAAGTCTTGTACTGACAACTGGCGCTCCAGCAATGCGCGCTCAGGCCCGAATACCTGCTCCATAATGCGGTTTTCCACATAGTTGGTGAACCCTTCGTTCAACCACAACTCGTGCCAGCTACCGTTGGTGACTAAATTGCCAGACCAGGAATGCGCCAGCTCGTGCGCTATTAAGCTGACCAGACTTTTGTCTCCGGCTATCACAGTAGGTGTAATAAAAGATAACCTTGGGTTTTCCATACCACCAAAAGGGAAACTGGCCGGTAAAATCAGTAGATCATAGCGGCCCCATGGGTAATCGCCATACATAGCACTTGCCACTTGCATCATCTGCTCTGTATCAGAGAACTCAGCCACAGCTTTATCCAGCCAGACTTTTTCGGCGTATACACCAGTACGCTCTGACATAGCCTTAAATTCCAAATCCCCTATTGCCAGCGCTATCAGATAGGATGGAATAGCCTGTGGCATCCGGAAGAAATAATCACCGTCTTTATCCACATTGGCACTGTTATCCGCGCCCATCACAGCCAGTAACTGTTTGGGAGTCTGAATACGGGCCTGAAAATTCAACCGCACCGCAGGTGTGTCTTGCAGCGGGATCCAACTGCGGGCATGAATAGACTGTGATTGGCTATACATAAAGGGGTGTTGTTTTTCGCTGGTCTGTTCTTTGGTCAGCCACTGCAAGCCGGACGCTTGTGGGCTGGTGTGGTAATACACCCGCACTTTAGGCAACTGAGATGGAAATTCAATGCGTAGCGCCTGACCATGAGTGGGCGACTTTTCGCCGAAACTGTAACTAAGCTGCAGCCATTTGCCAGCAGCAGACTGACCCATGACTTTTTTAATACTCAGATCGCGGCTATCCAGAATCAGCTCACGCACATCCGGATGATGCCAGTCCAGCTCTAACTCAACAAAACCATGGAGTTGCTGCTTATCAAAATCAGCGGTTAAATCCAGCGCCAGTGTCGGGTGACTGACCAGAGCAAAGTTGCTGAAACTATGGGGATCGGCCGCCTGCACTTTGGCAGCAAGGATAAGCAGCACCAGCAAAACAACACGCATTTTTTTCTCCGAAATCAGGACTTCATAAAATTCATAGGATTGGCAGGATAATAACAAAGTTCCTGCTGGCTCTGATGGCTAAAATGCCGGGTGTCTTTGTGTGGCAATTTCATAAAACCACCGACCCCTTCCCCGCTGATTAATGGCACTTTGGCCAGAATACTTTGCAGCAACGCAGCAAACTGCGCTTCAGCAGCAGGGTCAAGTAAACGGTAATAGTTATGTATTTTCATATACAAAGGTGTGACTTCAAAAATAATACAGCCGGTGTGACGAATTAAATTCAACGCGGCCAAATCGTCCATAATGCCGTCCGGTAAAACCAGTTGCTCGTCCGGATCTTTGCCATCTTCAAAGTAACTGTGCTGCGCACTGCGATCGTCCAGTTGGCTCTGGCCTAATTCGTATTTAAGCACAGTACCCGGCGGCACCACAAAAGGCTCAGCTATACTGTCCCGCGCTATGTGGATGGTCTGACGGGCATCAAATAAACAGGCTTTAAAAATACCGACTTTGGCGATAGAGCGAGCCAGTTGCACCACATTATTGACAGCCACAGCAAAAGCTTTTTGTAAGCTTGCGTCAAACAAATTCAGACTGGAGTCGATATAAACCCCAGTGCTTTGCCAGTGGATCGCTATCCCCCCCACCACAGGGTAACGGCCTAAACGACTCACCGCAGCCACAAAAGCTTTTTCCGTTTCGCCCATGCCTTCCAGGTAGTTTTTGTAATAACGCTCGAGCTGCACGTCGTCGATGTACTGAATACCTTCTTCATCACTGTGTTCACGCAAAAAGGATTTACGCGATGAATACACTACGGTGTCCAACTCCTGAGTTTTATCACTAAGCCAGACAGGTAAGACAGCATCAGTGCTGAGCAGCGGTAAATCAGGTGTCACCAGATGCTGTAATCGTGGCATGGCTTTTAAGAAATAATCACCAGCTTGCTGACGTAGCAGTAAATCGTCAGACAGCATACTGTCGAGCATAGTAGCAAATTCCATCGGCAAGCCCAGACTGCGTGCTGGTATCGCCTTGCGACCAAAACGACAGGACTGGCCGGACGCTAAGGCATACAAGGTACTGGCCACCCCCTGCTCATCAAAACGTGGGCTGGATAAAGCACCGGAGCGCTGCTCAGGGCCAATAAAATACACATCCCCTAAACGGGCATTGGAGGTCTGTAAATCCGACGACATCAGCTGCATCACATTGCTACCTATGTAATGGCCTTCGCTGTCGAGTTGAGCAAACACCGATGATCCCCAATCCACCAGACTGATTTGATTGGTGTTTTCGTCATAGACAATATTCGACGGTTTAATATCACCATGCACTATAGGCGCGCTTTCGCCATCTTTTTTATGCTGCCGAAGTGCCAGCAGTAAACTGGCTAACTGAGTAGCAATATCCAGCAGTAAGCGTACCGACAATCGGCCATGTGTCAGGCTGTACTGTTCCAGATCGACGCCTTTGGCGCGGCCCATCATTAAAATGCCCTGTTTTTTCACCAACTGATACGTAAAAAACGGCGGTACATTCGGATGCGCGGCCTGTGACAACATATAGCCTTCGTCGGCTAATCGTTCCTGAATATGCGGCGGTAAATTAATGCGGGAGAATTTAAACACCACGTCCTGCTGCTTTTGATCCAGGCCAGCAAAAACAAAACCATAAGCGCCTTTTCCCACCAGCTCAATCTGGCGATAGCCCAGTTTCTCCAGCTCAGAGATACAAAGCGCGACCCAGTCTTTGAGCTTTTTCGCATCATTGGCGTTAAGCAGGTACACCGACTGCTCTTCGGGGATATAGAAGTTACGAAGCTGATGTTTATCCATGCACTACCCGTCGTAATGGCCTTAAAACGAAAAACCCGGATGAGTTTCGATCATCCGGGTTTTGTAGCAAAGAACTAAGCCAATGACCAGCTATTTATCAATGGGTTAGACCATAGACAGCAGCATAGAAGATGGCTGTTCCAGATAGCTTTTCCACAAGTTAGTGAAACGGGCAATAGTGCCACCGTCTATCACACGGTGATCACCTGACCAACTGATTTGCATCAAAGAGCGGGCTTCCACTTCACCTTTGGCGTTAAAACGTGGCAACAATTGGGTTTTGCCCAAAGCGACGATCGCCACTTCCGGCTTATTGATAATAGGAGTGGCCACAGTGCCACCAATAGCGCCAATGTTAGAAATAGTGATAGTGCCACCTTTGAGTTCAGCCGGGCTGACACGACCTTCACGGGCGGCGTCAGTCAGTCTGGTCAGCTCCTGAGCAATTTGCACAATGGACTTGTTCTGACAACCTTTGATATTTGGCACCAGCAAACCTACTTTCGAGTCGACCGCTATACCAATATTGTGGTCATCAAAATAGGTCAGCTCGGTGCAGTCGCTGTTGACCTGACTATTCATAATAGGGAACTGCTTAATGGCCAGTGACATGGCTTTCATAAAAAACGGCATCAAGGTGAGTTTAATACCCTGTTTGGCGTATTGATCTTTCAACTGGCCGCGAAGTGCAATCAGCTCTGTTAAATCAATTTCTTCACAGTAAGTAAAATGCGGAATAGTCGAGACTGAATCTTGCATTTGACGCGCCATCGCCGCTTTAATGCCTTTAATCGGCTCCACCCGGCTACCGCCTGAGCTACTCACTACAGGAGCAACAACTGCATTGACTGGTGCTTTGGCTGGGGCTGTTACAGCTTTAGCATCACCATGGGCATACGCTTTGACATCCTCTTTATAGACCCGGCCTTTGTCGCCAGAACCCGGCACTAAGGACAAATCGACATTCAGCTCACGCGCCAAACGACGCACGGCCGGGCTGGCTAAGGCTTTGCCATTGCCAGCAGAAGCTGAAGTCGCGGCTCTCTGAGCACAAACCGGAGCTGCAACCTGTGTTGCAACTGCAGTCGGAGCAGTCGCTGTACTCCCCGCAATTTCCTGCTGAAACAGTGGGCTATGCACTTTAGCAATTTCACCTTTGGCGTAATGCAGCTTCACCACTTTACCTGCGTATTTAGCCGGTATTTGCACTAAAGCTTTGTCGGTCATTACATCACAAACCGGCTGGTCTTCGGCCAATACATCACCTTCTTTGATCAGCCATTCGACAATTTCACATTCAACAATACCTTCGCCTATATCAGGCAGGATAAAGTCTTCCAGTTGCTTGCCAGAGGTTACAGCGGCTTGAGTTTGAGCCGGAGCAGATGGAGTTGCAACAACAGGCGCAGCGCCCTCTGTGTCCATTTCAAACAAAGGCGCATGCACTTTGGCGATATCGCCTTTGGCGTAATACAGCTTAGTCACCACACCATCGTAGACAGCGGGAATTTGCACTAAAGCTTTGTCGGTCATCACATCACAAACCGGCTGGTCTTCAGTGATCCGATCACCTTCTTTCACCAGCCATTCGACAATTTCACACTCGACTATGCCTTCGCCAATATCCGGCAGAATAAAATCTTTTTTCATCTGGCTTTCCTTAGAAGTTCACCGAGCGTTTTATCGCTTCGTAAGTTTTCAGATGATCGGGCACATATTCTTTTTCCAGTGCCAGTGGGTACGGAATATCTAAACCACAAACCCGTTCAATTGGGCTTTCCAGATGCAGGAAGCATTTTTTCTGAATAGTGGATGCAATTTCAGCGGCAAAACCACCTGTTAATGGTGCTTCATGGTTAATCACCAAACGGCCGGTTTTCATCACCGACTCTGCCACAGTGTCGACATCCCAAGGCTGAATGCTGCGAAGGTCAATCACCTCACAGGAAATGCCATCTGCAGCGGCCATCTCAGCCGCCTTCTGGATAATTTCCATCTGCGCGCCCCAGGCTAACACAGTCACGTCTTTGCCCTGCTGCAACACTTCGGCTTTGCCCAGTGGAATTTCGTAATAGTCTTCTGACACTTCACCGACTGAGGCGCGGTATAACTTCTTCGGTTCAAAGAAAATCACCGGATCCGGGCAATTAATGGACGCCAATAACAACCCTTTAGCCTGAGCCGGGTCGCGTGGCACCACAATTTTTAAACCTGGGGTATGAGCAAAATAAGCTTCAGGTGACTGGCTGTGGTAATGACCACCGGCAATACCGCCACCATAAGGCGTGCGGAACACTAAACCACCGACGTTAAACTCATTGCCTGAACGGTAACGGAACTTGGCCGTTTCATTCACAATCTGGTCAAAGGCTGGGAAGATATAATCGGCAAACTGAATTTCAGCCACAGGTTTCATGCCCTGAGCCGCCATACCGTTGGCAAAACCAGCGATGCCTTGCTCCGTTAAAGGGGTGTTGAAACAACGAGATTTACCGTATTTTTCCTGCAGCTTGCTGGTGGCGCGGAATACACCACCAAAGTGGCCAACGTCTTCACCAAAACACACCACACCGTCATCTTTGGCCATGGCTAAATCTAAGGCGTTGTTGATCGCCTGTAACATATTCATCTTAGCCATTATTCAAATCTCCCCGCCGTCACCGGATAGGCATCCGGGTATTTTCTAATATGTGCTTTGAGTTCTTCTAATTGTTCGTTCAACAGTGGAATCGGTGTTTCGTATACATCACTCATCAGATGTTCGATACCAGGCTTGGCGACTTTTTCCGCCACTTTTAACGCATCCAGAATTTCCTGACGCAGCGCGTCCAATTTGACTTTATCCGCTTCTTCGTCCAGCCAGCCTTGTTTGACCAGCCATAAACGGAAACGGGAAATCGGATCGTTTTTACGCCATAACTCTTCTTCTTCTTTCGAGCGATAGCCTGTTGGGTCGTCTGATGAGGAGTGCGCACCTAAACGATAGGCAATAGATTCAATCAGAATTGGCTCTTCATGTTCCAGCGCATACTCACGCGCCATTTGGGTGGCTTTGTATACCGCCAGAATATCAGCCCCATCAACACGAATGGCTTTGATACCATAGCCGACACCACGACAGGCAATACCGTCGCCTTTAAACTGCTCATTGGCTGGTGTTGAAATGGCATAACCGTTATTGCGGCAGAAGAAGATCACCGGCGCTTTATGCACAGCGGCCATATTTAAACCGGCGTGGAAGTCACCTTCGGACGCTGCACCTTCACCAAAATAACAAATGGTAGTGTTTTTCAGTCCGCGTAACTTTTGCGCATACGCATAACCACTGGCCTGAGGAATTTGTGTACCCAGCGGTGATGAAATCGTCATGTAGTAAATGTCTTTGCTGCCGTAATGCACCGGCATCTGGCGACCTTTACCTAAGTCTTTTTCGTTGGAGAACAGCTGATTCATAAACTGTTCCAGACTAAAACCACGATAACGCAAAGCGCCTTGTTCACGGTACTGCGCCATAATCATGTCTTTATCGTCCAGTGCAGCAGCACTGCCGACAGTGGCCGCTTCTTCGCCTAAACACTGCATATAAAAACTGATCCGGCCCTGACGCTGAGCGGCCAGCATACGTTCGTCCAGGATGCGGATAAACTGCATGCTGTCGTACATCTTCAGGGCTGTGGTTTTATCAAGTTGAGGCGCTTCGGCACCTGGGTACAAAGAGCCGTCATCCTGCAGGATACGCAGCGTAGGAATTTGTAACGCGTGACCGCTGGTAAACTCAGCTGTGTGCACTGTAGAGATAGTTGCGTTATTGGGGTTAGTCATAGGTGTCTCTTTTGGTTGTATCCGTCAGACTGTGGCAACGATATGAACGCTTGGTGGCTTGCTGACCACTCTTTATTCGTAACTTGCGTTTCCCCGTTTGCCCTGACCATTATTTTTGTTTTACGTGCTTTATAAGTTTAGCTGTTTTCTTATTATTTTCGGCCGCAACTTTACCTTTACGTAAACTGCATTGCAACCTGATGCATAAATAAAAACAGCTGGTCTATCTTGTGAACAGAGACCAGCTGTCAGAGTTTTTGTACTGTGGAAACGAAAAAAGCAGTGGCTTAACTCACTTTGCCGGCCACAGAAACAGGTTTTACCATCAGCATAGCGCGTTGCCCTATGGCTACTTTAGGATTAGGGAAAATAATAGCTTCACCTTCCACTTCAACTTTGTACTCCACGCCTTCATCGCTGGCCAGCACAGTGCCGACCTCAAAGGTGGTAAAGTTTTCAATGTTATCAGCAAAATGCAGTTTAAAACTTTCGGTGTTTTTGTTGATAGAGCGGCGTACTTCATAAAGGTTAAAATCTGCTTCGTTAAATTCGGTTGTCTGAAGCTCGCCGCCAGAAATTAAGGCTCTGAGTGCAGATGCAGCTTCAGCAAAACGGCTCATATCGTTTTGGCCAAAAGGCCGCGCTTTACCCAGTTCAATAGTAAATCCATGCGCCTTACAGCTTTGAGCCGCAAAATAACTAAAGGTACTGGCCGGGGTTTGCATTAACAGCACTGTATTGGCACCACAGGCTTTTAAAAACTCAAACTGCTGTTTACTCCAGTCTGCGCCATGTAAAAACGGATAGACCACAAACTTCTCAAAACGTGAACCCCGAATGGCTGTATGCAAGTCATATAGTTTACGCTCACGTAAACCTTCCGGCGCCGCCTGAAAAAACTGCAGCACATAAGCTTCTAACTTTTTTGCCCGTTCCCGCTCTGCGCTGGTTACACCAGGTTCTTTGCTGTGATAGCCGGAAAACAGGCGGTTTAAGTTATCCTGAATTTCCCGCACACCAGCATTGATGGCTGGCGGATTACCAAATAAAAACAGCACCCGCTCAGTCAGCAGCAAGGTGCCGGTCAATACGTCGTTTAACAGCTCTGAACACAACTCAACTGGAGCTGTTTCGTTACCATGGACCCCGCTGCTCAGCACTATATCCTGCTCGCCACACTGCTGAGGTTGGCAATAAATCACTCCTGTATCCCAGATTTCGATCTCTGTGCCGTTTGGAAGTGAGTAGCTGGCGAAAGGTAAAAAATCGGGGTTGGCTAAGCTGAGTTTTAAAAAATCAGGGGTCTGCTGCAATTGCTGCAACAACTCTTCAGGCTTCATAGATGCTCCATAGCTAGCGCTTTAACGCTTTTTTAAGTTGGCCCATTCTAGCTCGCCCTCGGACACACACCAAGCTGCTTTTGCTCGCAAATGCAGCTTGGTGCTGCTCTACCCGTTACAACCCGTTACAGACCACAACTGGCGCCATAAATCGACTGGGCCCACTGTGGGTTATCAATAAAGGGATTGCGGTTTTGTTGCCATTCATAAATGCGATTATTGCGACGACTTTCAAAACTATCCACCGGGTCCTGGATATGCCATTGCAGCAGCACACAAAGTTTACCCATTTCAGGCGCTGTGCTGCCGGTCGGCGCAACATTGCGTAAAATCAGGTTCGGCGTGCCGGTTTCATCGCCACCTTCGTAGCGTACATCCATATAAAACATCATCCGGGCCACGTCACCTTTGACCGCATTACGAGGCTCAAAGCTGTCGCTGTCGGTTTTATTTTCAGGCGCTTCAGCCAGCGGCGTGCCACCTAAATCAAAGTCTTTATTGCCCCGGCTGGAGTTAATCGACACATCAGCCGGCCGCAGATGATGAATATCTGTATAAGCATATTGGCTTTCACTGGGAAAGCCATGGCTTTTCGCCCAGACGTGCTCACGGTTCCAGGCATCCAGCGAATTGGTTTGGCCTGCACGAAAGGTCTTGGCTTCGGAGCGGCCTGCATACAGCAAAATCACGTTGTTGCTATTCGCTGGGTCTTCATCAGTGTATGACAGGGCATCCCACACCTGACTGTAAGTTAAACGCACATGGCCGCGTAAAATACTGTTCAGTGCGGATTTAAGCTCGCTACCGGATTTCCCTACTGCAGCAGCGTAATAAGTGGGCAGATTCACAACTGGGGTAGTACCACCGCCAGTATCGCCACCACCGCTGCAGCTTGCAGTAAAGACACCAGTACCCGGATTGCCAGAATTGCCAGACACCACCCAGTCAGACACCAGATTGCTGTCGGTGGTTTTGTTGCGGCTAATGGATTTATCGACAGCATTGATGGACCAACCCGACAAGCCATTTTCCCAACCGACAGCATCGACTTCTGTGCTGCCGTTTTTCAGTTTAACGTAATCGCCACTGTTGCCAAACGCCAGAGTTAAACCAGCAAGTTGTGCGGTTTTGCCATACAAACTTTGCAGAGCTGCGCTGTTTTTTGCCACCAGAAAATAACTGCGTGGCGCTACAGTACCAGACAAATTAAAACTGCCGCCGTTGTCCTGCAGGCTATAGCCTTGCAGATTAACAGCAGTACAGCCGTTGTTGTACAGTTCAACGAACTCTTCGGTGTTGTCATTGTTTGGTGCATCGTACAGCACTTCGGTGATCAGCAAATCAGCAAAAACTGAACTACTGCATAATGCGGCCGCGAAGAGCGATATAGTTGTGATGTGTTTCATTATAAATCCTGTAAGTTCTTGTTATGGTATAAGGATTTGCGTCCTGCGCCCCCATTGAACCCCTGGTTCTCCACCAGAGAAAAACAAGACTAGCTCAGATTTATGACAAACCGCTTAAACAATAAACATTTTATTTACTTTTATTGGACTCACGCTATGCCCACATCACCAGTACCGCTGCAACAGCAATTAAAGTCAGCCCCAATAAATCCTGACGTTTGAGTTTCTCTTTGAGTACCAGCACGGAGATCAGTAAGGTAAATAACACTTCCACCTGCCCCAGCGTTTTGACATAGGCCACAGCCTGCAAGCTCATTGCAGTAAACCAACCTAAAGATCCGAGGCAACTGGTCAAACTGGTGGCGAAGGTCAACTGTGGCCTTTGCCATAAAGCCACTAAGGTTGTTTTATCCTTCAGCGCCAGATAAACCAGTAAAACAACAGTTTGAGTCGTAATCACAAAAAACAATACCCAGGCAGCCGCTGGTAAAAATGGCAAGCCTAAAGTAAGACTAGCCTCACGCACCCACAAAGATGTCAACGCAAAAGCCAAACCACTGCCCAAACCTAACGCCAGAGTTTTAGCCGACAAAGACTGAACACTGGTTGCTCCTGTTAATAAAAATACAGCGACAGCTCCGATAAAAACCCCAATCCAGCCTAAGGGGCTGATATAAGTACCAAAAAATAACACTCCGACAACCGCCGCCAGAATAGCCTCACTTTTGGCAAGCCCTACCCCTATCGCATAGTTTTTAAGCCTGAACAGCAGCACCATCAATGCAGTGGCCAGAATTTGCATGGCTGATGCGGCAAGCACATAACAGATAAACCAGAAACTGAACTCTGGTATTGCATAGTCGTGCCACTGATACAGCGCCAGTAAATACAACAGAGCAAGAGGTCCGGCATAGATAAATCGCGCCAGCGTAACCCCCATCACCGGGACATCTGTACTTAATTTTTTTTGTAATGCATTACGAATAGCCTGCATAGATGCAGCCAACAAGGTAAAAGGGATCCATAAAGACATGCAGACATCCATCAATAATCAGAAGATTGCATCATGCAGCGGCGTGTAAAACCACGCAATCAGAAAATGCATTTTCACCGCTTGCTTAATCAAAGGTATCAGCGCCACTGCAGACCCTGTGTTACAAACCCGGCCTGTCGCTCATTCGGTTAGTTTTGGTCGAAGGTTACCATAGAAACTGTAACCAACTCAGGCAGCGATTCAGTCGGATTGTTAATCCACAGAGGGAAAAAACTGCAGCGGAAGCTGCTGTATGTCGTCAACCACCCACTGTGCCTCGATACAATCTGTCAAGTGCTCAGCGATAAACTGGATCAGTCGCCGGGCCGGAGCACTTAACCTTTTATCTTTACGCGCGACCAGATACCAGTGGCTGGTTAAAGGAAATCCTTTGACTTTCAACACACTAAATTGCTCAGACTGTTGATCTAAAGTGTAGGTTGACAACACCGCCAAGCCTAGCCCACTGGCCACGCTCAAACGAATAGCTTCATTGCTTTCGATTTGCATCGTCTTTGACAGTTCGACGCCCTGACTGCTCAGCCAGGATTCGAACTGCATCCGTGTAGCAGAGCCTGGCTCGCGCATTAAAAAACGCTCATTTTTTAAGGCAGCAAAATCAAGCTCGCCCCCCTCTGCACAATAGCGGGAGGCCCAGTGCCCGGCTGGCGCTATCAGTTGTAACGGGTTTCTGATAATGCGACAAGCCTGCACCAGTTCACCGCTCGGTGGCTGACTAAACAGATACAAATCATCATCCTGATGGCCGAAGCGGTTCAGAATATGAGCTCTGTTGCCGACATTTAAGGTCACGGCAATTTTTGGATTCGCTTTGTCAAAGGCTCCAAGAATGGTTGGCATCACATACTTGGCAGTGGTCACTATACCTAAACTCAAGGTACCACTGCGTCCGCCTTTGGCCTCTTCTAACAACACAGAAAAGTCATCAAACCGACTGAGCACATCAGACGCCGCCTGAAACAATGCATCGCCTATATAGGTGGTATGCACTTTCCCCTCACGGTATTCAAGCAAAGGTTGCCCTACCTCATCGGCTAATTTTTTTAACTGCAAAGACACTGTAGGTTGGGTTAAATGCAGCAGCCTCGCCGCCGCAGAGACGGAAGCCAGCCGCACCACCTGTACGTATACCTGTAATAATCTGAAACTTAAATGCCGAACATCCATAGATAATCATCAATATCAAATTGGCAAACAATTAATTATCCAATATACCCAAAGACAGGCACAATCGCCAGCCAATAACAGCTACGGAGTGAAGTGATGCCTGATATTGTGATTGCGTTTTTTGCCTTTGGCCTGCTGGCAGGTTTATTGAAGTCAGATCTGAAGGTTCCTCAGTCTATCTATGAAACCTTGTCTATCCTACTGATGCTGGTATTGGGCCTCAAAGGTGGATTGGCTTTGCATGGTCAGGCTCACAGCGGTATGGTGCCGGATCTTTTGGCTGTAGCCGCTTTAGGTTTGATCATTCCGCTGCTGGCTTATCCTGCGCTGCGTTACCTGGTGAAACTAACCAACTCCGATTCCGTCAGTATCGCCGCTCATTATGGCTCAGTCAGTGCCGGTACTTTTGCGGTCGTGTTGGCTTATGCAGAAAAATCAGGCCTGCCCCTGCTGCCGGAAACCACCCTCTATCTGGTGATGCTGGAACTGCCCGCCATCGTCATTATGCTGGGGTTGTACGGTGCGCTTAAAGGTCAGGGCAACCAGGCACATATCTGGCGGGAGGCATTAACCAGCCGGGGCGTACTGTTGCTGGGTGGTGGTGTTCTGATCGGTTATCTCTATGGACCTGAAGGGCTGGAACCATTGGCTCCCGCTCTGATTGGTGGTTTTAAAACCATGCTGGCACTGTTTTTGTTAGAAATGGGGCTATGTACAGCGAAAGTTTGTAACCCGCTGCCCTTGCAACACTGGCGTTTAATGCTGTTTGCCGCCTTAGCTCCTTTTGCTTTGGGTGCGTTAGGTTTAGCTTTTGGACTAATGCTGGATTTACCGCAGGGTTCATTACTGGTCCTGACCACCTTAGCCGCCAGTGCGTCTTATATCGCAGCCCCAGCGGCAGTGAGGGCCAGTATTCCGGATGCTAATATAGGTCTGGCCATGTTGGCCTCTTTAGGTATCACTTTCCCGGTGAACGTCCTGTTGGCTATTCCCGTCTATCAACATTGGGTAGAGCTTACGCTTGGAAACTAAGCAGAAAACAGGCAAAGCGAACAAAAAAAACGCAGTCAAACCCAGAAGCATTGCATTTATAACGCAAAGCAGTAGTATAAGGCCCAACGTCGGTACGTAGCGCAGCTTGGTAGCGCACTGTCATGGGGTGTCAGGGGTCGGAGGTTCAAATCCTCTCGTACCGACCATTTAAAAACCTGTTTTATAACAGGTTTTTTTATTTCTAAAACTGCACAAATTTTTTGCGCCCCAAATCCGCCCCAATTGCGCCCCAATATACAGTTATCCAAGATCAACTCTGATCCTGCTCGTTATAGTAACAATACTGATTTTGCACCGGGCTCCATTCATACGTCATACCAGCTTCAGCTATCCGCTTAGGTATATCCTTTTCGTAGTAGGTAAACGGCAAAGGTCTTAAACTATCGTGACTTGTTGCCGACCAGGCTAAAAAGCACATGCGTGGGTTAGATCTTGATCGCTGAAATACCACACACTGAACTTCCCTGTTATCTTTGATCAGTACTAGCTTTCGGGTTTGAACTGAAATATACCAAGGCATAAATTAACACCACTGTATTTAAATACAGTTATTATTGGATTAAGTTAGGGTTTTGACAAGCTGGGTAGGTGTACAAGTGTGTGGAAGATTGAACGTCATTGATTGTCCAGAGGTGATCGACCTATGTGGCCAGCTTGGTATTAATCTGCAGGACCAGGCAATGCCACTCCGCACCAGTCGTTTTATCCGGGCAACAAACAAAATCAGTATCGTAATTGAGCAAAAAGGAGAGCGGCGTTTACAGGATGCGATCTGGTGGCTGCTACTTGAACAAGCTGAACACGGATTCAAACCCAGCCAGTACACTTCATTTAACACCAGGTACGACAAGCTCAATGTGAAAGGCAGCGCTGGTTATGCGGCATATCGGACTCAGCGCTGCATTATTCCAGTGGCTGGTTTTGGTGAAACTGAAGTTGTTGATGGCAAGAACCAATACACAGATTTTGTTGGTCAGCAAGCTTTAGGCCTCGGGGGCCTCTACCGGACCTGGTTAAACAAAGAGACAGGAGAACTGACCTACTCTTGCTCTGTGATCACACTTCCGCCCCACCCTAAACTTATAACTTACCACAGTAAGGCGAGTCCCTTGATCTTAGAACCTGCAGTGTTCAATTCATGGCTATCTGACGATCAAAATGTAAGTCAGTTTGAGTGTTTGATGCGACCTAACATACCAGTGAACTTAAAAGCAATTGCTATTGATAAACCGAGCAGTTTTAATGTTTTGAGCGATATTAAACAAATAATTGCTGATTAAGGCGCTGGATGCTCAGGCCATACAACTTGTTCAGGAAATCCAGCTTGCTCCGGAATATCCGCTAAAGCCGTAGCGTACTGATCAATTTGTTCTATCGATAATGTGTGTGGCAACCCGAGCCTGGTTTCACGCTCATAACGTTGGTACCAGTTCACAACATCAAGCATTTTACGGTCACGCTCAGTCCGGCATTGAGCACATAAGCTATCTAATCGCTCTTGCTCTTTTTGTTCAGCAGTTTTCAGCGCATGCCACTTAATTCCCATCTTCTGAAACCTCCGGAACTGACTTAAAAACTATAGGGTTTGGACAATTGCCCTGGGCGACAATAAAGGTGTAGTCCTCAATATTCTGTGATTGCGCTGGTTCAGCCAAAATTGAGTTGTATTTGAACTCTATGCTGACCTCGACCTGATTGTTTTCACGTTTAATTGAACCGACAAATGGCGATTCTGCCTCAACTTCAGCACCTTCAGGCAGTTGACTTAAATCGTAAGTTTGTCCTCTGTAATTCAAAATGTCGCCATCTACTGTTGGCGGTGTGTCAGCTTGTTCGTTTGGTAAAGCTGCAATTGGGTTTAGTATAATTTTCATGATAATTCCTTAATACCAGCGGCCAATAGCGATTGCTGTCCAAAAAGCGTCCGTTGTTACTGCATTTGCTGACCAAATTAGTGGATAAAAAGACGACGGGCTAATCACATTTGAAGCCATCATTAAATGGTTTGTCGTAAGGCTGGTAATATGCACCGTTGGAGCTGAAACAAATGAGGATGGATATGTCCATGTGCCCGCTGTATTGCCACTATTCCTGAAACCACCAGCCGAGCTCACGTTTAGAACAACTCCTGTTCTAGTGACTGAACCAATCCAACATATTTGTGTACCATCAGCAAACCTTACAAATTCCCCGTTAGCGTTGCTACCACGTTCTACAATGGCACCTGTTGGAACGCCAGCAGACTGCGACACTGCACCTAAGATAGTGGCTTGAGTGAATACTAAGCGCCAAGGTTGCGCTGCACCATTAAAGATAAAACGCTGGTGAACAACGCCTGATCCTCGAGCAGTATAAACTTGTCTCGCATACCCTGAATTCTCGGAAATTACCTCCAAATAACCGTTTTCTGCTGCCGGGCGATTTGTACAGTTAACACAATAATAAAAGCCATTAGCGACTATTGTATTTAAATCAACGCTATTTAAAGCAACAGACTTACCTAAACCAAAATCACCAACCTGCAAAAGTCTGCCAGCTGTTGTGTCAGTTCGACTCTCTGTTACATTTTTCGACGCCGCATTCCCCAGTCCTTCATAGAAGGACCTCCACTGACTTAAATACTGGTCATAGTAGATAAGCTCTCCAACTGCATAAGCTCTACTCTCTATGGTCCCTGCGACACTAATTCGATAGATATGACTCCCTAACCCGCTACCTGGTGCCTCCGGGAAATTGCCTGTTGCTGCGCTGTGGTCTCCCATATAGCTGATATTTCCGCTAAGTGCTGCTTCACTTGCCTGCACCACTTCACGCGCCCGCCGAATAGCTTCTGCCAACCCTTCAATCGTATTAAAGGCTATTAATTTGGCTGTAGTTGTAGGATCGGCCCAATTGTCACGTAGGGTAATAGTACTGTTGCCGCTGCCATCCGGCTTAGTGCCGCTGACAGCCTCTACTACCTGCCTGGTACCTAACGCAATCGCGGTGCCGCTGTAAATGTAGGAGCAATCAATATTGCCAGTTACGGTTATGGTTTTTGATCCATTGGTCGCGGTAGCGCTTGGGCTGACCAAGAACTTAATTGGCTGAATGGCCATGGATTACCTCAGTTAACTTGGAAGTTTGTTTTCGAATGTTTTGATGGATGCGTAACGAGTGAATAAGGTGAATGGCGATGCCGTGCCTACCATGCTCACTTCAACTGAATAGTTTCTGGTGCCAGCTGTGGCCAGTGTGTCGATGAAGGTTGCACCTGCATTGCCGCTCCAATAAGTCTCTGCGTCGAGCGACTCATAGGAGCCTGATAATGTAGTGTCAAAAGTTGCTATTGCAGTGCCGTTACGCTTTAACACCAACCTGACGATAAATGACTTATTTGTCAGGTTTCCTGACGCTTTAGCAGAGACGTAGGCGTTTGCTGAAATCTCTACAGGGAAACCATCAGAACTATGAGCACCAGCAAAAACAGTGAGTATTGCCCCAGAAGTACTGGATCCTGAACCACTCTTAGATTCTATGATTTTCCCAGCAAAGAACTCACTTTTTATAAAACCGGTACCATTAGCCTTTATAAAAAATAATGCGTTTACATCCGTTTTTGCTCCAGATCCAGCCCAAATCAAATAGGTACCATCATTCCAAACCTCTATCCTTGTCCCTGTACCTTCACTTGTCACTAACTTGCCTTGTATAGAGACATTTCTGATAGTTACATTACCTAACGAATCGACTGCAAAAAGTGCATTGGCTAAATTTTTAGTACCGGTGCCATACCAAAAAGGAAAAGCACCATTTCCCATTTCAGCACGGTAACCACTTGTGGCCGTTTGAAAGTTATTACCTACCAAATCACCAACAAATACCCACTTTTGGCGACCGCTATCCCAGTAAAGCTGTACAGCACCTGCAGAATTCGATAACCGGAATGTGTTGGCTCTAAATTCCAACGTATTAGTGGCGCCGTCCACGACTAAGCCGGTGACTGTTGATACACCGCCTACCGTGGTTGTAACACCTAAGTATGCCCTGCCGCTGATATTACCCAGCTCGTCTATGGTGGCCTGCAGACTTAATGACGCAAGAGCCAGCTCGCCATCTAAATTATTTACTTGAGCAGATAACTGGGTAGTAGCTGATACCGCACCATCAGCCGTGGTTTTGGCCTGCTGTGCCAGCTGGTTCGTTGCACTGAGCCCGGTTGTTGAGTTGTTAACTGTGGCCGTCAAGCTGTTTATAGCGCTTGTCGCACCATCAGCCGTTGTTTTAGCTTGCTGGGCCAGCTGGTTCGTAGCGCTGAGACCACTTGTTGGGTTGTTAACTGTTGCCGTCAAGCTGTTTATAGAGCTTGTCGCACCATCAGCAGTTGTTTTAGCTTGCTGCGCCAACTGGTTCGTAGCGCTGAGACCACTTGTTGGGTTGTTAACTGTTGCCGTCAAGCTGTTTATAGAGCTTGTCGCACCATCAGCAGTTGTTTTAGCTTGCTGCGCCAACTGGTTCGTAGCACTGAGGCCGGTTGTTGGGTTTGTAACTGTTGCCGACAGGCTATTTAAAGCTGTCGTTGCACCATCAGCCGTTGTTTTGGCTTGCTGGGCAAGTGTAAAAGTTGCGCTCAGCCCTGTTGTAGCGTTATCTACTTTCCCTTGCACTATGCTTAGAGTTTCTGCTGTACCATCTGCTTGAGATTCAACCTGGTCCAACCGGACGAGCTGTGCATTAGCACCAGCCTGTAACTGCAGCACCTGCGATGCTCTGGTAATCGTTTCTGTTTGAAGAAGAATGCTGACTTGTTTGATCTCAGCACGGCGGTCACCATCATCAAAAATACTGTTTATCTGTTCAATAATGGATACCCGGGCGTCCTCCCCTTCGGCTTGCTCTACTATGGCCAGCGCATCATCAATTATTTGCTGCACTTCAGCCACAGTTGGAACTTCACCCACTGCAGCATCTATTTGCTCTTGCAAACCCGCCTGAACCTGAGCCAGTACATCATCAAATATCGAAGCACCAACATCTTCACCAATCAGGTCTACGATATTTGAGGCGTTTGCCGTCGTGGTAGCAATTCGACTTACCCAGGCCGAGCTGCCTGTATAGTTTACTGTTCTGGCAAAAATGGTGTATTCAGTACCGTATTGAAGGCCAGCGAACACCATTGATATGCCGCGGCCCCGGACCACATCTGTCGTATCTATTGCAAATTCAAATTCGGTACCCAGGCCAGCGCCAGAGAGAACCGGCCTGGCCTCAATTTCAAAGTTCCCCACAGTGAACTGAATATCAGTGGGCGCCAATGGCACTGTTACATTGAACGAGATATTTGCAGGTGGTGACCAGGTACCGAGTGTGCCGACTGCATAAACCTTAATTGTGTAGGACCCAACCGCTAAACGCGGCAAGTCTATGTTTCTAACAAAACTTTCTCGCTCGAAAATAGTATTCCCAGACTGCTCTATTTTTACGACATAACGGCGTATAAAGGCGTTACTCTCAGAGGACCACAAAAGCCGGCCACCAGAGTTGAACGTAGGGTCAACGACAATATTAAGCGCTGTCGGTGCCGGGATGTTGGTCGGATCACCCAGGTTAGTACCACCTACACGGTCAGAGTAGGCCACACCAGACCATGGATAGATCGCGTTCTGGTGCTCAATAAACTCGAAGTCGACGTCACCATCTTCACGTAGTTTGCACTGCTCTACCCTGAATGGCTTTTCATCCCAGCCGCGGGTATCGTCGCTAATACCAACGATGTCGCCTGGCTCTACTACGATGGCAGGTGGTGATGCGGTAAAGCTAACTTCCATCCGGTTGCGGCTGCGCTTCGCCACAATCTCAGCCATTTGATAGGCTTCTGCTTTATTGGTGATAGTGTCGAACTCAAAGCTCTGCTCTAACAATACGCCGTTATCTTCGGCTAACCATTCTGCAAACAGCGGGTCGTTGGCATCCGGATAATGTACTTCGTCACGCTCGTAGTTCGTCAGCTTGTTAGGAAAGCGAATAATAACCCGGTTGTAACGATCGTTTTTACGGCCGGCTTTGCTCTTTATTGGGCCTGTGATTAGGGCGTAGTTTTGTCTTACGCTGTGTCCATGACCAAAAAAGAAAACTGGATCCCCTTCCTTTTCACACACCAGGCGCAACTGGCCACTGCCAATAGGCATCATGCCGCGCATACCAGAAAGCATTTGCTTTACATTACTGAATACTGACTTACCAGTATCAATGACCAGGTTGCCGGTGATCCGGGCATGTGTAACGGCTGATGTTACCCCATTGATAGTTACATCACTGGTGATCTGTTCGTCAGCCCAGTGTGCGGACTCGATAAATGACTGCTGAAGTAGCCTGCTTAAACTCAGGCCTTTGCCGTAAGTGGTATTTGTAAGATAGTCCAGCAACTGCAGCGGTAGGTTTTCACTGTAGGCAGTCTGGCCATTGCGCGGGTCGTAAATTTTTCGGCCGGCTATCCGGGCTGTGACCTCAGGTTCTCCCCTCCAAACGCTTTGGCTTTCGTCCATCTGCAGACGTAAGTGTATATAGGCTAAACCTTGTAGCCGATGATCAGCAGTCCAGTTCGGAATGCCTGTAGTCAAGGGGGCTTGGTCATAAGCACCATTGCAGCGTTGTACCGTAAACCATTTGCCACCGCCCTGCTTATTCCAGCGCGGATCCACTTCTGACACGCCATCAAAGTAAAGTTCTGAAATAGCCTCAATTGGCCCCTCACAGAACACGATGATCAAATGTAAGAACTCGTTTTTAGCACCACCATCGGCATCAGTTACATACTTGTGAACTTTAATGCCGCCGATCCGCCTGGTTCCGTATACAACCGGTATTGGATGATCACTCCCCTGCTTCTCTACGGTAACGGCCTGAGCAGCCGGCATATCTGGAGTTGGCACCAGCCAGGAGAGTATTTTTTTAAATGGCTTGGTTACAGCTTTCCAAATACCGCTAAAAAAACCCATTATTCACCGCCCCATTTCAGATCTTTTTTCACTTGGGCAGCGAACTCGAGGCCTTTATCATTTGGGTAAAACCTGCGCTGGCTTGCATCGGTAGAACGTCTACCTCGGGGGGCTTCAAAGTCGGCCCACTCGCTGGTTAAAGGCGTGGTGATTTGAGACTCTCCTTTGGAATCTGAAACGTCAGGGGCATTTAGTAACCAGGTATGTAACAAAACAGGATTAGGTATTACTTCGCCCTGGTCAGTCAGGTAGGCGCGGAAAATGTAGGCGTAACGGTTGATCTGATTAACACCCAACATCAGTGCAACCATGCTTTGGTCGGCCGCTGTAAATGCCAGGCCAATTTCGCCTATGCGTAGCTCAGCGTTGAAGGTTGGAGCATCCATCCCCAACAAAAGGCCATTAGCTTCAAAGATTTCGCCCTGCCAGTTCACCGGATAACCACAGTCGGTCATCCGTAACGTAACGTTGTTGGCCAGCTCCAACCGGATCAAATGGCAATAGTCGTGCTCGCCGGCAATAGCTGCAGCGACCTGTGGTGTTACTTGAAGCATGAGTTTATAAAACCTCGATTACATCCAGTTCGAAGGTTGAGAAGCCAGCACCTGAGACGGCTGACTCGAATTCTTGTGCGTCACGTACCAAACGAACAGTAAATGGAACGTCTTTTACAATTGCTGCGGTACCGATTGGCAGATCCGCACACAGTTGAGGGAATATTTGTATTGTCAGCTGCCCTGATACATTGCTATTTGCATCAGCGGTAACCTGGTACACCTTTGTGTGGTTGGAGAAACGAATAAAATCACCTGTTAACAGCTGCCCGGTAACAGGGCCGGAGAATCCTTGCATTTGCACTTGGGTCGAACCCGCTGTTGCTAATGAGCGCACAGTTGGGCTTCCACTCGATACTCCACGTGGTTTGCTGTACACAGGCAGTGTTGTATCAAACACCCCATAACGACCGTTTTGACTAAACACCCAGGCCATTAACTGCCGTATCTCAGCTTTATTAAGCGGCACTGTTGTTAAAGTGAACTCCCAGCGCTGAGCTGGTATTTTGCGAACATGCTGGATCAAGGCCTTACTTTCGGTTGCAGTCGTTGGGCTATTGGAAACTAACCTTGATTTATTGAACCTCACAAATGCCGGTAAGTTTGCCATTAGTATATTTTCACTCCCTGATCTTCCAGAGATTGCACAAGCATCCCGGATATTGCACCGCGATTGCTCATAAGAAGATCAATCAGGCCCTCGTTGTTCAATGCCGACAGATTGAAATGCACATCTAACTTTTTAGCGCCAGGCTCTATTGTTGGGCGATTACTGGCCTGTGGGGTGCCACGCAGGAAATTGGTTAAATCTTGGTTTTGCCGAGGGCTTAAAACACGCTCGCCTTTATCCAACAACCAAGTACCCTCTTTTGGTATGTAATCAAGGCCGCTGTGAGCCATACCTGCTATTGTTGAACCTGCAGCTGCTATTGCGCCCGCAGCTAATGGACTTGTTGCTGCGGTTGCCGCCGCCATCGCTGCTGGCGCTAGTCCGGGGCCAACAATAGGAATTGCGGCAGTAGAAGCAAAGGCATTGATACCGGCTAACATGACACCCGCCGTCGATTGCCCTGTTACTTGGGCTATATAGCCAGCGGCTGCAGCAGTACCCATTGTTTTTTCGAGGGCAAAGTTGATAAGCTTCTGAGCGCCGACCCTGATCAGCATCCGAATAGTTTCTTCTGCCATATTTCTCAGCATGTCAGACAGGCTAAAATTACCGGTGGTTACGAAGTCGTAAAGAGCATCTTCAAGGCCACCAAATGCAGAGGTAAACATATCCTCCATCTGGCCAGCAATATCACTGACCTGATCGCTCCAGTTCGCCCAAGCTTCGTCCCAGCCGTTGGTCCAATCGCCACGCATTTCGTCTTCACGGGCGTAATAATCTTCCATCATTTGCAGCCGGGTACTTAACTGCTCGTCCAGCATTTCTATTTGGCTGTCGTACTCTTCTTTAGAAATAGAACCGGTGGCAAAGTCGGAGGTAGAGCGGTCGCGGCTGCGCTGAACATCACGCTCAATTGAATTGCGTTCGCCCTGGCGTTCACGCGCACGATCGCCCATACCAAAGTTGGCCAGAGCATCGCCGTATTGCTGTTGCTGGGCCTGAATTTCACTCTGAAGGTTTTGCTGATAGGCGGTTAAGCGGTTGATCTGCTCACGGCTCTTAATCTCCCGTTCCAGCTCGACATTACGCTGTAACTGAGTGCGGATAGCGCTTTCTTCGGCCAACAGGCTTTTTTGCTGAGCGGTAAGGGTTTTCTTTTCTTTGATATCAGCGAGCTGCTGCTCGAACTTGATCAACTGCTTTTGTGCTTCACCCAGCTTTTGGTTTGAGTCCAACTGCTCACGAAGTGTTGCTTCCTGTTGGGCCAACTGCATCATGTACACTTTGGCTGAGTCGTCAGAGACTTTTTTAGTAGTTTCTTTAAACTTTTCTTCGATAGCCGCTAAGCCTTTGGCAACCGAAGCTGGCGATAAAAGCGCACTGTTTGGATCGGCCGCTCTTATTTTGTCGAGGTTGGCGTTGTACTCTTTTATGGCCGCGGCTTTTTGTTCTTCTTTGGATTTACCTTCATCCAACAGCTTGTTTATTTTCTGCTGTGCAGCAATGGATTCTTTATCTAATTGTGCTTGAAGCCTTTCACCGTCAGCCTGCATTTCAGACATCCACAACTGAGTTTCCAGCAGTCTGACAACTTCTTTTTGCTGCTCAATTCTTGAATTATCAGCCCGGACAAATTGCTGATTTGGCGTTGTCATTCCCGCTGTTGGGCTAGTCTCCAGCTCAGTTAGTTTCTTTCTGGCTTCTTCCAGCTGGCTTTGCAGTGTGTCTGAACGTCCGAGATTTAATATGGAGTCCCAAGCCTCTGTACTGCCATTTTTGATCGCTTTCCACGCTTGTTCGATATAACCAAGGTTATCAACAATAACCTGAGTGCGTTGTTCAGTCGCCTCAGCGTATGCATTCATGGCTAACGTGGCAGCGTCCTGGGTCTTACCTTGCTTTTCAAGCGCAACGATCTGCTCATAAATATCAGCAGTGAGGAAGTTATACTTTTCGTTTAGCTCAGCAACTGATTTAGCCGGGTCCTTGGCCAGTGATTCGAATTCTTTTACTGTGTCGGAAACGGCCTTACCAACAGTGTTTTCCATGAGAACTGCTGAACGGCTGACCATTTCTAGCTGTTCAGAGGTGAACTTGCCAGTAGTAGCAGCTTCAGCAATAGCTGCTGATGCCTGGCGCTGGGTGCCGGAAATATCGTCGATACGCTTTGCCATTTCAGCCAGACTATCGGTTGTTACGCCTGTACTGTTGCCAGTGAAGACAATGGCCTGACGGAATTTATCGGCCTCAATGCTTCCCTGGTAATAAGCCAAAGCCATTACACCTAATCCAGCAGCCGCAACTGTGAGGGGGTTGATAAGCCCTAGGATGTATCCAGTTAACGCCCGGGCGGCTGGGCCTGCTCCACCGAACATATCTTTAAGTTGTCCACCTTGCTGCAGAAAAACCAAGAGCGGATCTTGCCCGCCCGCCAGTGACGTAAAAATATCCGTGAACTGCGCTGGTACATTTCGTAAAGCTGCGTTCATTGCCCGGCCAGACATCGCATTTTTGCCCATCTGAACATCAATGCCACTGAGCGCTGCCCTGGATTGATTAATGGTGTTATTTAACCGGTTGAATTCCGCCTCATCTATGAGGCCAGAGCTAAATCCCTGCTGTAATTGCTCTTGCATCTTGTCCAGCTCTGCCATTTTTCCAATGGTTGGATCAATCTGCCGAACCAGTTTAGAGAATTCCCGCTGCTGTGCGCTAAACGCGCTGTTGGTTTCCATTACCTCGCGGCGCATATCGCCGATTGCAGCGGAATAACGGGTGTAAGCTGCTTCATCTATCAAGCCAACACTTTTATGTTTTTCTAACTGCTGCTGCATTTTTTCCAGTCGGTTAAACTCGGCTACAACCGGGTCTATTTGCCCGATAAGGCTCTGCAATTCGTCTTTTTGGCGCTTCACAGCTTTATTCATTTTGTCTAACGCACGTTCAGTTCTGGTTGCTCCTTCTTCAAAACTGCCGGTATTGGCAATGACGTTTAACGTCAGGTTACCTATGCTGCGTGTTGACATATTTTTCCCATAAAAAAACCCGCCGAAGCGGGTTGTTGTTTATAAATTCAACTAACTCTTAAGAGTAATGGTTACTTCTACATCTTGGCCGTACAGTTTCTTAATGTTCTCTTGCATAGACTTTAAATCAGTTGTCGGACTGAGTTCAGGAAAATCAACTACATCGAATACATTAGGGTCGTAATTTTGATTAAAAGTACATGCCCCAGAAATACCATTACTAATTTGAGGATTAATAACTAAATCTTTAACAACCCCACCTGAAACTTTATGTTTGTAATATTTGGAAAAATGAACAAGCACTTTTAAATCGTCAGTCTTTGGCTCTATTTCGAAGAACTTGACCTCAAAAGCCCCTTGAAAAGAACTCGCCGATAATATTACATGAGTTACATTCATAAGGTCTGAAAAGCTACTTAGGTTTAAAACGAATTTTCTCTTTTTCCAAATATCAGCTGCATCAAAACCAGAATCATGAACAAATAACAGACAATCTTTTTGAACCATAGAAGTACTCCTAAATTAAGAATACCCATTATGGTTACATACTATTATAAAATCTAGCCCCAGTCCTTCATTGCATTCTCAAGAGTTAATTCTTCCTCAACTTTCGGTGTTGCAACCATGAAATGTTCAAGCGGCTTTTCACTGCCGCCAGCACTGTGGTGTACTAGAGCCATGTGATGTGCTGCTATTAACTCCATGCGGTGCTGCATAGCTAAGCAGCCGTACTTTTCCTTATACGATGCCCAGATAATGGTTTCTTCGTAACTCAGGTTGTTCTGAGCTTCTTCTATTGTTTTGCCGCCGACTCCTGCGAGGACGAGTTCGCACCAGAATTCGTCTTCTTCAGTGAGCGCTTTGGGTCAGGCTTTTTAGATAGGCCATTTACCTCCCAAATTGCAGCCAACAAAGCCATCCCCAGGCTTTCGCATATTGGGCCGTGCTCTACTTCATCATCTGCCAGTTCTCGACCAGAATTACCCATCAGGTCTTCCGGGGTGAACAGTGGCTGTCCTTGCTCATTCACAATGCTGGCACAAATGCGCGCCACCATTACACCGTCATTTGCCTGAAACTTTGCTTCTGTATTCACGGTGGCAAATGATTTTTTACGGACATAAACGGTGGCTGAAAGCTCAGTTTCATTGCCTTCGTCGTCTGTCACATACCATTTAATTTCACGCTGAACAGGCGCAGCAGCTGTGAAGCTGCGGCTACTGGCCAGTAAATCTTTAGTTAAAAGCGACATACATTGATTACCTTATTAAGCTGGAGTGTATTCGTCTGCAGGTCGGCCTTTCCTTTTCCATTGGCCCTTACCGGAGCGCTGGATAGATAAAGCAGTTTGAACAACTGCATTGATCGCAAAATCAAACGGGAAGTCGGCCACGTAGCCTTCAAATATGTACCAGGTACGGGTGTTCGGTAATTTCAGGGCACCAGATGTAACGACAGGTGCGATGTTTTTACCATCGGCCCAGCCAACAATAAACTGAATATTCCTTTCGGTTTCCTCATCAGCCAGCTCAGCCAAACGGATATGAGCATCTATAGAGGGATCAGCCTTAACAGAGCCAGACGCTTGACCAGGTGTCGGCATGCCTTTTTTGTAGCGCATAGCTTCATCTTCTAAATCAGTATCGTCAACCTGGCCCGCAGGGGAACCACCCGGGTTAAACTGAGTAAGGCCTGGTATTTTTACAACTTCTTGACCGACTTCTGCATCAGGATCAATGAAATAGACCTGAGTGCCCTTGGTTAATTGAGACATGGTGGTAACTCCTTTATTGCTTTAACGCTTTATCAAGTTCTTTATTGAGCTCAATGCTGAAACGGTTAATTACTTGGTTAGTATTTGCGCTGAAAACTGGGCGCATGTATGGCTGTTCACGAACGAACTTTGTCCCGAACTCAATGAAGTGCCAATGAGGGGTGTTCCCCTTTGGCCCAGTGTCCGGGTTCCCTGATGGAATATTTTTAAAGTTCGTCGCAACGCCGATCCGATATAGGTGCTTGCCTGTTTGGCGATAAACTTTGGTACCAAATTGAAGGCGAATATTGTCTGCTATTCTGCGACCAGTTTTTGGGTCATCTAGAGCTAACGCCTTTTGCTTTGCGGCACGCACCAGAATGCCAGACGCTCTGCGCAAGGCAGATCTGGTGGCTTTACCTCTTACCTCAGCTTTTACCAGGGCGAGCTTTCGCCTTACTTCATTAAAACCAATGAGCGAGAATGTAATTTTGTTAGCCATGATCAACTCATGTACTTAAAGGTAATTTCGCTAACCAGGTCTGACGAAACCCACAACTGTTCCGGGTCCCCTTCCTGATCAACCTCCTCCACGTCGATATTAATGAAGGCGTAATGGTCGTTAGCATCGGTGCAATCCTCGAGCGCTGTGGTGACTTCTTTTACCAGTAGCTTTAACTGAACAAAGTTTTCAGCAACCAGTTTGAATGTCATAACAAAGTCACCAATGTCCGACTTTTCACCGTCTAAATCGCGCTGCCGCTTTGGCTTGCTCGCCTGGTAAATGATGTATGGAAATTCGGCATCTTCATCCGGATAGACAGGTGTAATCCGGTCGACCACCAGAGCCTGTATTTCTGGCTGCGCCAGTAGGTAATCCCGTATTGTGAACTCAATAGGCGCTGCATCAGACACGAGGAAGCTCCAGTACGATAATCAGCTCACGGTTTAAATTTTTCGTGTTATCTACCTTGGTTATTTTGTACATCAGCCCCTGATAGCTGGCTGATAAGTTAGCCTTAATTTGCGGGTAGTAACGGGTTCTCAGCATAATTTGCCCGGCAACAGCTATCCCAGCAGCTATTTTCTTTGCTGATTCAGTTGCCGATAGTGGCTCGCACTTTAATTCACCAATTTTCGTGGCCACTTTCGTTTTCTGGCCGCTGGCGTCACGGGCGCCAGCTTCGCTGAAAATTTCGAGCTTGTGTCGTAAACCGCCGCCACGCATTAGCCGATCCTTGGTATGTAGTAATGGTTTAACAGCATGAAGACCCCCATTGGCAACTCACCAACATTAACGGCTGTGCTCGCCTCTCTGTTTTCATACAAATGACCGATAATCAATAAAGCTGCGCTACGGACAGTAGCCGGCAATATGTCGAAGCCAACTTCAGCGGTTATAGTTACAGATTCAGGCTCCGCAATAGTTCGCGGCCAGCTCTGACCAAAAGGCGGCAGTAATACTGGGTAAACTCTTTTCCGTGCGTCTAACCTGAGTGTTGCAACGTCCAGTTCCTGGCTGATGCCCTGTGCATCGGTATACTCAACTAAGGTTATGTTTTGAACTGGCGTCCACTCCAGCTCAATTAGAGTTGAGCCTGCTGGAAAACCGTCAAGGACTAATGTTTCTTCCCGTGCAATAAAACAAGTCCCCGTTATTTGCTCTGCAAGTTTAAGAGCTGCTTCGGCCAGACTCAGTAAAAAATCATCTTCACTGCCATCATCAAAGCTCGAATCAAGACGCAGGTGTTTTTTAATCAGCGCCAGATCAATCATTGGTAGTTCCTAATGTCAGTGAGCATGTTTTTCAAATAAAAAGCCGGAGCGTTTGCCCCGGCTTAGGTTTGTACTTTTTCTATGTTATTCAGAGGCTTCTTTTAACTCAGTGCCTGAGACGGCGACCTTAATTCCCTCTACAAGCTTAGTTGCCTGTTTCTGCGGGAAACCAGCCACATCGCCACGGCTGTAACGTCCCCAAGGCTTAGTAAAAGTGACAGTTACGTTTTTGTTTTCAGCTTTTTCAGCTGGTTTATCTTCATTTTTTGTAGCGGCCATGATGACTACCTATATTTTTGTGAATGAAAAAGGCGGCCTCTAAGCCGCCCATTCGATATTGATTACCAGGTAACAGCGGTACCCAGGGCTAAGCCTTCTACATGGCGGAAGCCCACGTCATGCTCTGCTACTACACGTACCAATGACTGGTTGCGAGCAAACGCTGATACCAGGTTGCCGCTGCCATCTTTGTAAGTTGCTTCCTTACTAAAATCGATGGTCATATTGTCCATTTCGCCGATGATCACATCGTTCCAGTCGGCAAAGTAGATTTCAGACTCATTGCTGCCCGTGCCCAGGTTCACCGGAATGGTTGTGCTGTGGACGATTGGATACCCCTTCAGCATGCCCTGAGCCATCTCAGGATAAGCCTTATTGCCATTGCCATCACGCAAACCCTGCAGCTTGATAAAGCTACGTGGAGAAAGTGACCAGCCAGGGCGTATCAGCAGGCTGTCAGACTGCAATAACATAAGGATCAGTTGGTCAAGCCAGGCATCAATAGTGGTCAGGTCGGCGGTACCAGCCCAAGCCAGCGTGCGGCTGGCATCGGTCGCTGTTTTCTTAAAGCCTTTGGGTGTATTGGATGTACCATCATCACGCAGGAAAGCTTTATCTTCACGTACTGACATGGCGCCTAAAATGTCATTCAATACCAAGTTTTCGACCTGAAACCCGGCGCGGCCGATCAACTGGTTGCTAATTGGTACCAGAGTAATCATGGTTTTAGCGTTCAGTTTGACATCGTCGAAATCAGATTCAGTACCGTTCACATCCGTTCCTTCGCCTACATAGCCCGAAGTAGCGCCGGACGCCAGGCGCGGTAAAGACATATTACCGTTTGGCAGCGGCACCGTTTGCGCACCAAGGCGGCGGACCACGGTACGGGCACGCAACAGCTCAATCACTTCGTCATGGATGTTCTGTGGCACCAGCGCTCCGCCACTACCGGCTGAGGTTTCAATAGCCATAGCCACGTCATTATCGCCAATTTCATCCCGGGCAAATTTAGCGGCATCCGGCAGATCTCCTTTTGACGCGGCAATAGACATCACCATGCGAGACACTTTTGCCCCCAGGTACTGCTTAGGCTCTTGCTTCACATGAGCTGCAGGGGCTTTATTGCCAAATGCCGCGACAGGTGCCGCTGTGGCTGCAGCCATCTGCTCTGCCTGCTCCAAACGGCCTAACTGATCACCCAGTTGTTTAAACTCGGCTGACAGCTGATCAAACTCTGCTAGTTGTTCGGCATTTAACTGGCCGTCAGCTTGTTCAATGGCCGCAATAGCCTGAATTTTTGCGTTGATTTCAGCGCGCTTGCGGCGGAGTTCTAATACTTTAGACATGGTATTTCACCTTTTTTAGTTACAAAAAAAGCGCCGTTAGGCGCTTGGTTATGCTGCTCCGCCGCGTGGCTAGAGCGTCAAACTTGAGTTAATAGCAGAAGCCTGGGCACGAATACTGCGGCCACCATTTTTTGGTAAATAGGCCATTGCTATGGCATTAATTGCATCCTGTGCAGGCGCAATTTCATCAATAAGTTTCAGCTGTAACGCTTCTTCAGCACTGAATAGTCGGGCCTCAGTAGCAATTACATCGTCTGCTTTCAGGTTCCGGTGTTTGGCCACTGAATTTACAAAAAGGCTGTAGGCTTGATCTAACCGCTTTTCGATTTCTAACACGGCCTGATCTGTAATTTCTTCATGGGGAGAAAAGTCGTTTTTGTGGCTACCACGATAGAAGGTATTGTATTTGATACCCACTTCCGCTTCCCACTTACTGACTTCATAGGTTTCGATGATTACACCGATTGAACCAACGCCAGCAGTAGGACTGGCAATGATTTTGCTGCAGGCCGCGGCCAACATATAACCGGCGCTGTAAGCTGCAAAGTTAACCAGCGCCGTAATTGGCTTTATTTTAGTGCAGGCTCGGATAAAATCGGCAAGCTCTGCGCAACCAATAGCCTGACCGCCACCAGTGTGAAAGTCCAAAACAACTTCTTTGACCAGCTCATGGTTTACCGAGGCGGCAATTTGCTCTCTTAAACGCTCATACGACAGCAGTTCTTCACAGGTAGCGGTAATAGAGCCCCGGCGAGCAACTAAAATACCGTGCACCGGGATAACGGCAATATTTCCAGCAATGGTCACCCCTTGCAACTGACGTTCTTCGTCCCGGCCCATCGCAATGCCGACAATTTCTTCGGCCAGTTCTACATCAGTCGTAGTTCGGCCCAATAAGCGCGGTTCTAAAACTGCTTTTACAGCGTTAACCAGTTCTGAGGTTGCGTACAGTGGCGCACCAAAAACCATGGCCGCTATATGCGGAAAGTTGATCATACGCGACATAATATTCCCTCGATTTCTTTCATTTGCTCAGGCGTAGCGTTCATTGAATTTTGAAGATTTGCTGAATCCACCATATTGAGCGGAGTTAAGTAACGATCACCACCAGGTATTGGTGGCATATTTTCCAGGCGGCGAATGTCGTTTACTGACAACCAGCCCCAGTTCCGGCCGATGGCGTAAGCTTCATAGCGTGATTTCTGATCACCACGCAGCAATCCGGAAATGTTGAATTCGATGTAATAGTTGTTGCGTTCGTCGGGCAACAGTAGGTCGCGCATCATTGCCGCTTCATGGCGCTTTACCCATGGCAGCAGAGTGTAGATAACGTACTGCAACCCTTGATGCTCAATATTGTTGAAAGAGGCTTTTTCCAGATGCTGCACCATGTGCGGAGGGATCTTGTACAACCGGCACACTTCAATTACACCAAAGTTTCGGCTTTCTATGAGCTGGGCTTTTTCGTTGTCCATTGCCAACTGTTTGTACTGCATGCCCTCTTGCAATAATGCAACACTAAATGCGTTGCGCAGGCCACCGCCATGGCGCTCTGTAAACTTGTTTAGTAGGGCGTCTACCTTTGTTTGATCGCTAATTGCTGCAGACGTAGCTGGCCGTTCAATAACGCCAGACATCGTGGCGCCCCGCTGAAAGACTGCTGCTGCGTGTTGTTCTGTAGCTATGGTCAAGCCAATTGTGTCTGTGTTGGTTTGCAGCGGTGATAAACCAACATAACCATCCAAACTGAAGTACTTGATGTGGTGGATCATATGCATAGGCACAGTTTCATTTAGATCCAGCAGCCGGTAATACGGCATACCATCAGAACCTTTAAGTACCTTCACTTTGTTGTAGTTAATCGGGATCAGCTCTTTTGGATAGCCGTAACTATCGCGGTCGATTAACGCAACATGATTGCCTTCAATACCCAGCGAACCCTGTGCCTGCTCGTAATACTCAAAGCTGGTGTCTTTGCGGTTAGGGCTACTGTGGATCAGGTTATAAACTGGATGATCTGTTGCGCGTTCCCGGCCACCGTCAGCAGTTCGGCGGTATAGCTCACAAGGCAGTTGGGCAATACTTTCAGCAAGAAGAGTCACACACGCTCGAAAAGCTGCTACCCCCATTGCAGATTCAGTGTTAACCATGACGCCAGCACTACTTTGGCGACTTCCCATAGAGCTGATCCAGCTTGTGAAGTTCTGCCGGGCTGTAACACCCTTATCTGTGCCGAACAAGTTAGGTAAAAACATTATTCCGCCTTAGGTTGCGACTTCTTATTTTGCTGGTAGGCCCACTGCCTGGTGTACAGGTAACTGGCAATCATGCAAAAAATACCAATACAGATGTAGCCGGCCGGATTGTTAAGCAACCAAACGCCAAAGCTAATTAAGCCGGCGCCCACAAGGCCCAGCACAAACAAAAAAATGGGTATCAGCATGTTACGTCCGAGGTGTCGTAAATTGATTCTTTTGGCATTTCGACAGCTCTGGTCAGGATCCGCCCTATAGCCATCAATGTGGCCACAATGCCGTCTATTTTGTACTCGTTCCGCTCTTTACGCGGGTATATGTTTTCTTTGGCATCAGCTTTCGCTGTCACGTTACTGGCCATCCATGTAAGCAGTGGATCTGCATCATGGACGAACCGTTTACCAGTAATGGCTGCTTCCATTTCCCGCATTGGTGGACTCATGGTTTGTACTGTGTTGCGGTACTCAACAATCTCAGCGCCGTCTTTCATCAACTGATGCGCCAGTTGGGTAGCACGCCATGGGTCGTAGGCAACTTCCGTGATATCAAAAATTTCGCTGAGGTCTTTTATTTCTTCCCTGATCAGGTCGAAATCAATTTCTTCACCGTCAGTTAGTGTCAACCTGCCCTCATTTACCCACTTCTCGTATGCCGAGCGATTATTACCAGCTCGCTCCAACGCACCTTCAGGCAGGTAGTTGCGGGTAAACGTGGTGTATTTGATTCGGCCAGACTCAAGCACTTCATCAAACACCAGGGACAAACTTGCTATATCGGTTTTACTGGCCAAGTCGACCCCCAAGGTGCAGCGCTTGCCTGCAAAATCCTGCAGAGTGAGGCTGGTGTCACCACAAGCATGCCAATCCGCCATGTTTAACCAGGCCGAACGGGCTGAAACCCAAATATTCAGGTGCTTGGTTAAAAAGCTATTGGTTCTGCTTGGGTAGCGAATAGCGTCCCGCAGTTGCTTGATCAGGTAGTCCTGGCTGACTGATATCCCAATGTTTGGATTTGCTTTTCGCAGATTAGCCGGGTCTTTCCAGTCATCACCAGCATCAAGCGTCCAGATAATCCCAAACAGTTCATCGTTTGGCATAACACCGTCAAGCATTTGCTGAACTTGACGACGCTTTTCATAACAAGGTCCAGCCAGATTAAAGCCGGCTGTTGTGATGATGAATGCAAGGGCCTGTTCTCTTGAGCCCATGCCAGTGATCATCGTTTCGTAGAGCTCGGGACCGTCATGCTCATGAAATTCATCAATTAGTGCGCAGCTTGGAGAACTACCGTCACCCGGGTTGCCGATCAGTGGTTCAAATCGTGAACCATCGCCAGGAATGCTGATGTTTTTCGCCCAGATCTCTATACCTAACAAGCCGGTAAGTTGTGGAGATTTCTCCAGCATGATTTTCGCTGGCCGGAAAACCTCCCATGCTTGCTTTTCAGTAGCTGCACCACAGTAAACTTCGGCGCCATACTCACCGTCTGCACATAGCATGTAATTGCCAACGCCAGCAGCAATAACAGACTTACCATTTTTACGCGGTATCTCACAGTACGCTTCAGAGAATCGTCGTAAGCCGTCTTTCTTTTTCAGCCACCCAAAGACAGCGCAGAATATGAACTTCTGCCACGGCTCCAGCTTAATGAGTTGCCGTTCTCTGGCCCACTTACCTTTTGTGTGTGGTAGCAGTTGGACGAAATCGCAGACATGTTCTGCTGCGTCTCTGTCAAATTTATAAGGGAAAGCCCGCTTCTCAGAGGCTTTTAGATCATCAATATGCCTTTGACAGGCCTGTCGAACCTCTTTGCACGCAGAGATCTTCCCCGTTATCACATCCCGGGCATACTTGTTCGCCGCATTGACGTTTGGATAACTGGCCATTCATTCTCTACTTAGCGCCTCTTTTTTTAAGCAGTGCTGCAAACGGATTATCTTCAGGCTGCTTAGAACCGGCACCGAAGCGGCCCCTACTGGCCGGATCTAACCCTAATGCGGCGCCATAAGTTGCCATCTGCTTGAGACATTCGTTAATAACTGTGGCTGAAGGGTTTTTAATGGGGCCGCCAGTTGCGCCTGGTACCACAGGGCCGTGCTTAGCGTAATGTTCTTCGGCTTCACGCCACCTTTTGTACGCACTGCAGAAAGCCTCAAGGTTGTGAATATCCGTCCCCGTCAGGATCTTGGATTTCACCAACCATTCGGCCAAGGCATTCCACATATCAACAGCAATACCTGATAGCCATATCGGACATTCCGGCACCGATGCTAAAGGTTCCCCCTCAGGTGCATCTGTGTTCAGTGGCCGCTTACCTGCATTACCCTGAATAACTTTCAGGCTAACGGGTTTTGGCTTTCGGCCGCTGCGGCCGGGTACTCCCGCCATGCTCAGCGCCCTCCAGTTTTAATTTCATTTTTCGCGAAAATAAAAATCTGATGGCGGGATCGGTGTCCGGACGAAAAAGCCCCAGAGATTTGATCCCCCCTACCCATCCCACGCAACGCTGGGGCTGGCACTGAGTTAGCGCTGCCGCCCACGCTCAGCCTCCTGCCTGGTCTTAGCGTCATGGCATGGCTTGCAGATCGCCTGCAGGTTTGCGTCGGTGTCGGTGCCACCATCAGACAACGGCTGGATGTGGTCGACCTGAGTTGCAGGCGTTAACCGATCGGCTAAAAGACATGGTTGGCACAGGCCATTGTCACGTCTTAGAATTCTTTCCCGGGTTGCTTGCCACTTGCGGCCCCGGGTGCGCTTTTCACTGTGGCGGTTGTTCTGCCAGTGAACAGCCTTATCTTTGTGCTGTTCGCAGTAACCGTGCGCTTCAACCGTCTTGTTTGGGCAAAATGGCTGGCGGCATGGTCTTGGCGGCTTAGCTGGCATAAATTTAAGTCTTGTTCTTCTCAAGCTGGGCCATGCGGGCCTGATGCTCGCGCTCTGCCATCCTCAGGTTGCGTGTTTGAACCCAGTAGTTCAGACCGAAGGTGGCAAGTGTCGCGAAAATACCAATCACTATTGCCCACTCAGACAAACTCATGAAGCCAAGGCCTGCAGTCGTACCGGCTGTAGCATATGAACTTACGGCTGTTGCTTTGTCTGACATAACTTTGAATCCTGGTTGCATACTTGAGCCTCCCGCCACTTGCGGTATCGCTGCACATCCGTATCGCATAACTTGATATCGGTGATCAGTTGCAGCGTGTACTGCAGGTGATCGTGATTGGTTGTACCGTTAAAGGGCCGCAGTGCGCAGCCCGATTGTAGAAAGTTTGCTGGTGGTAGTACCGTCACTGTTTTTGTTACTGTGATAGTGCGAACTTCCACTGGCTTGCTGGAGCAACTGACCAGCAGCATCAGGCAAAGCAGTATTAGCCCACGCTCGAGTAGGATCATGTTCAGATACCTTCAGTTCGTTACTGTTAATCATCACAGCTAAGTGCTGTTCGTTGATCTGGGTTTCTGATTGCTGGTGCTCTGTATTTAATTGAGCAACCAACAACTGTTCATCTACTAACGCTTGAGCCTGCTCGTTCAGGTTTTTAACTTCAGCGGCCAAGGCGTCTACTTCCAGTTGTTTGTTAACTAACTGTCCAGCCTGTTTAGTCACCAAACTGGTTTGAGTAGTAAGCTCTGAATTGAGCGACCAGACTGTCAGACCTAAGCCAGCCATAGCTATGCCGGCAACAATCAATAACGCCCCCGTTAAACTAATTTTCATTGCTGTAAATCCTTGAGGCACATCTTTCGCTCAGCAGCACGGCGTGTGCGTAATCCGTTGGATTCTTTGCCTTTGATGTAGATCCAGCGCATGAGCTGGTTACATGCAGATACACGAAACCCCTCGTTGAGGTTCGCAAGTAGCGTCGATTTGCGGAACTGTCCTATGCCAACGTTGTAGACAAACGACAGATATGCAGCGTGTTCGCCTTCAGATAGCGGCACTTTGACGACTGATAATAGCTGCTTGTTGTGCTCTACCAAGTCGCTGGCTAATTGCTGGAGACACTGGTCATCACTGAACTTCATGCCTGGCTTTAATTCTTTACCTGTGTGTCCGTAACAACTGGTCAGGATATTAGCCGGGTCCAAATAGACCTCGTTTACCTTCCCTTCGTATGGAGCGATAAGCACAGCACCTGACAGAGCAACAGCACCACTGATACCAGCGGCTAACAATGCAGCTTTCAGGTTCTTCATAAACCACCAATAAAAAAGCCCCAAACAATAAGTATGGGGCGAATGGGACAGGCTACGTATGGGCAACAAAAAACCCGCCTTGTGAGCGGGTTCCTGCTGATTCATTTCCGACCAGCTTAGATAAAATTACACGATTTTAACGGGCAAAAACAGGTAAAAAATTACTGGTATTAGATTATTTTGCTAATAGCTTCAGATCTTCAATTAACTGCTTCCTCTCTGCACCTGACTCAACAGATGCAACAATACCTGCGGCTTCAGCATAAGATATCTTTTCATCCTCTAAAGCGATAGCTAATCGTCCCGAAAGTTCAGGATTAGTCTTTACCACTTCAAGAAGTCGCTCCAACTGTACGTTTGTTGCAGGAAATTCCAACTTATTCGCCTCATTGTAAATGTTAACAAGAAAAGAAATTGAGCCGGACACTACTACTGTGACTATCAGATTCTGAAAAATATCTTTCATATTTCACCTACAATATACCTAATAAAGCTGATTCAGGTTTTGCTAACAGCAAAAAGCCTGACCTGTTAATTTGTTTATTTTTTATAAACATAGCATTTATAACAGCTTTTTGGTTTGGATTTAAAGAGGAAACAGATCTTTTATAACACTTAAATACCGCTGTCTGGCTATTGAGACCAAAAAAAACCACAATATAACCAACAGGAAATAGCCGTGAGTAACGAAGTTATAAATACACTTGGAAATTGGTTCAATAGCTTAAGCATTACCCAATTAAAAACCCGCCTTATGAGCGGGTTCCTGCTAAATAATGTCTGACCAGTTTAGATAAAATCACACGATTTTAGTGGGGAAAAACAGGGAACAAAATTACTTGTCCTTATTTTCATGTAAACTTTGTAAGTTTAACGACAATAACAATAAGGCCGGATGTGATTGCAAGATGCAGTGGAAATTCAATGTTTGAATATGCAGGCTCTCTAAAAATGTAATGTAGACTGCTTCTCACTACATAGTTAGCTTTTGCTTTCCAACCAATAATCGGTATTTCTGAGTAGTTTCCTATAGCGTCGACCATTGTGTATTTGTTAGCTTTATAGGCACCTTTCGCCGTGTCAAGGATTATGCCCCTCCTATCACTCTTGTATATTTGGTGGTACCTAATTAGGCAATAAGAGTAAAAAACAACCAAAGAAAACTCTATAACCCATGGGTTCTCTATAGAGACCTTATTACCTAAGAGAGAAAGCTCTGTTACCTTAAGTCCTACTAGTTCAAAAAATAATATGGTTAAACTCAAAAATATAATATTTCTTCTCAATCTCAGAAAACCAACGTCATCAGTATCATCAATACTCATTCAACAATCATCCCTAACAGTGCTATCTCAGCATAGCTCAATGTTCTCAACAAGACTCCTTTCGCAGCAAAGCCTCGAACGTATACAGAGTTTATAACGGATATATAATTTGGTGGCAATTTGTCAATTTTAGAACTCAGTGAATTAATCCACTCTGGCGGCAATATACTGTCACTCTGGTGGCTGAATAAGTGCTTATCTGAACTGATCCAGACGCCCGTTCGCATCACTTCGCAGCAACGTTCAGTAACTGATGTGCTGGCATAGCCCTGCAGTTCTTCTTTAGATGCCCAGTAGCGACCCCAGGCTCTTAGTTCGGCTCTTAGCTGCTTAATGTTCATGCTGCCTCCTGCTTTTGTTTTTCTAATTCGTCGAAGGCCATGGTAATGGCGTCAATTAATTCAACTTTAAGTATGTCTTCACAGATAGCCTGCACGTGGCCGAAGTGCGGATCGTTTCGTTCCCGCTCCCAGTTGCTTAGCGTCTTTTCGCTGATACCGTATAAAAAGCAAACCTCTTGCTGGCTCATGGCCCGGTACTTCCGCACAGTGCGAATGATAAACCCACCATGCAAGTTGGCCCGTTCCTTAACCATAGCGCTTGCCCCTCGCCTGGTACCAACGATAAAACAGGATGCTGGAAACAATACCTAATGAACCACCCCAACCGCTGACGAACATCGCCAGATCAGCGTCTACTGTAGTTGCTGATATCCGGGCGAACGAGAACTGGCACCAGGTAATCCCCCAGCTCACGGTAAAGGCCAGTGCAATTTTCTGGTCACGCACAATCTGGCTGCTAAACCCCAGAAGGAACACATTGCCAAATGTAGCTATAAATAGCAGGGCCAACTGCTGAAAATCATTTGCCAGTAAAAATGCCACTGATCCCCCCTTTCGGCTGTCCATACAGCGCTATCATGGCGGCATCCCGATTGTCAGCATTGCTCTTACCATTCCAACCAGTTAGCCGGTTAAACGCATCTGACTTATAACGCTTGCCGCTTCTGGCACCTTGTAATGGCAATACCATTTCGACAGAGAAACCTGCCGATGCAAGCTCATGCACTAAAAGTTCGGCTGCATATTTCACAGCGCCGATGTTCTGTGCAATCTTCATCATCTGATTCCGGCTCTGGCCCGAGCGATGGATCACAGGTTTAAACGCATTGATGTCCTCCATCTTGATCCGTAGCTGGTGCTGACGAGCTAGATCAGTCAGAAGTTCGATCAGCGACTTGTTGCCCAACGTGTAAAGCTGCTGAATGATGCCGTCCTTTACTACAGCAACACCGTGCTTTTTGGTGTCCGGATCAATCCCCACAATCAGCATTATTTTTCCCCCGTAGCCGCTATAAACGCTTTTTCTACGTCCAGATACCATTCGCCAACCAGAACAGAATTACCGGAGTCCAGATGAATTTCAGTCCCGTAGTTGCCGTTGGATTCATACTTTTTCCAATGAGTAATACGCTCTGCAATGACGGTGACCGGACTACCTCTAACACCGTAACCTTTGAATGATAAAGGCGTCATACTTACCTCCTTTGCAATTTAATAATGTTCAGACGGTTTAATTCCAGACTGCCTTTAAGCCCTTGCCAGCTTCGCAATACAGCACTTTATTCGTTACTTCAATGCCTGCACTGTGCCTACGTAAACAACATCTTTTATCAATTGGACGTTTCCACGGCTGAAAAATCTGAATTCTCTGAAACGCCTGCCAGTAAAGGCCGCTAAGCATTCACTGCTTTTTTTAATGCCTGCACTGTGCACACAGTTAAACCCTGCTTTATCAACCAATCGTGGTACACGTTCACGGCTTTTAACCGCTCTGATAACGCTTCAGTTTTGATGTATACAGCATCCAATCCCTTAGGCTTGTGGTTCAGTAAGCGCTCGGCCATCCAGTAATCAATACCCAACTCTGCCCAGGCTGAACGGGCCATTTTGCGTAAATCGTGGGCCGACCATTTGCCCTTACTCACTAACTGAATATGCTTCTGTGCTGCCTGGCTACTGATCGCCTCGGTACCGGCTGGAAATAGAAAATCAGAATAAATACCGAATGACTCCCTAACGCTCCTGAACTTATCCAGAAACTCTTTGGCAAGCGCAGTAACAGGTAGTACATGAGTTACATCGGTTTTTGTGATCTGCGCCGGAATAGCCACCATGCCTGCAGTAAAATCGATGTACGACCAACGAAGCTGCCGTGTCTCACCAATGCGAGTGCCAAACAAGAGCATCAGCCATACCAGCGCCCAACCATCCACAGCGGCACGTTGCAGTTGCTCCCACACCAGTGGCAGGCTGGTTACACGCAATCGGCTTTCCTTCGGCTTGATCCGCTTGGTTACATGGTCGACAAACTTCATACCTGCCATGTAGTCAGCCGCCAGTAACTCCAGCTTTGCAGCCAGTTTTACGGCTGTCTTTAAGGTTCCCCAGTACTTGCGCATAGTCGATGGTTTTAAATCAGAATTAACCAAAGGCAGGATCAACTGAGTATCAAGCACCGCTTTAGTCAGTTGGCCAACAGGCAAGGTACCAAGCAGTGGTAACAAGTGAGCATCAATGGCACTTTCAACAGCCCTGCGCCACTCAGGCGATTTCGTCACTTCTTTGGCCGTTCTGCCGCGGTACCATTCCAGCAGTTGGCCTACAGTTTCAAAGGTGCCTGTTTTTACGGTATGGCCAGCACTGAGCCGACCCAGAACGTCCGGCACTATTGCCACCACATCTTTGGTTTTCAGTGTTGGCCAGTAGCCCAAGCGGTGGCGTTTCTTTGTCCGGTTTTGGTAGTGTACTAAATACCAGGTGGCCTTTTGACGGCCAGAACGGTACCGAAGCAGTAACGGGTGACGCTGATCACGCAGTTCGCCAACATCAGCATCAGCTGCATGCCGGGTGATAGCTGCATCAGATATAACGACAGATAACGACTGCATTACGCCCCCTGCTTAAATAGCTTTTTATTACGGTTTAACGCTTCAATCATGCGGCCGCGCTCTGGTTCCGGCATTGCTGCTAACTTTCGATCTATATCCGGCTTGGCCATGAGATTGTTCCGCCAGCTATGAAGCCAAAGGCAAGCCACCTTGTTTACCGCTTCAACTTCAGCCAAAGCCGGATCCGCTGCCAAACTCACAAAGGTCAAATGGCGCTCCGCATACTGCCCCAGTTAAACGCGACCACTTTGCCGCCATCCTGGCGTAAGCGGTCAAAAGCTCTATCGCCAATCGCTTCACGTATGCCAGTTTTATCCAGGTTGCTGATAAGTACTGTTGGCAGCATGTTTTTATAGCGGCCATCGATAATGTCGAACACGAACAGAATTTCTGTTTCGGTACCGCGCTGCTGACCAACCTCATCGATGATCAGTAAATCAAGTTCGCTCAGATGTTTTAGAAGCATGGTTTCGGACATTGAAGCGCCTTTGCCCCAGCTGTCCTTAAGCTCACGCACCAGGCTACTTAAAGAAGCCAACCGACACCTCTTATGCGGCATTAGCTCATTTATCATGGCGCTGGCCAGCATGGTTTTACCGGTACCAACCCGACCACTAAAGATCAGGTTGCCATTACCACCGCTTCTAATGTGTCTGGTAAAATCCATGGCTTCCTGTAGCGCCACAGCATGATCCTGAGATTCAACTCGGTAATCAGAAAAAGTCACCTGTGCATACCGTGGCGAAACACCGGCTTCAATGCGGCTTCGCTCTAGCCGAGCCTTGGCAGCTTTGGCGGCATTTTGCTCGTCAATTTTCAACTGGTTAGCGGAGCTCTCTGCAGCACACAAACTGCAAGCGGTGAGCACGACAAACCTGTCACCCATGGCTTGGTATCTGAAATCGAAGGCGCCGTGTTTTTGGCAGTTGCCCTGCTCCGGCTTTTCAGGAATAGAATTCACAAAGCTCAATAGATTCACAGCGCACCCCCTTCGTAATTTTGACCATGGAACTCATGCGGGAACCGGCTCTGCACTGATGAGCCTGGTCTTCTCAACCATGCATACTCAAACCCAGTCCAACCACGGCTAACGCATTCGGCCAGCACATCGTCCACTGTCATGCCGTTGGCAAAAGCCAGCTCGATCTGCTTGGCCAGCCGATTAATCACGGTTTGAGTGACAGGTGCTTTTTTTGCGGTACGCATGGTTTTCCAGTCTCTGAAAACAGACTCGCTTGGTTCGCTTGGCCAACAAGAAAAATCAAGGTCCGGTTTTACTGCCGAAACGCTACTATCTTTTTGTCTTTTGTTAGTTGTCTTTAGTAAGTTGTTTTTAGTGTTGTCTTTAGTGCTGGAACTACAGTTCCGTTCTAATGGAACCGTTTTACCATCTTCAAGGAACCGTTGTTCCGACTCTTCGGAACCGTTGTACCGTCTTTCGCCGGAACCGTTGTACCGTGCTTGCGGAACCGTTGTACCATCTCCAGCGCTGCAAATACTGCGGCTTTGCTTGCCTTTTTCTGCTTGTTTTTCACTTTTACCCGTGGTCACAACCCAGTCGCTAATCACCTTATTTATGCCCACAAGTTTCATTAGTCCCGATTTTTCAAGCAGAATAATGTTGCGACGTTGAAGCTCAGCCAACGCTAAACGAACAGCCTTTTCAGACAGGCCTGTTAGCTCAGCCACATAGGTATTCGTGATCCGGTTGGTTTTCTGGTTATAGCCGTAGGTGATGCGGATAATGACGTTTAGAACCTGAAACTGAGCCCCTGTTAAATCAAGCTGGCAGAGCCTATCCTGTATCTCGTTGGCTGTTCGCGTGTAGCCATTGTCAGTATCTGCAATCACAGCACCCTCCGGCTTGCGCCTTTCACTAAATTCAATTACATTTGTAGCTAAGGACATGGTTACCTCGTCGTAGTGGTTAATGTTCTTGAGAGCCCTGTTACAGCAGGGCTTTCGCTTTTCTGGCAGTCGTACCTGCCGCCGTTCTGCAGGTTGCCCCCAAATGCACACTGGAGGCGCACATGGACCGCAAACCCTATTACCGTGACCTTTACCGCAAAGTGTTGGAAGAAGCCCGTATAGGCTATACGCTGGCGATTTTTGGCGACCACTTGGCAACACAGCAGCAATATGAAAATCACACTGGGCTTGATGCTGTTCACTACTTCCTGATGCAAAAGCACCACTGGACCCGCGGCCAAATTCAAGCAATGACTCAGGCCGATATTCTCTTTGCTATGTCTGAAGAGTTTGAATTGTGGACTATGCCTGATGATGCCAGGCAGGTTCTGGCTGATATGGCTGAGCATCACTTCTCACCCTCGAGTAATTGAAGGTTTTGCTCCAGCAGGTATGCCCAAACCGCCGTAACGACTAAAAGGGCAACTGTAGCGGCTATGAACAGCCAGGCTAGCAGTGTCGACTCTGGTGGGAACATGGGCATAAAGCCGAACAGAAACACCAGATACGAACACCAGGTAGAGAACATGGTGCACTTGCGGCTAAACAGGCGCTGCATAGCTCTACGTGTTTGCATGAGCGGCTCCAATACGTGCCTGACCTGTTGGGCCTTGATCAGGAGACTTGGCCTCTAGAACAGCAATACTTTCTCGCTGCAAAGCTTCAGCGTTAAATAGCTGACGCAGAATTGATAAGTTGTTGCACTGTACTTTCATGCTCTCAGTGCTTTCGTCACCTGTGATCTTTTCTGTTTTAACCAGCAGTTCCTTGCGAACCTGAGCCAGTAATTCTTCGAGCTTCCAGCCTGTTGGATTATCAGCAGACATTAAAATGGGTGTGGTGTTACTCATATCAGCTCCTGTTGTTTTGCCGGTTACTGCCATCCGGTGGCTAGCCCTGTACACAGGCCAGTCAGCTAAGCGCCCAATTACTTGGGTTTGGCTTTGCGAAATTGCCGAGGATCAGCGCACACTTTTACTTCTCGCCTCGGTTGAATCCTTGAATGAGCTGGCCTTTGCTCAGCACCGCACTTAAAGCTGTGGCCTACGCTTCTCACTGTTTAACCCGGCGTGTCCGTAGAAAGACCTTCCGGTTACCAGCTCATTGGTTTGGCATCTGCGCAAGCGTCCAATTAGCCCCAACATTGCGCAGCCTAGGCCCGGCAGAGATACCAAACCAATAAACTGAAACTAACCAGCACTCCGCTACTCTGGGGCAACGCTTATCTGGCTTATCGGCTTTCGCCGAAGTGTTTGTTGTTCACTACCCTGGGTGCCTCCCAGTGACTGGTTACATCATTATCAGCCGGGTTGTCGGCCATCTAATGACCCCCGTGCGCTTAGCCGGATTAGCGGCGAACAACGGTGCTGTCTTTCCAGCAGTCAACACTAAATCAACACCCACTGTTACCTGGGTTAATACAAAGCGATGCAGCACCGAAGGTTTGATTAGCAGAGGCATCTGTTATCAGCCCCCAGCACCAGCATCGGTAAGCACTCTGACAAAAGCACTTAACGATGCTGGCAATCAAAAACCACCGTTCAGACGAACCTGCTGCGTGTTCTCATTCCTGCAGATCTCGCTGCAAAACAAAGTAGATTCCGGCACAGGCTTACCACACCAGTGGCAAGTACACTGCTGAATGACGTCCGGCGTGAAGCTTTGTAACGGTAGGGTCAATTCACTTGGCAGTGGTTTAACTGAAACGACTTGCTGTCTCATGCCGCCTCCTCTTGATTATCCGGTGTTTTCTGAATTTCTGAGATCAGCTTCGAAGCAATATCCAGGTCTATTTTCTTCACAGCCTCTGTCGTGAATTTCCAAACATTTTTGTAGTCCACGTTGGCTTTTCTACACAGCGCTTTTAACTGTCCCCTGCCTCTGTGAATTACAACCAGTTTTTTCCTTAGTTCATCGGTGCTCAAGTCGATATCTCACTTTTGATACATTGCACGGTAATACTAAGATTATTATCTCACTTTTGCAACATCTGATAATTTTCCTGAGGCATGTTTTGCGCATGCAAAATAGGTACACACTTGAGTAATTATCCAATAGGGGTAAAGTAATTTACTGCGGCACTTGGATTTTGCTGCTGACTACAAGAGAGAAAGGAGAATGTAATGAGAAAATTGCTATTAGTTTTAGCTGCGACCTTAGTAGTTTATGGCTGTTCCAGCGTTGGAAACGAAAAAATTAGCGAAGAAAATCAGGCTTCGATAGAGAGTAAACTTGTCAAAGGCGTTACGACCAAAGATCAAGTAAGAGCGACTTTTGGTGACCCACTTGACGCTACATTCCATGATAGTGGTAACGAGATGTGGAAGTACGTATTTACTGAACAGAGCTGCAATGCGTCCTGTTACTTTATCTACACCGCCTGGGCGTACAGTTCTTCATCAGGGATACAGAAAACTCTCACAGTACTATTTGATGAAAATGGAACAGTAAAAAACTATATCCTCTCAGAATCACCTGTTGAGTCGAAGCACGGGCTTTTTTCAGGCTAATTAGTTTCAGTCTTTGATGAAGTCCTGCAGGTCAGGACTTTTTCTCTAATTAATTACCAGTAAATTAAATTCCGGTTTAATAAATCTCATTTTAGAGATAATATCGTGTATATTTGTATACACGTTGCAAAAGTGATCGTTTTGACTATCAGGTATTTAACCGGGCCATTTGAATGAATACTCAGGATATCGTTGCTAGAAACTTAGCTAGTATTTTAAAGAAGTTAGACATATCGCCTAACGCTTTTAGCAGTATGTGTAAACAAAATGGAATTCAGATAGACAAGTCGATGCTTTCCAGATTCAACAAAGGCTCGTCCATAAAGCTTGAAAAATTGGATGAATTAGTGCGAGGCCTGAGGTTATTGAAAGGCTTTGAGGAACTTCGAGCTGTAGATTTGTTAGCTGAGGACGTTTTGAATAAAGGAGAAGAAAATCACACTGTAGTGCTAAGACATGAACAGCTAGAAAAGATGTTTTCTAAGCTTTTTGTCGACTTAGCTCAGTTGAGTTGGGCTAAGTTGAATACTGATGTATCTATGCAGACTCTGGTTGATTTCTCTGTATACAGCATGAAAAACGCCGGCTTCGAAGTGGTAAAAAGCGAGCCTGAAAATGATGCAAAGACACTTTGATTAATTAAACTTAGCTATCCTAACTACCTTCCGCTGCTCTTCTGACATCTCCTGCTTTAGTAGTTCTTCCATCTCTATTTTAAAGCTACTGCCATAATCAGAGAGCATTTTGTTACAGCGTTCTAATTCTGCCACTTTTCGCATATCGTTTTTCATCTCGTACACTCGAAGAAATTCAATCACTATATGATGTGCTCTGGCGCTCAGCTTATCAATCGCCAAATCCTCTATGGATCTCGAAGCCTTTTTTCTTAAAGTGAGGAACTTAAAACCAAAAAACACGCTAAGTGCGAATATTAAAACTACTAAACTGGCTACCACTAACTTATCCAATTTTTAACTCTCCTTGTTCGCGTTTCCAAATAGACCAAATGTGTTGAAAAATTGCAATAGCAACCCATATTTTCAGAGCTGGTATCCCGTATTTGTATAACTCAGTCGTTAAATCAAAGTTGAATATAACTCGATCGAAGAACCTCACAAAATTCATAAATAACAGGAGAAAAATTACCCAGAATAATTGTTTAGACTCCCCCTCTGGCTCCAAATTGAACTTCTGATGGAGCACATACATGAAGTAAATTGATATCAAGCTCATAAGCATGAATGATGGGTACCAGATAAGCCTGGTCATTTCTCTACTCAACTCGCTCAGTGAATACATTGCGGGTGTAACGACAACCTTGACCAGATCTGAAATCAGCCATACAGACACAGAAATCCGGTATGAGACATTAGCTACCACTGTATAAGTGATCACGGCTGCAACCAGATAACTAACCCAAGTTACGCTGCTAATGCTCATCAGTATATTTTGTACGTCACCCCACATTTTCTTGCACCTTAGTTTTGTTTCGGCGGCTCGATACCTGTATCTCTGGCCGACATCTTTGGCGGTTCAATACCGGTATCAAGCGTAGTCATTTTAGGAGGCTCGATACCTGTATCATCTGTTTTAGCGCTGTCTAGTAGGCGTCTTGCTTCATCACTTATTGTCACCGTGTCAGACGTTGCCATGGGTTGTTTTGTAACAACTCCTGTTGTTTGAGCAGTTGGAGCAGATGCAACCGAAGCAGCAGCTTCAGACGTCACGATAGGTGGTTTAACTCCTGTTGCGTTTACGGAACTCACTATAGCTACCTCCAGCTTTTTGAAATAAATGCCTCTCATTTTTTCAGTATTGGAACAAGAATACCAGCATAAGTGCTTCATAAACTTCTGATATTTCTTTAACTTCCGTTAACTTATTGATTGAAATGGCTCTTTTTCTGAGCTGCAGCGTCTCACTTCTGCCCCTCCACATATCTTAGATACCAATAATATCTCACAAATAAGACAATTAGTAGCTCTTTATCTCATTTGTGAGATTTTAATGTTGCACTTTTGAGATATTTGCGTATATTTAGCCAAATCACGCAAAAACATCTCAAAAAAGAGAGAATATGTCAGTCTTAACAAAAACCACCCACCGCCGCAAACACGCCATGGAAGAGCTGCTGTTGTTAAGCCTGCGCTTCCGCTGCTTTATGAGTACTGCTGAGGATTTGAATACGGACCCAGCCGTTTTGGCATCAGCTCACAGGCTGTTGCGCCGCATCAAAGCTTATTTACCTTCAATAGAGTTTCAGCGCACCTACATGGACCAAATGAACACTATTGGCTCTGATGGCCGGTTTGCTCTGCATATTGATCACAACATGAACGGCGTCACTGTAGTGCGTACCAGCACGCTGGCTAATGTTCACCAGTTCTTAAGAGGTGGTGCATGAGCGCGGTTCAAACATCACAACTGTGCCCTACTTCAGTTTTTGCTGTGCAGACACACAGCGAACTGACACTGCAACAACGCACAGCCATTTACCTGATAGACCAGAACTGCATTAACGCTGAAACCGTGATTGGTATCGGTGCCATTAAACGCTTGGGAATTTTCCACAGTCACGCTCAGGCCGTTTACCAAATTAACGAACTGGCCGAAAACGGCTGGCTATTAGTACACGAGGGCTGTTTTAAGCCTTCACCAAAAGCAATCAACTGGCTGATAGCTCAAGGCGCAAGAGCTGGCTTATCTGCCGTTACACAGGAGCAGAACCATGTGGTTTAAAAACGCCAGGCTGTACGCCATTACCGAACCTTTAGATAATGACCACGGACAAATTGAACAGGCCTTAGCTGCGTTCAAGTTTACCCCCTGCACTTCACAGGAAGCGTTAAAGCTAGGTTTTTGCTTTGCTATGCACCCGGGCACTAAAGAGTATTGCCACCAGGTGAACGATTTAATGGTGTTCAGCATTCGTAAGCAGGAAAAGCTGTTGCCATCTTCTGTAGTAAATGAGGAACTGGCGCCGAAAGTCGAAGCCATGGAGCAGGAAAAAGGCCGTCCGCTTAGTCGCAAGGAAAAGCAGGCCTTGAAAGAAGAGTTGATCCAGACCCTGCTGCCACGTGCTTTCAGTAAATCGACTGTGACCACTGCGTACTACGACCGCAGCACCAGTATGCTGATAGTCGACACGGCCAGCGCCTCAACGGCCGAAGAGTTTCTGGCACTGCTGCGCAAGGCCTTTGGCTCACTGCCGGCCATGCCGCTGCTGGACAACCACCAGTTAAACCAACAAATGCACTTCTGGCTACAAGGTAAAGATTTGCCGGCTGGTATTACGCTGGGTAGTTCTGCAGTGCTGAAGGCGCCAGATGAAGAAGGAGCTCAGGCCAAGTTTATCAACCACCTGTTATCTGCCGATGAAGTGCAAAGCCACTTGCAAGACAAGCTGGTTACTCGCCTGCAGTTAGAGCAGGACGAGAAAATCAGCTTTACCGTGCGCGATGACGGCAGCTTAACCGGCATTAAATTCCACGACCTACTTTGCAACGACAACGAAGAACTGGGCTGGGACGACACTATAGGTCGCCTGGATGCCGATTTCATTCTGATGTCCGGTCAGTTCAAACAAACCCTTACCAGCCTGCTGGCCAGCCTGAAATCGGTGGATACACCAACAACGGCAGAGAAGCCAAGAACACAGCTTTCTGATGCCGACCCGCTGTTCAGTGAAGCCAAGGCCTTTGTTATCGAATGCCAGAAGGCATCAGTAAGCGGCATACAGCGCAAGTTCCGCATTGGTTACAACAGAGCGGCGCATTTGATGGAAGAGCTTCAGTTCTGCGGCGTTGTCTCTGCCCCAGTCCATAACGGTAACCGCGAAGTTCTGATGAAAGGAGCCTAACCATGCCAGTGAATTTAACCAACAACACGCCAAAGCGTCCAAATATTACCAAGGAGCAAATAGCTCAAGCGGTGGAGAAATATGTTGTAGGCATGCAGTTTTCGGCCACTGAATTTGCCAGTGAATATCGCTACGGTTTGGATAGTTATGAATTAGCTAAGGCATTAGAAGAAAACTGCCGGTGCGATTTTCAACGTTCAGATTTGGACGAAATTGAGGACCTTATAGGCCACGTTGAAAACGCTCAAAGAGAGCTGGTTAAAGAGTGGTTTGCCTCTAATAACATTCAGCCTCCATATCCAATAGGGTCGATTTTAACCAAGGGCGAGATAACTGGCATTTATAAGTATGAGCCTGCTTATTTCGAAGTAAAAGAACCCGGTCAATTGGATCAATCCAGAAGGCTTTTGGTCCGTTTCGAAGATGCTGTGTTGCCAGAATTAAGTTCAGTGGTGTCAGCATGAAAGAACGTCCGATTTTATTTAAAACCGCCATGGTGCAAGCCATTTTGGCGGGCCGTAAAACTCAGACTCGCAGAATTGCCAAAGACGTTACTTTTAACGAAAAAACAGGTTTTTGCTGCAAAGGTTGGGCTCACGGTATTGGTAGCAGTTACAAAGAAACCATGAACCACATTTTGACTTCAAAATACGGCCCTTGCTTAGCAGTTGGCGATCGCCTTTGGGTGCGTGAGACATTCGGAGATTGCGGGACAAGGCTGACTTACAAAGCTGATGTTGATGACGGCGCTCACTGCATGGTGAAGCGTTGGATACCTTCAATCCACATGCCACGTGCTGCCTGCCGAATCGTCCTTGAAATAACCGGTGTCCGTGTAGAGCGCGTAATTGCAATCAGTGATTCTGACGCTAAAGCCGAGGGCGTTGAGCCGTCATTAGTAGGCGCTGATTTAAATCACATTGCTCACGTAGTGGCTTTTCAGGACCTGTGGCAATCCATTTATGGAAATTGGGATTCTCACCCATGGGTTTGGGTTATCGAATTCAAAGTGCTGACCACTAACGGCGTTGTACCGGAGGTGGCAGCATGAAAAACAGATTTTATCTGGCATGCCTTCGGGACAACGTAGGCAGCAATGTCTCGTTTCACCGGAAAAATGGGTGTGGCTATCACACCGACATTGATCAGGCTGAGGTTTATACGAAAGAAGAAGCACAGCGGGCCTGGAACCGTGGCAGAGATTTCGATTTACCCGTTTGCGCTGACCAGGTCGATGCACTGGCTGTATGGCACGTTGATTGTCAGCTGCTGCCGAGTGAAACAACCATAGAGCCTGGCTGCACCGAATATGTGGGTTTTGTCAAAGGTCGCTGGAACGGCAACGACGTTTACTGGTTAACCAGAACCTCGGCTAAGACCGATTTTAGCCAGGCTGTATCGTTTGAAGCGCCTGAGCAGGATCCTGATGTGGTCTACCTGCCTCGCCATATGGCTGAGAAGGTGAAGCGCCGCACTATCCAGATGCAGAACGTGAACCGCCGCAAGATGGTGACTGCTGCAGGTTTGGTAATGCCTGACCATATCAAAAAGGCAAAGCGCCGAAAGGATTCAGGGCTTAATCGCATGAATTGCCCCTGCTGTGGCCGCATCAACTGGCAGATGAATCCATACGATTTTAATGGCTGCAGAAACAGAAACTGTGAACTGTTTAGTGCCTACAGCTATGAAAGTGAGGTGGCAGCATGATCAACGGCATCACCCTAACCGCTCAAGAAGCACTGCAGCAGTTCAGCCTGCCCCAGCTTATCGGCCGCAAATGCGTTGTTGTAGCTCAGGCCTACGGCAATGGCTCTGTCGATATGGTCTTTGGCGAAATTGCGGATCCTGCAGCATGTGAAATTGACGAAGAAAAGACAGCAGCTTTGTTCGTTGAGTACCAGGCCAATGATGATTGGCACATTGTCGACTTAGAAGCTGACGCCCCACTGGTTTTACTTGAGGAGACTGCATAATGGATATGCGTTTTGAATTCCCTGTCGCCGAGGGTGTGCAAGGTGGCCGAAAGTTTTATACCGCCTGTGTACCTTTCAACGCCCTGGCTCGCTTACTGGCCATTGATACCGGTAACGTGTTGGATCGCAGCCAACGTGCTGTTGACCCTAAACGGGCAAAAGCTATTAGTAAGTATATTTGCGACAACTCTGGCAGCTTCGTACTTCCAGCGCTGACTGGCGTTGTTGAGGACCCAAGCCTTGAATTTAAGCCAACGTCTAAAGGTAGCGCTGTTGGTATGCTCAGCCTGTCTATGGACGCAGCCATTAAGTTGTTCGACGGCCAGCACCGGGCAACCGGTATTCTGGATGCCATCACCATTAAAAAGGAGCAGTTGAAGAATCAACAGGTCACCATCCAGCTATTTATCAACATGACACTGCAGGACCGTCAGCAAGCATTCAGCGACATAAACAGCAATGCAAAAGCCGTAAGTACCAGCCTTAACCTGGCGTACAACAAACGTAACCAGCAAGCACAGCAGTTCAACGAACTGATTGATATGGTCGACAGTTGGCAAGGTGCTATCGATTACGAAAACAACATAGTGAAGCAAGGTAGCACGATGCTGTTTAGTTTCCGCCATGTGGTGGATGCAAACCAACTGTTACTCGGCCTGAAAAAAGGCGAACAACCGGACGAGCTGCAATTAGTGAAGGCATCCAACTGGTGGAATAACATAGCCGAATTTGCTGGCTGGACACTGGACGCTGACAAACGGGCACAAAGCCGGACTTCGTTAATCACTCTAAACGCAGTGGGCCTGATGGTGTTAGCCAGAATAGGTGCTGCCGTGCTGGCCAGCACAACATCAGCAAATGCAGTTGCAGCCGCTTTAAGCAAAATAGACTGGAGCCGCAGCGGTGATTTTTGGCAAGGCAATGTTGTAAGTGCTGACGGTAACCTGGTAACGAAGTCCAGTGCCCAGGCAGAAGCCGCGAACAATATTGTGCAATGCATGGAGCTGAAGCCGGCAGAGCCACCAAAGGTTAATGTGAAAGGTATGGACGCAGGCCATGCAGAGGATTTTTACTCCTTGGTGGGCATGCCCGAAGAACTGACTATAACCCCGTTTAGCAAGGCTTCTTTCAAAGGCTGGCGATGCGGAAGTTCACAGTTGTTTATCTACGGTAAAAGTGACAATAACACCGCTTTTATAACCTTCAAGAAGGTAAGGGACGGTTCGCCTCTTTGTTATCCAGTACTTCACGCTTTCTACGTTAAGCGCCTGAGCGACCCAACTATTGATATCGGCGAATTCAAAACGTGGGCTGAAGCTGAACAAGCCGCTGCTGAGTTTTTGGCAGCTAAGGTGGCAGCATGAAACGCCCCGAGTTTTTATTAGCCCTCGGTATTGCCGGTTTCGTTCTGGTCATGGTGATTGCCGTCTACCCTCGCCCAGCGTCTACCCGGGCTGAATATTGCGCCGAAGAACTGGTAAGCCGCAAAGTAACGAATGATCGCCTGGTTGAATCACGCAGCTGCAAAAGCTGGGTCGGCTGGCCTATTGAAGTAAAGGATGTTCAGCAATGACAAACTCATACGCCCAGGCGCTGGCGACTCTTCAGCAGCAGCCAGACCACGAATTAAAACAAATTGGCGACCAGTGGGAAACTCCACCAGAAATAGCGTGGGGCCTGTTCTATACCTTCGCGCCAAAGATTGGCCCTATCGTGCTGGACATCTTTGCAGATGACTGCAATGCGCTGGTAGCTAACTACTACACCGCAGCAGACAACGCCTTGCTGCAGGACTTAGCCGGCGACCTTCGCCAGTTGGGTGGTGCTGCCTTTGGTAACCCTCCTTATTCCATCCCAAAGGTGGACAGCGAAAACAACCCAATCACGGGCATGGAGAACATTCTGGATTGGTGTCGTGTTCAGCGTGACCAGGGCGCAAAGATCATGCTGTTGATCAAAGCTGCAACCTCTGAGGGCTGGTGGCCTGATGATGCCGACTTTATTCAGTTCGTTGCCGGCCGCATCGGTTTTAAAGCTCCTAACTGGTACAAGCCACGCGATCCGAAGAAAGACAAACCAGCCTCCAGCGGTTTTGCCAGTGCAGTGATGATTTGGGACAAAGAATGGAAGTGGGACCGCCGTCCGGTTGAGCGATTAAGCCGCGATCAACTGTTCACTACTGGCCGCATGCTGCTGGACATGATCAACACCCGGGCTGAGCAGATTGCTGATGCACGTTTACCAGCACCAGCCGAAACAGAAACCCCAGTTTGTGCAACAGAACAGCCAGAAACTGCAACAGAACCGGCTTTACCTGTAGTAAACGACACCTGGCCTATTGAAGTGACCGAATTGGTTGAGTCAGCACTGGACCAGTGCCCCTGTGAACCGAATGACGTTTTCTATGCGGAGCTGTGCGCTCAGGCTAATGCGCTGCGTCTTTCCGGTAAAACCAACAACGAAGTCATTCAGGCCATTGTTCAAACATTAAAGGCAGTCGCTGCCGAGTACTTAGAAGGTAATGCAGCATGAGAGGCTTAATAGTTGATAACTTTGCGGGTGGCGGCGGTGCGTCGACCGGAATTGAAATGGCGATTGGTCGCTCTGTGGATATCGCAATAAACCATGACCCTGATGCCATTGCTATGCACACGGCAAACCATCCGAACACCCTTCATTATTGTGAGAGCGTATTTGATGTGGATCCTGTTCAGGCAACTGCTGGCCGTCCTGTTGATCTTGCATGGTTCAGCCCGGACTGCACTCATTTCAGCAAAGCTAAAGGCAGCAAACCTGTGAGCAAGGAGATCCGCGGTTTAGGTTGGATTGCTGTGCGCTGGATTTTGAAAACAAAGCTAAAAGTTCTTTTTTTAGAAAATGTCGAAGAGTACCAGGATTGGGGTCCAGTCATTGAGGATGCTGAAGGTAAATGTTTCCCTTGCCCTGATCGCAAAGGCGAAACCTTTAAGGCCTTTGTTGCTATTCTGACCACCGGTATCAATGCAGATCATCCGGCACTCAAAGAATGCTGCGAAATGCTTGGAATTAATGATCCATCACCACTGATAAAAGGCCTTGGCTACAAAGTGGAGTGGCGTGAACTACGAGCCTGTGACTATGGCGCTCCGACAATACGAAAACGCTTGTTTCTGGTAGCACGTTGTGACGGTCGACCAATAGTTTGGCCTACGCCGACACACGGTAAACCAGACAGCAAAGAAGTAAAAGCCGGTTTATTGAAGCCATACCGCACTGCTGCTGAGTGCATTGACTTTTCATTGCCGTGCCGGAGTATCTTCGGCCGGAAACGTCCTTTAGCTGAAGCGACAATGAAACGCATAGCAAAAGGCTTGGTTCGCTATGTAATCGAAGCACAGGAGCCCTTCATAGTCACCTGCAATCACAGTGGTGATTACTTCCGCGGCCAAGGCCTGACAGAGCCGTTCAAAACTATTGTCGCCAGCAGAGACGCTCATGGCTTGGTGGTGCCGGAGTTAGTGCCATTTATCACTGAGCATGCAAACGCCAGTAGTCAGAGAAACATGCCTGCAGATGAACCATTACGTACACAGTGCGCTCAGGTAAAAGGCGGCCACTTCGCCTTAGTTGCCCCGGCGTTAGCCCCATTTATTGTTACAAACACAACTGGCCACGCACCTACATCAGTTAATGGCCAATTACCAACACAGACAACAGGCAATCATCATTACCTTTGTGCACCGGTTATTGCCCGGCAGTTCGGCAAATCTATCGGCCATGGCGTTAATGAGCCATCAGGAACCATCACCGCTGGCGGTGGCGGCAAGTCTCAACTGGTAGCTGCGTTTCTGGCCAAGCACTATGGCGGCAACTATACGGGTCCCGGTGCAAGCCTTCAGGTACCAACTCCAACCGTTACAACGGTCGACCATAACGCATTGGTAACTAGCCATTTGGTGAAGCTGCGCGGCACGTGCAAAGACGGCCAGCCCGTAACAGAGCCAATGCCAACTATTACAGCTGGCGGCAACCATGTAGGTGAAGTTCGCGCCTTCTTGTTGAAGTATTACGGCAATGAGGTCGACGGCGCTGACATTGTTGGCCCTATCGGTACCATCACAACGCGGGACCGCTTTGGCCTGGTCACTGTGAACGGCATCGACCATGTGATCGTCGACATTGGTATGCGCATGTTGCAGCCACATGAGCTTTTCAAAGCCCAGGGTTTTCCAGACGACTACATCATTGACCGCGACAGTTCCGGCAAACCAATGACCAAAACGGCACAAGTTGCCCGTTGTGGTAACTCTGTACCACCAGCTTTTGCCGAAGCCCTAACCCGGGCGAACTTACCAGAACTCTGCACCAGCAAACAGGAGCAAGCAGCATGACGCACGATCACCTTGTAACACGGGCTGAACGCTTCCTGAAAAATATGGGCTGTGGCGTTGTGTTCAGCGACCGATTTAAGGCTGCTACTCACAACGGCGAGCAGCCGGATGCTATAGGCTGGCGGGACAGTGTTTCACTGCTTATCGAATGCAAAGCCAGCCGTGCTGACTTTCTTGCAGACAAGAAAAAGCGTTTCCGCATTGATGCAGAAAAAGGCATGGGTGAATGGCGCTTTTACATGTGTCCACCTGGTTTGATTAAACCTGAAGAACTGCCGTTCGGTTGGGGCCTGTTGTATTGCCACCCGAAGAAAGTTGAACGAGTCCATGGCATCCCGACAAACACTCAGATTTGGAGTGGACGGCCTTTTGAAGTGGCAAACAAACGCTGCGAGCTGCAGCTAATGTATTCAGCCCTTCGCCGTATGGAAATCAGGGGCCATCTGAAAGAAATCTATGACGGTATACCAGTTAAGGAGTCAGCATAATGGCCAAAAACAACCAAATCACACGAGACGAAGCCAACAAAGCCATTGAATTTGTGCGGTCTAGCGTGATCGCTGCGACATGGATGGTCGCTGCAAACCTTGGCATTCAAACTCGCCGTGCTTTGCAAGTTATGAAAGTGCTGGAGGCTCAGGGTGTGGTTATTCGCTCGACTAATGGAACATCAAACAACTACTGCTGGAAGCTATCACCGACGAAGGAGCAAGCAGCATAATGGCCTACGCAAAAGACACACAAGTTAGCCAAACCGCCAGCCTATTGGAAATTGAGAAGGTGCTGGCCAGATACGGCGCAGATCAGTTTATGTATGGCAAAACAGGTCAATACGCTGTCATCGGTTTTGTCATGGTTGGCCGTCAGGTGCGGATCACTGTGCCGTTGCCGGATAAAGCCGACCGACAGTTTTGGTTTACCGACACAGGCCGCGACCGCTCAGAGTCAGTTGCACTTAAAGAGTGGGAACAGGCCTGTAAGCAAAAGTACCGTGCTCTGTCTCTGGTTGTGAAAGCAAAGCTGGAAGCAGTTGAAGCCGGGATCACCACATTTGAAGAAGAGTTTATGGCTCACCTGGTGCTGCCAGGTGGTCAGACAGTAGGCCAGCGCCTACTGCCAGAAATTGACGAAGCTCAGCGCACAGGCAAGATGCCGCCGCTGTTGCCACATATCGGAGGTTAATATGGGAGTTAGAAAATTAAAGCCCCAAGAATACATAGAAGAGTTTTACCCAGGCTCAAGTATTACGCCTCAGACAGTGCGCAACTGGGCAAGCAAAGGTAAGCTTAAATGTGAACGCACTCCAACAAACAGGCTGCTGATCCTTGTGGATGATGCAGCAAACGAAAGTACGGTACAGAAGTTAGTAAGCTTTTTGGAGAGTTAATCGATGGCGCCGCGGCAAAGAACGGATGCAAACAAGGATTTCCCTGTAGGCCTTTATACAAAGAGAGTGCGTGGCAAACTGCGTTATTACTTTGTAAGAGAAGACGGGACCGAAAAATGGTTTCCTATTGGTGTTGCACGTGGTGACGCCATTGCTGCCGCTCATGCATATAACGCCAAGTACCGTGTACAACAGCTGGCAATATCAGAGCGTGGAGACAAGTACAACAAGCCCCTGTCTCACTGGGTACCAGTTGTTCTGCAGCGTGTGAAAAAGGAGGAAAAGCTGGGAGCCAATGCTATCAGTACTTTTGAAGCTGACTGCAAACGCCTGGTAGAACAGTTCGGTACCGTCATGTCGAAAGCTGTAAACCTTGAGACTGTGAATGCCTATTTAGAGCTCAACTGCTCTGGTAAGTCGAATAACGTCTACAACCGCAAAATATCATTCCTCCGCAAGGTGTTTGATTACCTTTGTGATATGTCAGCTATGGCAGCTAACCCGGCAGAGCTGAAAAAAGTTAAACCTAAGGATGAGAAAAAGCGCCAGCGTATGGATCTGAATGCGTTCAAACAGATAGAGGCCGCCGCTCCCCTTTGGCTGAAAACTGCCATGAACCTGGCTCTGCAAACCACGCATGCAGTCTTAGAAGTCTCGCGTATTAAATACCGTGACTGTGAATACTTCCCTGTCCCAGTTATTCAAAACGGCTTAGAGGTATTCGGTGTTATGCGGATCCATCGCCAGAAAGTGCAAAAGAAGGAAGCTTCACGTGTGGCTATACCTATTACTGCAGCTTTGAAACAAATCATCGACGCATCCAGACAGGACCACATACTGAGCCCGTATATCGTTCACAAGCGCAAAACCGACAGTAACCCGGTAAGCAAAGAAGTGTCGCACGAAACACAGCTGGTAAGTACATTGATCAGCCGGACATTCTCAGAGCTACGCGACGAGTTGGGCATTTATGAACACTTAGACAAAGATAGCCGGCCAACTTTCCACGAAATACGGGCCTTGTCCATCCACCTTTTCACACAGATGGGCATAGACCCGCAGGCCAGAGCCGCCCACACGGATTCGAAGTCGACCAAGATTTATCAGCGTGGGCATGTTGAGTGGGTGGAAGTGCCGGCGGCAGAACTGGCTATTTAAGTTCGGGTAAACCAGCTCGTGTAAAACGTCTTGGTTTACTACGCAAGCATTGTTCAAGACAAAAGTTCTTGCGATCAAAGTACAACGTACACATACTGAAAGACTCAAAAAAGATACTATTAACCAACTGCTTACGTCTACTTAGTTTACTTGTGGACCGTGATTTCGTGTTCTGATTGAAAGATAAGGAAGTTTATAAATGAATCGTTGGCAAGACACTTTTAAAAACCATGAGTTTCAAACTATTTGGGCGCAAATAGTTACAAAATCAGAATCTTTGACTGTCGATGACGTATCAGTTCTCTCAAATGTTGAAGAGGTCGCTCGATTAAAAAAAGTAGTTTCCTTTATATCTAGCTTATTGGACTCAATTGATCCAGACCTTGTACCTCTGAGCACATGGGCAAACTTCACCAATCAATGTCACCCTTGCCACTATGAGATATCTTCATACATCTCAAATAGAAATATTGGACATATTGTCAACGCGAATAAAAATAACTTAGACAATCTACTCACGTACGTTCGACCGTACGCTGTAAACTCCGATGCTGCAGCTAAAGCAGCAGCGAAAGCGTCTCGTGAGTATACAAAGACCATGTACGAAACCCTAGACGAATTTAAACGTCAGACCGTAGACTATTCAGATGAGTTTAAAGCTAAATCTGCTGAAATAAGTGTACTAAAAGATAACATCGTCACGCAATTTAACGATCTCAAAGAGATACACAAGCAAATAGAGCAGTTGAGAGTTAGCTATTTTGAAGGCTCTGATACAAATGAACCCGTTGCATCAACTGTAGATAACTTAGTCAATTCGATTAATAACTTTCATCAAAACATCAATTCATTTCATACAGAGTTACTTGGTAGTGGTAGTGACTCAATAGCAAACAAAATCAAGTTAGCTAACGATACAGCAAAATTATCTACGGAACAGATTACTAATTTACTAGCAGAAACCGAGAAGCAGCTAAAGGATTTAAGGCATTTTTATGTTCGAGTCGTAGGCAAAGAGGATGACTCAGGTAAATTTGTGGGTGGATTACAGGACGAACTCAATGCCCGACAGGCTGCTTTGGATGACTTTAAACAGGATCAAGAATTGCGGTACACAGCTCTCAATAAACAAATAGAAAGCTTGTTACCTGGCGCAACAAGTGCAGGTTTAGCAACAGCCTATAGAGCAATGCGGAAATCATTCAGAGACCCAATTAAAGAATATTCTAAGTTGTTTTATATTTCTGTCGCGACTCTTTCTTCTGTGGCGTTTATATCTACTATTGATAGTCTATTTACAGACGGTCATTTTATACAATTTGTTGATATATCCAATATTGGAAATCTGCTCAGCAATTTAGCTTACAAATTGCCGATAATGTTGCCTATTTTATGGCTAGCTCTTTTCGCCTCTAAACGAAGAAATGAGTCTCAAAGACTACAGCAAGAATATGCCCATAAAGAAGCTTTAGCAAAATCCTACCAGAGCTTTAAAAAACAAATTGACAACCTTCAAGATGGGAATAAAGAACAATTACTTGAAAAATTACTAGCAGCAGCAATAGACGCTGTAGCTGCAAACGCCTCACATTCCTTAGATGGAAAACATGACGAAAAAACCCCGATACATATAGGGGTAGATAAAACCTTCGAACAACTTGAAAAGATAAAAAGCTTAATACAATTTAAATAATACGTTCTTAAACCATAGATTTGATCCCATATATAGCTTTAAGCAAGTGCCAGCTGCAAGGCTGGCTATGTAGCTACATATACTTCCAAACAAGAAACATAGACAAGCCAATGTTGCAATAGACAGGTAAGTAGTAGTCCAAACACACTATATCGCGTGCTGCAGCCCTCAATGAAAATAAACAACAAGCGGCCCTAAGTATTAATTTAATTCGAGTTCTTTTTATTACGCAATATTCAGAGTGGTGATAGAGGTCGTCGCCTTCAAATACTGTAGGATCAAAGTTTAAATCCCAATATTTTGAAAACCCTAACTCGCAGGGAGACATATCTTCAGCGACCCAAAGTTGATACTCCCACTGACCATCATCATTGATACTTAGATAAAAATAACCATAATTCTCTCGTTGATCATACTCTCCATCAGAACAAATGAAGGTTAACTCCTCTTTCTTCTTTTTCGAGTTATATGAAACTCCTTTAATGTTGGTTTTATTAAAAATAAAATTCTTAATAAATAGAAATCCAAGCAGCTGGCTGTTGAAGAAGAAACTAGCTGAATGGAGACGGCAGTACCGCTGAGTTTCAGTGTTGGATAACCTAAATCGGTAAACCGAAAAAAGCAGTAAAGCTGCATAAATGAGTACAAACCTGTCTTTGTGCTCAATGGTAACTTCCATAAGCCAGGGGATAGAAATGTTTATCTTCGTAACATCAACGCCAAGAATCAGAGGAATAACCCCAACAGCGAAGAGGATCATTAGTGCCTTTGACGAAACCTTGTTGTCTTTATCATTAGCATCAATGAAAAACTGATACAACATGCTCACTCCATCGAGTTTCATAATAGCGGCATAACTTGGAATACTTTAAAAACCTAGTTAACCTGCGTTTGTCTGAACCTTATCAACCAGTAATGATATTAGCTCGTAGAATTAAGCTCTTTTTCTAGGTAAGTGTTCATCAGGTATAATCAGTTCATCGGGGAAAAACATAACTTCATCACCGTGATAACGTTTTTGAGCTGTGTAATTTAAGCTATAAGCTAACGATCTAGTACCTTCATAAATTGCACAAATTTCCGGGGTGTTGTCATATGAAACCACCCAAGGGAGCTTGAAATTTTCAGCACGAATTGTGTTTGCAATCGCAACATGGTCTTCATGTCTGTAGAAATTTCGGTATAACCCTTTGCCTTTTACGTAATAAGGAGGATCAAGGTAAACTAACGTATTGGAAGGTAATCTAGTAGATACTTGATTCAGCAGACCAAAAGCGTCCTCATTGTAAACAGATATAGACTCAGCTCTCTCTGCAATGACACGAACTCTCTTGGACATAGCATCTTTGTCAAACCGCGCATCCATTTTGTAAGCACCCGTTTGCCCTTTGCCACCAATAACTCCAGCCTTTAAAATTCCGGACCTATTTGTTCTATTGATGAACAGAGTCGCAAAACCTTTTTCTGCTATTGTCCCTTCACAATTACCCAACATGATCTCTCGCCACCGGTACCACTGGTCCATGTTTATCGGAGTATCAACAAGCAACCTCAGGATATCCTCTGGCTGTTCAGTAACCGCTTTCCAAAAAAAATATATTGCAGGGTCGGCATCATTAATGTGGATATGAGATGCATAACCATGAATGAGGAGCTCTAAAGCAACGCCTGCGCCACCGGCAAAAGGCTCTAGATAGTGACCACCAGCAAGATCATTTGCTGTCATAATAGACGCAATAAACGGCGCAAAACGGCCCTTGCCGCCAGGGTATCTTAAAGGTGTGTAGAGCTTGTTTGAAAACATCGTGATTTCCCGTTTCAGAGCAATAATGCTACCACAAGTGGCACTAGTTACCTACTTATTGAGTTTGTTTGCAGCCACTGCCGCGGCAAGGAAATCGCTATTAAACTTTTCAACCTTCTGGGGATTTTCTTTCAACCACAATTCTATTAAGTTCCATTTAGTTATGTGCTTAAGACGCTGATTCATCCATTTTTTTGATGAGTCTCTATCAGTTATATTGTAATCACCATTTAGTAGGTGCTCTGTAAGCTGGTCTGCAGTGATATTTTTCCGCAAAAGTGCCGAATAAGTTTCTTGATGCGCACCGGGGTTATCAACAATATCTTTGATAAAGCTAAAAATGGTCTGCTCTGGGTTCAAACCTTTACCAGAACTAGCACTCGCTCCAGGCAACTTCACAATGTTCTGAGGAACCTTACCACCTTGTTGCTTTATCGAAGAGTCAGCATCAACGACAATTATTACCGTCTTGAAATGTGGGTCATATTTCTGTAAACCTTGCAAGTTGTCACACCCAACTCTTATTGGTATGTGCTGTAAGAGTCTCCCGGTGGCTTCTTTTACTTTTTTCCTTAATGCAGGGGTAAGGAGCTTTTTAAAGAATAGATCTGCCTCTGGGTCTTCCAAATAGACCTTTAACTTGCTTTTCGGCGTATTTACAGGTTCTTCAGGGGCAGTAAGGTTCATGTCATCCCTAATCCCTTGAAGAGAAATTTCAGCAACTTTTGGATTCCTTGAATCCCAAATATAAATCACTTTATCTGGCGACACGCCATTCCCACCTACTGGATTGTTTTCAGGATGTATATCCTCTATCAGCGATAATGAGTGTGTAGTAGCTACAACTTGAAGCTTCAAAGATCTTGCGCATGAAGCAATTTTTCTAATTAATTTTTTTTGTGCATGAGGGTGGAAACCAGCATCTATCTCATCTATCACCAGTAATCCACCAGGGTAATCACTCCATTCACGTTGTAATTTTTTAAAAGACGCTAAAGCAGTGGCTATCGAACTCAGACTATCCTGCCCTAGGGATATTGATTTTGCACTATGGGCATAAACAGGATGCTTTGATTTTTTAGAGGTTCCCCGGATACCTTGTGTTGTAATTCCAGTAGGGCCACTCTGCTTACTAACACCAATCACAGCGTTGACAAAATCATTTATGAACTTTGCATCGTCTTGATTGATAGCTGTATCAATATCACTCTCAATCATGTCCTGATTGCTTTCTCCAATTGGTAACATCCTAGTCATTCCCAAATAAAGAGTAGGAATTGGTACTTTTGATGAATCGCCGATAGTTACGCCAGTAGCAGGGATTGTATAAGGTTCTCCACTAACGTTTCTGGGTACTACACGTACTTCATGTCTTTCAACGGGTCTACTTTTTGTTGATGGTATGGTTCGTTTAGTGAGTGCACATCTTTTCTCAAACTGTTCACCCTCCAAATCGTAAAGTAACACTGGCCTTGGCGGATTTTCGACATTTGCTAACTCAGTTTCGTAGTCGATATAGATAATTTCGTTCAGATTTCCCTGATATGTTTTGCCCGTATAACTTGTGTAAGTTCTCTCAGTAAGACCTGAACCATTTGCGACCAATCCAAGTATAGTGGACTTACCAATCCCATTGTGGCCGGCAATCAGAGTGATTCTTTCCGCGAAGTTTATTTCTAATTCACTTAGTTTACGAAAAGGTGGAGGGGTGATTTTTAGAGAAACAAGCTTATATGCAGCCACTTAGAATTCCTTTTAGTATCGTGGTTAGGTTTTGTTATTTAAACAGTGGACATAATGGAAAAATGATTCCCATTAAAAAGGAACAAATTTTTGTGCAAACATGTATAACAACGGCAATTTGCAAAATCAACAGATTCCTACTGAAAAAGCGATATCTCCCGCTTAGAATAACGAGCTATTCCCAGTAAACTCCTAAACCAATATACAGTGGTTCAGGATCTGTAAGTTGTTGATTTGCATAGTTTGCTTTTTGACGAGAAATTGCTTTTTCACCGCATACCAAAATCGCAAAAATGCAACTTAAGGCACTGTTTTTATTATGAATTGATGATTTTCCGAGTGGTAACATGGGGTGTCAGGGGTCGGAGGTTCAAATCCTCTCGTACCGACCATTAAATTAACCTGCTTTTACAGCAGGTTTTTTTATGCCTGAAATTCAGCTTCGAAAAGCGTCTTTCCTTACACAATTCACCTGCTTGTAAAATTTATTGGATTTTTTATAAACAATTCGTGTAAAGTAATTTTCTGATTTAGTGACAAAGGTAAGGAATAGCTATGCAAATCAACGCCAACACACCCAGCTTAACGGCTGCACCATCAGCGCAAACTGTTACATCCAAAGCTCAGGCGAACGCCACTCCGGCCAATGTTTCGCCACCAGTATCTGACACTGTCACATTATCGGCGGAAGCAAAAGCTAAGCTGGCAATAGAGCAGCAAGCATCGTTAGCCACAGGCTCGACAGTGACGCCATTAGGTGGTGGTTGGGGCAATGAGCCACCGAAATAAGAGGTAAGCTGTGGGGATATTCATTACAACTCTTGCAGAGTACCTTTGGGTATTATGTATAGGTTCTTTGGTGCTATCTCTCGTCTGGCCAGCAACTGCATCTGTGCGTGTGACCCTATTGATAGTAACCTTATCGGGATTAAATGGGAAGGACACAGGCTTTGCCTTATCTTAGATACCTCCCCACTGCTTTTCATAAGCATAAAATGCAGGTTTGGCCAGACTTAGGGTGGGCTGATGCTGCTTCTTTAGTAGATGCTGGATAGCCTGTTGAACCTCAAGCACAGCTTGCAGCAATTCGGTCAAATCAAACTCTTCAGTATGAAATACAAAGATTTTAGTGGCCGGTTCCAGCCAACAAAACATCGCTTCGTTGTCCATCCAGGTGATCACCTGATTGAAACTGGTCAGGTGATGCGCATTGTAACGACGCATTGAATGGTTGTCCCTGACGGAGTGGTCCAGGTCGTCGGCATGGCGCCACAGCGCCTCATTTCGCAGAGGATGACGCAGATCCGGCAGATTGATTTCGCTCCGCAGCGCTATAGCTCTGTGGCATAGCTCCAACCCCAATTCACCACAACATTTGGCAGGCCAGAAGATCCGCGATAATTGATGGGCATGGATCAGGATTAAATGCACCGCATCATACATATCCTCACAGGCGCGACGCTGACAATCCCAATCTTCAGACCAGTCATTCAGTTGTTTAATGGCTCTGTCCAGTTGCTGACCAGCTTCGGCTATTAACTCGGCTTGCAACTCCGCTTGCTTCATAAAAACCAATAATTCTTTGGCGTCCATTTCAACACTCCTGTAAGACGAGATAACACCCTGATTCGGGTACTCTTTCAGTTCAGTGTAGAAAGCATCAGGACCTTTGCAAGCTGGCTAAACACAAGCTAAGTTATAGATTTTCCGGTATTTACCCAATACAGAACCGGATTAAAATCTAAGCTGCTGAGTTAGCGTACTATGATCTGTTTTGGTTTTTTCATATTTTTTTGTATTTATTTTCAGCAATTTTGCATTGAGCCCGGCCCAGAGATGCAGCAAGTGCAGCAGACTGTGCATTACAATGATCGCTACAAAACTGGCGTTCATCAAATAGTTACATCTGTTGTTTAAACTTTGACGTACAATAAGCGCCTTTTGGTTGCCTCCGAGGAATTTTATGCTGGGCTTTTTTGAACGTTTAACCAACCCCTTCCCTGACAGAGAGCCAACACAACCTCCAACGGGCCTGTTCGCATTTTGTTTGCACTACAGCAAGGGCATGGTACTGCCACTGATCCTGATGTCTGTTGCAACCGCTCTGCTGGCGGCTTTGGAAGTCTCTTTATTCGGTTATATGGGGCAACTCGTCGACTGGCTGGTCACTAAAAATCCGCAAACCTTCTGGCAGGAGGAGCAAGACACCTTAATCACTATGGCCGTGGTGATGCTGGTGGTGCTGCCGGCCTTGGTATTTTTCCATTCGGCGCTGATTCATCAGACCATATTGGGCAACTACCCTATGTCGATCCGTTGGCTGGCGCACCGTTACTTGTTAAAGCAAAGCCTGGGGTTTTACCAGAACGAATTCGCTGGCCGTATTGCAACTAAAGTGATGCAAACAGCATTGGCGGTGCGGGAAACGGCTACCAAACTGCTGGACGTGATGGTGTATGTGGTGGTCTATTTTGGCTCGATGTTATACCTGATCGCCGATGCGGATTGGCGTTTAGTGCTGCCTATGGTCGCCTGGCTGGTGATTTACACCGGTCTGCAATTCTATTTTGTGCCCCGGCTGAAACAGGTTGCAACTGAACAAGCCGACGCCCGCTCTGAGATGACCGGACGTATTGTCGACAGTTACACCAATATCAGTACGATCAAACTTTTCTCTCACACCGCCCGGGAATCAGAATATGCCCGTGACAGTATGCAGCTATTTTTGGTGCCGGTGTACAGGCAAATGCGGCTGGCCACCTGGCTGAATATTTGTGTGCAGGGGCTGAACTATCTGTTGGTCTTTTCTATTGCCACGCTGGCCATATGGTTATGGTCGGTCAACGCGGTCAGTGTTGGCTCTATTGCGATAGCTGTCAGTCTGGCGCTGCGCCTGAACGGTATGTCACAGTGGATCATGTGGGAAGTCAGTGCGTTGTTTGAAAACATAGGTACTGTGGCCGACGGCATTGCCACCCTGGCTCAGCCGCAGCATATCGTCGACAAAGCCGATGCTAAGCCGATTGAAGTGACACAAGGCCGGATCGAATTTAAACAACTGAACTTTAACTACGGTAAAGATGCCGGTGACCAGGGCCCTGTGATTGATGGCCTGGAGTTGTCAATCAAACCCGGTGAAAAAGTAGGCTTAGTTGGCCGCTCCGGTGCAGGCAAATCGACACTGGTGAACCTGCTACTGCGTTTTTATGATGTTCATTCCGGCCAGATTTTGATAGACGGTCAGGACATTAAAACCGTATCACAGGAAAGTCTGCGCGCTCATATCGCTATGGTGACTCAGGACACCTCATTGCTGCACCGCACAGTGCGGGAAAATATTCTGTATGGTCGTCCCGGTGCTAGCGAAGCTGAAATGATTGAAGCGGCACGTTTGGCTGAAGCCGACGCTTTTATTCAGGATCTGACCGATCCAAAAGGCAACAGAGGTTATGACGCACAGGTCGGAGAGCGGGGTGTAAAACTATCGGGGGGTCAACGCCAGCGTATTGCCATCGCCAGGGTTTTACTGAAAAACGCCCCTATCCTTATTCTGGATGAAGCCACCTCAGCACTGGACTCCGAGGTAGAAGCCGCTATTCAGCAGAGCCTGACTCAATTGATGGTAGGCAAAACAGTAATAGCCATAGCTCACCGTTTATCCACTATAGCGGCTATGGACAGGCTGATAGTGCTGGACCAGGGCCGTATTGTTGAGCAAGGCAGTCATCAGGAACTGATTGACAAAGGCGGCATCTACGCACAGTTATGGTCGCATCAAACCGGTGGCTTTATCGGAGTGGAATAACGGCATGGTCAGAGCCCTGGCTCTGACCTTAGCTTTAACTCAAACGCGGGTCGGTTTCCGCCACCATAGGCTGCGTTAAATGCTCATTTCTGAACTGCAGTAGTACAGGAAAAGGTTTTAAATCAACTAAATCGCGGAACAGTACCCAGTCGATTAAAGTAAACAGACTGATACTTGGATAATCCCACTGTCCGAAATGGCCGGCCCTGATTTGTTGCTCCAGCGCCTCCAAGGTCGCCTGAATTCGCTCATGCTGCAGATTAAAAAATAATTTATCTTCTGTCACATCAAAACCAGAGCGCTGACACAGCAGTAATTCAACCAACGAATCTGTACAAGCGTTAACAGTGGTCAAACTGTTTTCCTGATCCCAACTTAAGGCGGGTAAGTTTAGTTTTTGCGCCAGATAACGATAAATAACACCAGAATCAAAAATAACCTGTTGGCCATCCACTAACACCGGTACTTTGCGTGCCGGGTTATGTTTTACCAGCACTGAACGGCCTTCAGACTCAAAAATATTAAGTGCAACAAATTGATACGCTTGTCCTGCCAACACTAAACGTAACCGGCGAACAAAAGGGGAAGCCACTGAACCTAATAACTGCATAACCTACTCCATTTTCAGATCCTGACTGTAGTGTACAACCATAATCAGCGGCTACGATAGTCTTGATTGTCTATTGGGCAGGGCTGACAGCAGAAAGTTTCTTCAGTTCAAACTGATAAGCCAGTTCAGCCACCTGCGCAATAATGGCTTCATTAGTCCGTGTTGATTCAGTGGAGTCTTTCACAAACACGGCAACCAGCAATGGCCGTCCATCAGGTAACACAATGACACCTATATCATTAGTCGCGGCAGTTTTCCCGGCTTTGATACCCGAATAACCTGTTTTATGCGCGACCACTGTGCCCGCCGGTAACAAGCCTTTTAATCGCTCTGGCCCTGTTGTCGTTTCAACCAGCCACTTCCATAACAACGCCTGAGAGGTTTCAGACAATAGTGTTTTTTGCTCAAACTTTTTCAAGATCTGAGCCGCAGCTTTCATCGACGTCCAATTTTGATACTGCACCTGATCATCGGCATGCATTTGCGCTTCATTGGCGACCACAGCCGTCTCTTTGATGCCAATAGAATGGAGATAGTCGTGCAAGGCCGCTGGCCCGCCCACCAGTTCAAATAACAAATCGCAGGCCACGTTGTCGCTGTGTGAGACGGAGTACTGCAACAATTGTTGCAACGGGACGCTGAACTCATCACCCTGATAGTCTTTCATCAGTGGAGCCCAGGTATTTTGTAAAACCCTCGCCCTATTGACGGTCACCGACTGATTTAAATCCAACTTTCCCTGGTCGACCTGATGCAGTACCAGCATAGCTAAATGCAATTTAAATACACTTTGCATTGGAAATTTTTCGAACGGATTCACCAGTAAAGGCTCAAGATCATCAGGCCCCCACACCGCAACTCCCACCGTAGCTTTTTTTCCTGAGACGACAGATTCAATTTGCTCTTTTAACAACGGCGATTGCGCCAGCGCTTTGAATGTACTAAAGGTCAGCATCATCAGCGCCGTCGCTATACATATACTTTTAATCACACCAGGCATCGGACTGTCCTTGCTGTAAGTTGCTCTGAATGATACAAAAGGCAGCCCAAGCTGCCTTTTTAAAATACGAGAAAAACTGTTATTCGATTTGTCGACGACCTTCATTGCCGCGCATCTCTCTGGTTGGGGCTCTCGGCTGTTCCATCCGGGGTTGCTGTACTCTGGGTTGCTCGAAGCTGCGTTCAACCCTTGGCGACTCCAGACGTGGTTGTTGATAACTGCGTTCAATCCTCGGCTGTTCAACCCGTGGTGCCTGATAACTGCGCTCTACCCTGGGTTGTTCAAATCTGGGCTGTTCACTACGGGGAGCCTGGTTACTCCGCTCAGGTCGCACCGCTTCCACTCTGGGTTGTTGCACAGGACGTTCAAATTTCATTTGTTCTGCCCTTTGGGTCTGATAACTGCGCTCCGGACGCAACCTATCTGATCCCGGTTGCCTTACAGCACGGTCTAACGCATTCTGCTGACGTTCGGTGTTTTTCAACTCCTGACGAACCCACTGTTGCCTGTCTTTAAACTCACGGGACTGAGTAGGTTCAACCTGAGCACGTGGGCCTTGCTCTTTTGCGCGACGCATCAGCTCATCACCTTTTTTGTTGCGCTCAAACTGACGCTCTTTTTCTGCAAAGCGTTGCTCTTTGTCATGATTAAATTTGCGATCCGGTGCATAGCCTTTATTCTCGCGGGTCTGTGCCGCCCACTCTCTTTGCTGCTCTCTGTTCTGGTAACTGCGATACCCACTGAACTCACGGGTGGGCTGATAACCAGCATGGTAGCTCACACCACGTCTGTGATGCGGGTTATGACGCCAATGATGCGACTTTTTGTGGTGAATAATCTGATGACTACGGTAGTAGTAGGGTTCACGCCAATGGTGATGATGATCGATCACCACAATCTGACGACGCGGCCAATGGAAACTGCTGAAATAAAACCCTGGAGCTATCTGAATACCAACACCCCATGAAAATCCGCGATGCACAGCATAGCCAACCGGAACATGCCAGTAGACTGGCTGATAGCTGCGCCACCACCAGGGACCATAGACTACATAAGGGTCATAATACGGAATGTACACTACCTGTGGAGAAGCCGGTTCAATGATGATAGTTTTTTCCTGCCGCACCACTTTGATATGTTCTTGTTTATCCAGATTACCCGTTGCATATGCCTTATTACGCAAGGTCTGAATACTGGCCATCACTTGTGCTTCCTGCGCTAAAAACGCATCGCCCAGACGCTGTGTCCAATCGATATCATCACTCATACGCTCAAGCAACTGCGGGAAAGGCACCAAGGCTTTTACGCTTGGGTCCCAATCTTCATCCTCTACTTCCTCCAACGCTTGTTCAGCGCTGTAATTCGGATGTTCTTCCACCCACCTGTTGGCTTTAATAATTTCCAGCGGGTAAGTCGAAGCGATCAGCAGGTGTGACAACACGGTATCCGGGTACAAAGCGATAGGTGCAAGCATGGCATCCAGCTCAGCCTGACTAAAGGTTTGCACAGTGCTGCCAGCACTGACGGTCTGCTGTGCTGCCGCAGGGGCAACCAACAGCGCTGGGAACAAAGCCACTGAAAGCAAAGGTAAGCATTTCATCAGGGCACGCATTCTAAGCTCCTGCCACTTTTGTGGCTGCTAAAACCCGGATCTGAGAGTAAAAGTGCCGCGAGATCCGACGCGACACTTTAAAAACATATTCGACTGATGGATCTATCACCAGCTTGCATCAGGTTATAGCAAGTATTGTCTGAACAGCTTCTGAACATCCTTCAGGTTCTACGCTTTGACTTTAAAAAGCGCCGAAGGTTTAAATCCTGTCACCAGCGAGGTGCCGGTAATCACCACGGCAACCCCAATCACAGTATGCCAGCCTAAGGCTTCATTTAAAAATACATGCCCCCAGAACACACCAAACACCGGGATCAGGAAAGTAACGGTTAAGGCCGGTGTAGCCCCCTCGTCTTGCACCAGGCGAAAATAGAGTAAATAAGCCACACCAGTACACACAATACCAAGGGCTAACACAGCAGCGGCGACATTCAGACTGAGATCAGCCTGGATCGGAAATAACAGTATGACAGGAGCCAGCATCAAGGCCGAGGTCCACATACTGCCGTGGGCATTGGTATAAGGCGCCACTGTTTTCGCAAGGCGGGTGTAATGAGTGGCTATGCCATAACAAAAAGCCGCTCCGGCTGCACACAATACCGCCACTAACGCACCGGGCTCCAACACCACAGGGTCAAAGCCGACTAAAATAGCAACACCACTGATACCAAGCACCAGGCCCGTCACTATTGGTAAAGTCAATGCTTGCCGGAACACCACTATGCCAATCAAAGCCCCCCAGATAGGAGCTGTGGCGTTAAGAATAGACAGCACTGAAGCTGTTAAAGTTTGTGCAGCATAAGCGAATAACAAAAAGGGTAAAGCCGAGTTAAAAAAACCAAGAATAAAAAAATGCTTCCAGTTATTTTTTAAATCGAGCTGATGTTTTTTCAAAAACCAGCCCATACCCCCTAAAAACAACGCAGCCAACAGCACCCTGCCCGTCATTAACGCTGCAGGACCTAAACTGCCAACAGCAATACGCATAAATAAAAAAGACGCCCCCCAAATAGCGGCCAAACTAAACAAACGAATAAAACTGGCGGCCTGCATTTAAAACTCCTGTAGGCAATACAATACTGGGGAAGCTCGAAAACTATTCGGGCAAATCTATAGTTACATCCTGTTTTTTAACTAAGTATTCAATGAATGCGACAGAAATTGTAAAAAAATGAAAAAATCTAAAAAAGCCGGGTTGCGAAGCTATGCAAATATATTGCATAATTACCCCGCTTCATTTTTGCTTTATTGCTTCAGCCCATACCACTTTTGTATGGGCTTTTTCATTTCTGGAACAGTGACTCGTTAATTAGGATCGTCTTGGCTGATACGACTGGCTACCGCACCTGTCTGTTGTTGGTACTTGGCATCCAGTCTTTTGTTATAGGGCCTCGCCGCTTCACCTGTCATGGTTTCAAAATTCAGCGCACCAATTTTCATATTGGGTCGCAGTGCCAGCGGTAAACGGCCGCTGTTGTAAAACTCCAGCACTATATTGCCAGACCAGCCCGGATCGATACGATGTGCCGTGACATGCACCATTAACCCCAGACGGGCTAATGAAGAACGGCCGTCTAACCAACCTACAATGTCAGCAGGCAAGGTAACGGACTCCAGTGTAATAGCCAAAGCCAGTTCACCCGGGTGCAGGAAAAAGGCTTCGTCATCGGACAGCACAATTTCATCACTCATCACTGAATTTAACGCCTGATCCACTTCTTCGCGTGGGCCACTTAAATCAATAAAAGGCGCGGCATAAGCACGAAAAGTGCGGAATTTATGGCCTAAGCGAATATCCACGCTGACACCGCTGATCATGTCTGGTGTTGGCCGTGGCGTAATCTGGATCTTGCCTGCTTCGATATAGGCTTCAATGTCGCGGTCACACAATCTCATGGTTAATCATCCGTAAAAATAATTTCGGGTTGCTGTGCTTGTTGATGTTGGGACTGCCAATATAAAGCAAAGCTCAGTTGTCGTGCTATAGCCCGGTAAAAACCAGTGCCGTTTTCGGCTGGGTTTAGTACCAAAGGCGTTCCGGCATCACAAGACGCTCGTATTTGTTTTTGTAAGGGTAATTGGCCCAGCACAGGCACCTGATAACGCTCTGCTAATTCAAGGCCGCCGTTGGTGCCAAAAATATCGTCGATTTCACCGCAATGGCTGCATTGGTAGAAACTCATATTTTCCACCAGCCCAAGTACAGGAATATTCACGCTGCGAAACATAGCTATGGCTTTTTGTGCATCGGCCAAAGCCACATCCTGGGGTGTTGTGACTATTAAAGCTCCGGTCACCGGCAGTTTTTGTGACATAGTAAGCTGAATATCGCCAGTGCCCGGCGGCATATCGACAATTAAATAATCCAAATCCGGCCACAAAGTTTCGTTTAATAGCTGCAATAAAGCCTGACTGGCCATAGGGCCACGCCAGACCGAGGCCTGCTGCGGGTCAACCAAAAAACCTATGGACTGCAAATAAATGCCAGCGGCTTGTTTAGGCAATAAATGCTTGTCATCCGGTGATTCTGCTTTGGCTTCTTTTAATCCCAGCATGGTTGGGATAGAAGGCCCATAAATATCGGCATCTAACAGCCCGACTTTGGCCCCTTCTAAACCCAAAGCCACCGCCAGATTCACAGCCGTGGTGCTTTTGCCTACCCCACCTTTACCCGATGCCACCAAAATCACTTGTTTGATGTTGCGGTAGGCAGGTTGCGCGGTGTTTTCGCTTTGAAGCTCCAGTGTCAGACCTGGCTGCACCTGCTGCAGCACAGGCAATAACTCGTCCGCTAAAGAGGCCCATGGAAATTTCAGCGTTAAACTCAGGCGATGTTGCCGCCCGTCAAAACTGGCCTGTTGAATGAAGCTATCCAGCGGCAGAGGAAATTCACTGCTTTGAAATTCAGCCAAAGCTTTGGCTAAAGCGTCTGGCATATCATCGGCTGATGACTGCTGTTCTGCTGATTTTTTAAACCATTTAAACCACATCGTCTCACTCAATCTGCTATACAGGGTAAAAACTCTGTTTTTTGCTACCAATCCAGCGCTTTGCTGCTGTTGAACTGGTGCGCTTTAACGCGCGCTATTGTATCATTAAGCTACTTTTTTCAGTGATATATCTATGAGTTATCGATGACACAACGCAAAATTTTGATCACCAGTGCTCTACCTTATGCCAATGGCCCCATTCACTTAGGTCATATGCTGGAATATATTCAGACGGACATCTGGTCCCGTTTCCAAAAAGGGCGTGGTCATCAGTGTTATTACGTCTGTGCTGACGATGCTCATGGCACCCCTATTATGCTCAAAGCTCAGCAGTTGGGTATTACACCCGAGCAAATGATTGCGCAAACCTCGCAAGAGCATCAGGCCGACTTTGCCGAGTTTTTAATAGGTTTTGATAACTATCACAGCACGCACAGTGAAGAAAACAAGCAGTTTGCCAGCGAGATTTACACCAAACTGGATCAGGGCGGTTATATCAAACGCAAAACCATCAGCCAGTTGTATGATCCGGAAAAGCAGATGTTCCTGCCGGACCGTTTTGTTAAAGGCGACTGCCCTAAATGTGGTGCTTTGGATCAAAACGGTGATAGCTGTGACTCCTGTGGCGCAACCTACAGCCCGGTGGAACTGAAAAACCCACGTTCAGTGGTATCAGGTGCCACTCCGGTTTTAAAAGACAGCGAACATTATTTCTTCGACCTGCCGGCCTTTGAGCAAATGCTTAAAGACTGGACCCGCAGTGGTTCATTGCAGGACGAAATGGCGAACAAACTGCAGGAATGGTTTACTGAAGGCTTGCAGCAATGGGATATCAGCCGCGACGCGCCTTATTTTGGGTTTGAAATTCCGGGCGCGCCGGGCAAGTTTTTTTATGTCTGGTTAGACGCCCCTATCGGTTACTTAGCCAGCTTTAAAAACTACTGTGATAAAACCGGCGTCAACTTTGACCAGTTCTGGCAAAAAGACTCCGACGCTGAGGTGTATCACTTTATCGGCAAAGACATTATCTACTTCCACAGCCTGTTCTGGCCAGCTATGTTAGACGGCGCGGGTTACCGTAAACCTACTTCTGTCTATGCGCATGGGTTTGTCACCGTCAACGGCGCCAAAATGTCCAAGTCCCGTGGTACCTTTATCAAAGCCCGTACTTATCTGCAGCATTTAAATCCGGAATATCTGCGGTATTACTTTGCGTCTAAACTGACCAGCAGTATCACAGACTTAGATTTAAATCTGGAAGATTTTGCGCAAAAAGTGAATGCCGATTTGGTCGGTAAAGTGGTCAATATCGCCAGCCGCTGCGCCAGCTTTATCAGTAAAAAATTCGATGGCAAGTTAAGTGCTGAAGTTGCAGAACCTGCTTTATTGGCTGAATTCACCGCCGCAGGCGAAACTATTGCCGAAAGCTTTGAAAGACGTGAGTTCGCCCGTGCTATCCGCGAAATTATGGCGCTGGCTGACAAAGCCAACCAGTATATAGACGCGAAAGCGCCCTGGGTGCTGGCAAAAAATGAAGCGACCTTAGCCGAAGCGCATGTGGTCTGCTCTATGGGCATTAACCTGTTCCGTGTTTTGATGCACTACTTAAAACCTGTGCTGCCGGCTATGGCCAAAGAAGTAGAACTGTTTTTAAACGACGAATTAAGCTGGTCGACTTATCAGACCGCGTTAACCAATCACAGCATTAATGTATTTAAACCATTGATGCAACGTGTAGAAATGACCAAGATAGAAGCTATGGTTGAAGGCTCTAAAGAAAATTTACAGCCTACAGTTGCTGCACCAAAAGCCGCAGAAACAAAAGTAGCACCTGCGGCTGTCTCTGCAGAAAGCGCTATCGAGCCTATCAGCGAAACCATCAGCATTGATGACTTTGCCAAGTTGGATTTACGGGTTGCCCGTATTATCAACGCTGAGCATGTCGAAGGTGCGGACAAGCTGGTGAAACTGCAACTGGACTTAGGCAACGAGCAACGTCAGGTGTTTGCTGGTATTAAATCAGCTTACCAGCCAGAACAGTTAATTGGCCGTCTGACCGTCATGGTGGCGAACTTAGCGCCGCGTAAAATGCGTTTTGGCCTGTCCGAAGGCATGGTGATGGCCGCAGGCCCTGGTGGCAGTGATATTTTCCTGCTAACGCCAGATGATGGCGCAACACCGGGAATGAGAGTCAAATAGTAAAAATACCGGCGGGTCCGATGCAAATCGCCCGCCTTTTTTATAGCCATATGCAGGAAGCCTTATGTCTAACATTCTGCGTTCATTCTCTTCGTTGTATTTTGCCACCTTATTGATGGTACTCGCCTCTGGGGTACTGACCACCTATTTAGGTTTACGCCTGGCCGCCGACTCTGCGGCCCAAATCTGGATAGGCGGCATGATGTCGGCTTATTATCTGGGGTTAGTCGCAGGTTCTAAAATAGGTCACCGTTTAATTGCCCGCGTCGGTCATATCCGCGCTTTTGTCGCCAGTGCAGGTATCACCACAGCCAGCGCCTTAGGCCATGCCTTAATAGACGATTTAGCCATCTGGCTGGTGTTACGCCTGTTGGTCGGTATGGGCATGATGTGTATGTATATGGTGCTGGAAAGCTGGCTGAACGAGCAAGCCGACAGTAAAAACCGCGGTACGGTGTTTGCCAGTTATATGATTGTTTCCTATTTGGGTTTAGTGCTGGGCCAGTTGGCGATTAGCTTAAACCCGGAGCTGACGCTTAAACCTTTGCTGATCGTCGCTATGTGTTTCGCGCTTTGTATTGTGCCTCTGGCCTTAACCCGCCGTATTCACCCTGCACCTTTGCAACCTGCACCACTGAAAATCAAACTGTTCTGGCAAAAAGTGCCACAATCGCTGACCACTATTGCAATGGCGGGTGTGATTGTGGGCTCGTTTTATGGTTTAGCTCCGGCTTATATTGCGCATAGTGGAGCCAGTACTGAACAAGTCGCTGCTTATATGGCCACCACAGTGATTGCAGGTTTGCTGGCACAATGGCCCATGGGGCGGTTGTCTGACAAGATACGGCGTAGTCGTTTGATCCGAACCAACACTGTATTACTTGGCGCTGTGGTGCTTTGCATTGCCATACTGCCGCTAAGTGGTGTGCTGCAACTGCTGTTCACTTTTGCTTTTGGCATACTGGCTTTTACCTTGTACCCGCTGGCTACCGCTATGGCGAATCAAAATGTTGAGCAAGAGCACCGAGTTGCATTGTCTGCCACTATTCTGCTGACCTTTGGGCTAGGCGCTTGTATTGGTCCTTTACTGGCCTCCGCCTTTATGCAATTGGTTGGAAATAGCATGCTGTATGGCTTTATGGCGCTTTGTACTTTGTTGTTATTTTTACGCTTAACTCAGGTCAATTATCAACAAAAACAACAGGATAAAGAGTTACCACAAGATTATGTGATGGCCTCAGGTGATTTGGTGTCCTCACCTTTAGCGGCCGCTTTAGACCCCAGGGTGGATCAACAAATGGTACAGGAGCAAATGGTGCATCCGCATCATCCCGATGCCGATCTGCCTACAGCCGATCAAGAGTTGAGCAGCCAGGATTCGAACGGTATGAGTGCAGCAGAGTCTGTTACGGGCACTGTAACTATTGAAGCTGAGCCAGATAAACCTCAGCAATCCGATCACAACAAACCGGCCTAAACCGGTTTGTTTTTTGTAACGCACACAACTTAAGCAAGCAAAATAAGAGCAATCAAAATAAGGTGAGCACCAGTTTGCCGACCACAGCATTTGACGCCAGCAACTGATGCGCCCGCTCCGCTTCCGACCAGTCGATACTCTGCGCCAGTACAGGCTTAATAGTCCGCTCTGCCAAAGCCTTGCCAAACTGCTGATTAAAATCACTGATCAAGGCTGACTTGTAACTATCAGTTCTGCTACGAAGGGTGGAGCATAAAAGCTGGCCACGTTTTTTTAGCATCAGGCCTAAATCCAGCTCTGGTGTCATACGTCCACCGAGCATAGACAGCACCACGATCTGGCCATCCAGAGCCAGTAGCTGAATATCTTTGACAATATAATCGCCCGCTACAGGGTCGATAATTAAATCAAAGCCTTGAGGGCGAGCTGCTTTTAACTCAGTGACAAAATCCCGAGTTTTGTAATTCACAGCAATGTCAGCCCCTAAGGCCAAACAAGCTTTGGCTTTATCATCTGAGCCTACGGTCACAGCGACAAAACAACCCAAAGCTTTCCCTAACTGAATAGCGGCAGTGCCTACTCCGCTGGCTCCGGCATGCACTAACAACGATCCTTGGTCCGGCACACTACCGACAACACGCATTGCCTGAAACGCTGTTAAAAACACTTCAGCACAAGCAGCCGCTTCGCTCATCCCCAAGGACACAGGCTTTTTGATTAAATGCTCAGCAGGTAAGGCGACGTATTGGGCATAACCACCACCTGGTACTAACGCAAACACAGCCTCGCCAAGCCAATCAGACGATACGCCGTCAGCCACAGCCACCACAGTGCCAGCGACTTCCAAACCTAAAATATCTGACTCGCCTGCTGGCGGCGGATAGAGTCCAGAGCGCTGCATTAAATCTGCTCTGTTGATACCTGCAGCAGCCACTTTCAGCAACACCTGCCCGGCTTTTAATACGGGTACCGGGACTTCCACCTGCTGCAACTGGCTTTGCGTGCCCGGATGAATCACCTTAATAGCGGTCATTTGAGCTGGGATCTGATAGTTTTGCATCTATTTACCTTTAACTTGTTATAGTTTTGCTTTAGCTTTTGCGCGCGCTTCACTAAAATAGCGCCCCTTGCCCATCTACAGAGTTGACCTATGTCTTACAGTATCATTTTACAACCCGAACGCGAAAAATCCTTAAGACGCCGCCACCCCTGGGTATTCTCCAAAGCGGTGTTACAGGTCAAAGGCAAACCAGTGTCGGGCGAAACTGTAGATGTGCTGACCCATGACGGCAAATGGTTATGCCGCGGCGCTTATTCAGCCGACTCACAAATTCGGGTGCGCGCCTGGACTTTTAATGAAAAAGAACAAATTGATCAGGCCTTTTTCACCCGCCGTATTCAGCGCGCCTGGTCTGTGCGCCAGGGTTTATACGATCTGAACCATACCAATGGTTTACGTGTAGTCGCGGCTGAGTCGGATGGTTTACCCGGTATAACGATCGACTTATACGCTAATGTGCTGGTATGCCAGTTGTTATCCGCTGGCGCCGATGCCAGTCGAGAACTGATTGTCGAAGCGTTAAAACAAACCTTCCCGGATTTCAGTATTTACGAGCGTTCAGACGTCGATGTGCGAAAAAAAGAAGGGTTAAAACCTGTGACCGGCTGGTTGCATTTGCCACGCGACAGCGGCGAGGTGGTGATTTTAGAAAACGGCATGAACATTCTGGTGGACGTGGTTAACGGTCACAAAACAGGTTTTTATCTGGATCAACGTGATTCACGTGCCGCTGCAGGTCGCTTAGCCAAAGGCAAGACCGTACTGAACTGCTTTAGCTACACCGGCACTTTTGCGCTGTCCTGCTTAACTGGTGGTGCTGAACATGTCACTAACGTGGATATGTCCGATTTAGCCTTAAAAACCGCAGAACGCAATTTAGCCTTAAATAACATTGAACCGGGCAAATCCAATCACGTCAAACAGGACGTATTTAAATTGCTGCGCGAATACAAAGAGCAAGGCAAGTTATTTGACATGGTGATTTTAGATCCACCGAAATTTGCTGACAGCAAAGCCCAGTTGATGCAAGCCGCCCGCGGTTACAAAGATATCAACCGTGTTGCGATGCAGTTGGTGAAACCCGGTGGTTTGTTACTGACTTTTAGTTGCTCTGGCCTGATGGAAGAGATGCTGTTTCAAAAAATAGTGGCCGACGCTGCACTGGATGCGAACAAGGATTGCTTGTTTATCGAAAAACTTAGTCAGTCCAGCGACCATCCTATTGCCAGCTTCTACCCTGAAGGTCATTATCTGAAAGGTTTAGTCTGTAAGGTATTTTAAGAACTTATTCGAAGCAGAGGCTTTTGCCTCTGCCCATCCTCTGAGGAGTGTTTGATGACGATGAAAAAATTAGCTTTAGTAGTAGCCGCCGCCTTAAGTTTTTCTGCTGCCGCCGACTGGTCTGTCAACAGTGCGCGATCCAGCCTGAATTTTGTTTCTGTGAAAAATGACGTAGTGGCTGAAACTCACAGCTTTAAGGAACTGACTGGCAAGCTGACTGAAGCAGGTGAATTTGCAGTGGCTATTCCGGCGCTGAGCATAGACACGGCCATCCCAATTCGTAACGAACGAATTCTGGAGCATGTATTAGCGGCCAAACAATACGCCACTATTAATGCCAAAGGCAAAGTCGACAGCAAAGTGCTCGCTGGCTTAAAAACTGGTGACAGTGTAGTTGTGGATCAAACGCTGGACCTGACCTTACTGACGAAAACCCAAAGCCTGACGGCCAAAGTCAAAGTAACCAAAGTATCAGACAGCCAATTAGTAGTCACAACCATTGCGCCAATTATGCTGGACGTGGCGAAGTTTGACTTAGGCGCAGGCGTAGAAAAACTACGTGAACTAGCAGGCCTAAAAACCATCAGCCCAATGGTCCCAACCACTTTTAGTCTGGTGCTGGTGAAGTAGGTTTTTGGATTAGTTTGACTTGTGAAACAGCCACCGTTTGGTGGCTTTTTTATGCTCTGATTTAGTTCCCAGATTGAACGTGGTACAAGTTTTCGTAAATTAATATCCGAGCTGATACAGAGATATGCAAAGATCGGATGTTCCTCTATGCCGGTCAGGCGACAGCATATATGTACTCGCCCCAGCACGAGGCGCATATTCGAAAAATTTCTGCTCCTTAAGTATTTCGTAAACCTTTTCACTTTGTGCCGAAACGCTACAGGTGATGACATTGTACTTAAGCGCTAAGGCAAACAAGACAATGTCTGAAGATGATGAAATTATCGTTCTGAATATAAATACCTTTATTGATTCACTAATATCCGCATCATTCAGGTAGATTAATAGCGATTCTATTTGCCATATCTGTCGCTCGGAGATACTGGAAAGAAGAAGATAAAAAAGCCTGTGCTTCAATGCTTTATACCCAGCGTATTGCCGAATTACAGGCGCGCTATGAACTGGTACCTGCCAGTAAAAAACTGCGGCTAAGCTGTGACAGCAATACTGCCAATGAACTCTCTGTGCCTTATTACCCGACCACACCAGCTACCTTGATTGCGGATTATGGTGATCAGGTGTCGTTCATGTATCAACAGCCAGACCAGAGTTATGTCGGAAGAAATGAAAAACTCTCGGAGCAAAACGGCGTTTTTACCGTGCAATGGGGTTATAAAGCGGCTTTATTAAGCTGTGTCGCTAACTAACGGCTGGCTCGTTTGCAGCCTTCACACAGTTGCGGCCTGCGGCTTTGGCCTGGTACAAGGCTTTATCTGCGGCTATCAGCAAACTTTGTGCACTGTCCTCATCATGCTGTAAGACCGCCAAACCTATACTGGCAGTTACACTCAGCACCTGTCCTTGATACTCAAGTCGGGCCTGCTGAATATGAAGACGTAGCTGCTCAGCAACGCTAAAGCCACCCTCTGCATTGGTATAAGGTAATACCACAACAAACTCTTCACCACCAAATCGGGCGACAAAATCGGCGGGCCTGTGCAGAGTCTGCTGCAACTGTTTTGCCACTTCAATCAAACATTGATCGCCCATTACATGACCATAGCGATCGTTAAAGGCTTTAAAGTGGTCAACATCTAACACCAGCAGGCACAAAGGTTCGTTGTATCTTTTGGCATGGTCGATCTGCACAGCCAGTTGAGACTCCAGATAACGCCTGTTAAAGAGACCAGTTAAGGTATCGCGGACACTTTGCTGATAGAGTTGTTCATTTGCTCTTTGTGTACTGATATAAAGCCTGTTGACCTCCCAGAGCAAAGCGCCAAGTAGCACCATAGAAGATACACTGCTGCTAATTCGTGCAGCGTACCAACCCAGACTAAAACGAGCACCAGCAAATAGGGTGAGACTGACATCAATTAAACTAGCCAGCAGTGCAACACTCAACCAGATATAAAGCACATTCTCAAGGCGAGCTCGCATCAACATCACATACAAAGCGAATGCATTCAGTCCCCAGACCAGCAATGCATAAGGGCTATGCAGTAACTGTTGATAACTGTTACTTGCGATCAGTTCAGGCAACAAATGGCTGCCCCAGGTGGCAAATAAAGCTAGACTCAGGCTCAGACATAACGGAGCCAACACGAAACCAAATAACCAGAATTTCAGGTCGGTATAATTCACTTGCTTAGTTTTGATAAAACGCTCCGCGAAACAAGCGAGTAACATTAGAGCTGGAAATAGCCCGTGCCAAAATACCCAAATCCAGACCGCACTTTGTGGGCCTGCATTCAACAAACCTGTTGGCGTAAAAACGCCAGGGAACACCAACAACTGAACTATCACCAGAGGAATTAACGACAGATAAGCGGCTGCGACAAATCCAGGAAATACGTTTCTGCGGGTAGCAAACTGTGACAATAACAAATAGGCCGTAATGCCTTCAAGCAGGATGACTGCAGTACCATAAGCGGGCAAAAAGGGTGCTATTTCTGGCAAGGTAAAGCTGAGGAAAGGATATATACTGACGGCTGTCAGCACTAAAAGTGTCGATACTAAACGGGCTGCACGTCGATGAGCTTGTTGCGATACTAGGGGGGCAATGTCTGACACCACAAGCTACAACCTTAAAAAATATGTTGGCACGCACTATAAAAAAATAAGCTGAGCTTTACCAGAATATTGTCTTTTTAATTCAGCTCAATAATCTGCACACCCAACTGATAGCAATCCTCCTGCTCCTGAGCACAACGCATCACTTTCGCGTGGGCGGACAAAGGCGGAATACTGGGGTTGGCACTTTGCATTTTGATATAAAGCAGAACGCCCATTTCCAGTGGTTCATCGATTTCCAGTGACATACCTGTAGCACTTAAGTCACGGCAAATGGCGTTAATCACCCGGCCCGATTGCGGATCGTTGATCATAAGCTCCACCTGAGCATTGACCATCATACGGTAGTAGTTACGTTTATCACTGTGGCCTAACATAAGCTGTATCGCTTCCTTGATTGGGATCTGCCTCTTTTATAGATCCGCAACAAGCCGCTGTAAAGCCTTATTTGTGTGAATGACTGCAGAGTAAATCATCAACCAGCATCTGAATATGCCTGGCACTGATAGGTTTACTGACAAAAGCGTCGGCGCCGGCATCCAGCGCTGTCACTTCATCGCGTGGCGTATCCAGACCCGACATCATCAGAATAGGAATATGACCGGTTTCAGGGGCGTTTTTCAGCAGACGACAGGTATCCAGCCCATCCAGGCCAGGCATACAAATATCCAACATCACCAGATCAGGTTGCTGTTGCAGTACTAATTGCAGCGCTTCGACACCACTTTTTGCATAGGACAACTGGTAAAAAGGCGACAAAGCCAACTCAAGCAGACGAAACATAAAGTCTTCGTCGTCCACTATCATGACTTTTTTTTGCTTCAGTTCCATTGTCTGCATCCTTGTGATCTCCATACAAACGCATCGATGCGTTTGAGATAAGTGTATGGCTTATTTAGTAATTTGCCAAAAATTCGGCAAATAATTTCAAAAAATTTACCTTATTTTAACTCTGCAACAGCCAACAAAATACGTTTTACTGACACAGGGTAAGGCGTACCCAGAGTTTGAGCATACAAAGAGACCTTAAGTTCCTCCAGCATCCAGCGGATGGCCCGGACAGGCTCAGGCACAGTGCGGCCGGCATATTTACCCAGCAGGTTCTGGTAGGCCTCTTCGGCTTTTTGGTATTCGTGCGACATCAGTCTGTCGCGGTTTGGATCCACAGGCAATTTCTCCTGGCGTTTTTGCAGCGCTTGTAGATAACGCAAAATAGCATCCAAACGTGTCGCACCATGGCTACTAACAAAACCTTTAAACAGCAAAGTGTCGAGATGTTGCTTGATTTCGCCCTGCCCCTGCACATGTTTTAACTCAACTTTACCTTTGAGCTTTTTCTGAATGTCATGCCCTAAGGTTAAAATTTGCTCTACTTTGAGTGCTATACGTAATACAGTTTCCCCCAGTTCAGCCCGGACTTTTTCTTTTAGCTTGATGAAATCAGCTTCAGTTTCAGGCCAGGGCTGTTCACTGATCAACTGATCGACACCAGCGGCAATACAATCGTCTATTAATTCCAGCACTTTGCCAAACGGATTAAAGTACAAGCCAAGTTTGGCTTTGTTCGGCAAGGATTCCTGCAGGTATTTCACTGGGGATGGGACATTAAGAAGCACCAGTCGGCGTAACCCCAGCTTGCTTTGCTCTGCCGCTTGCTCGGCATTATCCAACAGCTTGATAGAGACCGAATCATTGTTATCCAACAGGGCCGGATAAGCTTTGATTTGATAACCCGCCTGCATTTTGATGTATTCACGTGGTAACTGACCAAAAGACCAGTGGGTTAATTGCTCCTGCTCTATGCCCTGCTCCGCCACCTGACTTAAGCTTTGTTGCACCTTGCCCTGTAGCTGTTGTTTTAACAGTGCCAAAGAGCGGCCTTGTTTTAAAGTATTGCCTTTGTCGTCCACCACCTTAAAGTTAAATTTCAGATGGGTATCAAGAGCGGATAGATCCCAGGCCTCCTCCGGAATAGTTACACCGGACATACGTTTAAGCCGGTTGCTAACCACGTCCAGCAAGGGCCCGTCTTCGGGTTTGATGCTTTGCATTAAAGCGTCGGCATAATTGGGCGCTGGCACAAAGTTGCGTCTGTATTGTTTGGGCAGGCATTTAATCAGCGCGACCAATAAATCATGCCTCAGGCCTGGGATCAGCCAGTCAAAGCCTTGCTCTTCCACCTGGTTCAGCAATGACAATGGCACCACTAAACTGACGCCATCATCGGCAGAGCCGGGGGAAAAATGATAATCCAAAGGCAAAGTTAAATTGCCCTGTCGCCAGAATTCCGGGAATTTATCGGCCGTTACTTCAGAGGCATCACGCTTATACAGCTTGTCTAAATCCAGATTGAGTAAGGTCGCGTCTTTGGCTTTGGCCTCTTTCCACCATTTGGCAAAATCGACTCTGTTATTGGCCCAAACCGGAATTTTTTCAGCGTAAAACTCTGCCAGTGTTTCTTCATCCACTAAAATATCGCGACGGCGGGCTTTTTCTTCCAGCTCCATCACCTGCTCAATCAGCTCTTGGTTGTGGGCTAAAAAGCTTTCGTGTAAGCCGAGCTCCTGCTCGACTAAAGCACTGCGGATAAAGATCTTATGACAAGTCACAGGGTCTATTTTGCTGTACAGCACAGGGCGTTTGCCGACAATGATCAGGCCGTACAAGGACACCTGTTCATAGGCTACCACAGCACCTTTTTTCTTTTCCCAATGCGGTTCACTATAACTGCGGCTGACTAAATGTGCAGCGGCTGGTTCTATCCATTCGGGCTCAATTTTAGCCACAGCACGGGCGTACAGCTTGGACGTTTCCACCAGTTCTGCCGCCATCACCCATTTAGGTTTACGTTTAAATAAGCTGCTGCCGGGGAAAACAAAAAACCGGCTCTGGCGTGGCCCCATATAATCGGCTTCACTGTCGCGGCTACCAATTTGACCTAATAAACCAGTGAGTAAAGCACTATGGATTTGCTGATAGGATGCTGGCTGTGAATTCAACTTCCACTGCTGTTCAGTACAAATCTGGCTCAATTGGCCATACAAGTCCTGCCATTCCCGCACCCGCAGGTAGTTCAAAAGCTCCTGTTTGCATAAACGGCGGAACTGGTTGTTGGTCAGTTCATCCTGCTTCTCTTGCAGATAAGCCCACAACTTTAACCAGGCGCTGAAATCTGAATCCGGATCGGCAAAACGGCCGTGCAACTCATCGGCTTTTTGCTGTTTATCCAAAGGTCGTTCGCGTGGGTCCTGAATAGACAACGCAGAGACAATCACCAGCACGTCCTGTAAACAGTTATGCGTAGTGGCAGCAAACACCATACGGGCTAACCGCGGATCAACCGGCAAGCGGCTGATCTGCCTGCCTAAATCGGTCATCTGCAAACTATGGCTATTGGATTGCGGCTTGACGGCGCCCAGCTCTTCCAGAAGCTTTATCCCATCGTTAATAAAACGGCTGTCGGGCCGCTGTAAAAACGGGAAAGCCTGAATATCACCCAAGCCCAAAGCCAGCATTTGCAAAATGACTGAGGCTAAGTTGGTACGCAGAATTTCGGGATCGGTAAATTCTGGTCTGCTGTTAAAGTCCTCTTCACTGTATAAGCGGATACAAATACCGGCAGCGACCCGGCCACATCGGCCTTTGCGCTGATTGGCGCTGGCCTGGCTGATGGCCTCAATAGGTAACTGTTGTACTTTGGAGCGGTAGCTGTACCGTGAAATCCGCACTGTGCCGGGGTCTATCACATAACGAATACCAGGCACTGTCAACGAGGTTTCCGCCACGTTGGTCGAGAGTACGATGCGCCGCCCTACACCAGTCTGGAAAATACGGTTTTGCTCAGCCGCACTCAAACGGGCGTACAAAGGCAAAATTTCAGTATGAGGCAGTTTGAGCTTTTCCAGCGCGTCTGCGGTGTCACGAATTTCGCGCTCACCGTTTAAGAAGATCAGAATATCACCCGGTGGTTCGCGGTACAGCTCTTCAACGGCATCAAAAATAGACTGCAGTTGGTCAGCGTCTTTATCGTCATTTTCGGCTACTGGCCGGTAACGGGTTTCTACAGGGAAAGTACGGCCTGAGACTTCGATAATAGGTGCATCAAAAAAATGTTTGGAGAACCGCTCTGGATCGATAGTGGCCGAAGTAATAATGACTTTTAAATCGGGACGGCGTGGCAACAACTGCTTTAAATAGCCCAACAAAAAGTCGATATTTAAACTGCGTTCGTGCGCTTCGTCGATGATCAGGGTGTCGTATTGATTTAAAAATCTGTCCTGCTGAATTTCGGCCAGCAACACCCCATCTGTCATCAGTTTGACTAAGGTAGTAGGCGCTGTGTGATCGCCAAAACGGATTTTATACCCCACCTGCTGACCGACAGGGCATTTCAGCTCTTCGGCTAAACGGGCAGAGACACTACGGGCAGCTAAACGTCGTGGCTGGGTATGGCCTATCATGCCTGCCACTCCACGGCCTAACTCTAGACAGATTTTTGGAATTTGAGTGGTCTTGCCCGAACCGGTTTCACCGGCAATAATCACCACCTGATGTTTGGCGATGGCAGCTTTAATATCGTCTTTTTTACCAACCACAGGCAGCTCAGCCGGATAGTCAATAGCCGGCACTGCAGCCAGACGCTGCGCTCTTAGCTGCATAGAGGCAGTGATTTTTTCTGCCAGTTGCTGCATCAGTTGCTGCTGTTTAGTCTTATCCTGCTGCTTTTTAATGGTCTGTAACGACTGGCGGAATCGGTGCTGATCTTTGGATAAAGAGTTAGCTATGGCTTTGTTAAGCTCAGCAACAGAAATTTCAGTGTCAGCACTGTTCGGATTAGCCACAACAGCAGGTTTAGCAGTAGAGTCGGTCAACACAAGGCCCTCAACAAATAGGGGCGACATGCTACCAAGTTCAGGGGCTTGAGATCCAGTAAAAGCACCTTTTAAAACAGCGCTTTTGCTGCACCTTGAGCAGTAACCGCTGTCGCGGCGGGTCTTGTACCCGCCTGCTCAGCGTAAAAACGATTAGCTCACCGCTTTGTAGTGGGAATGCAATTCTAAGTCGATAGCCCGCAATACATCAGAGCGGCTAATCACACCCTGCAAATAACCATCATCATCCACCACAGGGTACACTTTAGGTTTAGCCAGTAGCATGGTTTGCGCTAGATCCACTATGCCGTGATAGGATTTGACCGTTAGTACCTCAGTACGCATCACGTCTTTAACCGAAGCCGCTTGTTGCAAGTGGTAGGTGCCCGACAACATTCTGGCTAAGCAATCCTGCTCAGAGACAAAGCCAATCACCTTTTTGTCTTTGTTAATCACCGGACCACCCAGTTGCTCGGCCAGGATCAGTTTATTCACCGCTTCTTCGACAGACATCTCTTCAGTAAAGGTGACAGGATGACGATTCATATGATCGGATATTTTTAGTAAGTCCATAAGCCCCTCAAAAGTGTCGTTTTTTTCACAACATCTTAAGCGTAGACCAGCGGCAGCTATTTAGCCGGACTCTGTTTAAAAATTTCAGTCACTGCATCCTCACCTTCTGTTTTTCTGGCTCTGTACATGCCTTCGGTATTAAAGCTCCAACTGACCTTGCCTTTGTGATCAATCAGGATCACACCGCCGGTACCGCCGACATTCGCCAGTTCCTGCATCACCTGATCGGCGGCTTTGTCAGCGCTGATGCCCTGATACTTGACCCGGGCACAGATATCGGAGGCGACACGGTAACGAATAAAAAACTCACCATGGCCTGTCGCAGAAACCGCACAGCTCGCATTGTCAGCAAAGTTACCGGCGCCGATGATAGGAGCATCCCCGATACGGCCATAGCGTTTGGCGGTCATGCCCCCTGTGGAGGTGGCCGCTGTTAATAAACCGCTGCGGTCCATCGCAACAGCGCCCACAGTGCCCATATTCCATTCCGGCTGCCAGGGTGCTTCCAGGCGATAGTTTTGGGCCTGATGTGGCAACTTTTGCATACTTTGTTTGGCTTTTTTTAACGCCTCATAACGAAATTGGGTATCAAAATAAGCATTTTCTACCAACTCCAGCCCCTGCTCTTTGGCAAATTGCTCAGCACCAGCACCGGAGAGCATCACATGTTCTGATTTTTCCATCACAGCTCGGGCCAGCAATACAGGATTCTTAACGTGCCTTAAACCAGAAGCAGCTCCGGCCATCAGGTTATCGCCGCGCATGATAGAAGCATCCAGCTCATGGCCTTCGTCATAGGTGTAGACAGCCCCTTTACCGGCGTTAAACAGTGGTGAGTCTTCCATCACCAGCACGGCTGCAGTCACTGCATCGACACTACTGCCACCTTTTGCCAGCACTGCATAACCTGTTTCCACCGCATGTTTTAAGGTGGCGTGGTAAGCCTGTTCCTGCGCTGCTGTCATCTGGCTTTTATTGATGGTACCGGCCCCACCGTGGATCACTATGGCAATAGGTTGGTTGGCAAAAGCCAGAGCAGAAAAGCAGCTTAAAGCTAAAAAAGACATGGTGCGGCGCATAACAAATACCCTGATCATAGTAATAATTACATCAGGTTGTACCGCGAAGGTGAGCAAAGATGCAAGTGAAGCTGCGCTAATCCGTTTAGAATCACAGATTAATCTTCAGCCCCTATTGCAGATCCGGCACTGCAATTGCCGGCCCGTTTAAAGCCAGCCTCCAGTGCCTGTTGTTCCGACTCAAACCATTGCTGATTGCGTTCGGATACCTGAGTAAAACCGCTGCAATGACTCAGATGGTATAACTTGCTGCGTTTATTGCCCAGGACCTGGCCGCTGTTGACGGCTGCAGTTACCGCCGTTTCTTTGCTTCTGTGTAAACCAAAACCCGACACCTTGTAATTGAGCTGCCAGACCTTTTTACCTGTGACAAAGTCGTTGGCATGCCCCATGTGCTGTGCAATACGTTGCTGTAATTTGCGCTCAGGGTCATCGACCGGGTCTTGCTGATGCCAGGCCATAAACAGTTGTTGCTGCGCTTTGGCCAGAGGAATTTGGTATTTGTCTGCCATATAAAAATGAATACGGGCTATATCTCCCCGAATTTCAGCACGAGGCTCCACCAGGCGACTTTTAAAATCGACTTTCACTTCACAGGAACCATATTGCGGCGCCAGATCCCCCAGCATGGCAAAACGATAATGCGCTCTGTCGCCATTCACCTCTCCTATCGCAGGTTTGAGGTTAAACAAGTCGGCTTCCATCTGCTTAAACAGGGCATCTGTTTTACCGCATTGCTCACGGCCACCTTGTTTCCAACAGGCCAAAGGCGAGCCGAATTGCTGAGCAGGCATCACATGCTCCCATTCAATTCTGTTCGCTCTTGGGCCGTTCTTGCGAATTTGATAACCACAGCCCTTTAAATCAGGAATACCTTTACCCCCTTGCCAGCGAATGGCACAGCCACAATAAAACTCTTGTTTTTCTGGGGCGTAAATACGGCTGGCAACAGTTTTTGCAGAATCAAAATTGGCAGGTGCGGCGATAACAGCAAAAACTACAAAAAACAGAGATAAAAATATGAATCTAAACAAAGCGATACAACCTTAAACTGCCTGACCATCAGCTTCATTATGCCACAAGTCTGAATAGTGCAAATACGCTATTTAAGTCCCGATAAAACAGCCTGAAATAACTGATTTTTACTTTTTTTCCACCATATCCTAACCAGAAATAGCGCGGCCTGGCTTCTAACATACTGACTTATCGCTAGTTTATAGCGTTTTCAGATAACAACTCGATTTCATCACTATTAACAAATAGAAAACATCCTTTACAAAACCAATTTGGCTACTTAGTATGCAGCAGATAATTTCGTCGTGATAAATCAGCAGTTAAACGCATAATAAGAGTTAGT
>NZ_LAVS01000091.1 GCF_000986865.1 Rheinheimera mesophila
GAGTTCGTATCAACGATAGATACTACTGGGATACCCAGGTTGTTGGCTTCTTTAATTGCAATGTGTTCGTGGTCGGCATCGATCACAAACAGAACATCAGGCAAGCCGCCCATGTCTTTGATACCGCCTAAGCTTTTTTCCAGCTTGTCCATTTCACGGGTACGGTCTAAAGCTTCTTTTTTGGTCAGCTTGTCGAAAGTACCGTCCTGGCTCTGAGATTCCAGGTCTTTTAAACGCTTGATAGACTGGCGAACAGTTTTCCAGTTCGTCAGCATGCCACCCAACCAGCGGTGGTTTACATAGTACTGGTCAACTTGCAAAGCAGCTTCTTTGATCGCTTCAGAGGCAGCGCGCTTAGTACCAACAAACAGGATTTTGCCTTTTTTAGCAGCAACAGACTGAATGAAAGCCAGAGCATCGTTCATCATTGGAACAGTTTGTTCCAGGTTGATGATGTGAACACGGTTACGAGCGCCGAAAATGAATGGCTTCATTTTTGGGTTCCAGTAACGTGTTTGGTGACCGAAATGTACGCCCGCCTGGAGCATATCGCGCATAGAAACTTTTGCCATTATAAATATTCCTTAGTAATGGGGTTGGGCCTCCATACACCCCATAAAACCGACTGAAACTCAATGAGTTGCAGCACCCCGGCTTATGTGTCGATGTATGTGTGTTGTTTAGTTAATTGCAGTTTTAATCTGCGTTTTGCGTTTTTGACAGAATCTGATTTGCCAAATCGCGGCGCGCTTTATACCATAAGCACCCTTGAAACACAATGAAATGTGTATTTTTACAGCTATTCACAGCAAGAGAGAGATGGCATGGCCGCGATTATTAAAACAGCAGATCAGATCGAAAAAATGCGTGTGGCAGGCAAACTGGCCGCCGAAGTATTAGAGATGATTGAGCCATACGTCAAAGCCGGTGTCACCACCGAAGAGCTGAACACCATATGCCATAACTATATTGTCAATGTCCAGCAGGCTATCCCTGCCCCGCTGAATTACCACGGTTTTCCAAAATCGATTTGTACTTCCGTCAATCAGGTGATTTGTCACGGTATTCCTTCACCGGAGAAAAAACTCAAAGACGGCGACATTATTAATATCGACATCACAGTGATTAAAGATGGTTACCACGGCGACACCTCAAAAATGTTTGTGATTGGCAAACCGAGCATCATGGCTGAACGCTTAATTCGGGTGACTCAGGAATGTCTGTATAAAGGCATCCGTAAAGTGAAAAACGGCGCCCGTCTAGGCGATATTGGTTTTGTGATCCAGCAACATGCTGAGCAACACAGCTACTCCGTCGTACGTGAATACTGCGGTCATGGCATAGGCGAAGTTTTTCATGAAGACCCACAGGTGTTGCATTATGGCCGCCCTGGTACAGGTGATACCTTAAAAACCGGTATGTGTTTAACGATAGAGCCGATGATCAACGCCGGTGAACGTCATAGTAAATTGTTAAAAGACGGCTGGACGGTTGTGACTAAAGATCGTAGTTTATCAGCGCAGTTTGAACATACTATTGTCGTCACCGATACAGGCTGCGAAATTTTAACGCTACGCTCTGACGACACGATAGAACGGATAGTCACGGCCGACTGAGTCGAAACCAGACGGAAGGTGGCCGCTTAAACACTGAGGTAAAGCAAATGAACATGGCGCTGGCGTTTAATAAGTCTTTACCCGGTTTATGTACTCTGGACAGTTACAAAAAACATTTTGCCGAGTTTAACGACTGGCTAAAACAGGCGTTTGAGCATCAAACCATCGCCAGCCTGGTCAAAGCCCGTGCCCGTTTTATCGACGAGGTGCTGGTGTCTTTATGGCAGCATTTTGATCTGCATAAACACAAAAAGATCAGTCTGATAGCCGTAGGGGGTTATGGCCGGGGTGAATTACACCCCTGCTCAGATATCGATTTATTGTTATTAACCGACAGCAAACTCGACGCCCAGCAAAAAGAACAAATCAGCCAGTTTATTACCCTGCTGTGGGACTTACGATTAGAAGTCGGCCACAGTGTGCGTAGTGTGAAAGAATCTGTCACTTTAGGCAAAGAAGACATCACCATTGCCACCAACCTAATGGAAATGCGCCTGCTGACCGGCAGTAAAGAGCTGTTTGACGAGTTACAGGCCCAGGTCTGTAGAGATAACTTTTGGACTTCTCAGGCGTTTTTTCAGGCCAAACGTGACGAACAGCAGCAGCGTCATGCCCAGTACCACGGTACAGCCTACAACCTGGAACCGAATTTAAAAGCCAATCCCGGTGGTCTGCGGGATATCCAGACCATAGGCTGGGTGGCGAAAAAGCACTTTAATACCAGAACCATGCGTGAGCTGGTGGCTTATCAGTACCTGACGGAAGATGAATACCAGGAACTGATGGAGTGTGAAGCTTATTTATGGCAAATGCGTTTTGCCCTGCATATTGAATCAGGCCGCAACGAAAACCGTATCTTGTTTGACTACCAGCCGGCTGTCGCCAAACGTTTAGGTTTTGGTGATGATGGTAAAGCCTCTGTTGAACGGATGATGAAACGGTTTTTCCAGACGGTGCAACGGGTCGCTGAGCTCAATGATATGCTGCTGCAGCATTTTGACGGCAGTATTCTTAATAGCCAAAGCAAACTGAAACAGCAAAAGCTGGATGACTTTTTTGAGCTGACCGGCCATTTAATCCGCGCGACCGACAATGCAGTGTTTGCCCGGCGTGAAAATATCCTGCGCTTGTTCTGGCATATCGCCAATAACTCCAATATCACAGGCATTCATTCAGATACCATACGTTTACTGCGCTTAGTGCGGCGGCGTCTGATGGGGGATTTGCAGGATTATGAAGCCTGCCGCCAGCTATTTATGAGCATTATGCGGCATCCGCGTGGTATGGACAGAGCCATTACGCTGATGCACCGCCACGGTATTCTGGCCGCTTATCTGCCAGCCTGGCGCAATATTGTCGGTCAGATGCAGTTTGACTTATTTCATGCTTACACAGTGGATGAACACACCCACCGCGTGCTGAAAAATTTATACCGCTACTCACAGGCAGGCTTTGAAAACGAGTTTCCGCTTTGCACTGACATAGTCAAACGTATGGAAAAACCAGAGATTCTCTATCTGGCCGGTATTTTTCATGACATCGCCAAAGGTCGGGGTGGTGATCACTCAGAGCTGGGCTCTTTGGATGCACGTGAATTTGGCAAGCTGCATAAGCTCAGCGACTTTGACAGCAAATTGCTGGCCTGGTTAGTGGAAAGCCATTTGTTAATGTCGGTGACAGCGCAGCGCCGTGATATTCACGACCCGGCGGTGATTGCTGAATTTGCTGAAAAAGTGCGGGACGAGACCCGGCTTAACTATTTGTATTGTCTGACGCTGGCCGATATTCGTGCTACCAATGACAACTTGTGGAATGACTGGAAAGGCTCGTTATTACGTGAACTGTATTTAGGCACCCAAAAAGCCTTCCGCCGTGGCCTGGAAAAACCAATGGATTTACGCGATCTCATTCGTGAAAACCAGGCTGAAGCCATGAAGCTGTTGCAAAAACAAGGATTTACCGAACAAGAAGTACTGCAGCTCTGGAGCCGGATCAAAGCAGACTATTTCGCCCGCTACAACCCGAAACAAATTGTCTGGCACTGTGAGCATATTTTGCGCCACAAAGATCCGCTGGAGCCTTTGGTGCTGGTGGATAAAACACCATTTCGTGGCAGTACTCAAGTATTTGTTTATACACCGGATCAGGACAACTTATTTGCCCATTTAGTGGCCGCACTGGACAGCAAAAAAGTCAATATTTTTGATGCCCAGATCATGACTAATAAAGACGGTTATGCGATGGACACCTTTGTGGTGCTGGAACAAAACGGTGAACCCGTTACCTCGCCTTCGCGTTTACAAAGCCTGAAACGGGCGCTGGAAACTTACATTAGCGGCAAACCGGATTTATCGAGGGCTAAGCAACGTTTATCCCGCCAGATGCGGCCCTTTAATATAGCGCCCAAAGTAGTGTTTATTCCGGGGGCTAATAAACACCGCACTATGGTGGAAATCACCGCTTTGGATATGCCGGGTTTATTGGCTGATATAGGCTCTGTATTCCAGCAATGTGAGATTAGTATTCACGCCGCCAAAATTACCACCATAGGCGAAAAAGCCGAAGACTTTTTTATGATTTCAACGAGACAGGATCAGGCGCTGGATGCCGATCAACAAGCACAACTGCGCCGTGTTCTTGTCGAACAATTAACTCATGTGACAGAGGGATAAAGTTTTGTCAGATTTAAAAACCGTTATCGAAGCCGCGTTTGAACAACGTGCATCCATTACTCCATCTACGGTAACTGCTGAAGTTAAAGCTGCAGTGACTGCAGCTATTGAACTTTTGGACAGCGGCAAAGCCCGGGTTGCGGAAAAAATCGCAGGCGAATGGGTCACTCACCAATGGCTGAAAAAAGCGGTGTTATTGTCGTTTCGGATCAATGACAATCAGGTGATGGATGGCGCTGAAAACCGCTTTTTCGATAAAGTACCAATGAAATTTGCCGACTACACGCATGAACGTTTTGTTGCCGAAGGCGTGCGTGTGGTGCCTCCTGCCGCAGTGCGTAAAGGCAGTTTTATCGATAAAAACGTGGTGCTGATGCCCTCCTACGTCAATATCGGCGCCCATGTTGGTGAAGGCACTATGGTGGATACCTGGGCCACTGTGGGCTCCTGTGCTCAGATTGGTAAAAACGTGCATTTATCTGGTGGTGTAGGCATTGGTGGTGTATTAGAGCCACTGCAGGCCAACCCAACCATTATTGAAGACAACTGCTTTATCGGTGCCCGCTCTGAAGTCGTGGAAGGTGTAATCATCGAAGAAGGCGCAGTGCTTTCTATGGGTGTGTATATCAGCCAGTCGACCCGTATTTACGATCGTGAAACCGGTGAAATTACTTATGGCCGTGTACCGGCAGGAGCTGTCGTAGTGCCAGGTTCAATCCCATCGAAAGATGGGACTCATAGCCTGTACGCCGCTATTATCGTCAAAAAGGTGGATGCTCAGACCCGCGCGAAAGTAGGGATTAACGCTCTGCTGCGTAGCATCGACTAAATCCGTCGTACTTGAAGCTGCAGCTTTGTTGACTTCACGTTCTCGCCCCAGTCGCATAGTACGCTATGCTCCTGGGGTCTCGATCGCTTGTCGCCTCGTTGCAACTCCAATTACTTAGGATTTACATAGCCCGACACCAAATGAACTGATTAAAACTGCTGTTCTATCCACGGCAAGGCTAAATCTTCCGGCTGCAGGGTTTCGCCTGCATCTATCTCTAAAGTCGGTGCCATGGCTGTGCCTTGTAATTCCGCCAATAATTCTGCGAACTGTTTACCGGCACCACAAAAGGTATCGCCATAACCGCTGTCGCCAAGCGAAATCACGGCGTATTTTTTGCCTGTTAACAGCGGGAATCTGTCTTTGACATCAATAAAAAATGGCAACAAATTATCCGGAATATCGCCCTGACCTGTCGTGGAGGTGATTACCAGCCAGATGTCCGGCGCAAAAGCTAATACGTCGTTCAATTTAGGCTCCAGATTAAGCTGAGTCAGATAACCTTTGCGCTGTAAAATTTTCTCTGCTTCTTCGGCAACAAACTGCGCGCCGCCATAGACAGTGCCAACCAGAATAGATACTTTTTTCATACAACTCCTGCGTTAAAACTATCGCTTTATAAAGAAGGCAGGCCTGCTAAGTCTGAGCGCTGGAAAAAATTACTGTACCAGCGCTCTTCTGTAGGCCAATTGAATGCTTTAAATAATTCTTTTACTTCACCCATCGGTGCTTCGATCACTACACTGGCACCAGTGACCGGGTGCGTAAACTCCAGTCGTTTGGCGATTAACAATAACCTGTGGCTGTTAAAATGCTCAGCAAACAAGCGGTTATGCTTCCCCTCGCCATGCGTCGTATCGCCCACTATAGGGTGGCGTAAATGCGATAAATGCCGGCGCAACTGGTGCTTGCGCCCTGTTAAAGGTTGCAAAGCCACCAACGAATAACGGGCCACCGGATATTTGCCTATAGCTATAGGCAATTCAACCTGGGCTAAAGGCCATAGGGCTGTTATCGCTTCCTGCTTGTCTTTGTCCTGACTTGCCTGTTTGTCAGCAATTTTATCCAGTTGCTCTTTCAGCGGATAATCCAAAATACCGGAGTGTTTAACAAAACCACGACACACCGCCAGATAAAATTTACGCCAGTGTTGCTCTGTTAACTGTTCAGTCAGCAGACGGGCAACATCAGCGGATAAAGCAAATAACAACACACCAGAGGTTGGCCTGTCGAGCCGATGCACCGGAAACACATGCTGGCCAATCTGATTACGCAGGGTTTGCATCACAAACACAGTTTCGTGCCGGTCTAAAAAAGAGCGATGCACCAACATACCAGCAGGTTTATCTATAGCCACCAGAAACTCGTCCTGATACAAAATCTGCAGCACCGGCACCTCAGTTAATTCAGGCGCGTTCAACACTTTGCTCACGTCGACCACTTAATAACTCATCCAAATCCGCAATACGATTAATCAGCAACAACGTCTGACTTCCTAAATGCTTAAAAGCCTCTTCCGCTATCGGGCACACGGCGATTTGCTGAGGCAATGGCAAGCGCCCTTCCACTAAAGCCCGCATTCTTGGCAAAAATACAAACTGTAGCCAGTGCTCCAGTGGCATAGTGTCATAAAAAAAAGGCGCTGTGCTTTGCATCGCCGCTTCACTTGGTGCAATCACAGCCCAGAGGTTTGCCATTTTTAATTCGCGCTCAATCTGATCCAGTAAATCTGCGACCTGTAGATACATGCTTATTCGGTTCCTGCTCTGCCTTGGCTAGATTTTATCACAGCAGGAGCCAGGGCTGCCTTGCAAAAACAGCACTGCATCGCCATTATGCGTATTCAAAACAAAGGAGAAGTCATGGATTTTGTCTGGTTATTACTGTTAGGTATGGCATTTGTTTATGCGTTTTTATTGCAGCGTAAGCAGGATGAAACCGCGATTAAGCTGGCCAAACATTTATGTAAACAGCAGCAATTGCAGTTTCTGGAATGCGCCAGAGGCAAGCATCAGTTTTCGAAACTGGACAACAGATGGCGCTGGTTTACCAGCTATCAGGTCGATTTTAGTGGTGATGGTGAAAGCCGTTATCAGGCCGAACTGCGTTTATCCGGCTTGCGTTATTTAAGCTTTCAGTTACCGCCTTATCGGATTTAAGGTAGTTTTTGTAGTTTCCGCTCCAACTGCCCGGTCAGAAAATCTTTATACATCACCCAATCTGCCGCCAGACTATAAAACGGATATTTAAAGGTGGCAGGTTTGTTATGTTCAAATTTAAAGTGCCCTACCCAGGCAAAACCATAACCTGCCACTAGCATCAGCCACCAATAGCCCCATAAACCTGTTACCGCCAGCGTGGCCAGAATCGCCAGCACTAAAGTCGATCCTATGTAATGCAGGCGGCGGCAAACGGGGTCTTTATGTTCTGATAAATAATAAGGATAAAACTCGGAAAAACTACGAAAACCGGACATCTATGTTTACTCCACCAGGGTTAACGGACTGCTTTGTCTTGCTCGGAACATTAACGTACCTTTGACCTTGCTAAAATTCAACTCTGTGACCTGCTGATAATGATCGGCACTAAAAAAAGCTTTGTTTTTTTCCAGCGTGACAAAAACCCCTATGCCCAAAGAAGACGGATTTTGCTCTACAATCGAATCGACAGCATGCATTAAATAATGTCCTAAGCCCAGATGTTGGTACTGTGGCGCAACAGCGATAAAAGCTAGCATATGATAATGCTGTACCGGCATGGCGGCATGAATACGTTGCTCTTTTTCCAATAATTGTTTGGTAGAGACATAACCTGCAGTCAGCAGCATTTTCAGGCGCCAATGCCAGAATCTGTCCCCACTCAGCTTAGACCCAGGTTCTGTAACACAAGCCACTCCCAGCAGTTGCTGCTCAATAAAAATACCTATTACAGGCTGCTCTTCCTGCCAGAACACATTCAGTTCTTCTCGTATTGCCGCTCTTAACCGTTGTTCATAATCTGCTTTATCGGCCTGAAAAATATCCATAAATACCGGATCATCATGATAAGACTGGTATAACAAGGATGCAGCCAATCTCAGTTCATCAGGAGTTAATAACTGTGCTTTAAGCTGATTCAAATCAAGAGCGGGCTGATTCGGCATGGTAAGTTCCTGTTCTGTCTTGTAGTTTGAGTATCAACATAGCAGCAGGGCAGCAGATTGCCAATGCAGCAGGGCGGTAGGGCGACTACACTTTAATCAAACTTGCAATGATCAGAGGAGCTTAAAATGGATAGGACCACACATGATATGGCCACTCTATTTGCCCAGTTGGGCTTGGATAATAGCCCTTCGGCTATTAAGGCCTTCGTTGCCAGCCACAAAATTCCGGCAGATTTGTCATTAGCTCAGGCCTCATTCTGGACCGATGCTCAGGCCAGCTTTTTGACCGAAAATTTAAAACAGGATGCCGACTGGAGCGAAGTGATTGATCAGTTAAATCTGATGTTGAGATAAACGGCAACCATAAAGGGAAGCACCACCAGAGGCGGTGCTTCCCTGGTCCGGGGATTGTTACAGTTGGCGATAGGCTTTGTCGCCCCAGCCTGTTAAGACGCCATTTTTAAAAACCAGTGGGGTGCATTCATCTTTGCTGGTTTCGCCGTCACTGTGTTCATGATGAGTACGGTAGAACAGCACTACAGTTTCATTGCCTTCGTCTCGGAACGATTCACTGAAATCCGGAGTACCCAGTTGACCACGCACCGAGGCTAATTCGTCGCCAAGATTTAACTGACTGATCACCTGATTGTTTAGTTTTTGCGTTTTTTTCCATGACGAATTGTTGCTGCTGTCATGCTCGTCATTGTCACCTATCGCCACCACACAACCAGATAACGCCATCATCGCAGCCGCTACTGTTAATACCTTTACATAATTCATTGTTGTTCCTTTCATTTTTAACTTATTCGTTTTAACTGGTTGACTATCAAAAGCAAAACGCAAGCCAACTTTTAAAACCTATAAATAACAATAACTTATAAAATCACACTAGTGACACCAATCACATAAATGGTAAATTTCGCTAAATTTTAGTGAAACTTGAGAATCCCATGGAATCACTCAGTCAACAAATCGCAAAAGTCGCTGCGCAGCTGCAACAAGAGGGCAAGGAGCCTAGCCTGGCTTTGGTCAAAGCCCGGTTAGGCACTGCGACTATGAGTCCGGCGTTATTGCAGGCTTATCAGGCCTGGCGCAATGGCGCAGCGGTAAAGTCAGACTCAGCCGCAGACGCACAAATGCCGGCAGAAAACGAGTTGCCTGCGGATATCAAAGCTGATTTGGCTCGGATTGAAGCCAAACTTGATCTGATCATCAAAAAACTGGGGATCTGATGTTAGTTGCAGAGCTGGAGTTTAAAATTATTGCCGATACCAGCTTTAGCGCGGCGGAAAAAGGCATTCGCTATTATTTGGAGAAGCTGATTTTTCAGGGGCAAATTTTAGGTCGCGAGTTCCCTACTTATCAGGCCAAAGACAGCTTTTTCAGCCGGGTGGTGTTAGCACAGCCTGACGCACTGGAAAAAAAATCCCATAGCAGTGCAGGCCTTCAAGCCTTAGAGCAATTGCAACACGTAGGGTTAAGTTACCCAAAACTCAGTATTTTGGGTGATGATTTAATGTCAAACCATACCGATCCCTGCCCTGCTCATACTGCTTTGATTTTATTTTGTAGTTTTTCTGCCACGAACTCCGTGTTGTACTGTGCTGAGCACTTTGCTCCGGTGCCTTTGTATAAAGTAGGCAGAACCAACGGCGAAGATTTTGAATCTTTGGTGCGCTGGCAGTTGCAGTATCAGGCATTGGATGAAATACAGATGCAGGAAAGCAGAGTACTGTTGAAAAGTGCTGAACAAAGTGTGCAGGGTTTTTACAGCGCGTTAAATCAACAAGGTTATCAACAAGCCAGAGCTTTGGCTAAAGAGTTAAATAAACCAGTTTATTATTATCTGTACAGTGGCAGCAGCAAAGATTGCGCTTCGGACGCGAAGAAAAAATGTCCTGGCTGTGGCTCTGACTGGAAATTAACAACAAGCTGGCACGGCTTGTTTGATTTTTGCTGTCAGCCCTGTCAACTCCTGTCGAATATCGCCTTTGACTGTCAAAGTTGAGTGACGTTAAAAACTTAGCTGAGTTAAAAAAGTGGCTAAATCTGGTGCCAGTAAATCCTTTACCTCCATTCCGACTTTTTCTAAGTAAACCTCACCTGTCGCCACTAACACTGAAATTAAATAATCATCATGATCCGTGGCGGCAATAAACACAGTTTCGCGCTGTTTTAACCGTCTTTTCATCAATATATGCGCAATAATGTTTTGCTGCAGCCGCTCAAAGTCCGCCTGATGCCAGCTCATCAGTAGTTCCAGCTCTCCTCTTTGGTGCCTGACCTTTAAACCGCCACCAAAATAGCTGGTGTAAAAGCTAACAAGCTCAGCCGGGAACTTCAGCTCCAGCGCTTGCTGAGTAGCGGATAAATCCAGCGCTGGCTCAGCTTGGACCGGACGCCAATGCACTTCGCCATCGACCACTACACCATACTGGCAAGGAGAATCCTGTTCAGGATCTGCCCAACTGATCAGTTTTGGATTTTTTTCGTAATAGGACGCGACAAAGTGTGTAAATTGCTGATGAAATTGACCCGGCATGGTAGTTCGCTTCTGTGCTAAAATTGCCGCCATTCTAACTTGATTGCCCTTGTAATCCAAAGCTGTTGGTGTAACAAGCGGCAATCATTATAGCTCCAGCTTCCCGTAAGAAGGCTCTATGACAAAAATACAGACAGAGCAATTGTCTGGCCTGACACTTGGCCAGGTAACCGCTTATATTGATCACTACAGTCCTGAATTATTACAAGCCGTGCCGCGCACCTTAGGCCGTCAGGCTATAGGTTTGGGCGCTGAATTACCTTTTGTTGGTCAGGACACCTGGCATGGCTATGAGCTGTCATGGCTGACGCCTAAGGGTAAACCTATGGTAGCGTTGGCCACATTTGTAGTGCCTTTTGATACGCCCAACCTGATTGAATCCAAGTCATTTAAGCTGTACTTAAACAGCTTAAACCAAAGTAAATTTGCTGATATCAGCCAGTTGTACCGTACTATGAAAGCCGATTTATCAGCGTGTGCCGGTGGTCCTGTGCAAGTCACTTTGCACAACGTCAATGAGCTGACGGCTTTTCAGCCCACCTGGTTGCCGGGCCGTTGTATTGATGATCTGGATATTGAAGTGGAGCACTACGACTACAAACCAGAGCTGCTGCAGTTAAACCCATCAGGGGCTTTGGTAGAGGAAAAGCTGCACTCACATTTACTCAAGTCCAACTGCTTAATCACCTCCCAACCCGACTGGGCCAGTCTGTACATTCATTACAAAGGCAAGGCGATTGATCATGCCTCTTTACTGAAATACCTGATTAGCTTCAGAAGCCATAATGAATTTCATGAACAGTGTGTAGAGCGAATTTATCTGGATGTGTGGAAGCTGTGCCAACCTGAGTTTTTAATGGTTTACGCCCGCTACACCCGAAGAGGTGGCCTGGATATCAATCCACTGCGCAGCAGCGAACCTTGTGATCAGCCTAATGTACGATTAACCAGGCAGTAAACTAAACTCAGCCAGATGAAATGAAGCCAAAAAGTAAAAGGGTTAAACACCTCATATCGGTTTAACCCTTTTTATCTTTACAAAACAGCTATATCTGGCAAGTCAGATCAAATAGATCAGAACTTATAACTCATACTCAGACGAGCATTTACTGGACTACCTGGCATAATATTGTTGTTATTATGTGCCGATGCGGCGTAACGCTTGTCCGTTAGGTTCTCGACATTCAGTTGTAGCCGAAGTTTGTCAGCAGGATTAATAAAGATAGCTGCATCAACACGACCAAAGCCTGGCAAGGTTACTAGATTGTCAGTTGCGATATAACTATCAGATTGTGCGACGAAACCAAGACCTACTCCCCACATTTCATTAAACTGATATTTATTCCATATGGATACTTTGTTGCGTGGGACCTGCGCCAAGACCTTACCGCGACTCGTAGCCGGAGCTTCTATTTCGCTATCCTGATGCGCATAGCCGAATATGTAGTCCCAACCTGTCATGAACTGGCCGTTGAGCTCAAACTCAGCTCCTTTCACATTCTGGCCGTCCACCAATAAGAGAGCTGTAGGATCGGATGGATCTGTGACTGCAACATTGGTCCGCTCAAGCTTGTAAACTGCAGTAGTTAAAGCTAAATGATCACTGAGGTCCCATTTCAAACCTAGCTCACGATTAACAAAGGCTTCAGGCTCCAGAGCTGCCGTAGTTACTGACAACCCGGCTAATTGTTCTCCTGCGCGTGGTACGTAGGATTTGCTGTAGTTAACGTAAACTGAGATGTCAGTAACAGGTTTATAAATCAGTCCTGCACGTGGAGATAACAGATCATCATCGCTGGATAACTCAACGTTCGTTCTGTTATTGTAGAGATCAACTGAAAACTGATCATAACGAACGCCCATTACAGCAATCCACTGCTCAGACAATTCCATTTGGTCTTGCAGATAAACTGCTTTTGCTACCGCTTCGCCATAGTTGTCTGCATCACTCCCTGCAGCACGATACGTTATAGCGCCGTTATAAACCGGATTACTGAGTGGAACCAAAGTGCTGCTGATATCCACACCCAGATCTGAGAAATAACCCGTTAAACGTTTGTTATCAGTATCCTGCTTGCTATATTCAATGCCAGTCAACAGCTTGTGATTAATACCAGCAGTGTTAATTTCAAATGTTAAATCCGTCTGATTAATTAAGTTTTCACGCGCTGTAGCACTGCTATAAGACGAGATAGATACAAGCTCTGTCTCGGGATTGTAGACCCCAGCGAACACATTATCGTAGTACTTATCATAGTCAGCGTAACGCGTCTGGTTGATCAGCGTGGCACCATTATCAAACTCATGGCTTAAGGTCGCTGAAAACGCATCTACTGTTACTGTAGAAATACTATTTTGTGGACTACCTATATATAAACTACGTCTGGTATCAAGTGGTTTATTAGTGCGTGGATCAGATGGCAAACCACGATCGGTCAGTCGCTCATCATCAAAATATTCATAACTCAGTGCAAGACTTGTTTGCTCGGTCAGCTTGTAAGTTAATGTAGGATTAAGACCACTTCGCTTCGCATAAAAATAATCACGGAAACTATCTGAATCTTCATACACGCCCGTCAAACGTACAGCCAGCTCTTCATTTACTGCATGATTGTAGTCAGCGGCTACACGGCCTTGTTGCTGAGCAGAATACGACAAATCAAGCCCACCGGTAGCCAACCAATTTGCCTGCTTACTCACTCTGTTGATTAAACCACCAGCACCGCCACGACCGAAAATCATCCCAGAAGGTCCTTTGAGAACCTCGATTCGTTCTGCATTGTATAAATCTCGCAGATACTGAACATCGTCACGGACACCGTTCACAAAAAAATCTGCAGTCGAGATATTTCCACGGAAGATAGGCGCATCGCGATGTCCTTCCCCCTGCGACATTTGTACTCCGGGAACGTACCGAACGACATCAGCCATGCTTTGCATACTTTGATCTGCAATCTGTTGTTCTGTCAGGACAGTAATGGACTGAGGAATATCACGCAACAGCGTGTTTGTTTTAGTCGCGGTTGTTGTTGCCTGAACTTTGTAATTAAGCTTTTCACCTTTTACTTCAATATGTTCAATTCGGACATCATCAGCCAAAACAGTTGAGGCAGTCGTCATTAATGCGATGGACGCCGCGATCTTTGTTAAACGAACATTTATTCTCATCGACACAACTCCAAATAATACTTTCGAGATATTAACACCAATAGTTCGCATTTAAAACGCAAAATTATACGGCAGTGTCTGAGAAACGATCATAGTGAAGTGATGAGTGATCTATTGATGTTGCATTATTGGTCAGAAACTACACCTTTTGTAGTCAACCGAGGGGATGTCAGGGCTGTAAAGTCAGCCTGAACTCAGATATTTATCAGGTTAGTTCTAAATCACTTTTTATAACGGGCAAGGCAGCATGAATTTGCCACTGGCTAGAACTTTTTGGCTCTCTACTGACTCTTTTATAATCAACAATTTATCAAATTAAACTTTTTAGTTTAGATTTGAAATGCAAGACGGAAGTATCAGTGAAGATCCCTTGTTTTCCTCTTCGTTAGTAAGCTCGAGGGATAACTGAAGTTAAATAAACTGATGATAAGACGTTTTCTGATGGAGATAGAGATCCAATAGAGTGTGAGTGCCCCGATAAAGTTTTCTCAGGGCATCAGAGCGAAAGCCTGCTCTCAAAGGTACTAACTGCTCCCTAACAATAGCTAGAGTTCAATCCCCAACCAGGCCTGATGCATGGCTTTTTGCTGTCGGCTTGGTTTGATCACAGGCACCACTTGACCAACACCTTTGGCTTGATCCGCCAATACCAATGGCTGATGTTGTAAACGGCCCTGACGGAAGTAACTGATCTGTACCTTGTCGCCTGCTTTAAAATCTTTCAAGCGCTCAGCTACATCAGCTTTAAGTTGTAAGCCATTGACCGCGACAATCAAATCTTCAGAAGTAAAACCAGCCTTCCAGGCCGGGCTGTCACGTTCTACCTTGTTAACCAGAGCAAAACCTGATTTGTTTTCGGCTGTTATGCCAGAAAAAATTTCACGTTCTTTTGCTTGTTGCCACTGCAAACCGAAACTGGCCAAAAGCCTGTCGATATCAAAATTCAGTGGTTTTTCTATCAGTTGTTGCCACCACAGGTTTTGGTCTTCGCCAGTCAGTTCTGACGCTATGGCTATCACATCTTTGGCGGTAAAAGCTGTAGTTTTACCAAAGCGTTGGTAGAGCTGATTATGCAGTTCACGATAGCTGGCTTTGCGGCCTGACTGCCTTAAAATCAGCTCGTCCAGCAGCCAACTGGCAATGTAGCCCTCAGAGTAAATATTCACCCCAAAATTAGTGCCATGATCGCCACCTAAACTGATCCAGCTATCAAAACTACTTTCTGACACTGATTGCACTAAACGGCCCGGTGTATGCACAAACTTATCCAGCCGCTTTGCAAGGTCTGCATAAAACTCTGCTTTGGTCATCAAACCAGCACGCAGCAATAGCTGATTCTGGAAATAACTGGTGGACCCTTCCGATATCCATAACAACTTGCTGTAATTCGGGTTCAGGTAGTCATAAGGCACTAATTCAGCAGGACGATAAGCTTTCACGTTCCAGGTGTGCACCAGCTCGTGAGAGGCCGTGCTTAAAAAGGCTAGATAATCCTCACGCTTGCCAAAGGTAAATCTGTCTCTTTGGATCACGGTTGAATTTAAATGCTCAGTGGCACCACGGGCACCGTCAGTGGCATGCACGATAAACAGATAACGCTGATACGGATAACCTTGCCAGATAGCGTCCGTGTGCTGCACCAGCTTTTCCAAGTCTTTTTGCATCTGGCTGGCGTTGTAATTGCCTTCGCCCCAAATCACCAGATCATAATCACGGCCATCGGCGCTAAAGGTTAAATGCTGATTAATACCAGTCTCGATGGGAGAATCCGCCAACACATCATAATTTGCCGCAACAAATTGATGTTCGTTATCGCCTTTTGCCATACCAGAAAACGAGCGCCAGCCCTGCGGCACTTCTAATTGCACTGTTACCGCCTGCGACTTCTGCTGATGGCTAAACAGCAAAAACGCACTGGCGTTGATATAGGCATGGGTTTCATCAATATGGCGGGTGCGATCAGCCAGCTCGTTGGCGTAGACAGTATAGTGCACCACAACTTTGCCTTTAGTTGTTGGCTCCAAAGTCCAGCTACTTTTTTCAGTCTTCTGCCAGGGCACCGCGTTGCCTTGTTGATCCACAGCACTAAAGCCTGTTACCGCTTTGGCTAAATCCAGAATTTGATATTTACCACTGCGCCAGGCGGGTAACATTAACGTCAGAGGTGCAGCCTCTGTGGCATCAAATTCAGCCCGAACCTGCGCCAGGTGATGCTGTGGCTCAGTAATACGAATATGGTAATTTACTTCTGCACTACTGAATGCAGACCAGCTCATTATGATCAAAGTAAAAAAAACTTTCAGAAATCTCACGCCATAACCTCCAAACTCAAAAAGCAAAAATAATCATAAATTCAATAAAATAGCTAATAAACCTCTGCAAAAAGCTAAATAAAAGCGATCAAAACAATGTAACCACACCTGTACTATTACATTTTAACTTTTACTTTCAGGCTAAATTCTGTTCTAATGTCCATCGTCCTGACAGGGACAATCTTATTAACTTCAGACCTTAAGTGAACAAAGATGAACTATCTGACCTCTGCTGAAGAACAAAGCTGGTTACCTTACTACTTAACCAAAAAGTAACCACAAAAAAATACCCTACATAATTGCTGATCTAAAGCGGACTGTTTAGTCCGCTTTTTTCATTTCGTACCAGATTATGCTGTCGCTTTTATCATTATTACAGATATACTTAGGCCAAACCGAACGGGTTTTAGCTGGGGAACAATTCTGGTGGCTGAACAGCAAAGTGATGTAAAACAGCAGCTGGCAAACGCGGTCAAAGCGCGGAAACAGTTGGAAGATACCTACGAAAGTCAGTTTAAAATCCTGTCTCAATTTGTCTCCAGGCTCTCTCTGGCCTGTAAAGGTATAGACATTGATTTGGACAACAAGCTGGCCCGTTTGCGTCAGGAATTTGCCAAAGGCACTGATTTGGAGAAAATCCTGCCTTTGGTCGAAAGTGCCGTTGAAACCCTAAAAACACTGGAATCCCGTCAGCTCTCTGATCTGAAGAAAGCTCAAAGCACCTTGACTGATGCAGGTAAATTACTGCAAAAACAACGGGGTTTACCAGACCAGTTAAGACGTGATCTGCGCGACTTGCTCAGTAAAGTAGAAGAACCCTCTGCCACAGTACAGGCATTTTTACCTCATCTGACTCACCTGACCGAGTTATACCAGGCTGCATTAGCCACTAAACAGCAAAGTGAGCAAGCAGAACAGGGCAATACCACAGAGGAAAACAAATATCAGGCGATTTGTAAGCAGATCTCTGTTGAACTGACTAACCTTCTGAGCGAACTGGCTTTTGAAGGTAAATATGGCCAGGATATAGAAAAAATCCGTTTAACTTTATTGTCTGATGTCAGTATTGAAGCTTTACTGGAGTCCTGTTTACGCACCATTGAAATTATTATCGCCTCGGTGACAGATGAACGTCAGTCAGCACAGCATTTTCTGCTGAAGCTGAATGAAGCCCTGACCGGGGTGCAGCAAGCTGTTGTTTCCTCATTAAATACCTCAAACAACATCAAAGAAAAAATGCTGCTGTTAAATCAGCAGATTGAGCAACAGATCACAAACTTAACAGCGGATACCAAGGCGGCAACCTCGCTGGAACAGTTGCAATCGTTAGTCTCAACCAAACTCAGCGCCATCACCTGTTCTTTGCGCGATAAAGAACAGTTAGAAAAAGATGAACGTGAACTGATGCTGACGACCCTACGCCATATGGAATCCCGTCTGGCCGATCTGGAGCAAGAAGCTGCGCAATTTAAAAAACGTCTGGCAGAGCAGAAATTCAGAAGCTTGCAGGATGCTTTAACAGAGCTGCCGAACAGAGCGGCCTTTGACGAGCGCTTTGAGCTGGAAATTCGCCGCTCTCAACGTTATGGTAAACCTTTGGCAATAGCGCTGGCTGATGTCGACCACTTTAAACAGATTAATGACAACTACGGCCACAGCGCTGGGGATAAAACCTTAAAAGTAATAGCTCAGGCATTAAAACAAAGCCTGCGCGAGACCGACTTTATCGCCCGTTACGGCGGTGAAGAGTTTGTTATTTTGTTCCCGGAAACACAGTTATCTGAACTTAAGCAACCTTTGAATAACTTAAGAGAGAGGATCAAAAAAATCCCGTTTAAATTCAAAGATAAAAACGTTCCCATTTCAATTTCTTTTGGTGCAACAGAATTCAAGAGCTCGGACACAAACAGAGCAGCTTTTGACCGTGCCGACGAAGCTTTATATGAAGCTAAACGCGCCGGCAGAGATTTGGTCGTTCTGAAAAGCTGAATAGCCTAAGCTCTCGAGCGCTGCTCGAATAAATTGCTTTATCTGTCTGATTGAATGAGTTAAATGTAGAGTACTCATCACTCATTGAGCCTAATTCAGGTTAAGCATCGGCCCAGGCCGGGTCATAAGGAAGTAATCTATGCATGTACAACTGAATCCAGTCGGCGCTATGGCGCTTCTATCTCAACTTGAAGTTGACCGCCTGAAAAATAATACCAGCTCTGACGCTTTTACTTTATTTCGCAATTGTTGCCTTGCTGTCTTAAACGTAGGCAGCCACACCGACAGCTCCAGTGAAATTTATGATCAGTTTAAAGATTTTGATGTGAATTTGTTGGCGCGTGAACGTGGTATTAAAATTGAGCTGTTTAATCCACCGGAAAGTGCTTTTGTTGATGGGCAGATTATCCGTGGTATTCATGAGCATTTATTTGCTGTATTGCGCGATATCCTGTTTTTCCACACCCAGTTAACCCATGCCAACAGATTAGACTTACAAAACAGCGATCATATTACTCATACTGTCTACGATATTTTGCGTAACGCCAGGGTGATAGATTCAGCCGTAGAGCCCAATATGATCGTCTGTTGGGGTGGTCACTCGATCAACGAAACTGAATATAAATACACCAAAGAAGTAGGTTATCAGTTAGGTTTACGTGGGCTGGATATCTGCACAGGTTGTGGCCCGGGCGCGATGAAAGGCCCAATGAAAGGTGCCACTATAGGTCATGCCAAACAACGTAATACCAAAGGCCGTTATTTAGGTTTAACAGAACCAAGTATTATTGCGGCAGAACCACCAAACCCTATAGTCAATGAGCTGGTAATTCTGCCTGATATTGAAAAACGGCTGGAAGCTTTTATCCGTGTCGCTCATGGCATTATTATTTTCCCTGGTGGAGCAGGCACAGCGGAAGAGCTGCTGTATTTACTCGGCATTATGCTGCATGAGAAAAACAAAGATCAGAAACTACCGGTGATCCTGACGGGGCCACAACAAAGTGCGGCTTATTTTGCTGAACTGGCCAGTTTTATTGAGCAAACGCTGGGGCGGGAAGCGCTGGATTTGATTGAGATTATTATCGATGACCCAGCCGGAGTCGCTCGTCGTCTGAAACAAGGTTGTGCAGAAGTACGGCAATACCGCAAGAGCTGTGGTGACGCTTATCACTTTAACTGGACCTTGCATATAGACCCGGACTTCCAACATCCTTTTGCGCCAACGCACCAGAATATGGCGTCTTTGGATCTGCATCTGGAACAGGATAAAGCCAAATTGGCAGCGCACTTACGTCGTGCTTTTTCCGGTATTGTGGCTGGTAATGTAAAAGACGAAGGCATCCGGGCTATCAAACAACATGGCCCCTTCAAGCTGTCAGGCGAACCAGCCTTGATGAGTCTGATGGACAAGTTATTGCAGGCTTTTGTTGCTCAGGGCAGGATGAAGTTACCGGGTTCGACCTATGAGCCTTGTTACCAAATACTAAACTGATATGGCTCATTTGTTATTAATCGACGGACTAAACTTAGTCCGTCGTTTATACGCTGCCCAGGAAAGACCTTTTCACAACTCCCCTGCGCCCTACAGTGAGGCAACAGGCCAGCAACTGCTGCACAATACAGCGGAGCAGCTCCAACAAATTGCTTTGAAACTCACCCGGCAATTTAAACCCAGCCATGCACTGGCAGTGTTTGAAGCAACGCACCTGAACTGGCGCACCAAACTCTACCCGGCCTACAAAGCGGATCGACTGCCGATGCCGGAACATCTGCAAATAGCCCTGCCAGTGCTAAAACAAAAACTATCTGATATCGGCATCCAAAGCTTTCAAATTGCCGATCAGGAGGCCGATGATGTGATTGCAAGTCTGGCGATGACCATGCGTCAACATCAGCAGCAAGTGACCATAGTGTCGACAGACAAAGGCTATTTACCTTTGTTAGCCGACGGAGTTGCTGTGTATGATCATTTCAACCGCCAACAGCACAGCGCGGAGACGGTACTGCAGAAGTTTGGCGTATTACCACAGCAGTTAGTCCGATATTGGAGCCTGGTCGGTGATAAAACGAATAACATTAGTGGTCTGACAGGTGTAGGGCCGAAAACGGCTGCAGAACTGTTAAAACTGGGGCCAGATATTAAAACAGCTCTGGCCCATCCGGATTGTCCGGCCAAACTGAAACAGAAAATTATGGCGTCCCGTGCACAACTGCAGTTGTTTATGCAGATCTTAAGTCTGAAAACTGATTTACAGTTGGGGCTTAATTTACAGCAGGTACGTTTTACAGCATGTTGAGGCAGACGATGAAAGTAAAAACCATAGCCTTCTTACTGGCAGGACTGCTACTGTATGTCGGCTTAACCTGCATTACATTGCTGTTTTATAAGGATGATCCTGATCAGATGAACTGGCAGGACAGAGAAGCTTTTAACACCAAATATATTTATAAACTGGATTTGACTAAAACCATCACCAGAGATCAGGTGATCGACTATCTGGGTGGACCAGATATTACGGAAGCCAAAAACCAACAGCAGCAGATTTATCAGGTGCTGTACTACCGCACCCACAGAACCAAAACCGACGGCATTACCACTCGCGACGAATGCACAGCTATTTTATTTAAAAATCAGCAACTGATAGCTATAGGTGAAACTGCGGTAGAGCAATACAACCAACTGGACTGAGATGGTAACTTTGGGATCTTTGACAGCGCTTTATCAGGACTGTGATGTGTTTTACACAAAGACACAGCAGTTATCAGCACTACAGCAACTGGAATCGCTGCAAAGGATCTGCCAGCACACAGCACAACTGGCACTTACTACTCCTTTTTTGCTGATATCCCAACTCTCTCTTAGCCCAAGCACTGGCCTGGTTGCCAGCAAAGTCTTTATCAAACAGGCCGCCCTGTTAACAGCAATTGCGATGGCGGGTCGTTGGCCTGAAGATTTAGTGTTGCAACTGCTCAAATGCTGTTTGTTGCAGACATTGGCTGTAACAGCCTTGTTGGAGAAGTCGGCGAAGGCAGAACAGCTCAGCGCTTTAGAGCAACAACAGCTCAAATTCCCGGCTTTGATTGCGATAAAGCACCACAAAGAGCTAGCGGAAAAAGCCGGAGTATTGCATCTGTTACGACAGTGTTATGGCAAAAATAGAGGGTTAGCCACCTGGCAAAGCCCCTACTTCAGTCAGTTAATCAGTTTTTGTTGGCAAGTCACCAGGCTGATGTTACCCGGCGCCGGCAAATTGATTGCGCTGGAAAAAATATCTGTGCAACTACTCCCTCAGGCCACTGCCACAGAGCTGGAGTTTTGGCGGGCTTTATCCTGCCTAAACAGTAGCAGCTATAGTACAGGACGCTTTATCCGTGACTCTGAGGCTAATCTGGCACTGCTGCTTTGCGAAATTCATAGTTCACAGCAGAGTCAATTATTAGTACAGCATTACAACAAGAGCACGAAGCAATTGTTGCCGCCACAACTCCTGGCTGCAACAGACTGGCAGTTATTAAATCCACGACAGTACCATCAGGACAACTGGCTTGATGGCTGGCAACAGGACAACAGACTTTTACCGCAATGGCCACAAACCACAGAACTACCAGCGTTAAGCTGGTTGCATCAGCTAAGTCTTGCAGCCAAAGTCAGTCAACAAACAGAATTGATAGAACAACATCCATGGCTGATACAACAGCTCAGGGAAAAGGCATCCGCTCAAAGCAGGCAACAACAAAAAATTCACTCTACCCACCATGCTATCGCGATGCTGGGCCAGGAACAGCTATTGCCTTTGTTAAAACAAGCCTGGCTGGAACAACATTGTCACAGACAACATCAACCTTTACATGGCTGGCTGCTGGAGTTCAGGCGCGTCCTGGCCAAAGCCTTGTATCTGTTGACCCAACCCATAAAATTTTATGCGTTAGCGCAACAACAGGCAGAGCTGCTGGCCTGGTGTTTGTGCTGGCCTTTGTGGCAGCAGACAGATTTACGTTTTTTAGCCCTGGTGCATCCAAACCAAAATAACTGCCAACTCAGCCAGTGGCTAAAGCAGCAGTTATGGCAAAGTGAGCATTATCAACAACTGGCGGTAAAAACGCTGAAACATTTACAGTGTAACCAAAGCTGGCAGGATGCCTGCCTGCATTACAGAGCTTTACCCACTTCAGGCCATTCCCATGCCATGGCTTTTGTGCTGGCTTTTGCTTTTGATCTGACAGTTTCGATATTCTCAGACAGTGATGAGAGGGACAGACTGACTCACAGTTATAAATTCACCGAAACTGCACTGGCAGCACCAGATTATTCAGTCACAGATTGGCAGGCGTTGCTGGTTGAACAAACTCAGCCCGTCAGCCAACTTATGGCCAGTTGTAGTTTTATTTCTCCATTTCCTGCAATTATGCCGCAAGAACCAACAGATTTGTCGCAGATGTCGGCGTAAACTGGAAAATAAGCACCAAAACTGGTATATTTTCGCCGAATTTCAGCAAGCTCTGACACAACAGCAGCAATAAGAAAAATAAACCAGCAGCAGCTTTGTGTTTATTACAACCAGTCACGATAAGAATCAGTTACTTAAGGAACGTTATGAGTTCACAAACTATTACAGTCATCAAAGGTGATGGCATAGGTCCAAGCATAGTAGAAGCCGCTATTCAGGTTCTGGATAAAGTAGGCTGTAACTTCAACTATGAATACGTTGAAGCAGGTTTAACAGCGTTAGAAACTACCGGTGAGTTGCTGCCACAAACCACACTGGACGCCATTGCCCGCAACAAAATCACCTTAAAAGGCCCGTTAACTACACCTGTAGGCGAAGGTTTTACTTCAATTAACGTGACCTTACGGAAAAAATTCAACCTGTACTCAAACGTGCGTCCGGTGATTTCGTTTAAAGGCACTAAAGCCCGCTACGAAAATATCGACATCATTACAGTACGTGAAAATACTGAAGGTATGTATTCAGGTGCTGGCCAGATCGTGAAAAACGAAGGCGAGTTGGCAGAAGCCATGAGCGTAGTAACCCGTGAAGGTTCTGAACGTATTGTTGAGTTCGCCTTTGAATTGGCCCGTCGCGAGAAGCGCAAAAAAGTCACTATTGTGCACAAAGCCAATATTCTGAAATCCACCTCTGGCCTGTTCTTAAAAACAGCCCGTGAAGTAGCATTACGTTACCCGGATATTCAGGCCAGCGAGATGATCGTTGATAACGCCTGTATGCAACTGGTGATGAATCCACAACAGTTTGATGTGATTGTGACCACCAACCTGTTCGGCGATATTTTATCTGACCTGTGTGCCGGTTTAGTCGGTGGTTTAGGCATGGCGCCAGGCGCCAATATCGGCAAAGACTGCGCTATTTTTGAAGCAGTGCACGGCAGCGCGCCAGACATTGCAGGCAAAAACCTGGCCAACCCAAGTTCAGTGATTTTAGCGTCAGTCCAAATGCTGGAATATTTGGGCATGAAAGATAAAGCAGAAAAAATTCTGGCTGCTTTAACTGATGTAATTGCATCAGGCGACCGCACCACCCGCGACTTAGGTGGCAGCCATGGCACCACAGACTTTACTGCTGCCATGCTGGAACGTCTGTAATACCCTTCGTTCTTGAAGCCGTAGCTTCGTTGACTGTACCAGCTAGCCCCAGTCACATAGGTAACTATGCTCCCGGGGTCTAGCTGGCTTGTCGCCTCGCTACAACTCCAATTACTTTGGGTATAGTCTGAATCAAGCTCTAAGCTTTTTTGCCATCATCTGCGCTTCACACTACTATGCTCCGAGAGGATTTTTCCTAAGGAGTTATATCAATGTATCAGTTGTACTATTCACCCAGCACTGCCAGTATGGCGCCGCATATTTTGCTGGAAGAACTTGCCGTGCCCTATGAGCTGGTACTTACAGACACAGCCACAGGCTCACATAAAAAAGCTGAATATCTGGCGCTGAATCCTAACGGCACTATTCCAACCTTAATCGACCGCGGTCAGGTTGTTTTTGAAACTGCAGCTATTTGTCTGCATTTGGTCGACAGCCATCCGGAAAAGAATTTATTCCCAGCTCCCGGCACGTTAAAAAGAGCCGAAGCCTACAAATGGCTGATTTGGTTCTCCGCTACCTTACAAAGCACTTTAGTGGTGTATTTTTATCCGGAGCGTTGGGTGACTGGCGAGCAAAACGCCGCAGATTTAAAACGCCACGCCCAGCAAAAAGCTCAGGGCCTGCTGGAACAAATGGACAAACATTTAGCCAGCCACTGCAGTCCATGGTTTTTAGGCGAAGAATTTTCGCTCATCGATATTTACGCCATGATGTTATGCCGCTGGACCCGGCATTTTGACGATAAAAAAGCCCGCGATTACCCTTCTATAGCCCTCTGGGTACAAAAGGTATTAGCCCGCCCTGCAGTGCAAAAAGTGATGGATTATGATGGCTTAGTGAAGCCTTATGTATGACAAAGGCAGGGATAATCCCTGCCTTCTTTCTTTATTGCTGTTGCAAAAAAGCTGTATTAAAACTTTCGCACATGCACTGTCACTTCCTCGCGGTCGTGGTACAAGTGTTTGGCCTGGAACTCGACATCCAGTCCCGCTTCGTCCAGTTTTTGCTGCATCATCTCCAGCACTTCAACCACTGTTTCGTAGCGTTTTTTCATAGGTAATTTCAGGTTAAAAATACTTTCCTGACACCATTCGTTGATCAGCCAGTCGCAAACCAACTGGCCAACACGCTGTGGTTTTTCAATCATGTCGCAAACCAGCCAGTGCACGTTCTTTTTCTCAGGTTTAAATTTAAAACCATCCACCTGAAAATGTTTTACCTGGCCTGTATCCATTAAAGACTGCGCCATCATACCGTTGTCGATGGCAGTGACCATCATGCTGCGTTTTACCAACTGATAGGTCCAGCCGCCCGGACAAGCGCCTAAATCCACTGCTCTCATGCCCGAAGCCAACCGAGTATCCCATTCGTCTTTTGGAATAAACTGAATAAAAGCCTCTTCCAGTTTTAAGGTGCTGCGACTTGGCGCATCGGCCGGAAACTTCAGCCGCATAATGCCGTTTTCCAGCGGGCTGTTATTCTCAGGGTACGAAATGCCTAAATACGCACTGCTGCCAGAGAGCATAAATAAATGCAGTACTGCAGCGCGGGAGTTTTCTTTTTGCAGCAAAACACCGGCTTTGCGTAACGACTGGCGCAAAGGTACTGTCAGTTTGCGCGCCAAAGTCGATAATGTTTTGCCGTCGTTGGTTTCAGGGTATTCCACCCGCACTTCACCAAAAGCGGAGAGCTCAGCAGCCAAAGCAGATTCAACCACAGTACTGATTCGATCGGCCGGGTTTAATTGCAGCAAGTCATCGACCAGCAAAAACCACTGGCGGGCAAAAATTAAGTTACTAAAGTCATAGTCACGATAAAAAGCGGCTAAGGCATCAGAGTCATACGCTTCAAAAATGACAAAAGCGGCGTCTTTGGTCAGTTTACAAAAACCAAATACCTCTTGCTGAGCTGCTTTGTCCTGAATTTCGCCGGCACATTCTTTTTCAAAACCTGAACGGCAATACAGCAAAAGTTGGGGCATCTTCATGTTATTTCCTGATCCAAGGGCTGATAGCCAAGGCCAACCAGCTTAAAATTAGCAACTGCCCACCCAAAGGTGCCAGCGCTGAAAAATGTAAAGGCAGCTTAAAAACACTAGCAACCAGAGTATAAACAAACAACCAAAGTCCAAGTTGCATGGCAAGGGCGACAATACGGCTTAACCATGGGCTTTGTTGTTGCAGCTTGTCAAAAGCCGATAAGGCTAATAAAGCCACAGCGTGAAAAGCTAAAATAAAACCGGCGCTCAAAAGCACTGCCAGTTGCTCTGTCGCTATAGTGTCACGCCATAAATGCATTAAAGCAGCAGCCGAACCTACAGTCACAGCGCCATAAAAGGCAGCCAGGCTTGCGTTAATTTTCCAGAATACGTGCATCAATAAAACTCCGGCTTATCAAAGCGGCTTGTTTGATAAGCTGTTGTTGGGTTAAGCCTGATTTTTTCAGCGGCACAAAATCATGATCGCCATTTTCTAGCCAGTTTAAATCGATAAAAGGCCAGCTTTTATCAAAGAGTTCATCTCTGTTACCAAAAGGATCACGCTCTCCTTGCAACACTAAAACAGGCCTTTTTAAATCGGCAAAATGCTCTGTTCGCCAACTATCCTTTTTTGGCGGATGAAAAGGATAACCAAAAGCTATCACGCCTTTTACTTGCGCAAGCAGCAGCTCTGATGCTGCAAGCAGAGTAGCTACCCGGCCGCCCATAGACTTACCTGCAATAAACAAAGGCAGATCTGTGGCCATTTGCCTTATTTGTTCAACAAGTTCAGCCACTAACAGCGGCATCTTCGGCGGTAACTGCCTGCTGCCAGCTAAAGTCCTTTGCATATAGGCAAAGTTAAAACCCCAGACTTCAATCCCCTGAGTTGCGAGCTCTGCGGCCAACTGCAGACAAAAATCTGACCGCACGGAGGCTCCTGCTCCATGACAGAGCAGCAGTCTGGCAACAGGCTTTTCGCACAAAACTAGTTGCTCTGGCATCAGTTAATCCGGTGTCGCATTATTAAAATGTTGCTCAGCAAAATCCTGCTGATCCAGCTCGACCTGTTTGGCCATCCACTGCCGGAAGGCGACAATCTTGCCAAGCTCAGTCTGGTTTTCCCGGCACACCAGATAATGCGAGTCCTTACTCAGCAATACATGGTGAAACGGTACTATTAAGCGGCCCGAGTTAATATCGGGTCTTGCCATCACGTTATGGGCCAAAGCCACGCCCTGGCCATGAATAGCGGCCTGTAGCACCATAGCTGTATGCGAAAAAATCGGTCCCTGATTGACGTTAAAGTTTTTAAACCCCTGACTGACAAACCAATCTTTCCAGGCCTGGCGTGAACCATCATGCAATAAAGTGTGATGGCGTAAATCTGTTACATCTTTTAATGGCTTGCTGCCGTTTAACAACAAAGGCGAACACACAGGTAACAGATATTCGGTATGCAGTTTGTCAGCATGCAAGTTACGCCAGTTGCCGCGGCCATAATAAATTGCCACGTCCACATCATCTGTTAACGAGCCTTCATCTGAGTCAACCGCTTTGATCCGCACGTCTATATCGGAGTGCTCTTCACTGAATAAACTTAAACGTGGCACCAGCCACTGAATCGCAAAACTTGGCTGCAAACTGACAGTCAACGAGCCTTTGGCACCCCGGGCTAATAACTTTTCAGTCGCTTCATGTAGTTGCAGAAAAATCTCTTTAATATCTAAAAAGAAACTCTGGCCTTCTTCAGTTAACAGCAAAGAGCGGTTTTTCCGCATAAACAGCTTTAAGCCTAAATGATCTTCCAGGGCTTTGATCTGATGACTGATAGCCGCCTGAGTGACAAACATCTCTTCAGCCGCTTTAGTAAAACTAAGATGGCGGGCTGCAGTTTCAAAAGCCTTTAACGCATTAAGGGGGGGTAAGCGCCGAGCCATAGTCTGCAACCTCAGGAAGGACAGTTATTGAATTAATTTTTCTAATGCGAATTATAAAGAAAGACGGTGAACTGTACCAGCTACAGTTCACTTGGGCACGGAGATTTAATTAGTTTTAGGAACGTAACCTTCGATTTGAACCTCTTTACCCTCGAATAAAAATTGCTGCATCTGTTCTTCCAGCAATTTGCGGTGTTCCAGATTCATCATGTTCAGCTTTTTTTCGTTGATCAGCATAATTTGTTTGGCCTGCCATAAGGCCCAGGCTTCTTTGCTGATATTGTCGAAGATTTTTTTGCCAAGCTCACCCGGGTACAGCTGAAAATCTAAACCTGCTGCTTCTTTTTGCAAATACACACAAAATACCTGACGGGACATGCTTCACCTCAACACTTAGCTTTGAAAAAGGCCGATATTGTAAACGACTTCAACACCGCCTGTTAGTTTTTATTCAGCCAGTTTTTTTCAATCCAGCTACGAATAGGTGCAGGTAAACCAATTTCCATCAGTTGCTGTTTGTTATACCAACTGCTGCCTGCAGGCTCTGCCACCCCAGAGAGCGGATGCCAGATTGAAGCCTCTAATTTGTAATGTGAAAATACATGCTGGAACTGGCCTTGCAGCTCGGCTTGCTGCAGTATTTGTTCGTTTTCATCCACTTGTGGCAAGGACCATAAATCAGCCCAGATACCAGAATCCGGTCTTTTTTGTAGCAATAGCTTGTCACCTTGCTCTATCCACAAAAAATGTCCTGCTTTGGTTGGTGTAGTTTTTTTAGGTTTAGCAGTAGGTAACTCAGCGACACGGCCAGTATTAAAAGCCAGACACTGAGTTTTAAGCGGGCAACTTAAACAATCCGCTTGTTTGGGTTTGCACACCGTAGCGCCTAAATCCAGCAAGGCCTGGGCAAAACGTCTGTTGTTTTGTTTTGGTGTTAATAAATCGGCCAAAGCCCAGAGTTTTTTATCTACAGCAGAACTGGTTGGTACACCTTCAATACCAAATAAACGACAGAATAAACGCCGGACGTTACCGTCCACTATAGGGCCATACGCATCATAAGCAAAAGAGCGGATAGCCCCAGCCGTGTAACGACCAATGCCGGGAATGGTTAATAAGTCATTTAATTCAAATGGAAACTCGCCCAACTCATGCACTATGTATTTGGCGGCCTTGTGCAAATTGCGCGCTCTGGCGTAATACCCTAAGCCCTGCCACAACGCCATCACAGTATCGGTATCGGCCGCTGCTAAAGCATGAATATCAGGCAGCTTTTGCATCCAGCGCTGAAAATAGGGGATCACTGTGGTGACCTGAGTTTGCTGCAGCATCAATTCGCTGACCATCACCCGGTAAGGGCTTGGATCTTGTTGCCATGGCAAGGTATTACGACCAGCGGTTTGTTGCCAGTCGACTACGGTATCGGCAAATAATTCAGGACAGGTTAAATACTCAGAAGTTAGCACAGCGTTAAATACTCAGGGTTAAGTGTTCAAAACGGCGCTTAGCCTAGCATTTTTTCTCATTGTTGTTGAATCAAGATTAGCGGTTGAGCATTAGCAGCAGAACAAGGATAATACGCGCCGCATTCGCAGCAGTATAACAACAGGCTGCATCACATTTTTTGGAGACCAAGATGACCCACCCGGAACAACCAAACACAGAGCCTCAAAACGAAGAGCTTCAGGAAAACAAATACCTGCGCCGTATTCGTAGCTTTGTTTTAAGGGAAGGTCGTCTGACCAAAGGCCAGCAGCGCAGTTTAGATTTATTCTGGCCTACTATGGGCCTTGAATACCAGACTACACCTTATGATATGAAAGCCGTATTTGGCCGCGAAGCTGACTTAGTGCTGGAAATTGGTTTTGGTATGGGCAAGTCTTTGGTGCAAATGGCCAAAGCTGCGCCGGAAAAAGACTTTATTGGCATCGAAGTACATAAACCTGGTGTTGGCGCTTGTTTAGGTGAAGCCGAAACTGAAGGTGTAAAAAACCTGCGGGTGTTTGAGCACGATGCCATCGAAATTTTAAACGACTCTATCGCCGACAATAGTTTAAGCACAGTGCAGTTATTTTTCCCCGACCCATGGCATAAAAAACGTCACCATAAAAGACGTATAGTACAGCCTGAGTTTGCTCAGTTATTGCGTCGCAAGTTAAAAATTGGTGGTGTATTTCATATGGCCACCGACTGGGAAAACTACGCAGAGCATATGCTGGACGTGATGAAAGTGGCTGAGGGCTATAGCAACCTGTCAGAAACCAACGACTATGTGCCACGCCCTGACCATAGACCTCTGACTAAATTTGAAAACCGTGGTGTTAATTTAGGCCATGGCGTTTGGGATCTGATGTTTAAGAAGGTGAACTAAGATGCTCGACAATACCAGTCAGCTACTGCTGCGTAATATTGATTTTTTATCAGGCAAAGTGCTGCTGGTAGAACCTATGGCCGACCGTCTGGCTGCTGAGTTAAAACAACAAGCGCCAGAGCTGGAGCTGTTTTGTTTAACCTCAAACATTGCTGTTGCTACGAACTGGCAACAGCAATGCAAAAGCCCATGTTATTTAGGTGATGCGCTACCGGCTGATTTAAAGGTCGATAAAGTGGTGCTGTTTTACCCTAAAAGCAAAGACCAGCTACAAAGCTCTTTAGCCCAGATTAAAACTGTACTGCATGATAAAACTGAAGTTTATCTGGTCGGTGACAATAAAGGTGGCATTAAAAGCTTAGGTAATCAGGCTGAAAAACTCGGTTTAAAAGCCTTTAAGCACGACAACGCCAAACATTGTTTGTGGTTTGAACTGGATGGCCTGCTACAAAGTGAGCTCAAAACCGCAGACTTTCATCAGTTTAGTATCGAAAAAGCTGGGATTCAGCTAAATATCTGCTCCTTACCCGGTGTGTTTAACCACGGCAAACTGGATTTGGGCACTCACTTATTGCTGGAGCATTTAGGCCATATTCAGCAAGGTAAAGTACTGGATTTTGCTTGTGGTGCAGGTTTTATCGGGGCTTTTTTAGTAAAAAAACATCCGGAAATTAAATTAACTGCCTCTGATATCAGTACTTTAGCGGTCAGCTCTACCGCTGCTACCTTGAAGGCTAACAAGCTACCGGGGGAAGTAATAGTCGCAGACGGTATTCCTTCGCGCAGCGCAGCTTATGATCATATCGTCAGTAATCCACCTTTTCATACAGGCTTAAAAACCGATTATCAAATCAGCGAGCAGTTTTTCCGTGATGCTTTTACTGAGTTAAAACCAGGCGGCACATTAACTTTAGTAGCGAACGTACATTTACCTTATGTGGCTCAACTGACTGAAATTTTTGGTCAGGTAAAAGAGCTTGGCCGTCGTGATGGTTTTGTGGTTTATTATTGTAAAAAAAGCGCTAAATAAAAGGATCTGTTGATGAGACTGGTTATGCTTGCTCTGGCTGGATTAAGCTTCAGCACTGCGGTGTTGGCTGACTGTATTCAGTCGCCGGAAAGAACTCAGGCCTGTCCTCATCAGATCTACCGTTTAGGTCAGTTGGAAAATATGGCAAAACCCGCTATGTTATGTATCTGCGTGGCTGATTTTAAAGAGTTTTTAACAGTACCCACTGATGAAGATGAAGCCCACAAACAAAAGCTGAAACGCCTGAAGCTGGAATATGCTTTAGGCCAAAAAATCGAGCCTATATTGCAGGTATTAAGAGACTAACTCTGCTTATTGGCCCAGCACAATCTGACGCGGATGAAACTCCCCTAAATACTCCTCATCTTGTTGCAACAGCGCAGGCACCAAATACAACTTGCCTTGTTCCACCCAATAAATCGCGTTTTGTTCAAACATAATAGCCAGCTTTATCGCCCGGGGCTTATCACAAAGCACAGCCCAGCTTTTTTCCTGAAATCTCAGATCAGGGGAGCAACCGACTATCTCGCGGTAAGGCACATGAAGACTATCGAGGGTTCTGGCGAAATGGGTATCAAGGAGTAAGTTTCTGGAGGGAGTCTGAACGTGGCCACAAGGGTTTTGGGCACTGATGATTGCAAAGTTTATTTGGTCACCTAAAGGTTGATGGCACAAAAAAACACTCGTTTTGTAGTTATCCCATAAGTCCATGGTTTGTCCTCATCGCCACAAGTGTGCTCACTATAAACCCTTCGTACTTGAAGCTGCAACCTTGTTGGCTGCGCTGGCTCACCTCCGTCTGATAGCACAATATCTGCCTGGGGTGTCATGCAGTTGTGGCCTTGTTGTAACATCAATGACTTTGGCTGAGGGCCTGTTTTATTTTTTTGTCAGTGGCCTTACTGGTGAAAGTTTGCAAATGCGTGTAACTTCAATATTATAGCTTCGATAACAGATTGACCGATGGCGGAAGTATTGATGGGTCCAGCGTTAAAAGCGAGTTCAATCAAAAGCGCACTGATCTGGGTTGTCATGCTGATATGCAGTATTACCCTCTGTATATCGCTGACCATTGCCACTTTGCAGGATATCAAAGCTGAAAAGAAAAACCTGTCAGAACAATTACACTCTTATGCCGCTATTATTGCCTTTAACGCTGTAGGTTCGATTGAAGCAGATGATTCGGAAGTTGAGGACAGACGTCTTGCTTCTTTTGCCGCAGAATCACGCTTACACAATATTCATATTTACAAGCTGCAGGAAAATAACGAGCTCAGCTTTTTTGCCAGCTACAACAGACGAGACGTTGGTCCCTACCCTACTCAGTTTAATAAAGTAGAACAATACCAGAATGCCACCATAGGAGATGGCGTAATGGAGCTGACACAAAAAATAGAATCGAATGGGAAATTAATAGGTTATGTCTATCTGCGTGCCAGCCTTGAAGAGCTGAGCCGTTATGTACAAAACAGAGTGTTGTACGATATTCTGATTGCGCTGTGTTCGTTATTAGGTGCCTTTTTTATCGCCAACAAGCTACAGCGACGCTTTACTCAGCCACTTTATAGCCTGCTGACTTTGGTTCAAAAAGTATCAAAAGAAAAAGACTATCAAATTCGGGTGCCTGCGATGGAAATCACTGAGTTCCATAACTTAGGCAGAGCTGTGAACACTATGCTCGACAGAACCGAGCAGCAAATCACCAAACTGCGCAGTGCCGAAAGTGAAATTCGGCAGTTAAACCAGGATTTGGAACAAAAAATCAACGACAGAACACAAGCGCTGAAAACCTCAAATCAGGATTTATTAAACACTTTATCCACCTTGCATCAGTATCAGAATCAAATTGTCGAAACTGAAAAAATGGCCAGTTTAGGCCAGATGGTGGCTGGCGTGGCTCATGAGGTAAATACACCTATAGGCCTTGGCGTGACTGCATCAACCTTAATGCAGGATAAGCTGGCAGAAATACAAAAAGCCTTTGATGATAAGAAGTTAACTTCAAGTCAACTGGCCAAATTCCTCAGTGACAGTGCGGAAAATCTCGGCATTATTTACCGAAATCTGGAAAGAGCAGCGAACCTTATCCGCAGTTTTAAACAGGTAGCGGTGGATCAGTCTAACGACAACAGAAGGTACTTTAATATGTACCAACTGCTGAACGAAGTGCTGTTATCACTGCGTCCTAACCTGAAAAAAACCCAACATCAGGTGATCATCAATTGTGACGAAGCGCTTGAGCTGGAGAGTAAACCAGGCCCTATCAGCCAAATACTGATCAACCTGATTATGAATAGTCTGATACATGCTTTTGAGCATAAAGAACAAGGCACTGTCACCATTAGCGTTACTCTGGCCAACAGCCGTTGTTATTTGCACTATCAGGATAACGGCTCTGGTGTACCTGAGAATATTAAAAAACGCATTTTTGACCCCTTTGTCACTACCAAAAGGGGAGAAGGCGGCAGTGGTCTGGGTATGCATTTGGTCTACAACTTAGTGACACAAGCATTAAACGGTAAAATACAGTTGGAAAGTGCGCTGGATCAGGGGATCGATATTCAAATAGATTTTCCAGTGATCCCTAAGTGAGATAAAAGCTTTAACAAAAGTATACTTTTCAACAGCTTGAATTAGAGCAATCTAATTGTTAACAAATGCACTTGTTAACAAAATCCGCCGTCTATATAATTGTGCAGACAATGACCATGGGTCACTCTCATTCTAAAAATATACAAATCAAACACTTAATTACGTTCACATAAGGTTCAAGCATAATGCAGACCCCTGTTATTCTGATTGTTGAAGATGAAGAAGTAACACGACTGAATCTGGTCAGCCTGTTCGAAGGCGAAGGCTATGATGTAGTTGAAGCAGTGAATGGCGAAGAAATGAACCAGAAACTGGCTGAACACAAAGTCAATTTGATTGTTATGGATATCAATCTGCCTGGTAAAAACGGCCTGATCCTGGCCCGTGAATTACGCCAGAAAGAAAACGTGGGTCTGATTTTTCTGACCGGACGTGACAGTGAAGTCGATCGCATTTTAGGTCTGGAAATTGGCGCAGACGATTACCTAACCAAACCTTTTAACCCGCGTGAACTGACTATTCGTGCCCGCAACCTGTTAAATCGCACTGTATCTCAACCTGTAGTGGAAGAGCACAAAAGTGTGGTGAAATTTAATGGTTGGGTATTGGATGAAAATAGCCGCAACCTGACCTCGCCAGAAGGTGTATCACGCCGTTTACCAAAAGGTGAGTACCGTGCCTTACGCTTAATGCTGGACAGCCCTGGTAAAATTTTCACCCGGGAACAACTGATCCGTCATATGACAGGCCGCGAACTCAGAGCAAATGACAGAACTGTGGATGTAACTATCCGCCGCATCCGTAAGCATTTTGAATCTGACGTGGAAAGCCCGGAGCTGATCAGCACCATCCACGGTGAAGGTTACCGCTTCGTAGGTAAGTTAGAAAAATAACCCCCCAGAGGGGTGGAGTTTATCTCCGCCCCTGGCTAATTCCAAGAGAATGTCTGACAGGTCAAACCCAGGCTTCGATGTATTCTTCCAGAGCGGCTAAATGCCGCTCTATGGTTATATGGAAGTTGATCAGTTGCTTTTCCATGCCCTGTAGTTCAGTTGCCTGTTCCATTAACTTTGCCTGATGTTGCACCCATAACAACCCAACCGAAGCTGCTGCGCCTTTGAGTTTGTGTGCGGCCTCCTGAAATTCATTCACGTCCTGCTGCACCGCGGTTTCCATCATCCTATTGATATAACCCGGCAGCAACTGCACAAACAACTGCACACTGCGTAACATGGTGGTTTTACCCAAAGACTGCAGATAGTCATCCAGAGTTTGCTGATCCAGGATTTGCTGATCCTGAGCTTTTTCTGCTGTGATTTCTCTTGGCGCAGGAGCGCCAAATAACTGATGTAAAATCTGATCCAACTTAGTGGTATTAATAGGTTTGGCGAGAGCACCGTCTACCCTGACATCACTTAATTGTTGTTCGGCTTTACGCACATTGGCACTTAACACCACGACGGGTAACCTGGCTAACGAAGGTTCGGCCCGAATAAAACGAGCCACCTGATCACCCGACATATCGGGTAGCTGCATATCCAACAGCACCAGATCGATGTCATCTTCAGTTTCCAGCAAAGCCAGAGCGTCTTCACCTGTCTCGGCCAAAATCACCTGATGCCCTCTTTGCTCCAGCAAATTCGTGGCTATTTCAGCGTTTAGCGGCACATCCTCCACTAACAAGATGGTCAAAGCCGGATATTGCGCCTGTGGCACAGCAACAGGTGCCGATGTAAGTTCTGCGGGCAAAGAAACGATAAAAGTACTGCCTTTGCCTACTGTGCTCTCCAGTCGGATTTGGCCAGACATAGCCTCCACTAAAGCCCGTGATACCGACAACCCAATACCAGAGCCCACTATGCTTAAACGCCTGCCATCACTGGATTTGTAGTACATATCAAAGATACGCCGCTGTTCAGACTCGACAATACCTATGCCAGTGTCCGTTACACTAAAACAAAGTTCGGCCGGATCATCGGTATTCAGACAGACCGCAAGCTGCACTGAGCCACGGGCGGTGAATTTCACCGCATTATTGATCAGGTTCCATAACACCTGCCTGACCCGGGTTGGATCTAACCGGACATACAACTGATTTGGCACAGCCTCAGGCTCAATAAAACTTAAGCCTTTTTGCTGACAAATTAAGTGGGCAAAATTACAGATATCGTGGACAAATTCGCAGAGTTGCACGGACTGATAAACAATATCTAAATCCTGTCGGTCTATTTTATCCAGGTCGATAATATCGTTAAAAATATTACCCAAGGTCTCGGCGCTGCTAAAAATGGTATTACTCCAACTACGCTGCTCGGCAGATAACGGGCTCTCCAGCAAACGGCGGGTTAAACCTACTATGCCATTTAATGGAGTGCGTAGTTCATGGCTTAAAGTGGCAATAAATTTGCCTTTATCCTGATAGGCTTTTTCCAACGCCTGCTCAGCCAGTTTCCTTGAGGTAATATCCCGGCCGAACCCCAACAAGCCAATATAACGGCCTTGTTTATCAAAAAACGGCACTTTGCGCATTTCAAACCATAACATGCGGCCATCGGGCGTCTGGTAATCGACATCCAGAGTCAATTCAGCCCGGCTGGCTGAGATTTCCTGATCGGTCAGAATAGCGATAGGCGTGGATTCCGCATCATAAAGCTCAGCCGGATAATGGCCTATCAGCTCTTTTGCAGACTTCCCCATAATAACTTCAAACATTTTGTTGCAGCTTACAAAACGGCCGGTCTCGTCGCGGTAATAGAACAAATCGGGTGAACTGTCGACTATAGAGCGAATTAATAAACTTTGCTCTTCCAGTTCCTGCTGAGTTTTACGCCGTTCGGTAATTTCACGCCTTAATTCATCCACAGCACGGCGTTTGGCCTGAAAGGCTTTTTTCCGCTCTTCAATTTCAAAGTTCAGTTGGCGAATGGTTTCCTGCATATTCTGATTCAGCAGCTTTTCCTGCCGTATCGAATCCTGCAAGTAAAACAGGGCTTCATCCAGATGGCGGACTAAATAAAAACCGGTTAATAAAAAAGCTGGTGTGGCAGAGGCCGAAAACAACAAAGCGCCTAAAACCATAGACCACAACACCATATCGTGCAGCAGCAGGCTGTATAAGCCGGTAATAACCCCTGTTAAAGCCTGCAATAAGATAAAACACAGACAAAAACACTGTAACCAGCCCCACTGCTTTAAAAATCCGGCCAGACGTCTGACTATAGGATGAACGTTTTGTTGCATTAAATGCCTGCTAATGGAACTGAGCGCAAAACAGTAAATTCAGAACAGCAAGTCTGCCAGATCAACTCAGCGCTTGTCCTGTAAATTTTCGTAAGCAGGTGACTGAAATCACCAGAAAAGTCATCGCAACGCTCATTTTTCAACCAGAGAAACGTTATCTTGTGCAACTTTGATTGACAGCAGTATGCGAACGGGTTAATTCTAAACACCCTTAGCTTTTCAAACTTAGCCTGTAATATGCTGAAGAATGCCTTGTCGCTGACTACATATTACTACTCGCCTTACTACCTTTCGGAGTGGTTTAACGAGTAGCCAAACCGCCAGTTTATGACTGGTTCTGGTTATTCATGCCGTCTTTTGCTTATAAACTGATGTTACCACTCAGCTGTTTTTAGCGGTCGGCGCTGTTAGCTCAACTCAACAGGTACATTTTCATGCAAGTTACAACTAAAAAACCGGTCAGCATGCCGGATGCTTTTGTCATACTGTTTTTTGTGATGGTTGCGGCAGCTATTGCATCACACCTTATTCCAGCCGGTTCTTTTCAGATGCTGCCGGAAACGGTCAATGCGGCAGGCGAAACAGTGAAAGCACGTATTGATCCAAACAGCTTCCAGTTAGCTGCAGAACAAAACAAAGCTGTGCCTTTGTTTGGTGAAGGCGGTCAGGTGGGCTTTTTAAACTATGCCTTTGAAGGCATGGTGTCCGGCGACAAAATGGGCGCCGCTATTGGTGTTATCGCCTTTATTCTGCTGACTGGTGGTGCTTTTGGCATCATTATGAAAACCGGCGCTGTTAATAACGGCATTCTGGCGTTAATTGCCAAAACCAAAGACATAGACTTTTTATTTATCCCACTGATGTTTCTGCTGTTTTCTCTAGGTGGTGCTGTGTTTGGCATGGGCGAAGAAGCTATTGCTTTTTGCATCGTTTTATTACCCTTGATGTTAGCTTTAGGCTACGACGCTATTACCACAGTATTGGTGACTTACATCGCCACCCAAATTGGTTTTGCTACCTCCTGGATGAACCCTTTTAGTGTGGCTATAGCCCAGGGTATTGCCGGTTTACCTCTGATGTCCGGAGCCGATTACCGTATCGTACTTTGGCTGTTGTTCACCTTATTCGGCATTATCTTCACCATGCGTTACGCTGCAAAAATTAAAAAGAATCCAGAGCTTTCCGTCAGTTTTGAGTCTGATCAAAAACTGCGCGCGCAGCAGCAGGAACAACAAAACAGTCAGTTTGGTAAATTAGATGCAGCTATCTTACTGCTTTTTGTTGCAGGTATTCTCTGGGTGATTTGGGGGGTGGTGGCCCGAGGTTACTATATTCCGGAAATTGCCACGCAGTTTTTTGCTTTGGGTGTAGCTACAGCCATCTTAGCAGTCGCAGGTAAGCGTCTGACTATCAATGAATCGGCGGATGCCTTTAAACAAGGTGCAGCCGAGTTATTACCGGCTGCGATGATCGTAGGGATGGCCAAAGGCATAGTACTGCTGCTGGGCGGTGATAAAGCCACTGAACCTTCAGTTCTCAATACTGTACTGCATTATGCAGGCAGCAGTTTTGAGGGTTTCTCTGCATACGTTTCAGCCTGGTTTATGTTGATATTCCAATCGGTATTTAACTTCTTTGTCACTTCAGGTTCTGGCCAGGCGGCTTTAACCATGCCTTTAGTCGCGCCTTTAGCTGATTTAGTTGGCGTGTCCCGCCAAATTGCAGTTTTAGCTTTTCAACTGGGAGATGGTTTAACCAACTGCATAGTCCCCACGTCGGCTTCTTTAATTGGCTGTTTAGGTGTAGTACGGGTTGACTGGATGTTGTGGGCAAAATTTGCCTGGCGTCTGCAGCTTTGGCTTTTTGCTTTGGCAAGTCTCGCAGTTTTAGTGGCAGTTGCCATTGGCTACCAATAAGAATTACAAAAAGGACTATCAATGAGCAGCATCAAACTTTTTAAAAATGCCCATATTCTAAGCCCACAAGACACAGGGGTGATGGATCTGCTGGTGGCTGGCCAACAGATCGCCGCTTTGGGTGCAGATTTAAACATTGGCAATTCAAACTTACCTGTTGAGGTCGTAGATGCCAGCGACTGTTATTTAGTCCCTGGGTTTGTTGACTCACTGGTGCATTTTATTGGCGGTGGTGGTGAAGGTGGTTTTGCCAGCCGCACTCCTGAAATGCAATTAACAGACGCAACTTTAGGTGGGGTTACAACAGCTATTGGTGTATTAGGCACAGACGCTACAACCCGGACTTTAACCAACCTGTTAGCTAAAGCCCATGCGCTGGACAGTGAAGGTATAACGACCTACTGCCATACAGGATCCTACGAAATCCCCTGTCGGACTTTAATGGGATCTGTCACTGATGATCTGATCCTTATCGATAAATTTATTGGAGTGGGCGAGATTGCGATCAGTGACTTCCGCTCCTCTCAGCCGACCATTGAAGAAATACGTAAAGTGGCCGCTGCAGCTAAAGTGGGCGGCATTTTATCCGGCAAAGCAGGTGTGGTGAGTGTTCATGTCGGCAGCGGTGAAACCTTGTTACAGCCTCTGTGGCAAGCCGTCGCAGGCACAGAACTTAAATTATCGCAGTTCTACCCTACCCATATAAACCGCAATGAAATGCTGTTTCAGGCGGGTATTGAGTTTGCCAAAGCCGGTGGGGTAATAGACTTTACCACCAGTACCACAGCTTATGATATCCAGCATGGTGAGGTAGCAGCCGCTGAGGCTTTAGCCAGGGCTTTAGCTGCAGGAGTACCCGCTATGAACTTAACCTTAAGCTCAGATGGTAACGCCAGTTTACCTATTTACAATTCAAACTCTGAGTTAGTTGGTCTAGAGGTTGGCCAAGTACAAAGCTTGTATCAGGTTGCCCGTCAGGCCGTGCTTGAGTATCAGGTGCCTGTCACGGCTGCCATTACTGCGATTACCGCTGCACCTGCAGCAGTGCTGGGGTTGAAACAAAAAGGTCGTATTGCCGCAGGTCTGGATGCCGACTTAGTCCTGATAAATAAACGCGATTTAACTATTCGTGATGTGTACGCCAAAGGCCGTCAGTTAGTCAAAGCTGGTCAGGCGATCGTAAAAGGGACATTCGAAAAGTAATTACAGCCTTGGGCAGTTGAATTTCAGTAGATTTAACCCAATTAAACGAATATCCGACAGATTTAGTCGGGTATTCGCTTTTTTCGTTTAAGCTATTCGAAAAAAATCAGCTTATAGTGCACAGAATTTATACCGGTCCCAGCGGCAAAATATGGTATAAAGTGCGCCAAATTTTCAGCGGGATCATGTTGCACATGATCTATGCATTTGACGGACATTGGAGTATTCATGCCGACCACTATGCCAGATGTAGCTAACCATTCATCCGCCACCACCGAAGGTGTGTTGGAATGGGTTGGCATGAGCAATATCGAACTGCCACTGATGTTGAGTGTAGCAGGAGAAGCACCACGCCAGGTCAGCGCCAAAGTTGAAGCTTTTGTAAACTTAAAGGATCCAAAAGCGAAAGGCATTCATATGTCGCGGCTTTACCTGTTACTGGATCAGCTATCGATTGAATCCAGCTTAAGTTTCGCCAGTTTAAGCGAACTGCTGCATGGCTTTATCAGCAGTCATGAAGAATTAAGTACTCATGCCTTTGTGAAGTTTGATTTCGAACTGCATTTACGCCGTAAAGCACTGATCACTGAAAAACAGGGCTGGAAAGCTTACCCTGTGACTATCACTGGTCAGCTCAAAGAAGGTAAGTTAGGTGTAGAAATGAAGGTCGATGTTCCCTACTCTTCTACATGCCCTTGCTCCGCAGCTTTAGCCCGCCAGCTAATTCAGGATGCTTTTGTCGCTAAATTTGCCGGTCACGCTCAGGTCAATGCTGAGCAAGTGAAAGACTGGTTAGGTACCACTCAGGGCATAGTGGCTACACCACACAGCCAGCGCTCTGTGGCTGAAATAAAAGTACAGCTCAATCATAAAGTGACAGACTTCCCTGTGATAGCTCTGATTGATGCTATTGAAGATGCGCTGCAAACTCCGGTTCAAGCCGCAGTTAAACGCGCCGACGAGCAGGAGTTTGCCCGCTTAAACGGTCAGAACCTGATGTTTTGTGAAGATGCAGCCCGTCGTTTAAAACACGCGCTGAACCAGTTGTCTGAATTTGACGATTTCTGGCTACGGGTCAATCACTACGAATCCTTGCATGCCCACGATGCAGTAGCCGTCACAGTCAAAGGTATTGCGAACGGTTATCACGCATAAGTTCCGCATAAAAATATCGTTTAAATTACGAAAAAAGGTCGCATCTGCGGCCTTTTTTTTCATTTCCGCCGGCTCAAAGTCAGAAAAAAGCGCCTTTTATGTAATTTAATTACAAAACCACTGCAAAACCACTCTCGGCAAAATAGTCAGCTAAATGCGCCAGACTGGTCTTGCAATTTCCGTCTGATCTGGGTATATCTAATTGTCTATTTATGGATAGACGTCTAAACGCCATAAAAACAACTATGCGGACCACCTAACTGACTGAAACAAGAGCTGTTGTTTTCTTTCAGTGATGAAAACGCCAAATAAAAGAATAATAATTCAACAAATTAACATTTTTACCCACTCAAATTGAGAGTGCAGCAGAATAAACAAAGCTGTGGCCTCAATTGAGCAGGAATATTTTCAGGACAAGTTGGAGGAAGAGTCATGGCGTTGTATCACCACAGTCAGGCAAGAGAGAACTGTGGCTTTGGTCTGATCGCTCATTTAGAAGGCGTCGCCAGCCACCGTATTGTGCGCACTGCGATTAGCGGCTTAGACCGTATGCAGCACAGAGGTGGAATTTCTGCGGATGGGAAAACAGGTGATGGTTGTGGCCTGTTAATGCAAAAACCCGATAGTTTTTTCCGTGCTATTGCAGAGGAAAAAGGCTGGGTTTTGGGCAAAAAGTATGGGGTGGGCATCTTCTTCTTCAGCCAGGATCCGGTCAAAGCCGAACTGGCACGCGCTATTATTGAACAGGAAATTATCCGTGAGACACTGACTTTAGTCGGCTGGCGTGATATGCCCACCGACAGCAGCGTGCTGGGTGATCTTGCGCTCGCTTCTATGCCGCAAATCAAGCAAGCCTTTGTCAGCGCTCAGCCAGGCTGGAGTGATCATGATTTAGAGCGCAGGCTTTATATGGTCCGACGCCGCATTGAGAAACAACTGACTGATGATGCTGATTTTTATATCCCCAGCTTTTCTTGTCTGGTGACCGTATTTAAAGGCCTGATGATGCCGGCAGATTTGCCGCGTTTTTATCTGGACTTAGCAGACGTTCGGATGGAAACCGCCATTTGTGTGTTCCACCAACGTTTCTCGACCAATACCATGCCACGTTGGGCTTTGGCTCAACCTTTCCGCTTTTTAGCGCATAACGGCGAAATTAATACCATTACCGGCAACAGACAATGGGCTAGAGCCCGTCAGTACAAGTTTTCGTCCCCCTTATTGCCAGATTTAGCCACTGCAGCACCTTTTGTCAGTCAGTCGGGTTCAGATTCCAGCTCGTTAGACAATATGCTGGAGCTTTTGCTGGCCGGTGGTATGGACTTATTCCGTGCCATGCGGTTACTGGTACCGCCCGCATGGCAAGGCAATAAAGTGATGGATGATAACTTAAAGGCCTTCTACGAGTTTAACTCCATGCATATGGAGCCCTGGGATGGCCCTGCCGGTATAGTGATGACCAACGGTCAGCATGTGGCCTGTAACTTAGACCGCAACGGTTTGCGCCCTGCCCGCTTTGTGATTACTAAAGACAAATTAATTACGCTGGCTTCTGAAGTTGGCATCTGGGATTACACACCTGATGAAGTGCAGGAAAAAGGCCGCGTTGGCCCGGGCGAAATGCTGGCTGTGGATACGCAGACAGGAAAAATCTGGCGCTCAGAAGAAATTGACCAGGATTTAATGGTTCGCCACCCTTATCGCAAATGGTTGTCCAGCAACGTACAACGTTTGGTACCTTACGAGCAGTTTGAAACTGACTTAATAGGCAAAAGGGTTTTTACTGACGATCAGATGATGGTGTTCCACAAGCTGTTTAACTACAGCTATGAAGAAATTGATCAGGTGATTTCAGTGCTGGCTAAAGACGGTCAGGAAGCAGTGGGTTCTATGGGTGACGATACGCCAATGGCGGTATTGTCGCAAAAAACCCGGACTTTCTACGATTACTTCCGGCAGTTATTTGCGCAGGTCACCAACCCGCCAATAGACCCGTTACGTGAAGCTCATGTGATGTCGCTGGCGACCAGCATAGGTCGTGAGCACAACGTGTTCAGTGAAACAGCAGGTTATGCCCGCCGTATTCAGTTTGAATCGCCGGTGATGATGTACAGCGATTTAAAACAGCTCAAAGCGGCTGACGAGAAATACTACAAACACCATATTATTTCGCTGAACTTCGACCCAAGCGACGAAGATCTGGAAACTGCAGTGCGCCGTGTTTGTGCTGAAGCTGTGCGTGTGGTGCGTGAAGAAAAAGTCGTTTTGGTGATTTTAACTGACCGTCGTATCGAACAAGGCCTGATCCCTATCCCGGCCGCTATGGCTGTGGGTGCAGTGCACCATGCGTTAGTGGATAACCAGCTACGCTGCGACTCTAACATTATTATTGAAACCGCAACAACACGTGACCCACATCACTTTGCGGTATTGGTTGGTTTAGGCGCTACAGGTATTTATCCATTCCTCGCCTATGAAACTATCGAGCAGCTAGTGGAAAAAGGCAGCATCAATCTGACTGCCCGTCAGGCCGTACTGAATTACCGTAAAGGTATTAACAAAGGCCTGTACAAAATCATGTCAAAAATGGGCATTTCGACAGTCGCCAGTTATCGCTGCTCGAACCTGTTTGAGGCAGTAGGCATTAACAAAAACGTGATGAAGCTGTGTTTCCCTGATTTACCTTCCCGTATTCAGGGTGCCGACTTTGCTGACTTCCAGCAGGACGTGCAAATCCGCGCCAACAGCGCCTGGTTAAAACGCAAACCACTAAATCACGGTGGTCAGCTCAAATATGTGCATGACGGCGAATACCATGCCTATAACCCGGATGTAGTGCAAAGCCTGCAAAAAGCCGTGCGCAGCGGCAAATACGCCGATTACAAAGTCTATTCCGACTTTGTCAATCAGCGCCCTGTGGCGCATTTACGCGACTTATTCAGCTTAAACAAGGCCAATGCTACACCTGTTGCTATTGACCAGGTTCAGCCAGTAGAAGCCTTGTATCCACGTTTTGACAGCGCTGCTATGTCTATTGGTGCGTTAAGCCCTGAAGCGCATGAAGCTTTGGCGATAGCGATGAACAGGTTAGGTGGCCGTTCTAACTCAGGGGAAGGTGGTGAAGATCCACGCCGTTTTGGTACTGAGAAAAACAGTAAAATTAAACAGGTGGCTTCAGGTCGTTTTGGTGTGACCCCCCATTATCTGGTGAACGCTGAAGTGATTCAGATCAAAGTAGCTCAGGGTGCTAAGCCGGGTGAAGGTGGTCAGTTGCCTGGTGAAAAAGTCACGGCTGAAATCGCACGGCTGCGTTATTCGGTGCCAGGGGTGACCTTGATATCACCACCACCACATCACGATATTTACTCCATTGAAGATTTGGCGCAGCTAATTTTTGACTTAAAACAAGTCAACCCTGAAGCGCTGATCTCCGTGAAATTAGTGTCAGAACCCGGCGTGGGTACTATTGCAACAGGTGTGGCTAAAGCGTATGCCGATTTAATTACCGTCTCAGGGTATGACGGTGGCACAGGAGCAAGCCCGCTGACCTCAGTGAAATACGCAGGTTCACCATGGGAGTTGGGTTTAGCTGAAGTACATCAGGCCTTAGTAGAAAACGGTTTACGTGACAGAGTTCGCTTACAGGTCGATGGCGGTTTAAAAACCGGTTTAGACGTGGTCAAAGCCGCTATTTTAGGTGCAGAAAGCTTTGGTTTTGGTACCGGCCCTATGGTGGCTTTAGGCTGCAAATTCTTACGGATTTGCCACCTGAACAACTGCGCGACAGGTGTGGCGACTCAGGATGCGACCTTACGCCGAGACCACTTTAACGGCTTACCAGAAATGGTGATGAACTACTTTAAGTTCTTATCGCATGAAGTACGGGAATTAATGGCTGAACTGGGTGTTACATCATTAGAGCAGTTAATAGGCCGTACTGATTTACTCTCTGTACGCGAAGCTGAGACGCAAAAACAACTGAAGTTAGACTTAAGCCCAATTTTATTGGCCTCAGGTGTGAAATCAGATAAGCCTCTGTTCTGTGTACAGAATAACGACCCGTTTGACGATGGCGCTTTAAATCAGGAACTGGTGAAACGCTGCAAAGACATGGTGGTACATAAAACCGGTGGCCGCTTAACTGTGCCTATCCGCAATACCGACCGTTCCGTAGGTGCGGCTTTATCTGGTTTTATTGCCCGTCATCATGGCAATCAGGGCATGGCGACCGACCCTATAGTAGTCAACTGCATAGGTACTGCAGGCCAGAGCTTTGGCGTCTGGAACGCTGGTGGTTTGCATTTATCCCTGCAAGGTGATGCCAACGACTATGTCGGCAAAGGTATGACAGGTGGTCAAATCGCTATATTCCCGCCTAAAGGTGTCAGCTATGCCAAAGACGACGCCACTATTGCTGGCAACACTTGTTTATATGGTGCAACGGGTGGCCGTTTTTACGCAGCAGGTCGCGCCGGTGAGCGTTTTGCCGTGCGTAACTCAGGCGCCATTGTCGTTGTAGAAGGCACAGGCGATAACTGCTGTGAATATATGACAGGTGGTGTGGTACTGGTATTAGGTCAGACCGGCGTGAATTTTGGTGCTGGTATGACAGGTGGTTTTGCTTATTTATTAGATGAACAGGATGACTTATGCCTGCGGGTGAACCCTGAACTGGTGGAAGCGCTGGAGGTCAGCACACCAATTCTGCAGGAACACTTACGTAGCTTGTTGCATCAACACGTTGAGGCCACCGGCAGCGAAAAAGCGCACCGGATCCTGACGGATTTCAACAACTACTTAAGCAAGTTCAAACTGGTTAAACCCAAAACAAGTGACGTCAATACCTTGCTTGGTCACCGCGCACGCTCTTCTGATGAGCTGCGGGTTCAGGCGATGTAAGGGAGGCAACAATGGCACAGAATGTTTATCAATTTATCGACGTAAAGCGGGTTGACCCACCAAAGAAGTCACACCGTGAGCGGACCATTGAGTTCGTAGAAATTTATCAGCCGATGACAGACACTCAGGCTTCAGGTCAGGCCGACCGTTGTCTCGACTGTGGCAACCCATACTGCGAATGGAAATGCCCTGTGCATAACTATATTCCGCAGTGGCTGAAGCTGGCGAACGAAGGCAAGATTATTGAAGCGGCTGAATTGTCGCATAAAACTAATAGCTTACCTGAAGTATGTGGCCGGGTTTGCCCACAGGACAGGTTATGCGAAGGCGCCTGTACCTTAAACGAAGGTTTTGGTGCAGTCACTATTGGTTCTATTGAAAAGTACATTAACGATAAAGCCTTTGAAATGGGCTGGCGGCCGGACTTATCGGCCGTGGTTAAAACCGGCTTAAAAGTCGCGGTAATAGGCGCAGGCCCGGCTGGTTTAGCCTGCGCTGACGTGCTTATCCGTAATGGCGTTACCCCTGTGGTATTTGACCGTTATCCGGAAATTGGTGGCTTATTAACCTTTGGTATTCCGCCTTTTAAACTGGAAAAAGATGTACTGAAATTACGCCGTGAAATCTTCACTGCTATGGGCATTGAGTTCCGCTTAAATACCACTGTGGGCGTGGATGTCAGCTTTGACAGCCTGCTTGAAGGCTATGACGCGGTGTTTTTAGCTTTAGGCACTTATACCCCAATGCAAGGTGGTTTGGTGAATGAAAAAGCCCCTGGCGTGTATGAAGCCCTGCCTTATCTGATTGGTAATATCAACCATCTGATGGGCTGGCAAACCGAACACCCTTACGTGAACCTTGCCGGTAAAAAAGTAGTGGTGTTAGGCGGTGGTGACACCTCAATGGACTGTGTGCGTACCGCGATTCGTCAAGGCGCCAGCAAAGTCACCTTAGCCTATCGCCGCGACGAAGCCAGCATGCCGGGTTCCCGCAAAGAAGTACAAAATGCCCGCGAAGAAGGTGTAGAATTTATGTTTAACCTGCAGCCGCTTGGCATCAAGTTAAATAACGAAGGTCATGCCTGTGGTGTTGAAGTGGTCACTACTGCTATGGGTGCTGCCGATGCCAAAGGCCGTCGTAATGCCGAAGCAGTGCCAGGTTCTGAACAGGTATTAGAAGCAGACGCTGTGATTGTCGCTTTTGGTTTCCAGCCAAGCCCACCGCAGTGGTTAAAAGATATGGGTGTAGCGCTTGATGACAAAGGCCGCGTCGTGGCCAGCGAAAAAAGCACTTACCCACTTCAGACCAACCAGCAAAAAATCTTCGCAGGTGGCGATATGGTATTAGGCTCAGACTTAGTAGTTACAGCTATAGCCCAGGGCCGTAAGGCGGCTGAGGGGATATTGGATTACCTTCAGGTTTGATTTTACATCTAATGTAACTTAGGGTGCGGGGTTTGTCCCCGCCACTCTTAAATTCAAATCCGAAGCTTTTTGTATCTGTAGACACTCATAAAGCGGTGAAAAAAATTAAAAAGTGCAGTCTTATAGACGAGAGCTATCAAACAATGATTTTGGCTCTATTCCTGAACTTTAAATAAGCCTTTCAGAATAAGCCCAACCAGTCCAACTACTACAGTTGTTGAGGTTAGCATTGCGATAATAACCTCGGCAGGGATCTCCCTGCTATATCGGAATTGCTCACGAAAATAAATAGTCATGGCTATACAAAGCAGGATAAACCAAAGCCACATCAATCGGATAACTTGCACAGAAAGCTTTTTCTTCAAATCAGTGAGTGCCAAAGCATCTTCATTTTTCGCAACCTGAGCGTCAACTATAGCCTGAGCTTCCCGCATTTTTACATCTTCAATATCCTGTTCCGTTGGCTCAGGCTCTTGAACATTATCAGCAAGCTCGGGGAGCTTCAGGTCTAAAGACATTCAACAACCCCAGTTTGTAAAATGTGCTGATAGTGTGGCTTGATCAATTCATTAGGGATCACAGCACCACGAACTACCTGACCTTTGCGATCAAACCACACATTGTGCCAAGGGCTGCCAGAACGATGTGATAACTCAGAGAGTTGACCACCGCTTAACTTGGCAAAATTATCTACCACGTCATTTAAAATACGCTGAGTCTCTAAATCTAAATCCTGACCTGATTTAAACTCTGGTAGCTCTTCAACTCTGATTTGTGAGCTGCCATATGCTTTAAAGCGAGCATAGATCTCTGGGATCACAGGTCCATACTGCCACGCGTTAATGTGCTCTTTAATCAAAGGCAAATCACGTTGCGCCAAAGACAAACCATGAGCGACATAAACAAGTTTTTGTACTTGCATTTGTGTCAGAGTAAAACCTTTTTCTTGAGCTGTTTTGAGTATTGCAACAGCAACATCAACTGCACTGTACATTGCCCACACCTCCTTAGATAAACATTAGTATTTCTAACACAACACTGTCTGAATGTACAGTAAAGTATGGTCGCTTTAACTCGCAAAATGCTAATACAACCAGATAGATGACATTTTAATAAAGGTAACTACCTATTTTCGCTTCAGATTATGTAAGCTGAGTTAACCTAAACAACAACAAACTGCTATGAACAGCTACCAGCCCCTACTGACCAAAGCACCAACACAACTGATACAAAGCAATGGCAACCCTGCCTTTGGCTTGTTTGATGGCTCAATCCCGGATTTTAATTTGCAGGATTTTGTCTATCACAACCTGATGGATAAAAAAGCCAGTGCGCTTTCCCGTTATTTTCACTACAAGCAATTTCAGTTTATTTGCATCACAGGCGCTGATTGGTTACTGGCTGTGGCTATTGCTGATATTCGATATGCCAATTCAGGTTTTGCCTATCTGTATCGTTTTGATACAAAGCAAGTCGTCAGCGAAGGGGCGTTATTACCTGGCGCTTTGGGCTGCCGTATGAGTGATTCGCCATCCAAAGGTGAAGCAAAACAAAGCTTTGGGGGTTATCAAGTCGCAATAAAAACTAACCCAACAAACTGGCAACTAGAAATTGATACCAAACAGCTCAAAGCAAATTTAACTATAGAAAAAGGCCAGCAGATGCCTTTAGCCTTGTGTGCCCCCACAGGCTATAACGGTTGGACTTATACTGAAAAGTCCAATGCGTTAAAGGTGTCTGGTTCACTTCAACTTCGGACTGAAGCCGTAGATCTAACTCAGGCTTTAGCGGGCTATGATTTCTCTGCTGGCTTTATGCGCCGCCACACCAGTTGGCGCTGGGCTAGTATCAATGCACAGGTTGAAGGCAAAGCGTTTGGCCTGAATATGGCGGCAGGTGTGAATGAAACCGGGCTTTGTGAAAATGCGCTCTGGCTCGACGGCCACATTCAGCATTTAAGCCCTGCCAGTTTTGTTTTCGACCGTAAAGATGATAAAAAACCTTGGCAAGTCAGTAGCCTTTGCGGTGAAGTTCAGCTTGAATTTCAGCCTCTATATTGCCGTCAGGAAAAGGTCAATATTGGTCTTTTGGCCAGCAACTTTCGCCAGTATGTTGGGCTGTATAGCGGCTTTGTAGTGCTACAAAACGGCTCAAGATTACACCTGAAAGCGATCAAAGGGCTGGCAGAGGATCATTATGCCAAATGGTAATTTCTGCCTTTGTATTGGTCTGTGTTGCCGCCACAGACGTAAAACCAGCATCAGCCGACAGACAAAGTGACAGCATGTGAGCCGTTATACTCCTGAAGACTTATCCCGCATTATTGAAATGGCCTGGGAAGACAGAACTCCTTTTGAAGCGATAGAACATTTATATGGCTTAAACCAACACCAACTGATTGAGTTGATGCGTAAAGAGCTAAAACGTAGCAGCTTTGAGTTATGGCGCAAACGCACCACGGGCCGCACAACCAAGCATTTAAAGTTAAGATCGCCCGACATTAGCCGTGGCTATTGCCCGACTCAATACAAGAGATAGTCAGCACAAGAGATACAGCACCAGCATGACCTTATTAGCCTGGGCGCAAATGAGCGCCGAAATCAATACCGACCTAAACCAGCGCATAGTGCAAACTCCAGATCAAGCGCTTTGGTATGAATCGCCTGCCAAAGATATTCACAGAAGACCACTGGAGCGAATCGGTGCTGAAGTCGCCAAAGCCACCAGCCTGGTGCGCTATTTACCCGGCAGTCAGTTTGCCAGTCATCAGCATGGCGGCGGTGAAGAAATTCTGGTGCTCGAAGGCACCTTTTCTGACGAACACGGCGACTACCCGGCAGGGAGTTACTTACGTAATCCACCCGGTACTTCGCATGCGCCTTTTTCCAAAGAAGGTTGCTTATTGCTGGTAAAACTCTGGCAATTCAGTGCAGGTGACACAGAGCAGCTTTGTATCCGGCCAGAACAGCAGCACTGGCAACCCGGTTTGGTACCGGGATTACAGGTGTTGCCTTTGCATCAGTTTGATGGCATCAACACAGCCCTGGTGCGCTGGGCTCCCAACACCAGATTCCAGCCTCATGTCCATGCCGGAGGTGAAGAAATTTATGTACTCGAAGGTGTGTTTCAGGATGAGTTTGGCAGTTACCCTAAAGGCAGTTGGTTACGCAGCCCACGCTGGAGCAAACACCAGCCTTTTACCGGCAGCGAGGGCGCGCTGATTTATGTCAAAGTTGGGCATCTGGGCGCTGCATTGTTAGGTGACCAACTCAAGGGTTAAAGCTTTTCAGTTCAGTACCGCCACTAAATCTGAGCGGATAAAATCCGATAACACAGGTTGATGTTGTTGTGCCCACTGGCTCATAGCGCGGCCATCGCCTGTGGTGACTTGCTCAATAAAAGCGCTGGACAATGCCTGAGTAGCGGCTTTAATCACCTGCTGTTGTGGTGCAGGATCCGAATCACGGCGCCAGCCAGAAAAAATGTTATGACTGCCGGAGCTAAATACCGCCAGCACTTTGTAGCTGCTGGCCATAGCGTAATACAGCTCGAATCTGTCGGCCGGAGCAGAGTAATAACCCGGCACCTTAATTTCATCCTCTGTGGTGGTGATATGCAAGGTCGGAATAGTGACACCAGCTAACACCTGCTCCAATGGCTGATCGTTATAAAAAGGTGGCGCAGAAATTAAAATAGCTGCTTTTATCCGCGGATCTTTCAGGCTGACCAACTTACCGTCTTGCTCGACCTGAGCACCACTTAACAACATAGAGGTATTGGCGCCATAGGAATGACCTGCCACCATGATATTCTGATTATCAAAGTCAGCGGCGTACTCTGAAGCCAGGATGGTATCCAGGGCAAACTTCACATCCTGTACTCTGGCTAACGCTTCGGTTTCATCAGCCGCGTCCATCAAACGAAAGGGTAATAACAATCTGCTGCCGCGCCACACTTTACGGTCGCTGCCGTCATGCTGCACATGCAAACTGGCATAGCCCTGGCTGGCCCAGTATTGTCCCAGATAAGCGTAACGCTCTTTTGAGCCACCTAATCCGTGAGAAAACACTATTAGTGCTTTGGCTTTTTGCTGCTGCGCAGGTTTAAACAACAAAGCCGGTACCACACGCTGCCTGGCATCATCAAACCAATCAAAACTGATCTCGTCAATATTCGACGTCAGGCGCTGAGCCACTTCTGCCGAATATTGTACTGAAGGTAAATTCAGTTGCTGCTGCCAGACTACAGAATTTAACCCTTGCTTTTGCGAACACCCACCTAAAGAAAACAACAAAACGCCGATCAGGCTGCCCACAGCTACAGTTTTGATGAAGAGACGAGTTCGCATAACGCTATTCCTTTCATTAAAAATCAACAGGATCTGGCATCACTTTGCATACAACAAAAGTGAACAAGCTTCTGGTGCTATTTGTCGGGCAGTGATGCAAGTCTCTGCGCCTTCAGTTCGACAAAACCTGGCGGTTTTATTAAATTCATTTATCTAATTGATTTTAATCACAAATAAATTAAGACTTCGATACCTATTATCCCGGGTTCCGGTGAAATAAAAAGCAATAAAAACTGATTAGGCTGTTCAATAAATTCGAACACTGCTGTTGCTCTATCTGCCGCTTTGGCTGTTCCGGATAAAACCTGATCCCGGTGAAAAAATGACAGATTTTATCCGTGGCCGCATTGCATCTGAGAAGGTGCCAGCTAAGGTTAAATCAGATGCCTTTAATCTGAGCTGTTATGACCTTCCGGCAAAACCCTTTGTTCAAAACTTTATTTTTTTCAACTCTATGTGCTGCATTACTTGGCGCATTAGTGCTGTTTCATCTGATCCCACAGCAGGCGCTAAAACCCATGAATGAGCTGTACTATTTTCCTGCAACTGACCAGACATCAACCTTGCAGCAACTGCTATTTCAGCCCGCCGATCAATGGCAACTGTTACCTGGCACAACCTCCAGCCTGGGCTATCAACAAAGCGACTTCTGGTACAAAACCCGGCTAAGTGCAAGCAGCACAGAAACTGCTTTATCGGTCTTGGCGCCTTTTCTCGACCAGCTTGAGCTTTATGTGCTGGACAACCAACTACAGGTTTTACAAAGTCATCAGTTGGGCGACCAACAGCTTTACAATCTGCGTCCTTTACCTACCCTGAATTTTGTCATTCTGTTGCCTGCCAGTGCAGAAGATTTATGGCTGTATGCCAAAGTCAGTAATCAGGGTGCCAATATGCTGCCGCTGCAGCGCAGCAGCACACTGGAAATGGAGCACCAAGAGCATTTGGCTGTGTTTATCCATAGTCTGTTCAGTGGTATTTTTTTATGCCTGATTGCCCTTTCTGCCGGCTTTTATCTGATCTACCGCCATAGTTATTTTTTAGCCTTCTCCGGCATGTTTTTCACCGTGGTATTGATCCAGCTTGAGATCAACGGCTTGTTGTTTGCTTACGTGTGGCCACAATCACCGGATTACAATCTGGTGATTGAATACGGCACTGTATTTGGTTCCTTGTTTGCCTGTGGTTTTATGTTGTCATTTTTTAGAGGCAGCGAAACGCCTGTCTGGCTGAGGTGGCCGTTTCAACTGATAGCGGCTTTTGCAGTGCTGTTAATGCTGGCAAGCCCCTGGCTTGGTGCGTACTGGCTAAAAAAGTCCGGAGTAGAACTCGTAGCTCTGACTGGCAGCCTGATGCTGCTTGCCAGTTTCTGGCTGCTGCATAAACGCCATGCTCATGCAGTTTTTTTTGCTTTGGCGTTACTGACCATGCTGACAGGTATAGCGGTGATGATACTGCGCAGCAAAGGTTATCTGCCTGCGGTCGTGTTGACCAACTCAGCGATGGAAATAGGCAATGCCTTGTCAGCGCTGTTTTTTGTCTTTGCCATGCTGCAAAACCTGCATCTGGAAAAAAATAAAAAAATCGCGTTTCAGCAGCAAATTCTGCAGCAACAACAGCATATTCAGCAGATGCAACAAAAAGCGTTGCAGCAGGCGCTGACCGAGCATATTTCCGGTTTACCCAACAAAACAGCCTTGATCAACCGCCTCGGGCAATTGGACCAACAGCGGGACAGTAATTTTTATCTGGTGATGATTGTGCATCAGCGCTTTCGTCAGATAGAACGCGCTCTGGGCGTCGAAGAAGCCAATCACACCATCACAGGTTTCAGTAAGTTACTCAAACGCTGGGGTGAACAACAGCGTCAAACAGCAGCACAATACCCGGCTTTATTTGCCTTAGAGCGGGACAGCTATGCCGTACTGATCACACCAACAGATTTTCGCTCCCAGTTTGAACAACTGCGTTATCAACTCGACGCTTTACTGAAGGTTGATAATTTGCAGCTAGATTTAGGCACGGTGTATAGCTCAGTACATTATCCGGCGGACTGTGCCAAAGCATCAGATACGCTCGATTTAGCCTTAGCAGCTATAGAACATGCCGATCAAGCCGGAGCTTATCTGCCCTACGAGCCTTTGTATCTGGAGCAAAACCTTGAACATATTCATTTATTGTCTGAACTGAATATAGCGCTGCAGGACGACCTGCTGGAGCTGTACGTGCAGCCGATATTGGATATGAAGCAGCAAAAAATTCACGCCGCAGAGCTGTTGATCCGCTGGTATCACCCCAAAATGGGTCAAATCTCCCCAACAGATTTTATTCCTTTGGCCGAGCAAACCGGCATGATCAGTCAGGTGACCGAGTGGGTACTGAATAAAACCTTGCTGTTGCAAAAACAACTGACAGATGCAGGCGCAACGCTACGATTGTCGATGAATATATCGCCACTGGACTTACGCAACACTGCGTTAATCTCCCGGGTGATCGAAGCGGTCAAAAGCACCAGCTATTCGACTGTGCCACTGCAACTGGAGCTGACTGAAACCGCTTTTGTTGATCTGGTCAAAGATTCAGAACAAGCGCTGAAATTGCTGGAACGTTCCAATATCCGTATTTCGCTGGACGATTTTGGCATAGGGCAATCTTCTTTGGCCCGCTTGCAGGGTTTGCCGTTGGGAGAGCTGAAAATTGACCGGGATTTGCTATGTCAGGCCGTTCGGCTGAATGACGATACTGTGCTGCGTTATGCCGTAATGCTCGGTAAATCCTTGCAGCTTTATACCGTAGTGGAAGGGGTTGAAACCTTAAAAGAGCTGGACTTCATCAGGCGTCTTGGCGCAGACGCCATTCAGGGCTATTTGCTGGCCAAACCTATGCCATTTGCCCGGTTTAGCCAGTGGCTGATTGATTTTGACCAGCAGGGTTTCAGATTAAATTAACGCTGCAAGCATTTAGAGGCTTTTACTTTTAACCAGTAAAAATCCGACACTGGCCGAGCTTATCAACACAGCCTGGCCTGCCTCTATGCTACTAGCTATCTCTGCAGGATCTAAGCGGACCCGCCATTCCAGACCACAAAACTGGATATGACTGTCACTGTCTTTACTGGCTTTTTCGGTCAGGATTAACTCTGTCCCGACAAAGTCAGAAATAGCACTGTCTTCCTGCAAACGCACACCGGTTTTTTGCAATTTACGCAAAGGTTTCCATAACAATACGGCTGACAACGCGGTGAATATCGCCAAACTAAGCAGAACCAAACTGACCTGTTGTGGCAGCCAACCAAACCACAGCAAAGCGGCGTTGATAAAAGCTCCTATCGCTAAAGCCAGCAAAACCTCCAGTACACCGGGAATAGCGAAAGGCAACAGGGCCAGGCATAACAAGGCCAATAACAATAAACCAGAGAGCAGATTCAGTTCCATCAAATCTCCTTAGGATAAAGTTCCTGACTTTTGAATAGCTGCCACTACCCCCAAAGCTTCGGCCACAGTATTACCAGCCGAGGACTTATCGTTATCCATTAATACCACTGTCGACTCACGGGCTATGGCTTTTTTCGCCGCTATAGCTTCTGTTGCCAGATCCAGTAACACAGCGGCCTGCCCTTCAGTAGTGGCTGCAGCCTGACCTATCATGGTCAGCGCTTTGGCTTTGGCTTCGGCCACCAGCTCAATAGAGCGGGCTTCACCTTCAGCTTTGAGCACCTGCTGTTCACGCTCTGCTTCAGCCGCTAATACTGTGGCCTGTTTATCCCCTTCGGCTATATTGATGGCGGCCTGACGTTTACCCTCTGAGTCCAGAATAGAAGCGCGTTTCTCCCGCTCGGCGCGCATCTGTTTTTCCATCGCATCTAATACCGAAGCAGGCGGATTAATGTCTTTAATTTCATAACGCATCACCTGCACACCCCAGGCAGCAGAAGCCTGGTTAATGGCGTGAATAATTTTGACGTTCAGGCTGTCACGCTCTTCAAAGGTTTTGTCCAAATCCAGCTTACCAATTTCAGAACGCATCGAGGTTTGCGCCAGTTGGATCACGGCATAAACATAGTTATCAATGCCATAGGAGGCTTTGTACGGCTCCATCACCTTAATATACAACACGCCATCTATCGTCAGGCTGATATTGTCTTTGGTAATAGCCGACTGACTGGGAATATCGATAGCGCTCTCTTTCAGTGAAACTCGGTAAGCGATGCGGTCGATAAAAGGAATAATAAATTGCAGACCGGCGGTTTGGGTGTTGTAATATTTACCCAAGCGCTCGATGATGTAGGTCATATTTTGTGGCACTATCACCACGGTTTTGCCAATCAGGATCAGCACAGCCAGAACCAGCGCTGCAGTGACAATTAAATTTGTATCTACCATAACTTATCCTTAAGCCGAAACACTTGTCTTCCCTGACAGCTTAACTTAATTACAAAAAAATTAAATATTAAACATCATTTTCTAACAACTATTGTGCTGTTCCCAACAGAAACCGCAGTGGATGCTCTAACCTGTTTGCCCAGGCCTGTTCGGAATGATCTGCGCCGGGGAAAAACCTGGTCTGCCACTGTCCCTCAGGCCAGTCTTGCTGTTGCAGTAGCTGATCCACCTTGTGCTGCAACGGTGGATACCAGGCATCCAGGGTTTGATCGCCATAATCAAAGTACAAACGGCTTTGGCTGTCAGGGCTGAGCTTTTGGCGCAGATAAGCGTAAAACTGTTCAGGCACAGGATTATCCTGCTGCTGAAAAATACCAGGCCAATGGGTCGACAAACAGGCAGCAGCACCAAATTGATCCGGATACTGCAACAAAGCATAAAGTGAAATCAGGCCGCCCATACTGGAGCCCATCAACAGGTTGTATTCTTTACTCTGGTGCACGGCAAAATGACTTTGAATATAAGGTTTTAGCTCTTTCACCAGAAAACTCAGGTACAGATCGGAATACACTGCAGTGACAAACAGTTTTTGCCCCGGACTGCGCTCCAACTGATACAAGGCCTTTTGCTGCTCAGCAGTGAGGCTGGCAAAAGGCTGCTGCGGAAAATACTCACTGTGTCTTTTATCTCCGGCATTATGAATAGCTACCACAATAAAAGGCATCAACTGGTTTTGCTTTAATAACGCTGAAGCTACCTCATCCACGCGCCATTCCTGACCGTTCCAGCTATTTTTCGCATCAAACAACATTTGCCCGTCCTGCATATACAACACGGCATACTTTTGTTTGCCTTGCTCGCTGTAGCCTTGAGGTAGCCAGATATCTACAGTGCGCTGACCAATATAATCAGACTTAAAATCTTTTAGCCGCACCACAGAGCCGGAGCTGACTTGTGGTGTTGCGGCCAGAGGTAACGCCTGTCCCAGCACAGCCAGAATAAACAACCAGATTGCCCCCTTCATATCTGCACCACTATCTCATGTTGTGTTTTGCCTTATAGTCTATCGCGCTGTAAAGCAACACAAGGCTGAATACGATTGCGGCCGCTGGATACTGGCATTGAAACATAACAGGCTTGCAGTTCGTTGCTGATGCGGTACATTGTGCAGTCTAAGCTGTGAATGAGGGGCTTACATGAAGTGGTCTGTTGTACTCCTGGCAGGTTTGTTCTGTGCAAAGCTGATGGCAGCGACGGCTCAGCCGGCTAGCCCTGAATCACTGCTGATCCCCAAACCCCGTTCTGAATATGATATCAATCATCAGTACTACACCAGCTTATTGAACAAAGCCCTGCACAAAGCTGCGGCCGGCAGAACAGTACCAGCACTTAAAACCACCTTCGCTATGGAACAAGGCCGCGCATTACGTGAGTTGGCCAAAGGTGAATCGCTGGATGTATTCTGGGTAGGGACAGACGTTGCCAAGGAGCAGGAATTCCGTGCTATTCGTATTCCATTGGAACGTGGCCTGATGGGGTTTCGTAAGTTTATTTTAACCAAAGATGCTGTTGCCAGCTTTCAAACTATCCGCAGTCTGCAGCAATTACAACAGCGCACCGCCTGTCAGGGCGCGTTCTGGCCCGATGTTGAAATTATGCGCAGCGCTGGCTTAAAAGTAGAAGAAGCACCGGTGTACGAAAACATCTTTAAACAATTGCGCGCAGGGCGTTGTGATTACTTTCCGCGGGGTTTGCATGAAGGCGTGATCGAGCTGGAAAGACGTCAGGCCCTGTATCCAGACTTAGTCCGCTACAACAAACTGATGTTGCATTACCCTTTTGCCGTGTACTTTTTTACCCGTAAAGAAAACGAAGCTTTGGCACTTTGGATTGAACAAGGGCTGGAGCAAATGATTGATGATGGCGAATTGCTGCTTCATATGCAGCAACAGGAACTCACTCGCCATGTATTTCCGTTGCAGCATCAAAGCACAGATCCATGGATCAGTATTCAGAATCCGTTACTCAGCCCGGATACACCGGTTACCAACAGCAGATACTGGTTTCAGCCTGAAGATTTTAAAACCAGCGCTAATTGATATCTGGTCGGATTTCAGTTATCTCTGAACTACAGGGTTCTTCATGGGTATGTGGTTATGCTGCAAGCTACAGAAATAGCTGATCTTATTTTAAAAGGCTTTCGCCGCCATTTTGGCTTGTTTCAAAAAATCACTGCATTAGCGCAGCAAGGTTTTGCGCAGAGAAACTGGCTGGAATTACAACGTATCAGCTCGGAGCGGATTTCTTATTACGATTTGCGGGTCAATGAAACCCTGGCCTTGCTGCAACAAAAGCTGACAGGCACAGAATTAAATGAATGCCTGTGGCAACAGGTGAAACAGCAATACCAGCAGTATTTGTTATTTCATCCTCAGGCTGAGCTGGCGGAAACCTTTTACAATTCTGTGTTTTGCCGTTTGTATGAACGTAAGTATTTTCATAATCAGAACATTTTTGTTGAATCCACCCTAAGCAAACAGCGTTTACCTGCGCCTGTGGCTTCGGTGTATGAAAGCTATTTTCCAGCTCAGTATGGTTTAAAACAAAGTATCAGAACCATTGTCGCCAGTTTTCATCTGCAGGCGCCTTTTGTCGATTTAGAGCGGGATATTCGCCTTTTGGTGCGCACTTTTATTGGCCAGTCCAGCCATGGCCACTTTCCGGTGCATTTGGTGCGTTTTGATATTTTAAAATCGCTGTTTTTCCGCAACAAAGCGGCTTATATAGTGGGCCGTGTAGTCACGCCTGACGGTCAGCAGCCTTTTATTATTCCGCTGTTGCACGATGACGAGCGGGGTATTTATATGGATACGTTGATCACAGACCCACAACAAATGACCATTATCTTTGGTTTTTCCCGTGCTTATTTTATGGTGGAAATGACAGTACCTTCGGCTTTGGTGCATTTTCTCAAAGAACTGTTACCACATAAAACGCTGGCCGAGCTATATTCCTCTGTGGGCCTGCACAAACAGGGCAAAACCGAGTTTTACCGTGAGCTGCTTACCCATCTGGATAAATCTGCCGATCAGTTTGTCGCAGCACCGGGCATTCGCGGTATGGTGATGATGGTATTTACCCTGCCGTCTTTTCCTTATGTATTTAAGGTCATTCGTGACAAGTTTGCCCCGACCAAAGAATTTGGCCGCGACACAGTAAAAGAGCGTTATCTGCTGGTAAAAAAACACGACAGGGTCGGCCGCATGGCTGATACCATGGAGTATTCCGATGTCGCCCTGCCTCTCAACCGATTCAGTCCTGAGCTGCTGGACGAATTAAAGCAAAGCATAGCGGGTTCGATGCAGATTGAAGATGATAGGGTGATTATCAAGCATTTGTACATAGAGCGCCGTATGCTGCCGCTGAACTTGTATCTGGAGCAGGCCAGCTATGAGCAAAAGGTGAAAATGATGGCCGATTATGGTCAGGCGCTAAAAGACATGATTGCTGCCAATATTTTTCCCGGCGATATGCTGCTAAAAAACTTTGGTGTAACCCGCCACGGCCGGGTGATTTTTTATGACTACGACGAAGTGCAGTACCTTTTAGATGTCAATTTCCGGTTTATTCCAAAAACCGATAACTACGACGATTTACTTAGTAACGAGCCCTGGTACTCTGTTGGGCCTGGAGATGTATTTCCGGAGCAAATTACTACTTATGTCACAGCGCAACATGATATCCGGCAGATGCTGATTCAAAGCCATCCGGAATTAATGGATGCAGCTTACTGGCAAGAGAAGCAACAGCGTATTCGTGATGGCATAGTCGAAGATGTGTTTCCGTACCCTGAGCATCAGCGCTTTCAATCCTTGTATCCGGCAGAGTATGCAAAAGCGGATGGCTTAAGTACAATGCCGCCGTCTGAGCAGGCATAGGGTCTGGCGGCAATCAAGGATAAGTGGTGTGTCTCATATCAATTCAGTGATGGCGCTGCGTGAGCGCGAGCTGCAAAAAACAGTCCGGGTGTTTAATGCCCGCGGCAGCCGGGTTGTTCGTTGCCCTTTGTGTTTATTGCCAGTACCGGATTGTATTTGTGCCGCTAAACCACAAGCGACCAGTCGCAGTGCTTTTTGTTTTGTGATGTATAAGGGCGAGGCCTATAAACCGACCAATACTGGCCGTTTAATTGCCGATGTGGCGCCGCAAAACTTTGCCTTTGTCTGGGACAGAACAGCGCCGGACCCAGAGCTTTTAGCTTTACTGAAAAACCCTAAGTACGCCCCTATAGTGGTGTTTCCACAGCAATATGCCGCGCCTGAGCGTTGTATTGCTCAGGTGGAAACTGGCGATAAAATTCCGCTTTTTGTCATGCTGGACGGCACCTGGCGTGAGGCGAAAAAAATGTTCAGCAAAAGCCCGTATTTAGACGACTTTCCTGTCTTAGGTATTCAGCCAGAACAAAGCTCTTTGTATCAGCTACGCGAGGCAGCCCACGATCATCAGCTTTGTACTGCAGAGGTGGGGATAGCTGTGCTGGAACTGGCGGGAGATCAGCAGGCCAGTCAGGATTTAGCGGCTTATTTTGCGACCTTCAGGCGTAACTATATCGCCGGTAAACCTCACATCATTCTGAAGTCCGACACTCATCAGTCGTAGCAAAACATCTACAGGACAAACAGTAAAAAGCCGGCAAAAAACACCGGCTTTTGTTGCTTTATGCAGTTTGCTTAGTTAAGGCGCAGCAATATGAGCACGCCAGTTTTTGGTATCCAATGTCAAAACAAAATGTTTCAGCACGTCGTATCCCAACAGGCCTTTGGCATGGATCCCTTTCTGCACTCCTGCTGTGGTTCTGCTGGTTTTATCGCTGATATTCATTTTTTGTCCTTCAGCCGGAACGGTCACCACAACATCCTCAAGCTCATAAGGGCCAACTTTCAGGTATGGGATCTGGAAACTTTCTACGTCTCCTGAGCCTGTCACACCGGAAGCACCGTGTTTGACGACAGGGAATTGTGTTAACCACTGCTGCTCTTCTGCTAACTGGCGGCTGACGACTAAACCGCCAGTGTTCCCGGTATCTAATGTCAACCACACTCCCTGATCTTTGGCTATATCGACTTTGATCACGGGCAGGTTTCTGCCACGGCTTTTCTTCAATTCCACATTAGCTACTTTTTTCATATCCACCGCAGAATGTGGCAGAAGTCTGATTTTTTGATTAGGATAATCAAATTGAACAATAAAATTGCTTAAAAAGGGCTGCCCTAACAATAGTACAGGGTCCTGCATTTGCACCGGGATCAGGTCAACCAGCTTAAACTCATAGCCAAACAGTTTGGTGGCCAAACCTGTAACAGTCGCTACTTCTTCCTCGCCAAACACCCCCTGAACAGTGATTCGGCTACCGTAATTCAGCTTATCTTTGTGGCGTTCAACATAAGATTTATTAATGCCATTGAACTCAGCCCCGGAGTCAATCAAAGCCATCACGGTTTCCTGGCCAATTTCTACCTCAATAAAAACAGCGCCATTATTCAGCACGAAAGGCAACCAGCCTTCTTTGTCTATTTTGGGCTCAGCGAGAACAGAACAGGAAAAAAACAAGAAAAAAACCAACAATGTACGCACAGCAGTATCCTTTCTTAATACTTAATTGAATGTTGTAACACCCTGATAAATTATCTGAATGTACCTGCTTATTCAACATCCGGCCCAGCAAAACTCAGCTCTTTGCTGCACAAAGTTTGGCGCACAATAAAAGCGATAACCACTCAGGGGCTTCCAATGGTAAGTCATGTCCTGCTTTGGCCAAACTGAACAAAGGTGCGTTCAGGAAATCAGCTAAGGCTTTACTGCACAAGGGCGACACCAACTGATCACCCAAGGCTGAGACGACAAAAACCGGGCAAGCAGGCTTTTCTATCAGTTGAAAACGGCTGGCAGCCCAAAGCTGGCGCAGTGCGTTGCTTCTGCTGACGGGGTTTTCTATAGCCCACTGTTGCCATAACTTTATCAGCGCAGGCTGGGGCTCGGTATTCACGGTCATCTGCCAGATCAGCTCCTCGCGTTTTAACGGGCCTGCCAGTAAACACAGCAATAGTTTCAGATAGTTACGGGGTTGTAATCGTTGCCAGAACGGACTAAGCCCGGCACTGCTGCTATTGATCAGCGTGACAGATTTTACCTGCTGCGGTGCGTTCAGCGCCCAATCCAGCGCCAACATTCCCCCCATAGAAATCGCCACCAGATCTACAGCATTGCCCTGTTCAGCAGCATAATCGTCAGCCCATTGTTGCTGTAAGCTGGCCCTTAAGGCGGCAATTGAAGCGGCCGATCTTTGCTGATGCAACTGGCCACAACCGGGCAGATCCAAAGTAAATACAGGCCGTTGTAACTTGTTACTCAGCAACGCAGGAAAATCCAGCCAATGCCTGCTTTCCCGCAATAAACCACGCAGTAACACAACAGGTCTTGTGGCGGTGTTTAGTACCATAACTGCATGGCCTCCTGTCTGAGCATACGTGGATACATGACGCCGCGCCACTGCTGATGCGAGGCGGTGGCGGCGATCAAAAAATGAAATAAAGTCAAATGAGTACGCAAAACCCGTTTTACCCTGTGAGGTTTGACCGGGTGGAACAAGCCCAGACTGGAGAGGAGCTGAAACGGATTTTTCCTGACCCAGTTCCACGACCCCATCTCCAGCGTCAGAGGTAAAAACAGCCCGCCGTTTTGTAGCGACTCGTCATACAGATAATCCCACAAATCACCGTGGCACAAATAATGTAAAGACTGAGGTTCAAAGGCGTAAGCCTGATAGGGATAGCAATCGAATAACAACTGGCGCAGCCGGTATAATTCGGCCAGATGCGTTACCGGTTTGCGACTTTTGGCATAAGGAAACCAGATCCTGTCGACCTGACCAAAGCCGGAGTGGCAGTCCAGTACCAGACTAAACGGACTTTGAAACAGCTTTTGTCGCACCAGTTCAAACAGCACCAGCGTTTCCGCCTCAGGCTGCGCCGGGTTTCCTCTGTACCAGGGTAAACGGGCTGAATACTGTTGTCCTCCGACTAAAAATGCTGCTTTATCTTCACATTCCACAGGAGCATTGCGCATTAAATCAACGCCATTACCATTGCTTCTGCTGTGATTGGCCATCCCCACAGGATTCACCATAGGTAACAGCAAAAGATTCAACTGTGTTAACTGATGTTGTAAACCATGGTCCCATTCCAACCGCTTAAGCAGACTCTCCAGAAAGGCAATCAACACTGCAGAGCCGATCCGCTCTAAACCGTGCACACCACCGGTGAGCAATAAACTGGGCTTAGTGGCGTCAAACTCTGCCAGTTCGATTAAATAGCTGGGATAATTGGCTGAGCCGGATTGAAAACGAGCCAGCTCCGTGGCTTTTACCGTGCCGGGCAACGCTTCGATCAATGCTTCGAGCCGGATCAGTTCGGGTAACCGCAAAGGACGTTTTTTATGATGCACAGTCAAAGCCAAAGAGTTGATTTCTCATCAGAATAAAAGGTTGCTCTGTCGCAGTTTGGCTTTTTTTGATGAACTTTTAGTGACAGTAAGAGCCAGATAAAGCGCTGGTAATCAACAGCTAAGGCATGCATACTTTTACTGTGTCAGTTCAGGTTGTGTTCAAGGGGCAGACAAAGGTGCTGTGCCTGCGGCTACAAGGTTTCGGTTGTATCAACATATGCTCATGGAGGCTGTTATGCGTTTCGTTCTGGTACTCCTCTTGGTATCTCTGCAAAGTGCCTGTGCTTACAGCCAGAGGGGTTCTGATGAATGGTGGTATAACAGAATGCAGCGGGATCACCGCTCACAATGTAATCAGTTGCCTGAACAGGTAAAGGCTCAGTGTCTGGAACGTCAGAGCAGTAGCTATCAGGATTTCTTGAAACAGCAAAAATCTGTACAACAGGCTACAGCACCAGCTTCTGAGTTAAAAAATCAATAAAACAGCGAACTCTGGGGTCCGCTTCACCTTCACTGTAGTAGACGGCATACACCGGCATCAGCACTTGTTCACGCAGGTGTTCCAGCACAGGGACCAACAGTCCGGCTCTGATATCATCCTGGGTCATAAAACCAGACAAACAGGCAATACCGTTGCCATGCAGTGCCAGTTGCCGGATAGTTTCACCGCTATCAGCGCACAGATAAGGGGTAATTTTATAAAACTCAGCGTGCTCGTCCCGCACTGGCCAGCGGTTTAAATGCTCAGCAGAGCTGAAACCTATGCAACGGTGCTGCGCTAAATCCGCCACAGTAGCGGGTGTACCAAAACTAGCTAGATAAGCCGGGCTGGCCATTAAACGCCTGAAACCCGAGCCTAATTTACGTGCTTTTAAACTGGAATCCGTTAATTCCCCAAAACGTATCGCCACATCCACCCGCTTTTCAATCAGATGAATAAAAGACTCGGAGGAGTCCAGTGTCAGTTCGATTTCCGGATAAAGCGCCAGAAACTCTGAGACCAAAGGCACCAACTGATGCAAAATAAAAGGAGTTGCAGAATCCACCCGCAATTTACCCGCTGGCTTATGGCTGCGGTCCATTAAAAAATGATCGGCCTGAGTCAGTTGACGCAAAATACTGCAGGCTTGCTGATAGTACCATTCCCCCTCGGACGTCAACCGTAAACTGCGGGTGGTGCGCACTAACAAGGCGACACCTAAGCGTTGCTCCAACTGTTTAACCCGGCGGCTGACCACTGAAGTCGCCTGCCCCAACTGATCAGCGGCTGCAGTAAAACTACCGGTTTTTACTACGGTGACAAAGGTATCCAGTTGTTCAGTATGGCCCGCCATTATTGCCTCCAAAGCAACAGATATTTGCTATTACCATTATTTTTCACAATAACAAATTCCAGCACACTGCCGCTACTTTAAATAAACGGAGAAATTGTATGCCACTCGCTTTATGGGCCTTAACCTTAAGCGCCTTTGCCATAGGCACCACTGAATTTGTCATAGTGGGCTTATTACCTGTGATCGCTGCCGATCTGGCAGTGTCTTTACCTTCGGCTGGTCTTTTGGTCAGTTTATATGCGTTAGGTGTTGCTGTAGGAGCACCGCTGTTAACAGCACTGAGCAGTAAAATGCCACGCAAAACTTTATTGATAGGCCTCATGGCGCTTTTTAGCTTGGGTAATTTGCTTGGGGCCATGGCACCGGATTATGGCTCCCTGATGCTGGCCCGAGTGCTGACAGGGATGGCCCATGGTGTATTTTTTTCTATAGGCTCCACCATAGCCACCAGTCTGGTATCGAAAGAAAAAGCCGCCAGCGCTATAGCACTGATGTTTACCGGTTTAACTGTGGCTTTAGTAACAGGTGTCCCACTGGGTACTTTTGTCGGTCAATATTTAGGTTGGCAAGCGGTGTTTTATGCTGTGGCCGCTTTAGGTTTTATTGCGATGATTGGCTCTGCTTTGCTGGTGCCAAACAACTTACCCCAGCAAAAATCTGCTACTTTTGTCGAGCAACTGCAGGTATTAACCGAACCCCGCTTGCTGATGGTCTATGCCAAAACCGCTTTGGGTTATGGCGGCAGTTTTATTGCCTTTACTTACCTTGCGGCCATCTTGCAGGATGTGTCAGGTTTTAGCACTGACCATATAGCGCTCTTGATGCTGTTGTATGGGGTTTCTGTTGCTGTCGGCAATATCTGGGGTGGCAAACTGGCCGACCAAAAAGGCCCTATCGCGGCACTGAAACTAATTTTCTTCGGGCTGGCGGCTGTGCTTTTGCTATTAAGTTTTACTGCGCCACATCCTGTTTTGGCCGCTTTGACGGTATTGTTATGGGGTGCAGTGGCATTTGGTAATGTGCCGGGCTTGCAGCTTTATGTCGTGCGTCAGGCGCAGATATACACGCCTAAAGCCGTCGATGTCGCCAGTGGTCTGAATATCGCCGCCTTTAACTTAGGTATAGCTTTTGGAGCCTGGGCGGGTGGCATAGTGGTCAGCCAGTTGGGTTTGATGTATACCCCCTGGATAGGTGCGTTGATCGTAGCACTGGCCTACGGCTTAACACATCTGAGCGGGAGACTGGATCAGAAGCTGAACACTGTAGGAAGCTGAAGCGACAAAACAGCCTGAGCTTTCACTGTCAGGCTGTTTTTCTTAGCTGGATCCGATAAAAATCGATCATCTGATGTTGATCCGGCACCAGCACCTGTCCCTGCTGCACAAATCCCAGTTTTTCAAGTAAAGACTTTGATGCCCTATTGTCCGGCGACACGATGGCAACCACTGTGTTTAAATCTGTCTGCTGCGCAGCATAAGCCAGCACCGCAGTCGCCGCCTCATAAGCATATCCTTTGCCGAAAAACTCAGGCAAATAGGCATAACCCAGGTCAGTTTCTGTTAAAAAATCCCGTTTAATCAAACCACATAGTCCTATGGCCTGTCCCTGCCAATCCTCCACCAGCCACATGCCATAACCATGCTCTGCATAACTGGCAATAGCGCCCTGCTGTAGATTCTTTTCGGCGTCAGCCAGAGTACGAACTCCTTTGTCTCCTATGTGCTGCAAAAAGCTGGGGTCGTTGTACAAAGTCAATACAAAGGCAGCATCACTTAATTGCAACTGGCGTATAGTCAAACGTGGTGTTTTGGCAATCACAACAGGCTCCATTCGTGATAAAAAAAGGAGCTGTTAAACAGCCCCTTTTTATACACTTAAATAATCAGACTTTATCTTTCTGCTGTTTTTCCAGCCGTTTTTCCCAGAAGGTCGCGTTTTTAATGCCTAACTTTACCGGGTCAAAAGTGACAGGACCACCGTTCTTTTTCTGCTCTTCATAGTCACGTAAACAGCGCATAGTTGGCTTGTACATAAAGAAAATAATCAGAATACCAATCACGTTTACCCATGCCATAATGCCGACCCCCAGATCGCCAATGTTCCAGATGTAACCAGCACTATTTACCGTGCCATAGGCCACCATAAACATGAGGACTAATTTAAACAACAGGCTTGGCAACTTATTGTTAAAGATCCGATTTAAGTAGGCGACATTGGTTTCTGTAATATAGTAGTACGCCAGAATAGTCGTAAAAGCGAAGAAGAAAATAGCAAGACCGGCAAACACCTGACCAAATTGACCAAACACACTATGCAAAGCCATTTGGGTAAAGGCTGGCGAAGCAACTACAGTGGCTGCGTCAACATTTTGCATGATCATAGTGCCAGTGCCAGTTGCAGCGTTAAAGTCTTCAGTTTGAACATTGTACTGCCCGGTGATCAGGATCATCAAAGCTGTTGCGGTACAAACAAATAAGGTATCAACATAGACGGAAAACGCCTGAACTAAACCTTGTTGTGCCGGGTGTTCGACTTCGGCTGCAGCGGCAGCGTGAGGACCTGTGCCCTGACCCGCTTCATTGGAATAAATCCCGCGTTTCACCCCCCAGCCAATAGCTGCACCAAAACCTGCCTGGGCAGTAAAGGCATCCGTTAAAATCAGACTGAATACAGCGGGCACTCTGTCCAGATTCAGAAAAACTACGATTAAAGCCAGCATTATGTAACCCAGCGCCATAAATGGCACCACAATTTGGGTAAAGTTGGCGATACGTTTTATACCGCCAAAGATAATGAAGGCTAAAATGATCAGAATAAAAGCCAACCCAATCAGTTTGTTACTGCCCACTTCACCAAAGCTGGTTACTACAGCAGTACCTTCACCAAACACCTGGGTAATAGCATTGCCAACGGCATTGGCTTGTACGCCGGGTAAAAAGATACCGCAGCCAACGATGGCAGAAATAGCAAATAAGATACCTAACCAGCGCCAGCCCAGGCATCGCTCGAAATAATAGGCCGGGCCACCACGGTACTGACCATTTTCTTCGACTTTATAAATTTGGCCCAGGGTCGATTCAACATAAGCCGTGCTTGCCCCCAAAAAGGCCACAACCCACATCCAGAACACAGCACCTGGTCCACCAAAGCCAATGGCTGCGGCAACACCTGCGATATTACCCACCCCAACCCGGCCGGACAAAGACACAGCTAAGGCCTGAAATGAAGAAATACCTTTGTCCGATTCACTGTTATTGAGCATCAGTTTGCACATTTCTTTGAAGTGACGAACCTGGGCAAAACGGGTGAGTATTGAGTAGAACAACCCTGCACCAAGGCAGAGGTAAATCAGCGCGGGGCTCCAGACGATGCTGTTTAGCGTACTAATAAAGCCTTCCATTTCCCTTCCTTATAATTATTCTGAAGTTATTTTTTTAAACGCCGCTAATTTGCCATATCAAACGCAGAATAGCTACGCAGCCAGTTAATTTGTCTGAGTTCTGCGTTAATCCGCATCCTGATGGCTTATTTTCATGTGCAGCCAGTTCGTGACTTACCATAACGCAGCATAAACAGTACTACTATTGTTATTTTTTCATCTGTCTCTGGGTAAAAAGCCCAGATGATTACACAAAGCTCTGTCAGAACCCGCTGGTCACAACTTTGCGTCCAGTGAACCACTGTACTGGTCGATTTCGGTAAGTCTTTGGTTATACTGGCTAGATTAACTATGACAGGAATAACCCGGTGTTTAATTCTGAACTCAAGCCTTTACTGCGCTACCACTGCCTGTTTTGGAGCATTATTTTCACCCTCAGTGTGTTTAGCTGGTGTCTGGATTATGTGCTGTGGGACAAGGCCGAGGCACTGCAGTATTTAGCCATCAGTTTTAGCAGTGACGCTGCAGCTATGCTGGTGACAGGGGCTTTGCTGATCTGGTCGCAGTACAAAATTAATCAGCATAATTTTGCGGTCTGGCACTTAGTTCTGGCTGCTTTGTTATTAACCTGCATCTATGTGCCTGCGGAAAATGCCTTTTGGCTGATCCCAATGAAAGAAGAAAAATTCGATCCACGTTTTTTATTGAGTAACCTCGATAGCAGCACTCTGGCATTTTTTGTGTGGACTGCGCTTTATCTGGCTTATATTCTGAATCAGCAGCGTCATTTCCGCCTTGCAGAATCAGCACGTTTAAGTCAGAAAATACAACAACTTGAGTTGCAGGCTCTGCGCCATCAACTCAATCCGCACTTTACTTTTAATGCGTTAAACTCAGTTTGTGCGCTGATTGAAGCAGAACGATTTGATGACGCCGAACTGATGTCTGAACAATTAGCGTCTTTTTTACGTTATTCCTTAAGCAGCTCGCCCGACAGTCTGGTGAAGCTGGCGGACGAGCTCGCCGCTATAGACGCCTATCTGGCCTTACAAAAAACCCGCTTCGGCAATAAACTCAAAGTTGACTGGAAGATTGATCAGAATGTGCGTCAACATCTGATCCCCGCCCTTCTGCTGCAACCCTTGGTCGAAAATGCCATTAAATATGCAGTCGCTACCCAGCAACAAGGCGCCACTATTACGATCGCCGGACAACAACAAGGCGGGCAACTCTGCTTGCAGGTCGAGGATGATGGCCCCGGAGAGCGCGCAGTGAAACAACTGGGACAAAGTTCAGGTGTGGGTTTAACCAATATTCAAAACAGATTGAGGCAACATTTTGGTACTGCCGCCAGCCTGGTAGTACAAGCCAAACAACAGGGATTTCTGGTGTCCATTCAATTGCCGTTGCAAGGAATGACCGGATGAGTGCAGCAGTCAATGTCGCGGTGAACAAAGAAAGGTTCTGGTACTGGCATTTAGTGTTTTGGTTAAGTTATCTACTGATCAAATTTATCCATCTGGCGGTGTTGGTTCCACTGGATGACAGAGACGTTTTTCCTTATCTGATGATTTATCTTCTGATCAGCAGTGTAAATTTTGTCGTTACAGGTTATTTGGGACAAAAAGAACTGTCGCTCAATGTCAGTATCAAACAACAGGCGTTGCGGCTGGCCTGGTGGTTGATTCCACTCTGGCTGCTGTTAACTCCTGTGCGCCAGTACCTGATGATCAATTATGCCCTGATGCCCTCTGAAACCGATTCTCTACTGCAGTACGCTTTGGCTTTTAATCTGGTGTTATTGCCCATCGCAGGCTGGTTTGCACTGTTTTTAGTGTACAAAGCCAACCTGCTGAACAGAGCTGAGTTTCGGCAACAGCAGGAGCTGGCTCGTCAGGCCCGTATTGCCCGCTTAAAAGTACTGAGGTATCAGTTAAATCCTCATTTTATGTTTAACACCCTCAATGCATTAAACTCCTTAATAGTGCAGCATAAAGGGATGGATGCAGAAAATCTGATCCTGCAACTGTCCGGCTTTTTGCGCCATTCACTGAAAAATCATACCGAACATTTAATACCACTGCGGGAAGAACTGGACGCTTTGGCCTGTTATCTGGCGATTCAGCAAGTCCGTTTTGGTGAGCGCCTGGAAATTAACTGGCAACTGGACGAACAGGCTTTGCAGCAAAAAGTCCCGCCTTTATTGCTGCAGCCGTTGGCGGAAAACGCCATTAAGTATGCTGTCTCTGAGCTCAAAGGCCATGCCACTATCGAGATTGAAGTGACGCAACAGGCCAATGATTTAGTATTAAAACTGTCGGACAATGGTCCGGGTACGGCACTTGCTGCGGGTTGGCCGCTGCAGGCCAGCTTTGGCAGCCTGCATAATCTGGCTGAACGTCTGAGCTTACTGTTTCATGGCAAAGCCAGCTTAAGTTTCCATCAGGAACACCATAAATTTACCGGACAAATCTCTTTACCTCTGGAGCTACTGCATGCAGCAGATTAAAACTGTGATAGCCGATGATGAACCGCTGGCCATCAGTAATTTAAAAGCCAAGCTGGCGACTTATCCCAATATCCAGATCGATGCCTGTTTTGATAACGGTGACGAGGTACTGGCTTATTTACAGCACAATACTGTCGATCTGGTGTTTTTAGATATTCAGATGCCGGGTATTAAGGGGATTGAGGTGTTAAAGCAGTTGAACAAATCCTCCGCCATGGCAGCGCCGCTGATTATTCTGGTCACAGCCTACGATAATTACGCGTTTTCAGCCTACGAGCACTTTGCCTTTGACTATTTGCTCAAACCTGTCTCGCGTCAGCGTTTGGCTCAAACTCTGCTGGATGCTAAAACAGCATTGGACAAACAACAGGATTTGCCTGTAGCCATCTCCCAAAGCAAGCTCACCTTTAAAACCGGTGCCTCCACTTTGCTGCTCGATGACATAGATATTCTGATGATAGAGGCGGCAGGCAACTATATGTGTGTCTACACCTTAAGTGAAAATCTGATTATCCGGGAAACCATCAAAGAGCTGATGCAACGTTTGCCCGCTCAGTTTGCTCAGGTCCATCGTTCTACCATAGTGAATTTGCACCATGTGCATAAGGTGCAGCCTCATAACAACGACTATCAGTTATTACTTTCCAACGGCCAGACAGTTGCCGCATCCAGACGCTTTAAAGCGGACTGGTCGTCACAATTACTGCCGGCAAAATAGCGGTTTTCACCTTCATTTTGCTGGTCATAAGTCTGTCAAAGTTCAAGCAATGACGGGCTTTTTTTTGTATCTTTTTTGCGCAAAAAGTAACAAAAAGTAAGGCTTGTCCGCTAGTCACTTTAGCTGTCCCTCTGGTCACAAACCGCAGGAAAATCAAGGCCTGCAGTACCACACTACAGTCATGGCAAACGCCATATATCAACCTTCAGAGGACGACAACATGAACGCGAAACTACTCTTTGCCGCAGCCGTATTGACCTTATCCGCCAGCGCCAGTGCCCAGAGCACTATGGACCCCCAGATCCAGGATGTATTGATCGAAACCTGCGCTCATGCACAGGATAATGATCGCATCAGCCTGAACAAAACACTCAAAGCCAACCGCCTGTCGAAACAAAGAGCGGTCGACAAAGTGGTGTGTGACGGCAAAACTTTGGTGAACTTTGCCCGTAGCGCTAATGCTGACAGAGTTGTGGCCATGCTTGAGCCCTACGAGCAACGTTCAAAAGGCAATGTGTCCATTTCTGACATAGTAGCGCCATAATTAATGCGATTAAGCTTTCAAAGTTTGTATTTAGACACCGTAGTGCTTAATTGGTCAGCCAGTTCAGTCATCGACTGAGCCGCCTGGCCGATTTGCGTATTGCCGACCAGCACCTGATCCCCCAACTGCTTAAACTGTTGCACCTGATGGCGTATCTGTGCCACCTCTTGCTGCGCTTCGCTGGCGATGGCTGCAGATTGCTTGCTCACATCAGCCAATTGCAGGATCACAATCCGGCTTTGCTGTAAGGTCTCAACCAACAAAGAAGACAACTGTACGGATTGCGATGCCTGTTGCTGATTTGACCCCATAGTAGTCACCGCAGACTGGATAGAGCGCACTATAGTTT
>NZ_LAVS01000092.1 GCF_000986865.1 Rheinheimera mesophila
AAGGATAGGCCGAAGAGTAGAAATAGCAAGGGTTAAGAAAGCTAAGCTGGTTATTGGCTAATTCGTTTGAGTAGGTTTAAAAAATGTTTTTTTGAAAATTTCGCGAGTGCATGGCGCTGTATAGTGAAGACTTTAAGAGAGTTGGTGCCGGGGGGGGGACTCGAACCCCCACGCCGTGAAGCGCTAACACCTGAAGCTAGTGTGTCTACCAATTCCACCACCGCGGCAACTCAATTTCTCTCTGTCAACGATGTTTTGGTGCCGGGGGGGGGACTCGAACCCCCACGCCGTGAAGCGCTAACACCTGAAGCTAGTGTGTCTACCAATTCCACCACCGCGGCGCAAAGCGTCGTCGACGGCGTGCATGTTATGCGTCAAGTACGCAATCGTCAACTGTCTGATGCAAATTTTCGCTGCTTTTTACCTACACTGCTGAAATATTCAACAAAGCGTTGGCTTTTACACCGATCCCCTGAGTAAAAAGTAAAAAGGCAAACCTTGGTTCGCCTTTTCATCGCTGAAGTCTGCTGCTATCAGTACTTGGCTTTTTTGAGCAAACCTATTTCTTCTAACCGCTGCATCAGATAGTCATTGGAATTGATAGGTTCAGGATAACGGTTTGGACGATCCGCGGTAATACAGCTCTCTAGCGTCTCTATCACATAGTCCGGATTCGGATGCATAAAAAACGGGATCGAGTACCGTGGCTGACCAGCGGCAGCACCGGCCGGATTTACGACTCTGTGCGTAGTGGAAGGCAATACATGGTTGGTCAAACGCTGCAGCATATCGCCGATGTTGACCACTATAGTGCCCTCAATAGTAGTGACAGGTAACCAGCTACCATCGCGGCGCAGAATTTCCAGACCTGACTCATGCGAACCAACCAGCAAAGTGATCAGGTTGATATCTTCATGCTGTCCGGCACGAATCGACTGAGTCGAGGTATCCTGAATGGGCGGATAGTGGATTGGGCGTAAAATCGAATTACCGTAATTTACTTTGTCAGCAAAATAGGCCTGATCCTGTTTTAAGAATAAAGCCAAAGCTTCCAGTACCGTGTTGCCTAACTTCTCCAGCGCAGAATACAACGCATAGGTTGCATCTTTAAATTCAGCCACTTCAGACGGCCACAGGTTTGGATACAAACTTGGATGAGGCGCCGGGCCTGATAATTCACGGCCAACGTGGAAGAACTCTTTTAAATCCGGATGATTACTGTCTTTGGCTTTTTCAACACCAAATCCCGTATAACCACGTGCACCGCCCTGACCGGGCACATGGTATTTTTGTTTTACTTCAGTCGGTAAAGCAAAGAATTTCTTAATTGCTTTGTAGGTATTGTCCACAACTTCATCCGGGATCCCGTGGCCGCTGATGCCACAAAATCCAAACTCAGTGTAGGCTTTGCCAATTTCGGCAACAAAGTTGTCTTTGTCGGTGGCAAACCGTCTGATGTCCAACGTAGGGACTTGTTGTTGAGTCATAGTGATAACCTATTTAACTTAACGAAAAGAAAAAGCCTGCTATTGCTGCACTCATCAGGTTAGCCAGAGTGGCAGCTAATAGAGCTTTCAAACCCAGCTCTGCAATATCTGACCGACGATTCGGAGCCATCACTCCTAAGCCACCTAACAGAATGGCAATCGATGAGAAGTTTGCAAAACCACATAAAGCGATAGTGACAATAATTTGTGTATGCTCACTCAGCTGTCCGGCTTTGACATACTGAATAAAGTCCAGATAAGCGACAAACTCGTTGATGACTAACTTCTGGCCAATAAAGCTACCTGCCAGACGGGCTTCCTCCCACGACACCCCTAAAATGAATGCCAGAGGCTGGAAAATATAACCAAAGATCAACTGCAGAGTTAAACCTTCAAAACCAACCAAAGTACCAACCCAGCCAATCAGGCCGTTGACCAATGCAATTAAACCAACAAAAGCCAATAACATAGCACCGACATTTAATGCCAGTTGCAGACCACTGGCGGCACCTGAGGCGGCAGCGTCAATCACGTTGGTATTTTTCTCAACTACACCAATGTCAGCCAAATCATTTTTTGGCGTCTCTGTTTCAGGCAATAACAGCTTGGCCATCAACAAACCACCTGGCGCGGCCATAAAGCTGGCGGCAATCAGGTACTTCAGTTCAATGCCCATACCGGCGTAACCAGCCAGCACAGAACCTGCCACTGAAGACAAGCCCCCCACCATGACTGCAAATAATTCTGAGCGGGTCATCGTAGGAATAAAAGGACGAACAACTAATGGAGCTTCAGTCTGTCCGACGAATATATTAGCTGCCGCACTCATGGATTCTGGACGACTGGTGCCGAGCAGCTTCTGCAAACCACCACCTAATACGCTGATAATCAGACGCATCACACCAATATGGTACAGCACGGCTATTAAAGACGAGAAGAAGATGATGACCGTCAGCACATGAATGGCAAAGACAAAGCCATACTTTTGCGCACCCGCATCACCAAATAAGAAAATAATACCGGATTGGGCATAAGAGATAATATTGCCGACAAAAGCTGAAATGCTTAACAGCACGTCTTTACCAAAAGGCACATAAAGTACGAAAGCACCTATGGCCAGTTGAATGGCAAAAGCACCAGCGACAGTGCGCCATTTGATGCGATTTCTGTTGGCAGAAGCCAAATACGCAGTTACTAAGATGGCAAGAATGCCAACCAAACTCATCATAGTTATTCCTTGGATATAGGGTCTGGCCAGTACGGGCACAGATTTTTTGTTCTTGTGATGCCAAATCCTAGAATAGCATCAAAAGATCAAGTAGTTACAGTTTCCGAGCGGGAGTGCTCACCACCGTATCCGGCTTTAAACACTTGTAGTTGCTGTTCAGGGGTTGTCTAAACTTGACGTTTTGCCGCGCGATTATAGCAGCACAGATGAAACGCTTGCAAAGCAAATGTTGCATGAAGGATAAGTCAGGGAACAACAGCCAAAATGTAGCTATGGCTGTTGTTTCAACTGAATGGGCGTAGGTTTATTCCTGCAATAACTGGCGAATTTTGGTCTTGATAATGTCGATGGCAATTTCGTTTTTGCCACCACGGGTTACTACTAAATCGGCATATTGCTTAGACGGGTTAATAAACTCAAAAAACGCCGGTCGTACGTAGTTTTCATACTGCTCTGTAATAGAACCTAAACTGCGACCTCTGTCTTCCATATCCCGTTTAATACGACGCAATAAACAGACATCCAAAGGCGTGTCCATAAATACCGTAATATTAAACTGCTGGCGTAACTTGTCGTCGGTCAGTAATAAAATACCTTCCACCAACACCACTTTGGCCGGGTGTACCGTAATAGTCTCTGCTTTGCGGGTATGAGTTTTGTAACAATACTGCGGCATAGATACAGAGTTGCCCGCTTTTAACTGCTGTAAATGCGAGGCCAGTAACTCGTGTTCAAACGCGGCTGGATGATCATAATTAGTCAGGGTACGTTGCTCAAAAGACAAGTGCGCCTGATCACGGTAATACGCATCTTCAGCCAATACAGCGATACGCTCGCCACCTAATTCGGCGACCAGTTCCTGGTAGACGGTGGATGCAAACAAACTTTTGCCAGAGGCCGAGGCGCCGGCAATAGCAATAATGGTACTTTTAGCCACAGGATCACTTCTAATTCAAAACTTCACTTCGGGTATTATCACGGATTTTAGCTCAGTGATAAATAAAAAATGCCGGTATTACACCGGCATTTTTAGTTTGGGGTAAACCTTCAGATTAGAAACGATAGTTCACACCAACTTTCAAACGCCAAACAGAATCTTGAGTATAGAAAGTTCTGTAGTTCGTCGTGTTAGTCGTTGGGTTACCGTAAATATACTGCTTAGTTACCGGGTCAATAGTAAAATCAGTTAACTCAATAGTACCGAAGTCACTACCATACACTTTACCTTGGCTACTATCGATTAAGTTTAGGAAGTTATCTACTGTCAAATACACTGTACCTCTGTGGTCAGGTAAGAAGCCAGGAACTTCTTGACGAACACTTAAGTCCAAAGTATTGACCCAAGGAGTTGTGCTTACCCCTTTAGGTAAATAACCGCCAGCATACTTATCCAAGCCTAATTCTCTGATTGTATTGAAGAATGTAGTACGAGCAGCATCACTTACAAACACGACATTAGGATCGTTTTCTGTCGGAATATAGGGTAGGAAGGCATCGTTTGTTGTACCCGGACTTAACAAACCATATGGATCACGACCTGGTCCGCTTGAACCATCTAAGTCATTGCCATCCAGGAAGTAAGTGATTGGTTTACCTGAGCGGCGTTCAAAGAACAGGTTGATGTTAGTTGCATAACCAGCAAAAACCTCTGTCTCATACCCCAGATTTAATACAAACCGGTGCTCAGTTTCAAAAGTAGAGCGACCAACCAAAGCTTCGTTACGGTTAATTACCGTGTTGTTACCATAGTTACTTGAAGCTGTAGAACTGGTGCTTGTGTGAGCATCAGTAATATCCTGATTAGTATAAGAAGCAGTAAAACGAATACCATTGTCATACGCTTTACTTAACGCTGTACTGATAACTCGAGCACGGCCTTCTTCATCTGCGTTTGTTAACATCAGATCTCGCGTAGAACCATCCGCATCGTTATACACAATACGACCACCATCTGATGTAGTACCGTCTTTATCTTCTTCAGTTAAGCTTGCATCAACCCAAAACGCAGTATCTTTTTCGCGTTTGTACAAGTATTCCGTTGTCCAGATGTAATCTTCACCTAAACCTGGAATTTCAAAACTGTGGTCAACTGCTAATTGCAAACGCCAATCAGATGGCAATCTGAAGTTTGGATCCGTAAAGTTCGTACCAGATATGGCTGTCGCACTTGCTACAGTATCCTTATATATTTGCGGTACTTCAGAGATACTTACACCCGCTAAGGCAGCCTCAAGTGCACCACCATCGCCAGTTTCAATATCAAGGAAACCGATGTTTACACCAGTGTTGGAATAAGCATTAGATACCCATACTGTTGGCTGACCGCCTGAGAACCGCCCCAAACCACCGCGCACTGTGGTATCTAGAGTTGCGTCCCACTTAAAGCCAAAACGTGGTAATACAATACCTAAACCATCGAGGTTCTCAGTGTTGTTATAACCTGTGCGAGCAAATACATTAGGATTTGCTGTGGGAACATCACTGGAAGCTAACATTTCATAACGAACACCCATATCAAAAGTAATTTCGTCATTAAAAGCCCATTCATCATGAACATAAACAGCATGCTCTTTACGCACAAAATTAGCAGCTGCAGTTGCAGGGTCTAAACTCGTCGAGTTTTGATAAATTAAACGTGATGCCTGACGGTTCTCAAAATCTTCAATACTGTCAAAAGAGTAAGAACCTTTAGTGTTTTGCAGGAACAAGTTAAAAATATCTAAACTCTTATACTGATAACCAAAACTGATACTGTGGTCGTCATAAAGATAATCTGCATCTAAAGCCATAATAAATGTGCTCTTATCCAGCTCATTTGAATGACGAGAGAAGTCTGAACCCAGAGCAATTCTGCCTGAAGCGGTTTCGATAGTTACATCACCAAAATCGCCGAACGAAGCCTGTGTCGTGGGATTATCCATGTAGGTGACACTGAACTGAGTAGAAAAATCAGGGGTCCAGTCAGAGTATAGTTTGAAAGCGTAGTTATTCAGCTCTTCGATACGGTTGTACCAATGAGATGATAAACGTAATTCAGTTTCAGCATCCGACACGTTTGAAGTACGGTTGCCTTTAGTGTACTGATAAGTGAAAGCTGCACGATGTTGATCGTTAAGGTTCCAGTCTAATTTCATCAGTAGTTTTTCATCATCAGTGACAGGTGATAAATTCCAGTCACCAGCGTTTACTCCATAGACTTCCTGCGCAATACGCTGTACAGCCAGATAGTCAGCATTGCTGACTAAACTTTCGTTCGCTGCACCACTACCAGCCGGCCCCCATTCAATCGGAGTATCAGCTTCGTAGTACTCATAAGAGACAAAGTAAAACAACTTATCTTCAACCAGAGCTCCACCTAAAGTTCCACCATAAGTTGTTTCATCGAATTTTAATGGAACTTCACGCCCATTATCTTTCGGAGTACCAGCCATACCATCATTTTGAGTTTCATAAAAGAAACTACCACCAAAATCATTGGTACCAGACTTAGTTACAGCATTAATCTGTGCCCCTTGGAAACCACTGGCTTTAGCATTAAAAGGGGAGGTATTAATAGAAATCTGATCGATAGCTTCTAAAGAAATTGGTGAACGAGTTGTTGGGTAACCATTTGCGTTCAAGCCAAAATCATCATTCTGAGCAATACCGTCAACGCTAATACTGTTAAAACGCGGGTTGGTACCTGCCACACTTAATTCGCCGTCTTTCGAAGACAGGACAGCAAGCGGGTTATTACGAATAATATCTTTCAAATCACGGTTAAAACTTGGCGCATTCTGAATATCATCAGCACCAAAATAGCTGTCACTACCGCCATTATTAGATGCAATCACAGCTCCGGTTACAGCAATACGCTCAACAGATTCTGATTTTAAAGCTTCATTGATCTGATAGTTTTGCCCTAACTGCAGGAAAATATTGTTTAAGGTTTCATCTGCATAAGTATCTGAATCAACAACAACGGTGTAGGGACCGCCTACACGTAAACCAGATGCAATAAAACTACCTGATTCGTTTGTGATCACTTCCCGGGTCGTACCTGATGGAACGTGAGTAATGATAATTTTAGTACCTGCTGCCGCCCCTCCCTCAGGAGTGGTTATACGACCACGAATAGCAGAGGATGTGTCAGCGAGTACAGCGCCTGAGCCCATGGCTAGTGCCACAGCCAGCGCAATATGTTTAATTTTCATATTGTTTTTCACCTGGTAGTTGTAAATTTTTATGTTTCAGCCAAGCTGAAAACTTCCTGCTTCCAATTTGGGCGACAACTATATCGAACTTTTATTACGTTTTTCTTACATCAGACCGGATTCACGTTGAACTAAGATCAACTTTGCTTGTCAGGTCCGATTTGTCACGCAAGTGTAACATATCAACTGTAAAAATCGTACATTTGCTGTGCTTAATCAACAGCATTTTCAATTCAATACCGACCAACTTATCTTTGACTGCAATTAACGCTGAAACTGGGTTTTCATCAGCTTTCAGGATATGCTTAGCACACTCTTGAACTGGCTTGACTGTTATGAATTACATTTTTTCATCTATTTTAGTGACTTCTTTTTTTTCCTTTAGCGGGATTGTTATGGCGAAAGAACACACTCTGACTGTTGCCACCTTTAACGTCAGTATGGAATCTGAAAACTATCTGGCAAAAGGCGTTGCGGGGAGTCCGCAGGTGTTGAGTACCTTGCTGGCTGAAGGTGATCATCCACAAATTAAAAACATAGCCGCTATAGTGCAACAAACTCAGCCCGACATCTTGTTATTAAATGAATTTGACTACATTGAAGATCCCAAAGTTGGTGTACAGCTATTTATTCGTAATTACTTGAATAAAGCGCAAAGTGCGGACGGAAAAATCATTGATTACCCCTATTTCTACTACAGTACCGTCAATACAGGCCAACCCAGCGGCTTTGATTTAGACAATGACGGTCAACTGACCAATAAAGGTGCCGATGCCTGGGGCTTTGGCCAGTATCCGGGCCAATACGGCATGATGCTGTTGTCGAAATATCCGATAAACAGCAGCAAAGTCAGAACCTTTCAGCACTTTAAATGGAAAGATATGCCTGGCGCTTTGCAAACCACGAAAGCCGATGGCTCCCCTTGGTACAGCCCGGAAGCATGGCAGTTAATGCCTCTGTCATCTAAAGCGCATTGGGATGTGCCTGTACTGGTGAATAAAAAGCCGGTACATCTGCTGATCAGTCACCCGACTCCGCCTGTGTTTGATGGCGATGAAGACAGAAACGGTAAACGTAACCATGACGAGGTACGCTTCTGGACCGATTATTTAACCCCGACAAAATCGGCCTATATTTACGATGACAGAGGTCAGAAAGGGGGCCTTGGCGAAGATAAAACTTTTGTGATCCTCGGCGACTTAAATTCATCGCCGGTTGAAGGCAATGCCTACAAAGAAGGTATAGGCTCTTTATTGATGCATCCGAGGGTGAATAGCAGTTTTACACCTCAAAGCGAGGGTGGCAAAGCCCATAGCCTGGACAGTCCCTATGCAGCCACTCATACTGCGGGATGGCGGATGAGGGCGGATTATGTATTGCCGTCTAAACAAGGTTTCGAAGTGTTGTCCAGTGGTGTGTTCTGGCCAGCAAAAGGTCAGCCTTTTTATGAACTGGTGGCGGATCGTACGGCAAGCTCCGATCACCGCTTAGTCTGGGTAAAACTAAAACTGACGGCTCACTAGGCAGTCGATAAAAAACGGAGCCAATCAGCTCCGTTTTTTATCTTCATCGCAAGATGATTACTTTTGATCAACCAAAGGCGCACTGTACGCCAATTCCATATCCCATGGCAGTTGGATCCAGGTATCCTGCTCTATATCAGTCACATAATGATCCACCAGAGGTTTACCCTGAGGTTTGGCATACACAGTAACAAAACAAGCGGTCGGGAAATGTTCGCGCAACGCTTTGGCGGTCTCGCCTGTGTCGACCAAATCATCCACGATCAACAACCGTGGGCTATCTGCCAATGCAGCATCCTTCAGTACTTTTAATTCACGTTGTTGGTCGTGGTCGTAGCTGGAGACACAAATACTATCTACCACCCGAATATTCAGCTCACGCGCCAATATAGCGGCAGGCACTAAACCACCACGACTGACGGCAACTATGCTGTCAAAATCGCGGTTTAATAACCCTTTCGCTAACTCTTTAGTCGCTCTGTGAAAGGCTTCCCATGACACATAAAACATTTTGTTGGTGGTCAGTGACATAACAATTCCCTACCCTTTAAACCAGTGCCAAAGCGATTTCAACCATCTCGTTAAACGAGGTTTGACGCAACTCGGCACTTAAGGCTTCACCAGTACGGATATGATCGCTCACCGTCATAATAGCCAGCGCTTTAATGCCAAATTCAGCAGCTACGCCATATAAACCAGCGGCTTCCATTTCCACACCCAGAACACCGTATTTTTCCAGACGGTCAAATAAGCTTGGATCCGGGTTGTAGAATAAATCTGAGGTAAACAAGTTACCGACTTTGACATCAATGTTTTTGGCTCGGGCTGCAGCCACGGCCCGCTCCAGCAGACTGAAATCAGCCAAAGCAGCGAAATCCAGATTGCCACCTAAACGATTACGATTGACGTTGGAATCGGTGCTGGCGCCCATAGCAATGACCACATCACGCACTTTGACCTCCAGTGGTAAACCGCCACAGGAGCCAATACGGATAATATTTTTTACACCATAAAACTTCACCAGTTCAGTGGCATAAATCGACATCGAAGGAATGCCCATACCTGAGCCCAACACACTGACTTTTTTGCCCTGATAAGTACCGGTATAACCAAACATATTACGTACTGTGTTGACGCACACTACGTCCTGTAAAAAGGTATCGGCAATATGTTTAGCGCGCAGCGGGTCGCCCGGCATTAATACGGTTTCTGCAAAAGCGCCTTCAGGCGCATGAATATGAGGAGTTGCCATGAGTTACTCTGAATTAAGAAGCTAAAAAGGATTGGCCATAAGGCATGGCCGCTAAATCAAAATAGTCGGCCAGAGTCTGGCCCATATCAGCGAAACTTGCTCTTTCGCCTAAATCTTTGGCAGCGCGGTTTTTACCATAAAACAACACTGGTACATATTCGCGGGTATGCTCAGTCCCCACCCAGGTCGGATCACAACCATGGTCGGCTGTTAACAGCAGCACGGCATCGTCGTCCAGCGCAGCCATAATCTCCGGCAAACGACGGTCGAAATACTCCAGCGCTTCACCGTAACCAATAGGATCACGGCGATGGCCATAGTTCTGGTCAAAATCAACCAGATTGGTGAACACTATGCTGCGCTCTGGCGCTATTGCCATCTCTGCCAGAGTTTTATCCACCAGCGCAGCTAAACCTGTGGCTTTGACTTCCTTGCTAATGCCCTGATGGGCATAAATATCGGCAATTTTACCAATACTGATCACAGTCCCTCCCGACTGAGTCAGCGTATCCAACACAGTCGGAGCCGGAGGTAACACCGAATAATCTTTTCTGTTACCGGTGCGGGCATAATTTGTAGCTTCAGTCCCTAAAAAGGGACGAGCTATCACCCGGCCTATATTGTAACTGTCCAGAAGTTCACGAGCGGTTTCACAGAAATGATAGAGCTTCTCCAAACCAAAATGCTCTTCATGAGCCGCCACCTGAAATACGCTGTCCGCTGAGGTGTAACAAATAGGTTTGCCGGTTTTGATATGCTCTTCACCCAGTTTTACCAGAATATCAGTGCCTGAGGCGTGGCAATTGCCCAAAATACCGGGCACACCAGTGCGGCGGACTAATTCGTCAATCAGTTCCGAAGGAAAACTATTTTGCTTGTTGTGGAAATAGCCCCAGTCGAATAACACTGGCACACCGGCAATTTCCCAATGACCACTGGGTGTATCTTTCCCGCTGGACAGTTCACGGGCATAACCATAACTGCCCACTAAAGCTGGGCTGTCTTCAACCAAAGCCATTTCACCACTGGCAGCAAAACCAGCTTTGACTAAGCCCAGGCTGGCCAGGTGAGGCAAATTTAATTGGCGGCCTTTGGCCTGAAAAAAGGCTTTGCTGATGCTGGCAAAGGTATTAGCGCCGACGTCACCGAACTTATCTGCATCAGGCGCACTGCCAATGCCGAAACTGTCCATCACTAAAATTACTGCTTTTGACATACTTACCTACCTATTACATCTCCATCATCAAGCTATGATGAGGTTCGGTACAGCCAGCCACAAGTGGCAAAATTAAAAAGGGCACGCAGCTTATGCAAAAACGTGCCCTTTGGCAATCCTATCTTTTTACATTCTGCTAACTGATTTTGAATTTGCCTACCAAGCCAAATAAAGTATCCGATAACTGACGGATTTCATTCGACAGACGATCGTTATCTTTGGCTATCTCTCCGGCCGCACTGGCCTGATCGTGCAACGCATAGAGGTTTTTGGTGATTTCTTCTGACACTATAGCCTGCTCTTCAGTCGCAGAGGCCGTTTGGGTTGCCATATCATTCACTTTAATTGACGACTGCTGTAACTGACGAAACACTTGTTCGGCCTGCGAAAAGCTGCTGACCGTTAAATCTGCATTGGTTTTGCCACTGCTGATCGCTGTTGCGGCTTCGTTGACACGGCTTTGCAACGCCTGGATCATTTCCTGAATATGGTTAGTACTTTGCTGAGTTCTGGAGGCTAAGGTACGGACTTCATCCGCCACCACAGCAAAACCACGCCCCTGCTCACCGGCACGGGCGGCTTCAATGGCCGCATTTAAAGCCAATAAGTTGGTTTGTTCAGCGATACCACGAATCACATCCAGCACTGACGCTATGTTTTCAGAGCTATTTTCCAGCTCACCTGAACAAGCCAGCGCTTTATCCACATCCTTGGTTAAGTTGGCCATACTTTGAGTCACACTATTGACCACAACCAAGCCACGCTCAGCGCTGATTTTAGCTTCATCCGCTTCATGAGCTGAATCTGTGGCAACCTGCGCCATTTCTTTGTTAGCTAGCGTCATTTCGTGTACTGCACTGACAATAGAATCAGAAGCCACATTCAATGAGCGAGTTATGTCATTGGTTTTCATAGCGGATTCAGACAGCACCTGAGTCAGCTTACTCAGTTGTGCGGCTTGCTGCAGCACTGAGGCAATCAGTTGACATAAATTGGCAACAAAACCATTAAATTGCTCGGCTAAAGCGGCAAATTCGTCCTGTGAATTGGTATCCAGCCGGGCCGTTAAATCGCCATCTCCCGAGGCAATTTCAGATAAGCGTGCAGTCAAGGCATTAATTTGAGTAGTGAGTGATTTAGGCACACTGTAGCTAAACCAACCTGCGATCAGCAAAATAACCGCAGTGATTGTATAAGTGGTGTTTTGAAAAAAACTGATTTCCGCTGTCAGTACTTGTTGCTCACTGATGGATTTATTGAGCGCCGCTTCGCCGGCTTTATCCAGAACATTGCGAAGTGCTGCAAACTGAGTCTGTTCTTCAGCGATAAGCTCAGCGGCAGCAGCTCCGGTTTTACTTGCTGCCAGCAGCGCATTCACACTTTGGTACCACAACTGATAATCCTGATCAAATTCGGCAAATTGTTGTTGCACGTCGGGATAGTTTTTCAAAAACTGTAAATAATCGGCAAAACGTTGTTTGACCTGCTGAGCATTATCTTCCACTTCAGCTTCTAATGCCGCACTGTCGCCCTGTTTACTCAGATGCATGGTCGTGGCTAATTTTGCCTGATATAAATCTCTGTCTGCATTTAACACCACAGAAATGGCCTGCAAAAAATTATCGGCCTGTATCGCCAGCGCATTTTTTTGCAAACCCGACAAATAGCTGAACATAGAGACAACAATTAATAAGGTGAAAGCCAGAATAAGCATAGGTAAACTGCTTTTAACTCTGATACTGTGCAAATTCATAGTGGGTCCTTGCTAGAGTGTAATACTGGACTAAGTATTGATAGCAGAATAACTTTTCGCCAAATTTTAGATAAAAATAGTTCAGTTCCGATCTTGAGACTATGGCAGAACTGAGGCGATGAACTAAAGCGGCCGGCCTGCGTATATGTCTGCGAATAACTAGATGGGGTTTGAAATGAAAACAGCAGTAATTACGGGCACAAGCCGTCGTCTTGGCGCTTATCTGGCAGAAAAACTTAGTGCAGAGGGCTATCGGGTATTTGGTTTCACCAGGCAAATCAACCCTGAACAGCAGTGCCTGACCCAACTGGTTGTAGACTATCAGTCAACGGACTCAATCCTGTCTGCGGTAGAACAGTTGAAGCAACAGTGCTCCGGTATTGATCTGTTGATCCATAACGCTTCTTTGTTTGAGAAGGATGCGTTGCATACCGAAGATACAGTGGCTTTTTATCAGGCTTTATTTGCGGTGCATATGCAGTTGCCAGCGCTGCTCAATCAGCAGTTGGCTCCTCTGCTTGCCAACACTGCAGGAGGAGCTTTGATCATTCATGTCACGGATATTTATAGTGAAAATCCAAATCCGGCGTTTTCGCTGTACTGCAGTACCAAGGCCGGACTTGAGAATTTAATGAAATCAGCAGCCAAAGCCTATGCACCACAGATCCGGGTCAACAGCATACAACCTGGCCCTATTATGTTTTTACCCGAACACAGTAAAGCTGAAAAACAGCAGGTGATGCAACAAACCCTAATTGCAGAGGAGGCTGGTTTCGAGCCAATTTATCAGGGCGTCCGGTTTTTGGTCGACAATAAATTTGTCACCGGCTTGAGCCTGAAAATAGATGGCGGCAGGTCGCTCGGAAAATAACTGAAAGCCTAACTGAATAGGTGCTTGTGTGCTGGCCGGGTCAAATACTTGTTGAATATAAGACTCGGTCAGTTCAGTTTTCCATACTTCAGACCAGTGTGGCTGCTGCCAGATAATATCCAGATCACAGCTACGGTCTTTCACGCTGCGCAGTGGATCCGTTCTGTCTCGTCCAAGTAACTCCTCGATCCGACAAAGCTCCTGTTTCAATTCAGTGGCCGCCAGAGATGATTTCAGCACCAGCACAGAGTTTATAAACACATGGTTAGATTCAACGAATTGAGCCTGCGTATAGACTCGTGGATACAGGTATAAAGATCCAAAAGTCTCGGTCAGTATGCTCACTGCTGCGGCCACATGTTGTTCAGGCTGAATATTTGAGCCGATAGAAATTACGTAGTACATAACACTCCTTTTCATTCAGCCGACCGCTCTATCCCTGTGATGCACCTTACTCAACTGCACACGCTGTCCTTGCCTGGCAAACCCAGCAAAATGCTGCTCGACCATGTGCTGATACTCAGGCCAATGGTCTTCATAGCTCATCAGATAGATTTTTTTACATAGTTCAGCCGGGTACAAACTCAGCAGCGAATGCACAGAAGCATGCACAGGGTTGTATTCGGTTAAGGTCACATCGTGGAAAATCAGCTCTGGTTTTAGCTGCAGCAGTAACTGGGGGATAGCCACTGTATCGCCTGAGTAAAACATGCTGTGATTGATCATCAAACCAAAACAGACTTTACCTGGTGTATGGGAAACTCGGTGTAACTGATAAAAATTACCAAACAATTCGAACTCATCGCTTTGTAACAGTTCGAGTTCGAAGTAATCGGAAAGCTCATTTTCGCCTTCACCATTTTTCGCCAGTACACCTTTTAAACACTGGTGCCATAACTCGTCATAGAGTTCATGATGCAAAATCAGCCGGGCTTTCTTGTTATATTTATAACGCCCTTCATTGGCAAGCCGCTCCAAACCAAACATATGATCGGCATGCACGTGGGTAATAAATACCGCATCTATATCCTGCAGCTTCAACCCCTGCGCCAACAAGGCGGGTTTGATAGTGTAACCACAGTCAATCAACAGATTACCCTGGGCATTAGTAACTAATGCATTGTTATTAAACAAGGTATCTGATTCTGAGTGACCACAACCCAGAATTAACAGTTCATTGGAATCAGCCAGCATGGTGCATATCTACCTGAAGAAGAGAGGCCTTTATAGTACGGCTTTTCCGGTGAATTGTATCACCGCCTGAGCCGATCTTTTTATTGCCGTAACAGCCAAGCAACCGACTGTACCTTAGTGCTATAGCCTCAGCGAGGCAAAGCGATCAGAATGCAGTGACCAGCTTTATGTTTTTAAAGGACAATTCAGATGAAAACTTTGCTTCGCGGCGCAGGCTGCCTCGCTGTTGTGATCAGCAGCACCATATCCGCTTTACCTGCGTTAACGCTGGATTTAAACCAAACCACAGTATCGGGTTTGTCCAGTGGTGGTTATATGGCGGCGCAATTTCAACTTGCTCATGCCGATTGGGTGAAAGGAGCCGCCATAGTAGCAGCAGGCCCGGTCTACTGCGCGCAGAACAATTTATTGACCGCCCTGGATCATTGCATCAATAAAGTCACTAGTCCCATTCCTTTGGCTGAGATCAATAAACAGTTAAAGCTTTGGTCGGAGCAAGGCTTACTGGCGTCTGAAGCAGAGATCAAACAAAGCAAAATCTGGTTATTGCACGGCACTGCCGATCAAAAGATCAACAAAGAAGTGGCTGATGCGCTCCATCAGCAGTACCAGCAGTGGTTACCAGCAGCGCAGCTAAGTTATATACAGGATAAAAATTTCGCGCATCATATGCCGACTGTCAGCGAAGGCAGTGCATGTGAAACTTCAGAAGCGCCATTTTTAGGCAAATGTAATTATGATGCAGCGGGTGAAGCACTGAAGTTTATTCAAGTCGGTCTAAAAGCCCCAGCAGACATCAGCAGTGGTACCGTTTATCCGATTGAACAGCAAAAAATAGCAGGGGATCTGGCTGCTACTATGGCTGAACAAGGTTATGTGTATGTACCTAAAAATTGCGAGCAAGGTCAAAACTGCAGTTTGCATATCAGCTTTCATGGCTGCAACCAGCATGCTGAGGCGGTAGGTATGGCTTATGTCGAAAAAGCGGGCTTTAATCGTTATGCTGATAGCAACAATATCGTGGTGCTTTACCCACAAACCCGTGCTTCTCACCTGATGCCCATGAACCCACAAGCCTGCTGGGACTGGTGGGGTTATACTGATGCTAATTATGCCAACCGCAAAGGTCAGCAAATTCAGGCTGTTGTTAAGTTAGCTCAGTCTCTGATCACCCGATAACATCCAACCAAGCCCGGCTACGGCTGGGCTTTTAACCACAAAGCCCTTTTTGCCAGTTGCTCAGCATTCGCCTTCTTCTGTTCAACTAAACTGAGGCCCGGCTGGGCAGCAAAAGTCACAGTAGTGGTATAAGTTTGCCCCCTGCTGCTAAAACTAAGCTCAGCACTATCACCCGGCTTATAATGTGCCAGCACCTTGTTCCATTGAGCTGTAGAGCTCAGCTTGTAACGCCCGAGCTTTAACAGCAGATCACCTTTGTCCACCCCAGCCTGATACAAAGGTGTCCCGATCAGAGTATTACTGTCTACTTTCAGGGCTTTATCCTGCTCCAGCAAGGTAGCAGCGGTTAAAAAAGCCTGAGTTGGGTTGGCAGGAGACAACCTAAGACCCATAGCGGCAAATAAAGCGGTAAAATCAGGTAAGTGCTGACCATGGATGTAACGCGTAAAAAAGTTCGAGGCAAAATCCGGGTTGGCGGTCAGCTCAGCCAGCGCCTGCTGCAGATCTTGCTCTGTGTAGGGGCGCTCTGTTTTACCATACTCCAGCCATAACTTGCGCATCAACAGATCCAGGCTTAAACCTTCAAATTGAGTCCTTAAGGTTAAATCCAGCGCCAACCCAAGTATCTCGCCATAGGTGTAGTAGGAGATATAACTATTGGCATAATTAGTGGGGTCTACCGAAACGGCCGCATCAACAAAAGGCGCCATTTCACTCATGCCGGTCGCGGAAAAAAACTGTCTACCTGGCGACTGCTGCACTTTATTCAGCGCAGCGACTGTTTTATCCAGATAAGTAGTTAAATCAAAGTGGCCGGTACGGCTTAACACCAATTTACCATAGTAGTTGGTGATCCCCTCCGCAAACCATAAATGGCGGCTCATGTTAGCGCGCTGAAAATCAAAAGGCTCTAAATCAGCAGGGCGCAACCGTTCCACATTCCAGGCATGAAAAAACTCATGCGACAAAGTTTCTAGCTGGGCGAAATTCGCCTCTTCAAGTGAACGCTCATCGGTCAGAATCGTTGAGTTACGGTGTTCCATGCCGTCACCATCAACATGAGGCAGATAATCTGCAATAAACACATAGTGACCGTAATCAAATTTCGGATACTCGCCAAAGATCTTGTACTGCTCAGCCACGACAGCTTTGGCTTTCTGCACGAAGAGATCCAACTGCTGCTCTGTGCCCTGATGATGCAGTACCAACTGAATAGTCGCCTGAGATTGCTGATCGGCGACAGTCCAGCTACGTTGGCTAAAAGCACTTAACTCCACCGGGCTATCCATCAGATACTGTAAATCCGGAGCCATGTAACTGCCATCAGCCTGCAACTGGAGCTGGGTGGCTACGGCCCAACTGGGATCTGGTAAATCAAAACGGACCGAGGCGCTTTGCTTTGCATAATCCTGAGCAAACAGTAAGGTGGCAGGCATATTCAGATGGGCGTGGGTACGGTCGATCTGGTTATAAGTTCCATCTCCCCTATCACCATAGACTTTATACTTGAGGATCACAGTTCCGTCGTGCTGCGCTACCGACCACTGACTGGGACTGATACGCTGCAGGGGTAAAACATTACCCGCACTATCCATTGCTTTGAGGCCATAAACATTTTTAGCAAAGGCATGAGGCGCATAACGGCCAGGTGATGCGCTACTCATACTCAATAACAAATAGGCCGAACTGACACTATCAAAACGCACTACCACTTCAGCCTCATGGTGTGCCCTGTTGTTAAATGACAACTGATAACTGACCAAGGGCTTGGACTGAGTCACAGCACCGGCCTGGCAGACACTCATTACAGCAACTAAAGACAAGACAACAGACAGGCGCACTTTGTAATCCTTGTGAACTATTCATAGAACTACCATAGAGCAAATAGTGGCTCAGTCCAATCGATAGCGCACAACCTCATCGCAAAAATATGGCGATGCAGAGAATTTACGGGCTAAAGACAGACAAAGCTATGGTACAGCGCCCGGCGCTGTTGAATAATAAGGCCAGATACAGCACAGAGGAGCAACCAGGTGGTTCAGGCAGTTATTTTTGATATGGATGGGGTACTGATTGATTCTGAACCTTATTGGGCTGAAGCCGAGCAACATGTGTTTCGTCAGTTAGGCGTGACACTGGATCCGGCCATCACCTCGCAAACCAGCGGCATGACCACCAGAGCAGTGACTGAACTCTGGTTTAAACATTCGCCATGGCAGGGTTTTACCATTGAACAAGCTGAACAAGCCGTGATCAATTACGTAGCGCAGGCCGTGCTGGAACGTGGGGTGGTGAAAAAAGGTGTACTGGAGCTGCTGCAACAACTGCAACGCTGGCAAATTCCGGTCGCACTTGCCACTAACTCACCAGGCTCACTGATGAACACTGTGCTGGATAAGCTGCAAATCCGTCCTTTTTTTCAGGCGCTTTGCTCTATTGAAATGGTCAGCCAGGGCAAACCCAAACCTGAAATTTATCAGTTAGCCGCCAGCAAGCTGGGTGTGGCCTCAGAACATTGCCTGGTGTTTGAGGACTCAGTCACAGGCTTAACAGCCGCCAAAGCCGCAGGCATGAAAGTAGTAGCCCTGCCCGCCGAACATCACTGGCACAGAACTGAATACGAACAGGCCGAAAGCCGGTTAAAGTGTTTTAGCGACATTCAGCCAGAGCATTTTCGGGATTGGGGGTTCAAACCAATCTGACAGGAGCTTTGAGCAAGATAGAAAGCGAAAAGCCAGTCGAAGACTGGTTTTTATCAACACATCTGAAAGATGCTGCCCAGAGGCGGATCAGGTTTGCCCGGAGCAAACCGGAACAGCTTTAGCTGGCCCGAAGGGCAAAATACATGGATGTAGTTTGTACCAGGTTTGCCCGGAGCAAACCGGAACAGCTTTAGCTGACCCGAAGGGCAAAATACATGGATGTAGTTTGTAATCGAAGATAAACCCGTTGGACATAAAACAAAAAGCCCGTCACGAGGACGGGCTTTTTGTTTTTTATGGTGCCCAGAGGCGGAATCGAACCACCGACACGCGGATTTTCAATCCGCTGCTCTACCGACTGAGCTATCTGGGCAAAACTTGAATGGTGCCGCTTATCCGAGTCGAACGGATGACCTACTGATTACAAGTCAGTTGCTCTACCAACTGAGCTAAAGCGGCAACCTAAACTGGGTGACAGGATTTGAAAGGAATCACATCACAAAAATTTATGGTGCCCAGAGGCGGAATCGAACCACCGACACGCGGATTTTCAATCCGCTGCTCTACCGACTGAGCTATCTGGGCAACGGGGGGTATTAAACGGATTTCGGCTAACCAAGTCAACTTATTTTTTAATTGCCTGAATCGTTAGCTTAATACTTGAACAAAGCGGGTAGCATTTGTCTGTTTTATACCCAAGTCACTTGAAGTTGCGGGGAGGCAACAAACCAGTGAGACCCCAGGAGCATAGTAAACCTATGTGACTGGGGCGAGATGGTGCAGTCAACAAAGCTGCAGCTTCAAGTAAGACGGGTATACCCGCCTTTTTCCATTAATTCGCCGATGTATCCAAAGGCGCAAAAGATTTCACCAGTTGGTCCAGTTCTTTCATTTGCTGCAGGTAAGGTTCCAGTTTTGCTAAAGGTAAAGCACAAGGACCATCACATTTGGCTTCATTTGGATTCGGATGTGCTTCGATAAACAAACCTGCCAGCCCCAATGCCATACCAGAGCGGGCTAACTGAGCGGCCTGAGCACGACGGCCATCGGCTGAATCGGCACGACCACCCGGACGTTGCAAGGCATGAGTTGCATCAAAAATCACCGGAGCGAACTGTTTCATATCGTCCATACCCAACATGTCGACTACCAGGTTGTTATAACCAAAGCTGGAACCACGTTCACATAGGATCACTTTATCGTTACCCGCTTCCTGAAACTTGGTGATGACATGACGCATTTCGTGCGGCGCTAAAAACTGTGGTTTTTTCACGTTAATTACAGCGCCGGTTTGCGCCATCGCTATGACTAAATCAGTCTGCCGGGCTAAAAAAGCTGGCAACTGAATCACATCCACCACTTCAGCCACAATAGCAGCCTGATAAGGTTCGTGCACGTCGGTGATCAAGGGCACATTAAAGGTTTTTTTAATTTCTTCGAAAATCTTTAAGCCTTGTTCCATGCCTGGGCCACGGTACGAATGCACAGAAGAGCGGTTGGCTTTGTCAAAAGAAGCTTTAAAGACGTAAGGAATGCCCAGCTTTTCCGTCACTTTGACGTAATATTCCGCCACTTGCATGGCTAAATCACGCGACTCTAAAACGTTCATGCCACCAAAAAGCACAAAAGGTTTGTGATTGGCCACTTCGATAGCGCCAATCTGAATACTATGTTGGTTTGTCACTGTAAATTCCTCAGACAAAATACCGTTGCTTGTGTCTATAGTAACCCTAATGCAGCCACTGTGGATAGGACGACAACTGGTGGATCTGCTGTTTCATGTGCTCGTTAGACGGGTCGTCCGGTTTTTGCTCGATAAAATACTGATAATCGCGAATGGCCAAAGACCAATGATCCAACAGCTCAGACAACAAGCCACGCTCGCGATGTAAATAAGGATCACCAGGTTTTTGTTCCAGTAAATGCTGCACCACAGCCAGTGCTTGTTCACGTTTACCTAAGGCTAATAAAAGTTGTTTTTGCAATTGCCAGAGGTCAGCACAAAAAGCAGACAAATCCACAGCCTGTGTCGCCAGCTCCTGAGTAAGACTCAGCGCCATACCATTTTCAGGATTTAACAAGCATTGCCAGGCGCCAGTGTATGGATCAACCCATACTTTCTCCACTGTGGATAAGTGCACCTGGACTAAATATTCGCCTTTGTAACGCACCAGATCGGTGTGGAAACCCGCTTGTTGCAGCCAGCATAACAGCAGCAGTACCAAAACTAAGGGATCCGCCTCCCGCTGCGTAATGGCGTAACTTAATAAGGTAGGCTGATGCATGTCTTCAATCAGCAAAGGTTGGAGCGGTGGTGTAAAAAACGCGTCCCGATAGAAACTATCTATCTGACGGGCAAGTGTACTCATCGTCAGTGTTTTTTCAGCACTGGCAGGAGCTATAGCTGACCAGCTTGCTTTTGCCTGCTGAATATATGCAACATCAGTCCATTGCTGCTCTATCGCTAACAATAACTCAAGCAGGGCTGAGCCCTGCTGTTTCAACTCAAATTTCATGTACTACTCAATACAACTCAAAAGGACATCACACAAAAGAGGTGTCAGCCACTGAGCCAGACAAACCGATTTAACTTAAAAACAACGGTGTTTTGGTGATTGCTATTTTTGCAACGACAGCCAGCCAGCTTAAAGCACCGACGAAACCGACCCAGCGCATCAGCAGAGTGCGGCCTTTGAGCGCCATCACAGCCAAACCAATGTAGGCGAATAATCCCAGAAGTTTTTCGGTTAACCAAGGGGTCTGGAAAGGATACTGCTGGATAGTCAACATCAGACCTATGGCAGTGAGCAGTAAAAAAGTATCAACCACATGAGGAGCAATTTTAAAGAACTTTTTTTGCAGTAAAGCAGGAGCACGTAAACTTAACAAAAACCGCACGGCCAGAAAAGACAGGCTGAGCGCAATAAACAGCAGATGCGAATGTTTTAATGCCATGTACATAACAAATGGTCCTTAAAGTGGATGGTCTGCGGAATAATAAAGCCACCCGCAGGTGGCCCAATTCACCGGTGAGTACAACTTATTCTTCGTCCGGGTATTTTTGCAGTATTGCCTCCAGTTTGTCGACCCGGCTTTTAAAAATTTCGACCAGTTTAGGATCAAAATGCTTACCCGACTCACTGCTGATCTTCTCCAGCACCTGCTCTAAGGTCCAGGCCGACTTATAACAGCGCCTGTGCCTTAATGCATCATACACATCGGCTAAGGCCGCAATTCGGCCATAGATATGAATTTCTTCGCCTTTTTTGCCATTGGGGTAGCCTGAACCATCCCATTTTTCATGGTGATCCTGCGCTATCATAGCACCGGCCTGAATAATAGTGCGTTTGGAGTTTTTTAAAATTTCATAACCTATGCTGGCATGGGTCTTCATCACTTCCCATTCCTGACCATGCAGTTTCATCGGTTTATTCAAAATACCATCCGGTATACCCACTTTACCCACATCATGCAAAGGTGAGGCAAACATCAGCTTTTCAGCTTCTTCTTCCGGTAAACCATAAGCCTTGGCTAAGTCGTAGCAAATAAAAGCGACACGTTTGACGTGGTTGCCGGTTTCGATAGAACGATGCTCCACCGCTTCACTTAAGCGGTAGACAATTTCGCGTTGGGTATCTTCAATTTCGCTTTGTAGCTGTACGTTTTCGTAAGCAATTTGCACATTTTGCGAGAACAGCTCGATTAAACGTTTTTGCGTCTCTGTCATCTGGTTTGGCAAGCCTGACACATAAAGCAAAGAGCCAGAAGTAAATTTACTGGTGCAATAAGCCACCAGATAATTGTCACGGTACACTATGCTGCGGCTCTGCAGCGCCTGATGGAATGCATCCAGCAACGGTGGTTCCAGCACTTCGCTGATCTGCTTGCCCTCTTGTTTTTCAAACTGACCTAAACCAGCGAACACCACTAAACGGTCCGGATCAGCCTCTTCATTGATATTGCCCGCAACCAACGAGGAGGTCACCAGCAAAGCATTGTCATTGCAACCTAAAATTGAGGTCAGTTGCTGTAAGACACCATCAATAAATTGTTCCATCGAGTGGGCGGAAAACAAATCCGCTGAGGCGGTAATAATTTTTTCAAGACCCTGACGGCTGTGATCAATAGCCAGAATATCGCGGTAGGAACGTAAGCTCGACATCACCACAGTAAAGAGTTTTTGTGCAGTCAGCTCGGTTTTGGATTTGTAGTCGTTGATGTCGTAATTGACAATCACTTGCCGCTCAGGTGCCTGGCCAGGCTGGCCGGTACGCAAAATAATACGCACGTAATGATTGTGCAGCTCTTCGCGGATGTAACGGGCCACCAACAAACCCGCATCGTCAGTTTCCATCACCACGTCTAACAGCACTATGGCGGCATCTGTGTGCTTGGCCAGCATGTCGCGGGCTTCGCGACCTGAATAAGCGCTGATAAATTCGAGAGTTTTCCCCTGAAAAGAAAAGTCACTTAATGCCAGTTTAGTCACCGCATGAACTTCAGGCTCATCGTCCACGATCAGTACTTTCCAGCTACCACGGGACACTGGTGCTATTTCCTCGGGTTCCTCAGCAAATAAAAAATCATTTGCCATGCCACACTCCTTTAGCTTTGTGCGTTTTTATCGCTTTGTGTTTATTTATATGCGCTAAACAAGGTTGGGTCAAAGCAAAGTCGTTGAAAATATAAATATTTTGGCGTTCAGACAGAGAGAGTTGTGGAGTGACTGCTTCAGAGCTGCAATTGAGCAGAAAGCTGTCCACCACTAATACGCCACTGGCCGCCGTAGTCTTTTACCGATTGCACAGAGCTAAAACCTGCTTCGGTTAAAATGCGCTGCACAGCGTCGGCTTGCTGATAGCCGTGTTCCAGCCATAACCAGCCGGATGGCGTCAGAAATTGTGGGGCTTGTGTACATATATGGCGGATGTCAGCCAGGCCCTGCTCCGGAGCTACTAAAGCCGAGTCGGGTTCAAAGCGGACATCACCCCAAGCTAAATGTGGGTCTTCTGCGTCTATATAAGGTGGGTTGGAGACAATTAAATCAAACTGTTGCCCTGCTATGGCTGCAAACCAGCTACTTTGTTTGATTTGGCAATTGCTCAGCGCCAGAAGCTGAACATTGTGCTTGGCTAAAGCTACTGCATCAGGTTGTAAATCCACACCAGTCACAGTCCAGCGTGGCTTTTCCCTGGCTAAAGCTAAAGCTATAGCACCTGTGCCAGTGCCTAAATCCAGCACTTTGGCCTGAGCTGGCAAGTGCAGAGTCAGGCATTGTTCTACTAAGAGTTCGGTGTCGGGTCTGGGTATTAAAGTGCAAGGGGCAACCGCCAGTTTAAAATCCCAGAAATACCAATGGCCCAAAATATGGGCCAAAGGCTCACCGGTCAGACGACGGGTCAGCACAGGTTCTAACTGCTGCAACTGTGCTTGGGTCAGTTCACGCTCCGGATACAACATCAAAGTGGTGGCGTTAATATCCAGCACTTCCAGCAAAATACGCCGGGCTTCCTGTATTGCATCCACTGGTACAGGACCGGTTTCAAGCAAGGGAGTGAGTAACGCAGCAGCCTGTTGCAGCCACTGCGTTAAGGTAGGATTGTTAACGGTTTTCATCAGCCAAAGCAGCTAACAAATCAGCCTGATGTTCATGGCTTAATGGACCAATCACCAGATCTAAATCCCCTTCCATCACGTCTAATAAACGGTAGATGGTCAGGTTAATCCGGTGATCCGTTAAACGGCCTTGTGGGAAGTTGTAAGTACGGATCCGTTCAGAACGATCGCCACTGCCGACTAAAGAGCGGCGGGTCGATTCTTCCTGTAAGCGGCGTTTTTCATCTTCAGCCGCCTGAATACGTGACTGCAACACGGCCATAGCGCGAGCCCGGTTTTTATGCTGCGACCTTTCGTCCTGACACTCCACCACTATACCTGTTGGCAAGTGCGTGATTCGAATAGCAGAGTCCGTTCTGTTCACGTGCTGACCACCGGCACCAGAGGCTCGGTAAGTATCTACTTTTAAGTCGGCAGGGTTAATTTCAATGGCTTCGCTTTCCGGTATTTCCGGCATAATGGCCACAGTACAAGCGGAAGTATGCACCCGGCCTTGAGATTCAGTCGCAGGTACCCGTTGCACGCGGTGACCACCAGATTCAAATTTCAAAATACCGTACGCACCTTCGCCCTGAATGCTGGCGATGATTTCTTTATAACCACCGTGCTCGCCGTCGTTGCAACTAATAATCTCCACTTTTAAGCGTTTACGCTCACAAAAACGGCTGTACATACGGAACACATCACCGGCGAAAATCGCGGCTTCGTCACCACCGGCACCGGCCCGGATTTCAAGGAAGCAGTTGTTGTTATCGTTGGGATCTTTAGGTAATAACAGAATTTGTAAGTCCTGGTCCAACTGCTCGATACGCTCTTTGGCGGCTTTGAATTCGTCCTGCGCCATTTCACGCATATCAGGGTCTGAGTCTTTCATCATCTCTTCAGCGCTGACTAAATCCTCCTGCGCCTGACGATATAAACCAAAAGCTTTGCTCAATTCTTCCAACTGGCTGTACTCTTTGGACAACTCGCGAAAACGACTTTGGTCAGAAATTACGCCAGCGTCACTTAATAACGCCTGAACTTCTTCATAACGTTCGACCAGAGCTTCGAGTTTGCGGTACACCGATTCTTTCATGTTGTTTCTATTTACCTGATTACAGATCTAACAAAGTGTTGATCAAAGATTGTTGTTGAGGCTGCTCGTCCTGCAGTAACTGCCGAAGCGCCTTGGTTGGTGCATGCATCAACCTGTTACTCAGTTTAGTCGCAAGTTCAGCCAGTACTTTTTCCGGGTCCTGCCCTGAGGCAATTTGTTTGCCTGCTTTGGCCAGCAATTCATCCCGTATGGCTTCGCCTTTGTCCCGGTAATCACGCACAACATCAAGCTGTCCATGCAAACTTAACCACTGACTGAATTCGTTTACGCCCTGCTGAATCATTTGCTCAGCTTCTGCCGCTGCTTCCTGCCGGTTCTGCAGGTTTTGCAGCACTATGGATTGCAGGTCATCTACTGTATACAAATAGGCGTCTTCCAGCTCTGCCACTTGCTCTTCAATATCACGCGGCACTGCTAAATCGACAAAAAACATCGGTTTATGCCGGCGCTTTTTCAGCGCCTGTTCCACCATACCTTTACCGACTATAGGCAAGGTACTGGCGGTTGAACTAATCACCACATCGGCATTGACCAGTGACTGCGGCACCTGAGCCAAACTGACGGCTTCACCATTAAACTGGCTCGCTAAAGCCGCAGCTTTGTCATAAGAGCGATTCGCCACGGTAATTTTTTCTGCGCCCTGCTCCAGTAAATGTTTCGCCACCAGCTCTATGGTTTCACCAGCACCAATCAGCAGCACTTTGACTTTGCCAAGCTGACCAAAGATTTGCCGGGCTAAACTTACCGCCGCAAAAGCGACAGAGACGGCACTAGCACCTATGTCTGTTTCGGTACGCACCTGTTTGGCGACTGAAAAGGTCTTTTGAAACAAACGTTCAAACGCCGGATTTATCGTACCGGCCTGCCTCGAATGGCTATAGGCCTGCTTCACTTGGCCGAGAATTTGGGGTTCACCCAGCACTAACGAATCCAAACCACAAGCGACACGCATTAAATGACTGCTGGCCTGCTGATCCTGATGCAGGTATAAATGATGCTGCAATTCGGCTAAGTCCAACTGATGAAATTTGCTGAGCCAATCAATTACTTGTTTCGATTGTTCCGGGCTGCCGCTAAAATACAGCTCAGTTCTGTTACAGGTAGACAAAATCACAGCGTCAGACACCTGGGTCGTCGTCGTCAGATCCCGTAAGGCGTCCAAAATTTGTTCAGGCGCAAAAGCCACCTGCTCACGTAACGAGACAGGCGCAGTTTTATGATTAATACCTAAAGCAAAAATGGTCATTCACCTGTGTGGCCCGTTTCAAAAAACCGGCATTCGCCAAAAAGAGGGCGAATTGTACGAAAAAGCCCAAACTAAAAAAAGCGTAGAGAAGGAATTAGTGTGTTTGCAGCGATAAAAACTGGTTGTTTTGTAGTTTTCAGTCTGATTTTGACAGGTTGTGCCAGCCACAGCAGCCAGTTAAAACCTGTTATTCCCCTGTCTGCCCAACAACGACAACTGCAATTAGAGCAATTGCAGGAGTTTACGCTGACCGGCGCTTTAGGGGTAAAAGCACCACAGGAGAGCGTCAGCGGTAGTTTAAACTGGCAACAACAAGGGCCGTATTTTCAGGCCAGCATGACTAACTTTGTCGGTATCAGCATTTTTGAACTGGAGACTGACGCCTTGGGTGCGACGGTCAAAGCCGATGGTGAAACTCATCAGGCCCAATCGGCCAGTGCGCTGCTGGATTATTTATCCGGCTGGAGTTTACCCATTGAAGAAATGCCACTCTGGCTCAAAGGTGTGGCAAGCCCGGAAAGTTTTAATCATCAATGGGATGCACAAGGCCGTTTAACCAGCTTTACGCTAAAAGACAGCCAGCAGCGTGATTGGCAAGTCAGCTACACTGAATTTTTCCCTGATGCCTTAGCTTTACCCAAACGTATTCAACTGGATTCAAAAGCCGATGGCAGCCGAATTAAACTGGTGGTGCGTAAATGGCAACTTTAACTTTATCGGCGCCGGCCAAACTGAATTTATTTTTACATATCACAGGCCGCAGGGCCGACGGTTACCACAATCTGCAAACCTTGTTTCAAATGCTCGATTGTGGTGACCAGCTTAGTTTCACACTCACCACGGATGGTGAAATCCAGTTTAGCTGTTCAGATAAAAGCATAGAAAACGACAGCAACTTAGTAGTTCGCGCTGCCAGATTATTGCAACCGTTAGCGCCCCACAATGCTGGTGTCCGAATTTATCTGGATAAAAGAGTACCTATGGGCGGCGGCTTAGGCGGCGGCTCGTCCGATGCGGCCACCACACTGCTGGCATTAAACCAGTTATGGCGGTTAAAGCTATCAAACGCACAGCTTTGTGAACTGGGCTTAACATTAGGTGCCGATGTGCCTGTGTTTGTATTCGGAAAAACCGCCTTTGCTGAAGGGGTGGGAGAAAAATTACAGCCCGTTAGTTTGCCAGAAAACTATTACCTGATTGTGACACCCCAAGTGCATGTCAGCACGGCTGAAGTCTTTAACCACGCTGATTTAATCCGTAATACACCCGTCATGTCCGCCAAAGATCTACTAGACTCAGAGTGGAAAAATGACTGTGAAACTCTGGTCAAACGGCTCTACCCCGAGGTTGCAATGGTGCTGGACTGGTTGATAGAATACGCGCCGTCCAGAATGACAGGTACCGGCGCCAGCGTGTTTGCCGAGTTCCAGGATGAATTAAGTGCCCGTCAAACTCTTGCAAAACTGCCAGCTCAATGGCGTGGTTTTGTTGCTAAAGGGGTCAATCAGTCTGCTGTCCTGACTGAACTGGAACAAGCCGTATGACGCACAGCAGGCGACATAATAAGCCTGCTGCATTATTAACCGGACTCACAAACTGCCCTGAGGATCCTACCGTGCCCGACATGAAGATTTTCGCTGGTAACGCCATACCAGAACTCGCCAAGAAGATAGCCAGCCGTTTATATATCAAGCTGGGCGATGCCGAAGTCGGCCGTTTTAGTGACGGTGAAGTCTGTGTACAAATCAATGAAAACGTCAGGGGATCTGACGTTTTTATTATCCAGTCGACCTGCGCCCCAACCAATGACAACCTGATGGAACTTATTGTCATGGTCGACGCGTTACGCCGCGCTTCTGCCGGTCGTATTACTGCGGTGATCCCTTACTTTGGTTATGCCCGCCAGGACAGACGTGTGCGTTCTGCCCGGGTGCCAATCACAGCCAAAGTAGTAGCCGACTTTTTATCCAGCGTAGGTGTGGACCGTGTCTTAACGGTAGACTTACACGCTGAGCAAATTCAGGGCTTCTTCGATGTACCAGTAGACAACGTGTTTGGTAGCCCGGTGCTGCTGGAAGATATGCGCAAGCGGGAATTCGTCGCACCAGTGGTGGTATCTCCGGATATCGGCGGTGTAGTGCGTGCCCGTGCGATCGCCAAACTGCTGAACGATGCCGACTTAGCCATTATCGATAAACGTCGCCCTAAAGCCAACGTGTCGCAGGTGATGCACATCATTGGTGATGTGAAAGACCGTGACTGTATTATTGTCGATGACATGATTGATACAGGCGGCACCTTATGCAAAGCTGCTGAAGCTTTAAAAGAACAAGGCGCCAAACGGGTCTTTGCTTATGCCACTCACCCTATCTTCTCCGGCAACGCCGCTGAGAACATCAGAAACTCAGTGATCGATGAGCTGATCATCACCGACACTATTCCATTGAGTGCAGAAATGCGCGCAGTCAGCAAAGTAAAACAACTGACGTTAAGCGATATGCTGGCCGAATGTATCCGTCGTATCAGCAACGAAGAATCTATCTCGTCTATGTTCGACTAAGGATAAAATAGCTGTCACTAAGGGCACCCCAGGGTGCCCTTAATTTTTGCTTTTCATTTGCAGCCTTCAGGCTGCAGTGATACCATAGCGCGCTTTTTTGCGTCGGCTGAGATTTAAACTTTATGTTTTAGTCCAGCAAAAAAGCTTCTTCCTGGGGTCAGGTCGCGGAACTCAGGGTCTATTAATTTTTGGAGAATACCATGTCAAACGCCATTTACACGTTAAATGCAGAAGTCCGCTCTGATTTAGGGAAAGGTGCGAGCCGCCGCCTACGTCACGCAGACAAAGTACCAGCTATCATTTACGGTGGTCACAAAGAAGCTCTGTCTATCACTTTAGATCACTCTAAATTGTTACAAGCTCAGGCCAACGAAGGTTTCTACACTCACATCCTGACAATCAATGTTGGCGGTGAAGAAGTAAAAGCAATCGTTAAAGCAATGCAACGTCACCCGTTCAAGCCAAAAGTAATGCACGTTGACTTCCAACGTGTAGAAGCTGGCCATGAGTTACACACTGTAGTTCCAGTACACTTCATCAACGAAGCTGCTGCTGTGAAAAAAGGTGGCGTAGTGGCTCACCACATCAACGAACTGGCTATCTCTGTATTACCACAGAACCTGCCAGAGTTCATTGAAGTGGACTTAGCTGACGTGGCTGTTGGTGTAACACTGCACCTGTCAGACCTGAAAGTTCCTGCTGGCGTAACTATCACTGAGTTAGCCAAAGGCGCTGGTCATGACCAAGCCGTTGTTACTGTGAACAAGCCTGCTGGCAAAGCAGACGAAGACACAGCTGAGTAATGACTGAAGCAATTCAGTTAATTGTGGGCCTGGGTAATCCAGGCCCAGAATACAGCCAGACCCGCCACAACGCAGGTCAATGGTTTGTAGAACAACTCGCCCGCCGCTATAACGTTACTCTTCGCCCTGACTCAAAATTTTTTGGCCTGACGGGTAAATTTGTCACCCAAGGTCAGGAATATAAATTGCTGGTTCCCACTACATATATGAATTTAAGTGGCAAAGCCGTGGCAGCTATGGCGCAGTTCTATAAACTTTTACCTGAAAATATTCTGGTGGCTCACGACGAAATGGCGATAGCGCCCGGCGTAGCGAAATTTAAACTGGGTGGCGGCCATGCTGGTCACAATGGTTTAAAGGACATCACCAATAAACTCGGCAATAATGCCAATTTTTATCGCCTGCGACTGGGCATTGGCCATCCCGGCCATAAAGACTTAGTCACAGGGTATGTGCTGGGCAAAGCACCGCAAGCCGAACAGAAGCTGATTGATGAAGCTCTGGATGAATCGATGCGTTGTTTTGAGCTCTGGTTAAGCGATGGCTTAATTAAAGCACAGCACAGATTACATAGTTTTAGCGCGGCTTAAGCCAAAGTTTAAGCGCGTCCGGTTCGCAAACAGCACGGCTTTGCCGTCTAAGCACAAAGGATATACCCATGGGTTTTAAATGTGGCATCGTTGGTTTACCAAACGTAGGTAAATCCACTCTGTTCAACGCACTGACCAAAGCTGGTATTGAAGCGGCTAACTTCCCGTTTTGTACTATCGAACCAAATACCGGTGTGGTGCCAGTGCCGGACCCACGCTTGAACCAACTGGCAGCTATTGTCAACCCACAGCGCATTCTGCCAACCACTATGGAGTTTGTGGATATCGCAGGTCTGGTCAAAGGCGCTTCTAAAGGTGAAGGTTTAGGTAATAAATTCCTGGCTAACATTCGCGAAACCGACGCCATAGGCCATGTGGTGCGCTGCTTTGAAGACGACAACGTGATCCACGTTGCCAACAAAGTAGACCCGGCAGATGACATTGACACCATCAATATGGAACTGGTACTGGCGGATATGGACAGTGCTGAAAAAGCCATCTTCCGCGTCAGCAAAAAAGCCAAAGCCGGTGATAAAGACGCCAAAGCTGAAATAGAAGTGCTGGAAAAAGTAAAAGCGCACTTAGAGCAAGGCTTAACCTTACGCCAACTGGAATTATCACCAGAAGAAAAAGCGCTGGTGTCCTACATGAACTTCCTGACCATCAAACCTACTATGTACATCGCTAACGTGCTGGAAGATGGTTTTGAAAACAACCCACATTTAGACGTGGTACGCGACATTGCCGCCAAAGAAGGTGCCATAGTGGTTCCGGTCTGTGCTGCTATTGAATCTGAAATATCAGAGTTGGAAGACGACGAAAAAGCAGAATTTTTAGAGTCGATGGGCTTAACTGAACCAGGTTTAAACCGCGTGATCCGCGGTGGTTACTCACTGCTGAACCTGCACACCTACTTCACTGCTGGTGTAAAAGAAGTGCGCGCCTGGACTATCCCTGTTGGCGCCACAGCCCCACAAGCAGCAGGCGTGATCCACACCGACTTCGAAAAAGGTTTTATCCGCGCTCAAGTGGTGTCATTCGACGACTTTATCGCCTGTAACGGTGAAGCCGGCGCCAAAGAAGCTGGCAAACTGCGCGTTGAAGGTAAAACCTACGTCTGTAAAGACGGCGACGTCATGCATTTCTTGTTTAACGTTTAACCTTTTGGTTTTTGCGTTAATTTTGAAAACCGGACTTTTTAGTCCGGTTTTTTGTTGGGTTTAGTTGAGTTCTGAGCTCGTATACTTCAATAAATCATTGGTTTAAATACCCTGCTCGTGTTGTAAATCTCCGTTTCCCCATCACCTCACTTTCAATACCATACTTAAATAGTTGAAAACGGTTTGTTTTTAGGGGAAGTC
>NZ_LAVS01000094.1 GCF_000986865.1 Rheinheimera mesophila
TATTATACATTTCAGATATCTTACTTACTTGGTATTGACAACACTTCCCAACTTCACTTGCAGTATGCTTCCTGTCTTTTGAGCTGTGTAATACCATGTACGTACCTCTTTTCAATCAAAATAAAAAGCCAGTGCTGAAGCACTGACCAAAAACATTATTTACATTTACGACCATACAAATAACATGATAACCATCTTGCCCAACTCATTATGTCCACCTCCCTTAAGGTAATAACGCAGTAATTGATGCAGTAATGACTGCAATCATAACAATTGTTACAAGCGCCCATATGGCACCTACGAGCCATTTATTTTGGGCGAGTGTCTTTTCTTCATTTTTTTGCGCAACATCTACTTGCGTTTGATATCTTTCTTCAATTCTGTTTAATATCTTTGTTTGCTCTAAATTCTCATCTACAACTTTATCTTGCTTATCTTTAAGTTCTTTATGAGATTCTCTTAGTTCATTATGATGTTGCTTATGTTCCTCTCTAAGTTCAAGCACATGATCAGCTGTTTCGTTTGCTAGTATTTCAACATCATCAACACGTTCAACTAATTCAGAAAGCTCTTTT
>NZ_LAVS01000095.1 GCF_000986865.1 Rheinheimera mesophila
GTTGATTTTTTTGTCTAACTTTTTCAATGCTAATTTGTAAATAACTGAAGCATGTTCGGTTTTAAAATGAGATTCAGCAATAATTTTCAATGTTTCTAATTTATTTCTTGCATCACCGTATGTGGTACTTTCTGATAGAACACCTTCTAAAATTTGTTGAACTCGATAATCTAAAAGTTTTAAGTCTTTATTGATGCATTGTTCGACACACTCTTCTTTGGTTAATGTGATTTGTTCCATAGTGTTCTCCTATTAAGATGTTTGTTTTTCTCCTAAAAACTTATTAACAAAGTATTGTTGTCCTTTGCCTGTTACTTTTGGTGTACGTGATACTTTACTTGAACCATCTGGATTATTAATTATTCGTTTTTTGATATCCAAGATTTTTAGATCCATACTCTTTTGAGTTGGTAAGTTATAACTTTCTCCACTCTTTTTAATGAGATATCCATTATTTCTTAACCATTTGAATAATCTGTTTTGTCCTATATCCACACCGTTTTGTTTAAGTATTTTCGCAAGCTCTCCGACGAGTATTGAATTGTCGCTACCAGCTACTGAGTCAGCGAATAATACTTTTGGTTTGTTAACTTCTACTTGCTGTTGTAAAAGTAAGTTT
>NZ_LAVS01000096.1 GCF_000986865.1 Rheinheimera mesophila
GACTGATTTGATAAAAATATCGGTTGGCAAACAGAATTTCGCGCTCTTCCAAGGTAGTGACCACTAAACCAGCAGGGAAATCGTCCAGAGCAAATTCAGTCTTCATACTGCGCTTTTACCTTATTGTAAGGACTGCATAAAGTGCTGAATATGCTCTGCAACCTGCTTTGGATGCGTCATATGTAAACAATGGCCTTTCGCTTGCACCACCTGTAACTGACTGTGGGGCAGGTGTTTTTGCATGTATTGGCCAATAAACATAGAAGCCAGAGCGTCGGTTTGGCTTTGCAGCAACAATACAGGATGAGTATTCAGGGGCAATAAAGCACGGTAATCGGAGAAAAAAGTCGCCTTGGCAAAGTTTTTGGCGGTAATAGGATTGGTGCTGCAGAAGCTTTCGCTCAGCTCAGTGCTGACAAGGTCTTTGTCTGTCGTGCCTGCCACCAAAGGTGCCAGATACTGCGCCCAGCCAATATAGTTTTTATCCATCAGATCAATTAGCTCTGTTAAGTCGCTCTGATTAAAACCACCCAGATAATCAGGTGGATGATTTAAAAAACAAGGCGACGGGCAGACCATCACCAGGCTATGTATACGCTCTGGAATTTGCCGGGCGGCAATTAAGCTAATCATACTGCTGACTGAATGGCCAACCAGCACCACATTGCTTAAATCCAGCCTGTTACAAATATCGACTAAGTCCTGAGCATAGCCTTCCAGATCAGAGTATTTTTGTCTGGAATACGCTGCCAGATTAGAGCCACCCGACCCAACATAATCAAACAGCACTAGCTTGTACTGGCTACTCAGCTCTGGAGTTAAAAAACGCCACATCAACTGGTTACAACCAAAACCATGCGCCATCAGCATCACCTGCTGGCCAGTGCCTATGATTTTGACATTGTTTCTCTGCAGGACGTTGTCATTGGCAGGCATAAAAAACTCCATTCCGTGCATGCTTACATCGAATCAAGCTAATTCGGGACAATAGTAGGACAAATACGCTCCCTGTATAAGCCAGACAAGGTACTCCTTTAATGCAATAAAAAAAAGACAGCCTGCAGTTGTTTGTCTTGTCAGTCACTAGTTTCGGCTGATCAAGTGGTGCCTGGGCAATGCATTTTGATGCCTTAGCGCTTGGCTTCTTCAAGCTATTGTTACTGCTGCCTTGGTATTGGTGCGCGGCTTCAGCCTTACCAAAAACCGTTAAATATCCTGCATAGTACTTCTATGATGAGAAGCTGGAATAAAAATAACTGGTCTTCTGCATTTTGCCCCTCAAGCCAGCAAAGCGCCGATTCAGTTCACCCGCACTTTCTGTTAAACTCCACCGCGCCTTTTTTCAGCCACAGAAGAAGTGAAGATGACTCTTGCAACTCAGGTCCTGGCGGTCAATGACGACTTGCCTATTCGTACAGATTTACCCGTTCATTCAGGCAAAGTTCGTAGTGTGTACTGGCTGACTGCCGCTGACAGCGCGCGCTTAATCCGCGAAAAAAACTACCCTGTAGCACCAGATACGCCGCTGGCTATTATGGTGATCAGCGACCGTATCAGCGCTTTTGACTGCATCTGGCATGGCGAAAATGGTTTAAATGGTGTGCCGGGTAAAGGCGCGGCCTTAAATGCTATTTCTAATCACTGGTTTGCTTTGTTTAAACAACATGGCCTGGCCGACAGTCATATTCTGGACATTCCGCACCCGCTGGTGTGGATAGTGCAAAAAGCCCGTCCGCTGAAAATTGAAGCCATAGCCCGTCAGTACATTACCGGTTCTATGTGGCGTGCTTATAGCAAAGGCGAACGTGAATTCTGTGGTATTACCCTGCCGGAAGGCCTGCAAAAAGATCAAAAACTGCCAGAGATTTTAATTACTCCGTCCACCAAGGGCATTCTGACTGGCTTAGCCGGTGTGCCGGAAGCGGACGATGTCAACATTTCCCGCGCCGATATTGAGCGCCATAGCGCGGCTTTTGGTTTTGAACAAATATCCGATATCAGCCTGTATGAAACTTTGTTAAAACAAGGTTTTGGCGTAATCAGCGACGCTTTGGCTACACTGGATCAGATGTTTGTCGATACCAAGTTTGAGTTTGGTTATGTCAATGACGCAGAAGGCCGCAGCAAACTGATTTATATGGACGAAGTGGGCACACCAGACAGCTCACGGATTTGGGATGGCGCCAGTTGGCGTAATGGCCAGATTGTTGAGCAATCCAAAGAAGGCTTCCGTCAGTGGCTTTTGAGCAACTTCCCGGATCCGGATATTTTACTGAACAAAGACCGGATGCCAGAGCGCGCTGCACTGGCCCGCGACAACGCTTTGCCCACTGAAGTGATGATGGATATTTCCCGCACTTACCTTGGCATAGCGGAAAAAGTCACAGGCCGTAAAATTGAACTCGCCGCCAACCCGAAAGCCGAAATTATTGAGGTGTTAGGCCGCGATTATGGTTTGATTGTCGGTTAATACAAGCCAAAGCACAGAACAATAGCAATGCCAGTTTTCGAACTGGCATTTTTGTATTTAATACCAAGGAGATACTGATGATCCGCAGTGCAACCCCGGCAGATGCAGCGGCTATTGCAACTATTTATAACCACTATGTGCTCAATACCAGTGTCACTTTTGAAGAGCAGGCGGTTGCTCCTTCACAGATGGCCGAGCGTATTATGCAGGTACAAAACGATGGCTTACCCTGGTTGGTGCTGGAACAAAACGGCGAACTGCTGGGGTATGCTTATGCGACCAAATGGCGGGTACGCTCGGCTTATCGGTTTTCAGTGGAAAGCACTGTGTATGTTAAAGATGGAATAACAGCCAAAGGTTTGGGTAGCCGGTTGTATCAACAGTTACTGACTGAGCTGAAAGCTTTAGGTTTGCATCTGGTGATAGGCGGAATTACTTTACCGAATGACAAAAGCGTAGCGCTGCATGAAAAATTTGGCTTTGAAAAATGTGGCCACTTTCAACAAGTCGGCTTTAAGTTTGAGCAGTGGCGCGATGTCGGCTACTGGCAAAAGTTGCTGTAGTAGCCGACCAAAGTTCGTCAGATGAGGCGGCAGAACACACTAGTTATAGGTAACTTATGTACCTTGCCCCCCAAGTTTTAGGATTTTCTGAAATTTGCCAGCCGGTATAAAGCGGGTAGCACCAGCAAGGTTAATAAGGTGGAGCTGATAATACCGCCAATCACTACTGTGGCTAAAGGCCGCTGAATTTCAGCGCCTGTGCCGGTATTAAAGGCCATAGGCACAAAACCTAAACTGGCAACTAAAGCGGTCATTAATACTGGCCTTAACCGCGACAATGCACCTTGCTCCAATGCCGCCAACCACTCCATGCCCTGCTCACGCAACTGGCGGATAAAACTGACCAGCACTATACCGTTAAGCACAGCAATACCAGACAAGGCAATAAAGCCAACAGCGGCTGAGATAGACAACGGCATATCCCGTAGCAACAGCGCAAAAACACCGCCAGTCAGCGCAAGCGGTATACCGCTAAAGACCACCACAGTGTCCCGCACTGAGTTCAGCGCACCATACAAAAGCCCGATGATCAGCAGCAGAGTTAACGGCAGCACTATGCTTAAACGCTGTGTTGCTGACTGTAACTGCTTAAACGTACCGCCGTAATCCAGCCAGTAGCCTTCAGGCAAGGCTAAGGCATTCATACGTTGCTGCACTTCGGCGATAAAACTGCCGAGGTCGCGGTCGGTTACATTGGCCGTTACCACTACATTACGTTTACCACTTTCCCTGTTGATTTGGTTCGGGCCGGTAATTTCCTTAATAGTGGCAATTTCGCCCAGCGGCACATACCGCAGTTCAAGTGACTCATCCAAAGGCAAAGTGACAGGAATACGCGCCAAAGCCGCCGGGTCTTGCCGCAACTCTTCCGGTAAACGCAACATCAGCTTAAAGCGTTTATCGCCTTCGTACATCAGCCCCACCTGACGACCACCGATAGCGGTTTGGATTAACTGCTGCATTTGCGCTACGTCCATACCCACCAAAGCTAAATGGTCCCGCTGCGGCTCTATCGACAATAAAGGTAAGCCTGTGGCTTGTTCCATCCGGGCATCCTCAGCGCCCGGCACAGCAGCAAGCACAGCGGCCACTTGCTTGCCCACCTCGGCGAGCGTATCCAGATCATCACCATACACCCGCACGGCAACGTCGGTACGCACCCCGGCGATCAGCTCGTTAAAACGCATTTCGATCGGCTGGGTAAACTCGTATTTATTCCCCGGAATTTGCTCGACTAACTGACGCAGTTCCTCATCAAACTCAGCGCGGGTTTTAGCCGGATTGGGCCAATCCTGCTGGTTTTTCAGAATGATAAAGGTGTCGGCCACATTAGGCGGCATAGGATCGGTGGCCACTTCTGGCGTGCCAATTTTTGAGAACACCCGTGCCACTTCCGGCAAAGTCGCTATCTCAGCCTCCAATTGCAGTTGCATATGCACCGACTGGCTCAGACTGGTACCGGGGATCCGCAAGGCATGCATAGCAATATCACCTTCGTCCAGTTGAGGCAAAAACTCCGAACCCATTTTACTGGCCGACCATAAAGCGCTGAACAGCAGCAGTATCGCCAGGCCAGACACCAACAGCGGCGTTTTGATCGACCAGGCCAACAGAGGCTGATAGCTGCGGCGTAACGCCGACATCAGAGCATTTTCTTTTTCCGACACTTTACCACTGACAAACAAAGCAATAGCAGCCGGAATAAAGGTAATGGCCAAAATCAAAGCGCCTAACAAAGCCGCTATTACGGTAAAGGCCATCGGCTGGAACATTTTGCCTTCAACCCCACTTAGGGCAAAAATCGGCAGATACACCAGCATAATAATAAAGACGCCAAACATAGCCGGGGTCATCACTTCTCTGGTTGCCCGCAATACCACGGCAGAACGTTCTTTTAACGTTAGTAAGCGGCCTTGCTGATGCTGGGCTAAACCGAGCTGACGTAAGCAGTTTTCAACCACGATCACAGAGCCATCAACAATAAGGCCAAAGTCGATGGCGCCCAAACTCATCAGGTTGCCACTCATTTTATTCGCCGCCATGCCACTGATGGCAAACAGCATACTCAGTGGGATCACTAAAGCCGTTAACAGCGCGGCACGCACGTTGCCAAGAAACAAAAACAGGATCACCACCACCAACACCGCGCCTTCGAGCAGGTTGGTTTCCACTGTTTTGATGGTTTTATCCACCAAGGTTGTGCGGTTGTAATTAGCTTCGGCGACTACGCCAGATGGTAAACGTAAGTTAATTTCATCAAGGCGGGCAGCTACCTGTTGCGATACAGTGCGGCTGTTTTGCCCAACCAGCATCATCACTGTGCCCAGCACCACTTCGTTACCATCCTGAGTGGCAGCGCCGGTTCGAAGCTGTTTGCCGATAGCAACATCGGCCACATCTTTGACCCGAACCGGGCCATCGTCACGTTTGGCCACCACCAACTGAGCTATATCCTCAAGTGATTGCAGTTGACCCGGCGATCGGATCAGCCACTGCTCGCCATTACGTTCAATATAACCTGCTCCCACATTGCTGTTGTTTTGTGCCAGCGCTTGGGCCAAATCATCCAGTGTCAGTTTAAACGCCAGTAACTTGACTAAATCAGGCGAGACCTGATACTCGCGAACATAACCGCCTATGGTGTTAATTTCTGTTACACCCGGCACTTTCAGCAGTTGTGGCCGGATCACCCAGTCTTGAATAGTGCGCAAATCCTCTGGGCTGTAAGCAGAACCATCAGCTTTTTTCGCATCAGGCAACACCTTCACTGTGTAGGAAAAAATCTCGCCAAGGCCAGAGACTATAGGCCCCATTTCTGGATCTATATCGGCTGGCAGTTCGTTTCTGACGTTTTGCAGCCGTTCCGCCACTTGTTGTCTGGCCCAGTAAATATCCGTGCCTTCGGTAAAAACCACTGTGACTTGTGACAAACCATACCGGGATAAGGAACGGGTGTACTCCAATCTGGGCAAGCCCGCCATCGCTGTTTCAATGGCGTAGGTAATACGCTGCTCGGTTTCCTGCGGCGAAAAGCCTTCGGCTGCCGTATTGATTTGTACCTGTATATTGGTGATATCAGGCACAGCATCCACCGGCAACTTCATGGCCTGCCAAAGCCCGGCTGCTGCCAGTAACAAGGTCAGCAGCATCACCAGCACTGGCCTTGCCAGCGCTGTTTTTAATAAGCTGTTTATCATGACAAGTCCTTAGTGATCATGGCTGGCGCCAGACTTCATCACGTCGGCTTTGAGGATAAAACTGTGAGTAGTGGCGTATTCAACCCCCAGCGGTACACCGGATAGTACTTCGACCTGAGTGTCATCACTTCGGCCAATTTCAGGCATGCGGATCTCAAATACATCTCCAACCTTGATAAAAATCACCGTCTTCTCATTCCATAACTGCAGCGCTGATTTTTTGATCACCAAAGGCACATCCACTGTCGCTACTGTGACATCGGCTTTCACATGCATACCAGGCCGCCAATGACCGTCCGGATTCGCTAACACGCCACGGGCGCGCGCTATATGGCCGCCGGTCATTTGTGGTGCTATATAACTGATTTGGCTTGTGGTCGCTTGGTGACCATGTAAATCCTGCACTAAAAATTGTTGTCCTAACTTGAGCTGTTCTGTATCCGAAGGAAAAGCCGACATTTCGACATACACCGATGAAAAATCGCTGATTTCGAGAAGAGGCTGCTCTGAAACTTTGCTCCCCACACTGACGTAGCTTGCTGTAACCTCACCGGACAACGGCGCAAAAATAGCGTAGTTTTTTAAGCTGTTAGGATTTTGAACACTGGCCAGCCTTTGGCCTTTGACTACCTTATCGCCGACTTTAACCGCAATATCCTGCACAATTCCGGCATAAGCAGCCCCCACCTGAACCTGTTGCTCTGGCACAGGCGCAACTACCCCAAACAAATGCAACTGAGTGTGGATTTGGCCTGGCCGGGTTTGCTCCAGCTCTATGCCGGCTTTTTCCACTGAGCGTGCCGATAAAGTAGTGCGGCCTTCAAAGGCGTCATACTGCCATTGGTAGTTTTTGCCCTTATAACTCACGTCGATTTGCACGGCAAAGGAATGAGGTTCCCGCACCACAGTATCACCCAGCCAGTAATCCAGTTCAGGACTGAATTGGATAAGCTCTGCCGCTTCGCCTAAACGCTGTAACCTGACCTGCAATGTTGCTGCTGTGGTTTTGACAGGCTCGCCGTTTTGATACAAATACAGCCGGAATTCTGGCTCTACTTCGGTTTCATAAATAGTGACTTCTACAGCAAAGTCATCTTGAGTCAATAAACGCCCACCATGTGGCCCTTTGGCTGGTTCTGCTTCCGTGTGCTGATGTTCGTCTTCGTGATGTTCGCCGCTGGCAAATACAGCCGGGCTGATCAGCAGTGTGAGGCTTAGGTAGAGCATGAAGAAAAATACTGACCTATTCATTGAGTAAGCTCCTTTTGTGCGCCGAGAGAAGAAGCACTGCGCTTTTGAAGTAAAGCCTGTGGCGCATTCACCACCATAGGTAAGCCGGTGAGGCGTTCCAGCTCTAATAGCTGTAAATGCAGCGCGTAGTGCAGGTCAATCAGGTGGCGTTTGGCCAGCAGGATCTCCTGCTGCGCTGCGAGTAAATCTGTCATATCAAACAGGCCTTGCTGGTAACCGGCCCTGATCTGCTCCAGTACTTGTTGTGACAGTGGCAGCACGGCTTTTTGCTGATCCTTGATTTGTTCACTCAACTGAGTCAGTTGCAGATAGCTGCGCTCTGTTTGCAACTGCAGTTGCTGCATTGTCTGTTGTTGCTGGAGCTGGGTTTGTTCTGTTGCGGCTTGAGTGGCGAGCAAAGTCCCCTGCTGCGGGTTTTCCAGTTGCAGCGGCAGGCTGACTTGCAGCACCACAGCGTTATCGTCAGTTTGCTGATTGCGGCGAATACCGGCAGCAAGAGTTAAATCCGCCTGACCTAAAGCTTTGGCCAGTTGTAACTGACTCTCCAACACCCGCTGCTGCGTTAGCCACCACTGCAACTCTGGGGCTTGTTGCAGTTGCGTCAACACATCCGCAAGCGCAGGCAAAGCGGGCAGCAGAGTTAAATCGCCGGAGACTGTATCAAAGTCGGGCTGGTCGGCCCAATGACTGGCCAACAGGCGCAAGTTTAGCTGTTTGGTTGCAGACAAACCTTTATGTTCCATCCGGCTTTGCAGCACTTTAAGCTCCAGGCGGCTGAGATCTGCATCTTTGACAATGCCCGCTTGTGCACGCTGTTTGGCCAGATCCAGAGCCTGTTGCTCCATGGCTATTTTTTGCTCCGCCCAGTTCAGCAGCGCCTGTTGATGCAATAGCTGCAAAAAGCTTCGCATAGTTGCCGCCAGCGCATCGACTTTATCCAACTGATATTGTCGCTCTGTCAGCTCACTTTGCCACTGAGTCAGTTCAAGCCGCTGCTGGCGTTTATCGCCAAGTTCAATCAACTGACTCAGGCTTAAAGTCAGCTCGGCACTTTTCAATCCCCTACTGTCGCCTGTGCCCAGCACATCCGCCAGTTCCACTTGCAGTTCAGGATTAGGCCGCATTCCGGCGCTGATCGCCGCTGCGTCGTTGACCCGCTGTTGATAGGGATACAATTGCAAGCCAGGGTTGTGCTCTAAGGTCCGTTGTAAGGCTTGTGCCAGGCTAAGTTCGGTCGCCTTGGCAGGCATAGCCCATAACAAGCATAAAGCCAGCAGCTTAATTGCCGCATGGCTGGTTCTGATCGTCATAACTGAATCCAGTAAATTATTGAAATAAAATTGAAAATCTAAGTTTTAAATCAATAATGACCGGTTAGGTGGGGGCACGGCAGGGCTGTAGCTGGTGGTAATTAACGCATATTGAGCTAAAGCTGAAGCTTTATGTACAACAGGGTCTGCGCTGACCGAATAGGCTTCGGCTATGTAACAGGCCACATGAGCATGGCTGGGGTGATGGTCGTCCGTCTGCTCCGGACCAACCTCTTGTGAAGACCCCTTGGTGTTTGCATGCTGATGCAACGGAAAGTCGGCATGAGTACTATTGTCGAGCACAACAAAAGGGTGATCCTCGTCCGGCAAATGCATCACCACACTGTCACAAGCAGAAACAGCGTGATTGAGCATAATCAGCAGTAATAACAACAGCCGGAGTGCAGGTTTTGGCATAAAGTCCCCGATAAAAACTGGCTTTATCTTAGCCTATCGTCCTCGTCCAGCTCAAGCGATGAAATTGCAGCTCAGATCAGATTAGTTACACTTAACGAATCTGATCTGAGTCCATTGTCAGTGTTACCTGTGCAACTGTCCTGCCCGCTCTGGCTGGTAGACCAGTTGCAGCACCTGGATCGGCTGAATATCGCCCGATGGCATAGGCCAGTAAATTTCATCGCCCTCACAGAGGCCAAGTAAAGCTGAACCTACAGGCGCCAGTACGGAAACCTTGTCACCGCTTGTATCCAGATCTTTTGGATAAACCAGAGTCAGGCAAGATTCGTCCCCTGTTTTGGCCAGACGGACCCGCACTGTCGAGTTCATCGTGACCACATTGGGCGGTATCAGGTCGGGCTCTACAATCTCGCCCCGCTCCAGCTCCTGCTCCAATGATAAACGAGCTGGATCTGTCGCGGGTAAAGTGGTTAACAAGTGCTCTAACCTGTCCAAATCCAGACTGGACAGCACAAGTGGAGGTAATGCATGGTCAGAGCATGCCTGCTGGGGCAACGGGTGTTTCATGGAGTTCTCCTGTATAGAAGGAAAAAAAGCCGGTGGTTGTTTCACCGACATCAGATCAGATAACAAAAAACGTAACGGACGGCGTAACAGCTTTACTTCGGCCACTTCACCGACATTTTTACCCAATAAAGCTGCACCCAAAGGCGATAACACGGAAATAAAGCCCTGCTCCGGTTTGGCCTGCTGTGGATAGACCAAGGTCAGCCAGACTTCGGTGTGATCGGATAAATCTAATAAACGTGCTGAACAGCCGGGCAACATGCCGGTTTCACTTAAGGCTCTGCGTTTGCCTTTGGCAGCGGATTCCAGTTGCAGCAACAGCCGTTGCAATTGCCAGGGCGGCAGCGGTTGAATAGCCGAACTGGCCATTAAAAATAAAGCCGAAATATCGGTTTTACCCGATGGGTGTTTTTTGAATAAGGTCATTCCAGACTCCGGAATTGATACCCAAGTTACTTGAAGATGCAGGGAGGCGACAAGCCAGTGACACCCCGGGAGCATAGTCACGCTATGTAACAGGGGCGAAATGGCGCAGTCAACAAAGCTGCAACGTCAAGGACTACGGGTATAAGCGGTTAAAAATAAACAAATAACAGCTATGCCGACTCCATCAGGATGGAGCCGGCTCAGAAATGGAAGACGGTAAAAAAAGCGGCGTGGTAAGACGGCGACTTTATTGCAGTTTTAAACAACATCACCTCCGTCTTAGTGCAATGAAAGGGCAATTCAATGCTGGCTACCTTATCGTATTTGGCGGCAAAATTCAAAGCCAACTCAGCTTTGCATGGTGCCGCACAGTATTAAGGCAAAGCAGCAAACTCGATCTGCGGTGCATTGCTGTTTGCAGGCAGTTGCCATTCTGTGCCTGCTGCTGTGGTTTCGCTGAAAAAACCACAGTTTTGCAGCAGAAATCCCCGCTCTGTCAGGCCACCTTTGTAATCCAGCCGGTTGCCTCTGTCGCCTGTGTTATCAACACTAAAGCTGGCTTTGCGGTTTTGTGTCCAGTTGCCCTCTGCATCGGCAAACCATTGGCTGGGGAAATACACTTTACGGCTTGTATCGCCGGTTTCAGGAATAAAGTTTTCCAGAAAAGAATGCGGCCGCTCTATGTTGCGTTGTGTGTCAGGTCGGCTGAAACTGGCGATCAGTTGCCACTGGCCCAATTCAGGTGGATAAAACCAGGCGCTGTAGTGGGTATGATTGTCGGCTTGAGGTTCAGCTTTGAGTAAAAAACCATAACGGGTATCGGTTTGCCAGTTATAGCGCAGGAAACTCTGACCTCCAGAGCCTTCATTACCAAACTCCCCTGTTTGCACATCAGCACCTTTACGCAACAATTTCACCTGATACTGCTCCGGTATACTGGTTGGATCGTCGGTTTGATAAGGACTCCAGACCGAAAACAACACCCGCCGCTCTGTAGCGGAATTGACCTGAATACCAAAATAACCATCGGCAAAACCATTGGCCATAAAATAACTGCCCAAAGTATCGCTGCCGGACGGAATTTCCATTTCGCTGTAAAACCAGCGCACTGCCGTGTTTTGTGGTAACTGATAGCTTAAATGCACTGAAGGACCACGCCGCCCCCAATAGACTTCATCTTTGATATAACTGGCATTGGCCGCAGCAGAGCCACCAAAATTCAGTTGTGTCAGTTCAGCAAAAGTCTGGCTACTGCTGCTTAAACCGCGGAGCAGAATTTTCTGATAACCACTTTGAGTTACCTGAAAAGAGCCTACAGCATGTTGCTGACTGGCCGTTGAGCTTATCGTCACAGTCCGGCGCTGCTCGCCTAAACTGACCTCCAGCTTCGACTCGCCCTGACTGACCTTGCCTGTTAACGCCAGCTCCAGCTGTCCGGTTTGAGGTAAATGCAGATAAACCGCCAGCACATCATCACTGTGTTGCCAGTTTTGAATGCCCTGTTCTGTCACTATAGTTGCGGTGGCACTGGCATCGCCCTCCACCCAGCTATTAGCGGCCAGACTCAACTGGTATGGCAAAGGTTGTTGTTGCACTGGTGGCGGAGTTATCACCTCCTGTGCTGTGGAACCGCCACCGCAGGCGGTTAAACACATCAGGCCACAAAGGGCCATGGCATATCGAATCATAGGGTTACCCTAATAAAGGTCCGGCTTTGAGAGCCGGACTCATATTTTTTAAATAACATTTAGCCTTTATCCAAAGTAATAGTACGCAGGATAAAGTTAGAAACTGCCGCGAATACCTACAGCCAACTGCGTGCCAAAACGCTCCAGATAGTTGACCTGATCTTCACGTTTGACATACCCCCAGTAGCGGCTGTTGCTTAAGTTACTGGCTTCAGCAAACACCGTCAGGCCATGCATAAAGTCGTAGCTGACGCTGGCATCCAACTGACCATAAGAGGCTATCCAGGAGGCACCACCCCAATCTTCCGGGTTAGTGACAAACTTCGAACGCCAGTTATAGGCTAAACGGGCCTGCACGCCATATTGCTCGTAGTACAGCACAGCGTTGTAGGAGTTTTTCGACATGCCCTGAAATGGCAGGTTTTTCGCTTTTAAATCGGGATCATCGTAGTTGCTGTCAACATAGGTGTAGTTGAGCTGGAAACCTAACCCATTAAAAGGTTCAGGCACTAACTCTTGCAGCGACTGCTGCCAGGCCATTTCATAGCCTTCCACTTTAGCGCCGTATTCACCATTGACAGAGGTCGTGACCAGATAATCAGTGCCTGCCACATTGGCGGCAAATTTGCCTTCAGTGACAAAAGACTTAATGTCTTTCACAAACACACCCCCACTTAAAGCGCTGCTTTCACCGTAATACCATTCCAGCGTGACATCCGCCTGATTGGCTTCTTCTGGTTGAACCCCCGGATTGCCCATAGCCAAGGTAGGTAAGCCCTGCTCACGCACCGTGAAATTTGGCGCGGCCCAGGAACGCAGATAATACAAAGAAGGACGACTTAACACCTCTGCGGCTGAAAAACGCAGCAGCAACTCATCGGTTAAATTCAACTTAAAGTTTAAGCTGGGTAAAACATTGGTGTAACTGTCTTCGTAGCTGACAGGCAATACCTGACGCCAGTCATTGTTGATGGGTAAACCACCAGCATCCAGTTCAACTTTAGCCAGGTCATAACCAAAACCTGACGAGGTCACTTCGGTTTTGCTGCCGCGTAAACCTAAGTTCAGCATCGAACTTAAACCAAAAATCTCCGGCTCCATCGTAACTTGTACAAAGGCTGTACTGACCGCTTCCTGCACCTGATAACTGCCGGCTCTGTCCTGCACTGCCACTATGCTTTTATCCGCCGCTTCGGCATTTAAACCACGGTAATAAGCCAGCAGTTTGTCGTAGTCAAAACTTGGCCATGGCTGCGGTGATAGGCTGTTTTCACCTTCGAGGAAGTTATCAAAGTTAGCCGGAACAAACACATCCTTTGGAATACGAAACAGCTCAAATTCGCCTTTCTGGAACACTGTGCTGTCGTCAAAGGCATAACCGTCGCGGGTCAGATAAAAACCACCCCGGCTAAACTGACTTGGATTGGCAGACGCAAACTGGTTTTGCGCTTTTTTCTGATCGACATAACTGAGGCCAGCGTCCACTTTAGTGATCAGGCCCTCGGCAGGCGTATAGGTGGTCAGCAGTTTCAGATCACTGATCTTATCCGTCACCCCGGTGCCTGAGTTATAACTGTAATGCGCACCATAATCCTGATCGGCAGTTAAGCCAGGACTTATCACCACATCAGGTAACTTGTTGCCTGAGCTGTAATCAATGTCGATGGCGTCAACAAAACCCCGGGCCACAATAAAACGGTTATCACCGGCGTTTTGATCTTTGGCTTCTGAATAAGCGGCATCAAGCGTAAAAGCCCACTGCTCGTTGTACTGGTATTTAGTATTTAACCCCAGCTGGTAGGTATCGGTTTTACGGGGTGTGCTGATATTCAGCAGCTCCACCATAGTGTTTTCACCGGTCTGGCGCATTTTGACCACGCGGTCCATCTCGTCAAAACTGGCATCGCTGAATAAGGGTGTGCCGGGCGTCCAGCTTTCGTCGTAGTTAACGAAACCAATCTGATAGCGGTTTCCGTCTGTGTTGTAACGGGAGTACAGGCTGTCAAAGTTAATGTCGAGTTGATCGGTAGGTTTCCACTGCAAAGCAAGAGTTGCACCTAAACGTTCACGCACATCCTGTGCATTGGCGTAATACATATAACTTGGAATTTTCGAAGCATAAATTTCGCCTGTATCTATCACACCGTTTTCATTGGTGTCGACCGGTACACCGGCACTATCCACGCCCCAGCCTTCGTCTTCATCAAAAAAACCTGAGGCTGAATAGGTGTCAGCTCGCAGCGTTTTTTTCGAGTACACGGCTGAAAACAAGGCACCAAAACTGTCGTCGTCATTTTTTTGCCCGACAATAAAAGAGGCATGCGGATGGGTATCTTCGGTTCTGGACTCGTAAATGCCCTTGGCAGAAGCAGAGATGGTAGTGCCATCCATCTCCAGCGGCTTGCGGGTTTCAATATCAATCACAGCCCCAATACCGCCCTCAGGTAACTGAGCTTCAGGCGATTTATACACCCGAAGCACACTGACTAATTCGGAAGCTATGGTGTCAAAGTTAAAATCACGCCCCGCATACTCAGAGGCCAGTTTGCGGCCATTTAAGGTGGTGATGTTGTAACCGCCACCTAAACCCCGCACCAGAATATTCTGCCCTTCACCGCCGTTACGGGTAATGGTAATACCGGGAATACGCTGCAAGGCTTCAGCTAAGTTTTCGTCCGGAAACTTCCCTATGTCATCCGACACCACTAAATCCACCACACTGGTGGCGTTTTGTTTTTGAAACAACGACTCTTTGATACTGCTGCGAATGCCAGACACCTGGATCACTTCAATATCTTTGTCATTTTTTGCCGCGGCCTTATCGTCCGCCCGTGCTGCGGTTTGAGTTTCAATAGCGTTGGTTTGCGCTTGCTCCGCTGCGGCTTGCCAGCTTAACCCTGCGAAAGCAGCACTGATGGCCAGGCTTAGTACAGCCGGTTTTGTTGCGATCCTGTTCATGTATTCCCCGCTCTGGTGTTTTTATAGTTGGCTCAATTCGCAAATCAACGAAAACAAATTAACTTGCGATAACTTACTTATAGCGTTAAAAAACACCAATAATCAACATCGAAATACAAAAAAACTTTTATTTATTTTCTTTTCGTGCCATGCTAGATTCAACTGAAAGCAGCTCAAGTGCAGTGAAACCTTAGCTAAAGCCAAATAAATCAAGGCTTTTTATAAAAACAAAACAGGGAATGCTAACTTTCGAAAGCTTTCGAAACTAAAACCGGCGTGTTATGTTCTGCACATCTCTCAGTGCATGAACAGGAAAATAAATGGACAACTTAAACACCATTGAGCGACAGCAAGAAATAGTCCGCCTGACGCAACAGTTAGGCAAAGTAGCAGTGCGGGAGCTGGCAGACCGTTTTGCCGTGTCTGAGGTCACCATCCGCAGCGATCTGGCGGTGCTGGATCAGAAAAAGTTACTGGTGCGCTCGCGTGGAGGTGCTTTGGTGAACAACGAGCTGAGCCGCGAATTGTCATTAAAAGAAAAACGCCATTGTTATTCGGCGCTGAAACAACAATTGGGCGCAGCAGCAGCGGCGTTGATCCGCGATGGCGACAGAGTGATTTTAGATTCAGGCACCACCACACAGCAGGTGGCCGCTCACTTAGCTGATCATAAAGATCTGATTGTGATGACTAACGGCTTAAATATCGCGATGGAGCTGGCGCAAAAAGAAGAAGTGGAAGTGATGCTGACAGGTGGCTTGTTACGCAAAAAATCCATGTCGTTTTACGGCAATGTAGCGGAAAAAAGCCTGCGCGATTACAACTTCAACAAACTGATTTTAGGGGTGGATGGCTTTGATTTAAAAGCAGGTTTAACCACTCACTTTGAAAAAGAAGCCAGCTTAAACCGGCTGATGTGTGACATCGCCAACGAAATTATTGTGGTGACAGATTCGTCCAAATTTGACCAGCGCGCTTTTCACGTGATTTGTGGCAGCAGCCAGATCCATAGCCTGGTGACGGACAGCGGTATACCTGAACAGTATGCAGAGTATTTAACCAAACAAGGTGTGCAACTGCACATCATAGAAAAAACTAACTTGTAACTAACCCCCAACGTCACAGCACTAGCGGACCTGGGGAATAAGGGGAGCTTTATGTCTGGATTCGATCGTCGTTCATTTTTAAAAGCATCGATGGCCACTGCGGCAATGGGCGCATTGGCGGCCTGTGCACAAGGCAACGGCAGCAGTACAGGTATCACCACTAAACCTAAAGGCAAGTCGGTGATGGGGTTGGTGGTGCCAAAAATGAACGAAGTGCGGGTTGGTTTGATTGGCGTGGGCGAACGTGGCTCAGGTTTTGTTGATCACTTCAATAAAATTGCAGGCGCCCGCATTACCGCAATCTGCGATCCAGATTCTATAGTGCTCGACCGGGCCCGCAAAAAAATGGCGGAGTATGGTAATACCACTGCCGCCTATTACGGCAATGGCGATTATGCCTACCGCGAACTGCTGAACCGTCAGGATGTGGATATTGTGGTGATCGCCACGCCATGGAAATGGCACCATCCTATGGCCAAAGAAGCCATGCTGGCTGGTAAACATGCCTTTGTTGAAGTGCCCATGGCGCTGACGCTGGAAGAAATGTGGGATTTAGTCGACACGGCCGAAGCCACTCAGCTCAACTGCATGATGATGGAAAACGTCAATTATGGCCGTGACGAGCTGATGGTGCTGAATATGGTGCGCCAGGGTGTATTTGGTGAACTGTTGCATGGCGAGGCGGCTTATATCCACGAATTACGCTGGCAGATGAAAGAAATCGACCGTAAAACCGGCTCGTGGCGTACTTTGTACCACACTAAACTAAACGGTAATATTTACCCTACTCATGGTTTGGGTCCTGTGGCTCAGTACATGAATATCAACAGAGGCGACCGTTTTGACTATTTAAGTTCGGTCAGCTCCCCGGCTTTAGGCCGTGCCGCTTATGCCAAACGTGAATTTCCGGCCGACCATCCACGCAATCAACTGAACTACATTCATGGTGATATCAATACCAGTGTGATTAAAACCATCAAAGGCCGGACCATTATGATCCAGCATGACACCACCACACCACGGCCTTATTCCCGCCATAATCTGATCCAGGGCACCAATGGCGTCTTTGCCGGTTTCCCGAATCGTATTGCCTTAGAAAACGGGGGCAGTGGCAATTACCATGAGTGGGATACCAATATGGAACCCTGGTACAACAAATACGATCATCCACTCTGGGTGCGTATGGGCCAGGAAGCGGAGCGCAATGGCGGCCATGGCGGTATGGACTTTTTAATGTGCTGGCGGATGATTTATTGCCTGCGTAACGGCGAGGCGTTGGATCAGGATGTCTACGACGGTGCCGCCTGGTCTGCGGTATTGCCTCTGTCAGTCGCTTCAGTGTCGGATCGTGGCAACTCGAAAGATTTCCCTGACTTTACCCGTGGCGCCTGGCAAACCGGCACTCCGCTTGGCATTGTAGGGAAAAGCTAAGCATGAATGCCTTATCGCAAATTTTGCAGCAAAATAAACAAGGGCTGGGCACCGGTATTTATTCGGTCTGTTCGGCTCAACCTCTGGTGCTGCGCGCGGCTTTGCGTCGCGCCAAAGCCGATGGTTCAGTGTTATTGATTGAAGCAACCGCCAATCAGGTGAATCAGTTTGGCGGGTACACCGGCATGTTGCCTGCTGATTTTATTGCTTATGTGCAGCAACTGGCGAAGCAGGAAGGGCTGGCGCAACAGCAACTGATGTTTGGCGGTGATCATTTAGGCCCAGTGGTTTGGTGCAAAGAACCTGCTGAGCAGGCGATGCAAAAAGCTGAGCAACTGATTGCCGTTTTTGTCCAGGCCGGTTTTAGCAAAATCCATCTGGATACCAGCATGGCCTGTGCCGATGACCCAGCCGTGTTGTCGGATGAAGTGATAGCAAACCGGGCAGCGCGTTTATGCAAAGTGGCCGAACAACATCGCAAACCTGATCAACAGCTCTGTTATGTGATAGGCACTGAAGTACCGGCGCCCGGTGGTGTCACAGAGCTGGAACATGAATTAGCGCCGACGCCGGTTCAGGCAGTGTTGCATACCTTAAATACGCACAAAGCAGCTTTTGCCGCTGCTGCTTTGGCGGATGAAGTCTGGCAAAAGGTCATAGCTGTGGTGGTGCAACCCGGGGTGGAATTTGATAACAGCAAAGTGCATTTATTTGATGCACCGGCCGCTCAGAGCCTGACGGATTTTATTCAGCGCCAACAGGGTCTGGTGTACGAGGCCCATTCCACTGACTATCAGTTGCCTGAACATTTACAGGCTTTAGTTCAGGGCCACTTTGCGATTTTAAAAGTAGGGCCAGGCCTGACCTTTGCGCTGCGTGAAGCCTTATTTGCGTTAAGTTTTATTGAGGACGAACTGGTGGCTGTGGCGCAAAGTTCGCAGTTACGTCAGCGCTGTAAAGCGCTGATGCAGGACAAGCCTGCCTACTGGCAAAAGTTTTACACGGACACAGAGCAAGGCTGGCAGTTGTTGTACAGTTTTAGCGACCGGCTTCGTTATTACTGGCCCGAAGCAGCCTTGCAGCAGGCCACTGAGACATTGTTCAGTAATTTATCCAAACCTTTGCCTTTGCCGTTATTAAGTCAGTTTTTGCCAGCCGGTTATCAGGCCGTGTTAAGAGGCTCAGTGCCCAATAACGCCAAAGACTTAGTGATCCACCATATCGATCAGGTGCTGGCAACTTATGCCAAAGCCTGTGCTTTAGCAGCGACAAGCAGGAGTAGGTAATGTCAATGCCGGATTTATTTTTACAGTTGAGCACCGCTGAACTGGAGCAAGCAGGTGGTTATTGGACAGCCCGTGAAATTCAGCAGCAACCCGCGTTATGGCGACAGGTGCAGCACGAGCACCAGCACAAACAACAGGTGCTGCAGGATTTTCTGCAGCCACTGCTGAGCAAAGCTGACTTGCGTATTATTTTAACCGGCGCTGGTACTTCGGCTTATATAGGGGCCGCTTTAGCCGCTTTTGTGCAACAACAACTGCCTTTTGCCAGCCAAAAAGTGGAAGCCATCAGCACCACAGATTTAGTCAGCCATCCTGCTTTGTATTTAGATGCTCGTCTGCCGACTTTGCTGGTGTCCTATGGTCGTTCCGGCAATAGCCCTGAGAGTGTGGCGGCCGTAGAACTGGCCGATCAGTTACTGCCGCAGGTGCAGCATCTGATGATCACCTGCAATGCCCAAGGCAAACTGGCCAGTTACGCCAGCCGTCATCCCAGCCGCAGTGCTGTGTATCAATTGCCTGAACAAAGTCATGACCAAAGTTTTGCCATGACCAGTAGTTTCAGTTCTATGTATCTGGCAACTTTATTGACCTTTGCTAAAGACATTTCGGCTTTTGCACAGGCCTCTGCACTGGCCGATCACGTGCTGCAACAGAAATTGCCAGAAATCAAAGCTCAGGCCGAACAGCAGTGCGAGCGCATGGTGTTTTTAGGCAGTGGCCCACTCAAAGCCATAGCTCAGGAAGCTGCACTGAAGTATCTGGAACTGACGGCAGGACAAGTCAGCAGCAGCTTTGAAAGCCCGTTAGGCTTCAGGCATGGCCCTAAATCGCTGGTGAATCAGAAAACCCAAATTGTAGTGCTGCAAAGCTCGGATCCCTACAGCCGTTTATACGATCAGGATCTGCTGGCTGAACTGCAAAGGGACAATATAGCGCTGGATACTGCAGTGTTATCCGAAGCCTTACTGGGTGGCAACAACAGCTTAAGCGATGTCTGGCTGACCTTGCCTTTTATTGTCTGGTGTCAGGCTCTGGCTTTTTACAAAGCACTGCAATTGAAGGTAGCGCCGGATAATCCTTGCCCGGGTGGTCAGGTCAACCGGGTGGTACAGGGTGTCACTTTGTATCCCTTTAAGGACTGAACCATGTGGTACGGGCTGGACATAGGTGGTACTAAAATTGAACTGGCAGTGCTGGACCAGCAGTTTGAACTGCAACATAGCTGGCGGGTCCCCACCCCACAACACAGCTATGACGACTTTTTGCAGACAGTGCTGGCACAGATTCAAAAGGCCGATACGCTGTGCGCCAACTCCGGCAGCCTGGGGATAGCTTTGCCCGGCGTGATCCGCAGCGACGGCACAGTGTTATCCAGCAATGTGCCCTGCTTAACCAATAAAGCTGTGGCTCAGGATTTAACAGCTTTGCTAAAACGCCCTGTGGCTATAGGCAACGATTGCCGCTGCTTTGCTTTATCCGAAGCTGTGCTGGGTGCAGGTCAGCAGCATGACAAAGTGCTGGGTGTTATTTTGGGCACGGGCGCTGGTGGTGGTTTTTGCCTCAATGGCAAGTTGTATCAGGGCGCTTCGGGTCTGGCAGGGGAATATGGCCATCAGGGTTTAGCCGCCTCTGTGATACAGCAGTTTAATCTGCCGCTTTTTCCTTGTGGTTGTGGCTTAACAGGCTGCAACGAACCTTATATTTCAGGCACTGGTTTAGCCCGTTTGTATCAGTATTTTAGTGGCCAGACTGCGGATACTTATCAATGGCTGGCCGATTATCGGGCAGAAAAACCTGCCGCTCTTCGTACTTTTGAGGCTTATATCAGCGCCTTAGGTTCAGTGATGGCCAATCAGATCCTGAGCTTAAACCCGGATTTGATTGTTCTGGGTGGTGGTTTATCCGATATACCGGAAATTCTTAGCGCTCTGCCCAAAGCTACAGCAGCCCATTTATTTGCTGGCGCTAACGTGCCGGAATTTAAAACAGCGCAATGGGGTGCTGCCAGTGGTGTGCGCGGTGCGGCTTTATTGGGTAAAGCGCTTACTGAAGGACAAAGCTATGAATTCTAAAGCCTTTTATTTACATGCCCACAAAGCACAGATCGATGGTCGCTGGCAACAGCAGCAGTATTTACTGATTGCTGACGGAATGATTCAACAGATCGGCAGCAAAGCTGAAGAAGGTCTGCCGGTACTGGAATTACCGGACGGTATGCTGCTGCCAGGTTTTATTGATACCCAAGTGAACGGTGGCGGCGGCATTTTATTTAACCAGCAGCCAACCGTAGAAGCGTTACGGCTGATGATGGCCGCCCACCGGGTATATGGCACCACGGCCATGTTACCTACTGTGATCACCGATGATATCCACACCATGCAACAGGCCGCTGATGCAGTAGCAGCAGCTTTGGCCCGCAACGAACCCGGTATTATTGGTATTCACTTTGAAGGGCCGCATTTATCCCATGCCAAAAGAGGCTGTCACCCGACTCAGTATTTACGCACTTTGTCTGCGGCCGAACTGGCGCTCTATCAACGCACGGACTTAGGGGTGCGGATGCTGACGGTTGCCCCTGAGGCGGTGAGCCCTGAACAGATCCGTTTATTATGCAATGCCGGTGTTATTGTTTGTTTGGGCCATTCCAATGCCAACAGCGATACAGTGCTGGCCGCTTTGGATGCCGGAGCCAAAGGTTTTACTCATTTGTACAACGGCATGTCAGGCTTAACCTCACGTGAGCCCGGCATGGTCGGCACTGCCCTGGCTGATCCCCGCGCCTATTGCGGCATTATTCTGGATGGCGAGCATGTGCACCCGCTATCAGCCCGGCTGGCTTATCAGGCCAAAGGGACAGCACGTTTAGTGCTGGTGACAGATGCGATGTCGCCCGTAGGCACAGACCAAAAAGAGTTTGAGTTTTTTGACGGCAAAGTGACCCGACAAGGACTGAAACTGACTAATGCCGAAGGCTCTTTGGCCGGTTCTGTATTGGATATGGCCAGTGCTGTGCGTTTTGCCACAGAGCAACTGCAGTTGGAGCTCGCCACCGCAGTGCAAATGGCAACTGCAACTCCGGCCGACTTTATCGGCCAGAGCGGTATTCGTGGTCAAATCACTCAGGGGGCTGTGGCCGATTTAATCTGGATGGATCACCACTATAAAATTCAACAAAGCTGGATAGCAGGCAAAACTGCCTAATTAACAACAATAATACTCCCCTAAGTTATTGCGGTTGCAGCCAGGCGATGCCCTTTCTAACAGATTGGGCAGCCAACAAAGCTGCAACTTCAAGTACGACGGGGAAAACGGGGAAATTTATGAGCAATTCTACAGCCGTACCTTTGGCACGGCAGAGCAGCCTATTGCCTATGATACTGATAGGTATACTGTTTTTTGTCTTTGGTTTTGTCACCTGGCTGAATGGGGCTTTGATCCCCTTCCTGAAAATTGCCTGTCAGCTCAATGAGTTTCAGGCGCTGCTGGTGACTTTTGTATTTTATATCGCCTACTTTGTGATGGCCTTACCAACCTCGGCCGTGCTGACCCGTTTCGGTTATAAACAAGGTATGCTGTTTGGTCTGGGACTGATGGCGATTGGCGCTGTACTTTTTATCCCAGCCGCGCTGAGTGCGACCTTTGGTCTATTTTTATTGGCTTTGTTTGTGCTGGGTACTGGCCTGACGCTGCTGCAAACAGCGACCAATCCTTATATTGTCTGTATTGGCCCACGCGAGAGTGCGGCTATGCGTATCAGTCTGATGGGCATAGTGAATAAAGGCGCAGGTTTTGTTGTGCCTTTACTGTTCAGCGCCTGGTTTCTAACGGGGATGGATGCCTTTAGTGACGCCGCTTTGGCCCAACTGAGCAATGACGAAAAATCGCTGCTGCTGGCTGAGTTGTCTGGCCGTCTGGTGCAGCCCTATCTATTAATGGCGTTGGTGCTGCTGGCTCTGATGGCTTTTGTCTACTGGTCACCTTTACCCGAGTTGGACTTAGACGATCCGGCGGACAAAAACAATAACTGGCAAGCCGTGCTGAAGTACCCGCAAGTACTGCTCGGTACTTTGACCTTGTTTTGTTATGTCGGTGTTGAAGTGATAGCTGGCGATACCATAGGACTGTTTGGTCAGGGCTTAGGGCTGGCCCATTTTGGCAGTTTAACCTCCTACACTATGGCCTTTATGGTACTGGGTTATCTGCTGGGTATAGTGCTGATCCCTCGTTGGCTCAGTCAGCAACAGGCCCTGGTGGCTTCGGCTATCGCCGGTATGCTGTTTACCGCCGCTGTGCTGCTGTCAGAGAGTCAGTCTTTTGCAGTCTCAGAGCTGCTACTGGGCTGGCTTGGCATTCCGGCCGTACCCGACCCTGTGTTGTATCTGGCTCTGTTAGGTTTAGCTAATGCCTTAGTCTGGCCTGCCGTTTGGCCTCTGGCTTTAGCTGGTTTAGGCAAGCTCACCGCAACAGCCTCAGCTTTATTGATTATGGGAATAGCCGGGGGTGCCATTTTGCCATTGCTCTATGGCTATCTGGCTGGTGTGCAAAGCAGCCAGCAGGCGTATTGGTTACTGCTCCCCTGTTACGCCATGATTTTGTTTTATGCCGTCAAAGGTCATAAATTAAAGTGATTGTTGTAAGCGGCTGGAGCCTCGCTCGCAGCCGCTTTTCTGTAAAGCATACAAAATAGTACAGAGCCCCCCACTTATCCCACTAAATCTGCCATTTACTGCAAAACCTGTTTTTTCAGTACAGCTTTTGGCATACTCGACCGGTTAACAGTTGAGGATTTTTACTGTAATTCCATAACAAAAAAGCAACCAAGATACCCAGAAGGAAATATCGATGCGCAAGACCTTAATCGCCAGCGCTATAGGCGCGGCAGTCGCTTTAAGTGCCTGCTCCAAACCAGCAGAAGAAGCTAAAACTACCGCAGCAGTTGAGCAAACTCAAACTGCGGCCCCAGAGTCGGAGCAAGCTGCAGTGACCAATCCGTTATTAGTGAAAAGCTCGCTGCAATACGAAGCACCAGAATTTGACAAAATTAAAGTTGAACATTATCAGCCAGCGATGGAAGAAGGCATCAAACAGCATATGGCTGAGATCCTGGCTATCGCTGAGAATAAAGAGCCAGCTACTTTCGAAAACACCATAGTAGCGATGGAAAAAAGCGGTGCTCTGTTAACCCGCGCCTCCAGCACCTTCTTTAATATGACAGGCACTATCAGCAACGAGCAGATCCAAAAAATTCAGGCTGAAATGGCGCCTAAATTTGCTGCGCATTCAGACAATATCAACCTGAATCCACAGTTATTTGCTCGTGTTAAAGCTGTGTATGACGCCCGCGCTACTTTAGGTTTAGACGGTGAAGCCACGCGTTTGGTTGAAGATTATTATGAGCGTTTTGTGCGCGCCGGCGCTAACTTAACCGAAGAGCAGAAAACCAAGATCCGTGCGTTAAACGAAGAACAATCGACGCTGACCAACAAATATCAGCAGAACCTGATGCAGATGACGAAAGACATCGCCATCTTCGTCGACAGCAAAGAGCAGTTAAAAGGTTTAACCGAAGCTGAAATTACGGCTGCCGCGGAAGGTGCTAAAGCCCGTGGTCAGGACGGTAAATTTATTATCGAAATTACCAACACCACCCGTCAGCCAGTGTTAGCCTCGCTGGAAAACCGCGAATTACGTAAAAAAGTATGGGAAGCCTCTGCCTACCGCGGTACTTCAGGTGAAACTGACAACCAGCCTATCGTTGCCCGTTTAGCGCAGTTACGTGCTGAGCGTGCCAAGCTGTTAGGTTATGACAACTGGGCTACCTACCAATTAGAACCAACTATGGCGAAAACTCCAAAAGCTGTATTGGATATGTTCGGCTCTATGGTGCCTGCTGTGGTAGAAAACACCAAAAAAGAAGCTGAAGCTATTCAGGCCATGATCAAAGAAACCGGCGGTGACTTTGAGTTACAACCATGGGACTGGGAGTTCTACGCAGAGAAAGTCCGTAAAGCCAAATACGATTTAGACGAAGCTGAAGTCCGTCAGTACTTTGAGTTTGAGCGTGTACTGAACGACGGCATGTTCTACACCATGAACAAGCTGTTTGGTATCACCATGAAAGCGCGTCCGGATTTACCTGTGTATCATCCGGATGTCAAAGCTTATGAAGTGTTTGACGCTGATGGCACCAGCATTGCAATTTTCTATGCAGATTACTTTGCCCGTGAAGGCAAACGTGGTGGCGCCTGGATGAGTTCTTTTGTGGAGCAAAGCAAGCTGTTAAATCAGAAGCCTGTGGTTGTGAATGTGATGAACATTCCAAAAGGCCCGGCTGGCGAACCTACATTGGTCAGCTATGACAACGTGACCACTATGTTCCACGAATTTGGTCATGCGGTGCATGGTTTATTCTCAGATGTGAACTACCCAAGCTTGGCTGGGACTTCTGTATCCCGTGATTTCGTTGAATTCCCGTCGACTTTCCAGGAAGACTGGGCAGCTCATCCTGATGTCATTGGCAACTATGCCAAGCACTACAAAACAGGTGAAGCTATTCCGGCTGAACTGCTGGCAAAAATCATGAAGTCACGCAGCTTCAACCAGGGCTATGACACACTGGAGTACATGTCTTCTGCGCTGCTGGATATGGAATGGCACTCTCTGCCAGCCGATGCACCACTGCAGGACGTACAGAAGTTTGAAGCCGCTGCACTGAAGAAACACGGTGTGGACTTAGCTGCTGTGCCACCACGTTATAAATCGACTTTCTTCGCTCACGTGTTCTCTGGTGGTTACTCAGCCAGTTACTACGCCTATATGTGGAGTGAAATTCTGGCGGCTGATGCTTTTGCTTATGTGCAAACTCAGGGCGGTTTAAAGCTGGAAAACGGCATTAACTTCCGTAAAAACATTCTGTCTATTGGTAACAGCAAAGACCCAATGGAAGCTTACAAAGCTTTCCGTGGTCAGGAACCTACCACAGATGCATTGTTAATCCGTCGTGGTTTAAAGACGGGTATTAACTAAGTGATCAGGGTCAGAGCCTTGGCTCTGACCCTCTCTGATTTATTCGGCTGGCTTGGTCGGGCAACTGGCTAATAACTGCTGTAAATGTGCCCCTAAATCCTGCTGGGCAAACTGCTGACTGGCAACGGCCATCTGCTTTAAGGTCTGCAATGCCTGCTCTACACCTTGTTGTTCAATTAAGGTTTTGGCGTACACAGCCGCATCAGCGCCACGTTGTAACAAACCTGCCATTTGCTCCAGTGAAACGTCCTGCTCCATCACTTGTTGTAAATCTGCCAGTAACTGCGCCACTTTGGCCGACTCGACTAAAGCCCCTTCGACACTGATTAAACGGCCAACCGGATCAGCCACTAAAGTAGTAGCCACACAAGAGGCTACTGTGCCCGCTTCGGCACCATTGGCAACAGCTTCTAAACCCTGTGTACGGATTTGTTCTACCGCTTGCTGTAATTGCTGATCTTTCGCCAGCCAGGCTTGCTCCAATTGTTGTTTTTCATCGCCAGCCAAATAACCACAACTGGTGAGCAAAAAAGATAAGGTAGCAGGTACTAAAAAAGATAAAGGCTTCATAAAAACTCCGGGAATTTCATTCAGGTCTTAGTGGGTATAGCTGGGGGAAAGTTCAGAAAAATCAAGGGGAAGTAGCAAAGGTCAGAGCCAAAGCTCTGACCCAAACAGATCAGTGACCAGCGATTTGCATCTGGCCTATCAGCACTGAACCTGTCAGCACGCCACCGCGAGGGTCTACGTCTTTGCCTATGGCTTGAATATCCATAAACATTTGCTGCAAAGTCCCGGCTATGGTGATTTCGGACACTGGGAACTGAATTTGGCCATTTTCTACCCAGAAACCTGCGGCACCACGGGAGTAGTCGCCTGTGACTGTGTTGACACCTTGCCCCATTAGCTCTGTCACCAACAACCCTTTTCCCATGTCACGGCAAAGCTGAGCTAAATCAGCATCGCCATGTTGCACCAGCCAGTTATGAATACCACCGGCATGACCTGTGCTGGGTAAACCTAACTTACGGCCAGAGTAACTGGTGGTCAGGTAGGTAGTTAATACGCCTTTGTCCAAAATGGTCAGGTCGCGGGTTTTCACCCCCTCGCCATCAAAAGGGCTCGAAGCTAAGGCTTTCTTTAAATGCGGACGCTCCAGAATAGTGACTTTATCTGACATCACGCTCTGACCGACCTTATCCAGCAGGAAGCTGGATTTACGATAAATACTGCCACCACTGATGGCTGATACCAGATGACCAAACAGACTACTGGCGATATCAGCGCGGAAAATGACCGGTACTTTTTGCGTGCCGAGCTTGCGGCCATTTAAGCGTTGTACTGTTTCCATTGCGGCTTCACGACCAATCTGAGCCGGGTCCAGCAAAGCGCCTAATTCGCGGGCGACTGTGTAGCTGTAATCCCGCTGCATATCGTCGCCGTCTTCGCCTATCACCACACAGCTTAAACTGTGACGACTGCTTGGGTAACCCACCAGTTGACCATGACTGTTGCCGTAGACTTTTAAGCCCTGATGTGATGAAAAGGACGCGCCTTCCGAATTGGTAATACGGCCATCATAAGCAAAAGCCGCCTCTTCCGAGGCTTTACACCATTCAATGGCTTGTTCAGTCGAGACAGAGGCCGGGTGAAACAAATCAAGATCCGGCGGTGATAATTCCAGCCAAGCCGCTTCTGCTAAACCTGCATGCGGATCTTCCGAAGTGTAACGGGCTATATCAATAGCCGCTTCGACTGTACGTTTTAACGCCGCAGGGCTTAAATCAGCGGTAGAAGCAGAACCTTTACGCTGACCAACATAAATACTGATCCCCAGGCCACCGTCCTGATTAAATTCAACTGTCTCTACTTCACCATGGCGGGTTTCCACGCTTAAACCCCGGGTGCGGTTCATTGAAGCTTCGGCGCTGCTGGCGCCTAATTGTTTGGCATGCGCCAGTACCTGGCTGACCGCATCTTTGACTTCGGCGATTTCTTGCCAGATTGTAACTTCGGTTTGACTCATCTGTGTTTATACCTACCAGAATTTTGCGTTCAGCTTATCATAGTTCGACAATAATTGGGCCAGGGCACGAGCTTTATGGTTGCCCGGCCCAAGCCAATCCGAAACACGACAGAGTACAGCCAATCAGGTATACTTGCCGTATTAATCAAGATGGTAAGAGAATTCTATGGCCGATATGACCGACTTTACCCATGGCGACGACTGGGATGTTGAGCATGGTAAAAGTAAGACCCAAGTCAAAAAAGAGATGACCGCACTGCAAAAGCTGGGCGAAGAGCTGGTGGCATTAAGCCCTGCAGCCCGCGCTAAGCTCGACTTAGATGATGAGTTAAGAGAAGCGTTGGCTTTAGCTGACAAGCTGGTAAAAAAACACGAAGCGTTACGTCGTCATATTCAGTTTATCGGCCGTTTAATGCGTACCCGCGATCTGGAACCTATTGAGCGTGCTTTGGCTGTGCTGCGTAATACCAATCAGGCCGCCACCCGTAAGTTTCATTTAGTCGAAACCTGGCGCGATAAGCTAATTGCCAACCCTGATGCAGTGACTGAATTTGTGGCGGCATTTCCGCAAGTGGATGTACAACAATTACGCACCCTGATCCGTAATGCGAAAAAGGAGCAGGAAAAAAACCAGCCTCCTAAGGCATTTCGTGAACTGTTCCAGCTGATTAAACCGGCTATTTTAGAAGACTGATCGACGGGGTCAGGCCTTGGATTTTGCATTCAACATTCAAGGCCTGACCCTCAGGCTTAAATCAATCGCTTGACCACTAAATCTGCACCTATCCGACGCAACTGACCTAACAGTTTTTGCACCACGTCCGGATAATCGCGCACAGTTTCAATTTCTGAATAATGCACAATTTCGCTGGCGTGGGCTGTGATCACCTGTTTTTCCTGCTCCAGCAAGGTTTTTAGTTGCTGCAGGTCATCTTCGACATAAATTCCATTTTCAAAATCAAGCGAAAAAGCCCGTGGATTCAGATTGTGGCCGGTAAATAGATGTTTGACCCCATCCACACTTAAGCCTTTGAGGTGATAACTGTTGTCTTCATGTTTCCACAGTTTGACGTGCAATATACCGGCATCGATAAACTTTTGATTGGCACGGACAAACTTACGCAAAATAGTTTCGTAGAAATAAGGTAAACCACCAATTTTGCTAAAACGCTGGCCTGGCGGAATGTAAAAATCGTTAGCGGTTTTATCGCCCACTACTATGGTCACAGTGACACCACGTTTTAAACATTTACGCAGCGCTCTGGCCAAAGCCACAGGCGGATTAAAATAAGGAGTGTAAATCAGCACATCCTGCTGCGCTACAGCAAGCAAAGCCAGTACAGTGCTATTGAGCTCATTGTTGCGGCGCCCTAAGCCCATCAGCAACGAAGCGCGTAAGGCTGAATCTGTTTTATCTTCATAATGATAACGGGTGGCTTTGGCATGTTTGAGCCATAAACGTGACTGACGTTTGACTGCCTGACTGACATAAGCTTCGTCATCCAGCAACTGTGGTGTTTGTTCTTCATCACCAAATAACTGCTGATGGGCCTGCACTATCGCATCTGTCATCACCTGATTTTGCAGCACCAGATAGCGGTCCGCCCGGTAGCGGTTTTGCTCTGCCAGATAAACATTATTCAGCGAAGCGCCGCTGTACAGCAGGGTGTGATCAAACACAAAACCTTTTAAATGCAGCACACCAAAGAGTTCACGCTTTTTTACCGGTACACCAATAATTTGGATCGGCAGCTCGTAGTCTTTGGCAATCTCACGATAAAAATCATTATTGGTGCGCGCACCTTCCTGACCTATCAAGCCACGACGGGCTCTGTGATAATCAACATAAACCGTGACCTGTAAATCAGGTTTTTGCTGTTTGGCACTGAATAAAGCCCGCAGAATTTGTTCGCCTGCTTCATCGGCTTGCAGATACAACGCCGTGATCACAATACGATGTTGCGCACGCTGGATCAGTTCCAGCACTGTGCTTTTGTAATCGGCGGCTGACCAGAGGACAGAAACGGTTTCAGCAACCAGATCTGTTTTTGGCAATTTGGCCAGACGGCGTCTATTTAACAAAGTTTGTAACATAACAGGCGAAATTCTCAGTCGGTTAAACGGAGATCAGAACACAATGCTGTGAACACGGTGATCGGACCCCATTTTTAGCTCTCTCTAATGAGTTGGATCTTGCCGCAAAACGGCACAAAGTCCTAGCGTTTTTCGTCAGGATAGCCGTTATGCCGTACCGCCGACCGTCATTGCATCCAGTTTTAAGGTAGGTTGTCCCACCCCTACTGGCAGACTTTGACCTTGCTTACCGCAGACCCCCACACCAGTGTCTAACGATAGATCATTCCCCACCATAGACACTTGTTGCATCGCCTCCGGGCCATTGCCGATCAGAGTTGCACCTTTAATAGGAGTGGTAATTTTGCCATTTTCAATCAGGTAGGCTTCTGAAGCGGAGAATACAAATTTGCCGGATGTGATATCCACCTGGCCACCACCAAAGTTTGGCGCATAAATACCTTTTTTCACACTGCCAATAATTTCTTGTGGATCATAGTCCCCGGCCAACATGTAGGTATTGGTCATACGGGGCATAGGCAAATGAGCAAATGACTCACGACGGCCATTGCCTGTCGGAGCTACATTCATCAGCATGGCATTGTGTTTATCCTGAATATAGCCCTTGAGAATACCTTTTTCGATCAGCACGTTACATTGACTGGCAGTGCCTTCGTCATCGACATTCAGTGAACCACGTCTATGCGCTAAAGTACCATCATCGACAATAGTGCAGTGCCTGGACGCCACCTGCTCACCAACACGACCAGAAAAAGTAGAAGAGCCTTTGCGGTTAAAATCCCCTTCCAGACCATGGCCTACCGCTTCGTGTAACAACACGCCCGGCCAGCCAGAGCCCAAGACCACAGGCATAGTACCGGCAGGTGCATCAACCGCTGTTAAGTTCACCTGAGCCATACGCACAGCTTCACGGGCATAGCCCTGCCAACGCGGCGAACCATTCACATCTTCGAGGAAATACTGATAGTTGGTACGGGCACCACCACCACTGCCACCGCGCTCACGACGACCGTTATGCTGCAGTAAGACAGAGCAATTCAGTCGCACCAAAGGCCGAATATCTGTCGCAAAAGTACCATCAGAGGCCGCTACTAACACTTCTTCATAAACGCCGGATAAACTGACCGCCACTTGTTCTGCTCTGCTGTCGAGGCTACGAATATAAGCTTCAATTTGCTTGAGCAGCTCCACCTTGGCAGTATTGTCTAAACTTTGCAGCGGCTCACAAGGCAAATAAATTTGCGGCTGGGATTGTGACTTAAAAACCTGCACTGCGCCTTGTTGCCCCACTGCAGCTATACCACGGGCCGCCTCTGCCGCCTGTTTTAAGGCGGCGGCTGAAATAGAATCGGCATAGGCAAAACCAGTTTTTTCGCCACTGATCGCACGAACACCAACCCCACGCTCAATATTAAAAGAGCCATCTTTGACTAAACCATCTTCTAAACCCCAGGACTCATGCACACTGGACTGAAAATACAAATCAGCGTAGTCCAGTTTATGCGCAAACAAAAAGCCTAAGCTTTGCTGTAAATCACTGGCGCTCAAGTCACTGGCGCTTAACAGGTTCTGTTCGACCTTATTCATGTTTTGAACTCACTTTGAAATCTGTTGTGGTGCCTTATTGGCATTTTCTCTGCCAACTGCTGGCAAAGATCTAAATCTGTTTCGACACTCAGCACCATTTCGCTGCTGCCATCGGCTTCGGCCAGAATACGGCCCCAGGGGTCGATAATTAAACTATGGCCATAGGTCTGACGACCATTGGGATGAGTACCCACCTGAGCTGGTGCCACGACAAAACTCTGGGTTTCGATAGCACGGGCTCTTAACAAAGTATGCCAATGCGCCTCTCCTGTCACAGTAGTAAAGGCCGAGGGCACCGCCATCACGTTCATGCCCTGGGCGGCCAAAGCCTGGGCTAAGCCCGGAAAACGCATATCGTAGCAAATCAGCATGCCTAACTTTAACTGCGCCAGTTGAGCCAGAGTTAACTTCTGACCCGGCATAGTAGTGGCGGACTCCAGATACTGCTTGCTGCTGTCATTAACTAAGGCATCAAACAAATGAATTTTCTGATAATCCGCCAGTAACTCGCCGTTTGGGCTGTATAACAAACTACTGGCGGCAAAACGGCTTGGATCAGAAGTTTGGGTGGGCAAAGTACCCACTAATAAATGTAGCTGATGTTGTTTTGCCAAAGCTGCATAGGCGTTTTGCAAAGGACCAGAGCCTAAGGCTTCCGCCAATTGCAGGTTTAAGCCGTCAGGGCCGGCAAATACAGCGACACCTTCAGGCAATACTGCCAGATGTTGTGATGCTTTAGGCAACTGAGCCAGCAACTGATCCACTTTCTCCAGATTCACTAAAGGATCAGGTCCACTGGTCATTTGTACCGCAGATAAACGCCAGAGCTTAGCCATTGGCTTTCTCCCTGCTTTGCTCTTTTGCTTTACTGCTCGCAGCGGGTTTAACCGGCTTTTGCTGCGGTTCTTGTTCTTGCTGCAAACGTAAACGTTTTTCCTGCTCGGCTTTTAATAATTCAGAACGAGGGATCTCTACCTCTGTGGTGTGCCGCGCAACCTCAACCACTTCCGGCTGATCAAAATTACCTGTCACGACAAAGTTAACTTTCGACACCACCTCAGCCGACTCCACGATTTCATCCAGAGCCAAAGCGGCTAAGCCTGTGGCCGGATTAAATTGCAATAAAGCGACTAACACCGGCAGACTCGAGGTGATCTTCGGTAAAAATGCCATCTGATAATCCAGTTGCCTTGTGACTAAATCAGCATAACCCTGGATCTCAATTTTACCGGCAGCACCGTCCACTACAGTGTTATTGGTGTGCACTACACCTTTATCCAGTTGCAAGTCGCCTTTCATTTCCGTGTAGAAAAAGCCTTTGGCGAAGATATCCCTGAAGTCCAGTTTCAACTTACGCACCAACGATCCCAGACTGAATAACGACAGTAAACGAGCGCCTTTGTCACTGACTTCAGACAACGAACCTTCACCCAACTGCCAGTTCAGTTTGCCAGCTAAAGTGGCATAGTTAAACTGAGTGGGGCCACCAGCCCAGCTTAGGTTGTCAATTTGCACTTGGGCAGAACTGCCCGCAATCGCCGAGCTTAAGTGGTAATCTTTCATCAATTGACCAAAATCCGGACTGGTTAAGCTCGCGGATAACGTGGTCACTCCGGCCTCTGCATCTTTTTGCCACTGACCTTTGATACTGAGCTGATGCTTTTTATAGCGGGATTCAAAACTATGTATAGTTAAACGCTCACCGTCTGCTTCGGTCTGCATCGTCAGGTGACCTAAATCAAAAGGTCCAAACACACAACGCTTACAGTCCAGGTTGATCGGAGGCAAATCAGCCAGCCAGGGCATGGGTTCAGGTTTCACCACTTCAGCCAGGGCTTTGGCAATTTGTTGTTCTTTCGTAAGCTTTGCCAGAGATTCTGCAGCAGCCAAAGCTTCAGCTTCGGCTTTCACCGGGTCGTAAGGGAATAATTGCAAGAACTCCAGATTGGCCGCTATGCCCTGCGCCATCAAATCTTTTGCTAAGGTTAACTGGCCTTTGGTTTGACTGGAGTTAATGTCAACAACCCAGGCATCCTGTTGTGGTTTTAACTGCAGTTGCACCTGTTCGAAGCGGATATCCTCAGTCACCGTCAGGGTATTCACTTTGGCTTTGACTGAAGTTAGCGCAGGCAATAGTCCGGTGTCATCCGATTGCTGACTGATCTGCTGACGGATCAGATCAAACCAGGGCATAAAGTCGGTTTTATCCAGCTCAGCGCTAATGGTAAAACCATCGGCAAAACCAGCATTTTCTTTACTGCCTAAGCTTAAATGCGCACGACCAATTTGCCCCTGCGCATGCAGATAACTGGCATCAAAAAAGACTAAATCCTGATACGTCAGGGCGATGACAGAGTTGTCCTGACTGCCACTGGAGGACCAGAACACAGTGCCGGTCTGACCGGCTGGTTTTGCCAGCGGCGCAGGTAGCACTAATTCGGTATCAGTTAAATCTAAGGCCAGATCAGCCTGATAGGTATACCCCTCACCAGCCAATAATAAATCCAGCTTAAACTGCCAGTTTAACGGGCCTGTAGCAAACTGCTCCAGTTGAGGCGCCAGGCTCAGTAGTAATTCCTGACTGTTCTGCAATCCCTGACTTAACAAAGAAATTTTGTAATTGTCCTGCTGCTGTGCACCACGAAAACCAAACTGCACTGGAATATTGCTGATAAATAGCTGCAAATCGTCAGCCGTCAGAACATCGTTGTGAAATGACAGTCTGCCTGTCAGATTCTCCCCTACCAGAGCTGGTGCAGACAACGCCACCCCATTGCGTTCAAAATCAATAGCGCCTTTGACATCAACGCTTGGCTCATTCAACCCCAGGGTCAGACGCACGTCACCTTTCACCGGCCCTGTCACGCCTAAATAAGCCAGCGTTTCACCGACAGAATCATGTAAAGGTGAAGCCTGCATTAAGGTCGTTACCTGTTCAGCCAGTAACTGCTGTTTAATATCAATAATTAAATGTTCGGCATTGTACAAATCAGGAATGGCGACTTGTACGCCCTGATCCACAGGGGCATCCACCAAATAACCGGATTTACTGCTGATCAGCATGGCGGCATTTTCAAAAAATAGTTCAGCCGATAAATCCGTTAAGCTGGGCCAGTTTTCATCAAATAAAAACTCGGCATTGGTGACATCGGCCAGTGCCTGAAATACCCCATCTTTTCCGGCATAAGGGTAGGCTGCAAAATTACCGGACCACAGCACTTTGCCTGAGCTGACATCGCCCGACACCAGGGCTGGTTTCAAATAATTGATCACCGACTCTGGCATGTAAAATTTCGGGAAAAACTGCTCTGCGTTTTGTACCGGCACACCATGCAGCTCAGCCACTAAATCCATATCAGGTTGATCGTCCAGATTGACCACCAGCTCAGCTTCCAGAGTAAAGGCGTCTTGCCATAAGCTCAGATAAGGCACCAGAATTTGCCAGTTGCCCGCTCTTTTGCGCCAGGCCAGTTCTAATTCAGCCCCTGTGTAAGTCCAATCTTTACTGAAGGCCTGGCCCCACTGCAGCGCGCCATCTTCTGCTTTTAAACCCAGCCAGCCAAAATGTTCAGATGCGACAAAACGGCCATGAAAACCTTTCACACCCGGCACATCAGCCACAGGTGCTGAAGCGAGTTCATTAAACTGACCGGATAAGTACCACTGTTCGTTTTCGGTGATCAGGTCCAGTCGTTCGACTTTGCCATCCAGTTGGTAAGCAAGCAGCGACTGCAATTGCTCCGAACCATCAGAAAACAGTTCCAGTAAAGGACGGGCGACCCCCAACTGCACATTCTGTAACGAAGCCTGATAACCCAATTCATTCTGACTGAGTTGCAACTGTAAACCTGGCCAGCTTTGACTGCTGTTACTCAGCGTCATAGGGCTGGAACTTAAATTCCAGCCTTTGGCCATAGGCACCCAACGCAGATAACCGTCAGACAAGGCGACTTTGTTCCAGACCCCATCTTTCAGCCAGCCGACGTTGTTATCCGACAAAGCCACATCAATCTGCTGTAACTTACCGGCTTTAATATCCCCCCAGGCGGCGAAGTTTAATTTGGCACTGTTGAGTTTACGGGTTTGCGGTAACAACTGCTGAAACCAGGGCAACAAGTCCAGTTGCTGGCTGGCCAGATACAACTGGCCCTGAGCCTTAGACGGCTCACCAGTTAAATCAATGATAAAAGACAAGGTATTGGCGGTGACATCAGCCACAGACAGCTCACCCCAGCCCTGATGCCGCTCGCCTTCGTTTTGCCAGTTCAGCGCTTTGATATCCAACCGGATATCCTCGTCTTGGGTGTTGTTGAACACCAGTTGGCTATCCAGCACAGAGAAATGTTGCAACTGCTTAAAAAACAGATCCTGCAAGGCATCAAATAACTGCTGATTGTCTGTCGGGGTAGCAACGCCAGTCCCCAACCAACGCTGGGCATCCACTCTGTAGGTTAAACCTGTCAGTTCAAAATGAGCAGCACTGAGTTTCATGGTACGCAGCGAACGCCAGAAATCTAACCGGATCCCGGTTTCTTTGATGGTCAGTTGCGGTTGATATTGACTATCCAGCACTTCCAATTGCTGTAATACCAGAGCTGGCCCTGTACCCTGCCAGCCGGCCGACAAAGCGCCAATCCGTACTTCAGTACCATATTCGGCTTTGATCCACTGTTCAATGTCAGTTTTATAACCGGGGGCGTAAGGCAGGCCAAAACGTAAAGCAGAGACTAAGGTGGCCATCAACACCACGAAGATAGCAAAAAAGATCCAGAGCTTGTGTAAGCAATAAAACCAGGCCTGTTTTACCGTTCGCACTACATCATCACCACGTCAAATTGTTCCTGACCGTATTGAGGTTCGATCACCACACTGATTTGTTTACCGATAAAAACTTCGAGTTCAGCCATGCTGTGAAATTCGTCATTAATTAACGCATCTTTTACCGCAGGTGAGGCATAGACTACAAATTTATCTGCCACATAAGCCCGGTTCACCCGCACTATTTCCCGCAATATTTCAAAACAGACCGTCTCCACTGTTTTTAAACTGCCACGGCCGGCACAGACAGGGCATTCGCCGCACAGCACATGCTCCAGACTCTCGCGGGTGCGTTTGCGGGTCATCTCCACTAACCCAAGCGCAGAAAAACCATGAATATTGGTTTTAGTTTTATCCCGGCTCAGCGCCACTTCTAAACTATGCAACACCCGCTTTTGGTGTTCTTCGCTTTGCATGTCGATAAAATCGATAATAATAATGCCGCCCAGATTGCGTAGTCGTAACTGACGGGCTATGGCCTGAGTGGCTTCAATATTGGTGTTAAAAATGGTTTCTTCTAAATTACGATGGCCAACAAAAGCACCGGTATTAACGTCTATCGTGGTCATGGCTTCGGTTTGGTCGATCATCAGATAACCGCCACTTTTTAGCATGACCCTGCGCTCCAGCGCGCGCTGAATTTCATTTTCCACGTCGAATAAGTCAAACACCGGCCGCTCGCCCGGATAATACTCCAGCCGGGATGTCATTTCAGGCACAAATTCTTCAGTAAAGGCATGCAGTTGCTGGTAGGTTAGTTTGCTGTCAATCCGCACCCGCTCTAAATCAGAACCGACAAAATCACGCAAAATACGATAGGCCAAGGTTAACTCTTCATACAACATGGTTTCTTTGCGGGCATTTTTTTTGCGCTTTAAAACCTTGGCCCAGAGTTTTTGCAAAAACTTACCATCGTGCAGCAGTTCATCTTCACCTGCCCCTTCAGCTGCAGTACGAACTATGTAACCGCCGCTTTCATCCAGACAAGTACTGACTATGTCTTTTAAACGCTGACGCTCTGCTTCACTTTCAATACGCTGCGACACCCCAACATGGGCGGAGCCCGGCATAAACACCAGATGGCGGCTGGGTAAAGTGATATCCGTCGTTAAACGGGCGCCTTTAGTACCCAGCGGGTCTTTCACCACCTGCACCAGCAAAAACTGACCTTCGTGCACTAAAAGACGAATATCTTTGACCGGACCAGCTTTAAGTTCAGCATCGGCAATGTTTAACCCCGCAGTGACTATATCGGACGCGTGCAAAAAAGCGGCTTTATCTAAACCGATATCGACAAAGGCAGCTTGCATCCCAGGCAATACCCGGCTGATTTTGCCCATATAAATATTGCCGACCAGCCCGTGTTTGGCCTGCCGTTCGATGTGCACTTCCTGTAACACGCCGTTTTCAATCAAAGCGACCCGGGTTTCACTGGGCGTTACATTGATCAGTAATTCTGCGCTCATGGCTTTTCCTTCAGAGTGAGCAACAACTGGGCCGTTTCGTACAAAGGCAAACCGACCACAGCAAAGTAGCTGCCATCTATACGCTGCACAAACTGGCCAGCCAGGCCCTGAATACCGTAACCACCGGCTTTATCTGCTGGTTCACCTGTGTTCCAGTACCAGAGTATTTCCTGTTCAGACAGAGGCTTAAACCAGACTTTAGTCGCGACTGTGCGACTGACTATACCCTGCTGGGTTGCCAGAGCCACCGCAGTTTTTACCCAATGACTCCGACCTGATAATAACCTCATCATGCGTTGAAAATCACCCAGGTCGGCAGGTTTACCTAACACTAAGTCGTCCACCTGCACTATGGTATCGGCGCCTAAAGTAGGAAGTGGAGTGCTTTGACTTGCAAAACCTGCCTGAGCTTTTTGCTCTGCTAAACGCAAAACGTACTGATCAGCGGTTTCTCCGTTGAGCTGAGTTTCGTCAATAGTGCCACTGACCAGCACAAACTCCTGCTGCAACTGGCCTAATAACTCGCGGCGACGGGGTGAAGCGGATGCAAGGGCAATCATACAAACACTCAATGAATTTTAAACTGGCGACGGATGCGGCGTAGTAACCAGAAAATCCAGGGCCAGACTGCAGCTCCCGTCACCACGGGCCATAAATAGGCCATAGTGAAGACTACACCGGTTAAGAAATGGCTGAGCCAAAAGATAAAGTAATGATAAAACGCCAGGAACAGCGCTATCACTAAGCTTTGTTGCAAAATAGAGAAGTTACGGATTTTTAAATGATGGGCTGAGCAAAAATAAATGATGATCGAATACGCCAGAGCATTGACGCCAAGCACAGTACCGACCAGCACGTCCAATAAAAAGCCGACCACAAAAGCAGTGCCTATACTGACCCGGAATGGCAAAGCCAAGGCCCAGTAAAATAGCACCAGCAAAGGCCAGTCCGGGCGAAATAACTTCACCATAGCAGGCAAAGGCACTACCGCCAGCACCAGAGAAAACATCAGGGATAAATACACCAGATATAAACGATGCGACTTTTCCATCAACGATCTCCTGCCACAGCAGCAGCTTCGGCATCAGGCGGCGCAATCTGCTCGTCAATTTCTGGTTTAGCTTTAGGCCAGACTAACAATACATAACGGATCCGGTCTAACTGAGCATAAGGCCGGGCATACACCTGTAAAAATGGCTGCTGTGCGTTGCGGCTGATCCGCACGACTTCAGCCACCGGATAGCCCTCAGGGAAAATACCATCCAGCCCAGAGGTAATCAGTTTGTCACCCTGCTGAATATCGGCACTGTGCGGAATATGCATCAGCCGCACTTCATCCGACTGACCCAAGCCTTCAGCCACCACATGATCGCCATTACGTTCAACCCGCAAAGAGATCGCATGAGTGGTATCAGAAATCAGTAAAGCACGGCTGCTGGTTGGCCCCACGCTGACAATTTGTCCCAGTACACCTAAATCGTCGATTAAAGGTTGCTGCGCGACCACTCCGTCGTTGCTGCCTTTGTTAATCACTATCTGGTTACTGAATGGATGGCTGTAGACCGCCAGTACTTCAGCCACCAGGCGTTTACTATCAGCCACAGGCACTGAGCCTAACAAGGAACGTAATTTGTCGTTTTCCTGCTGTAAAAACTGCAGGCGCTGCATCTGGGTATTTTGCCGCAGTAAGGTTTCGCGCAGCTTCTGGTTTTGCTCCAGTAAGCGCTGATGCGACATAAATTGTTCGGAGGCGTCAGACAACATAGCCTGAGGTAAATTGGCCAGATAATACAAAGGACTCACAGTTGCGGTTAAATAACTGCGCAACTGTGTCGAGCTGTCGGTAAATCTGTCCAGCGTCATTAGCCCAACACTGCATAAGACTGCAAGAAACAGTCGTAATGGCAAAGATGGGCCACGCTCAAAGATAGGTTTCATTCAGGACTGACTTGTTAGTCGTAACTAAATACATCACCACCATGCATATCGATCATTTCTAAGGCTTTACCACCACCACGCGCAACACAGGTCAGCGGATCGTCAGCCACCACCACAGGAATACCGGTCTCTTCCATCAACAGGCGGTCTAAATCACGTAATAAAGCGCCACCACCTGTTAATACCATGCCACGCTCTGAAATATCAGACGCCAACTCTGGCGGAGATTGCTCCAGTGCAACCATTACCGCGGAAACGATACCAGCTAAAGGCTCTTGTAAGGCTTCTAAAATTTCGTTGCTGGTCATGGTGAAACTGCGAGGCACACCTTCAGCCAGATTACGGCCACGCACTTCAATCTCCAGAATTTCGTCGCTTGGGTAAGCTGAACCAATTTCGGTTTTGATCCGTTCTGCTGTGGCTTCACCAATCAGGATGCCGTAGTTACGACGGATATAGTTGATGATAGCGTCGTCAAACTTGTCGCCACCAATACGAACGGATGAGGAATACACCACACCGTTCAAAGAGATAATGGCTACTTCAGTGGTGCCACCACCAATGTCGACCACCATAGAACCTGTCGCTTCAGACACTGGTAAACCTGCACCTATAGCGGCGGCCATTGGCTCGTCGATTAAGTAGACTTCGCGGGCACCAGCGCCCTGAGCAGATTCACGAATAGCACGGCGTTCAACCTGGGTAGAACCACAAGGCACGCAGACCAAAACCCGTGGGCTAGGACGCAGGAAACTGTTGCTGTGGGCTTGTTTGATAAAATGCTGCAGCATTTTTTCAGTCACATAAAAGTCGGCTATTACACCGTCTTTCATTGGGCGAATGGCTTTGATGTTGCCAGGAGTACGTCCAAGCATACGCTTAGCGGCGTGGCCAACGGCCGCAACACTCTTAGGTCCGCCAGTTCTTTCCTGACGAATAGCAACTACTGAAGGCTCGTTTAATACGATACCCTGATCTTTTACGTAAATGAGTGTATTGGCTGTCCCCAGGTCGATCGACAGATCATTTGAAAACAGACCACGCAATTTATTTAACATGGAACAGACTAATCCTTTTAACTAAGAGGTGGTGACACAAGGTGCCCGACGAAATGGCGCTTATTTTAAGTAACAAAACGCCAAGAAAATAGCTTTATCTTTAGTTTTTACCAAATTAAACCAAAGCTATTGAAAAGCCAATTATTTCGTCATCAGACAAAGCGGATGAATTTAAGTTTTGTTGCAGCGAGAATATAAGTCGCAAGGGCGCGATCTCGCCCGCACCCACTCTCCGACTTAATTTTTCTTAGTTCAGCTTCTCCTGCCAGAAGATTTGCCGCTTGTTGCCGCGGAAACGACCAAAAACAGCTTCGGCAGTGGGGTTTTCCATACTGCTTCCATTCCAGGGATATTTCATGAATTCTAATTCAACAGGAATTTGATACTCCAGCCCTGCCATACCCGGCACATTCGGCGCAGGAATAAACAAATGCTGGTATGGGTTTTCGCCTAATTCCATAGCCCCAGCAACTCCCCCCTTATTTGTGGTAACACCCGTAACCCACAATTTGTCTGGGGTAAATAGACTGCAATTATCTGCAGTGTTTCTCACAAATCTATCACGATTCCAATACTGACTTTGCAGCACTATAGGCAAGTCTTCGTCTTCCGGACCTGAAGCATTCAGCAAGGCAAAACGGCCATAACGCATATCCAGAGTTCCACTGAGAGCCACAGCTACACAGGCGCTGCCGCATACTCCTGCACTGGTTGGGTTCATATTTTTTATTTCCAAATCTCTGCCATCCAGAGTATCGGTAAGTTTAACGCCAGCCATCAGCGCTGGATAAGGACCGTCCGGAGTCGTCAGTTTGCTAAAACTTAGGTTGTTCTGTGAGAAGGTATATTTACCTTGGCTCCAACTCGAGACGGCAACACTGGCTCTGCTGCTGAGATCGGTGCCATTGTCCGCATTTTCCAGCACCACCGAAGGTACGGCGAGCACACCATAGCCTGGACCGTAGTTTTGTGTCACAGCACCAACCAGATTTTTAGCCTGAAGCTCATACTCCAGCGTCACAGCAGGTTGCCCCATATAACTGAAGGTTGAGCAAGTATTGTTGAAGGATGAGCTGGCTAATGAATAGTGTTTTGGGAAAAAACGCCCGACTGTATAGGGCACACTACTCAATTGAGCCCCTGCGCCCGTTGCCAGATAATTATTATCTCCAACTCTGCCCAGCAAACTGATACTACCCACCTCATTCCAGCTAAAACCAGTGCTATGAAATCTATTGCTATAAGTCCCGCTATTGATCTTGGTAAAAGCTGTACCCGAAGTTAAAGTGCCGTTACTACCTCCCACTGGGTGCAATAATTGGCCAAAATCAACAGCAACAGTTTCGGGGCTGGTCTCGTTGCCATAGTTAGGGGTGATAGCTCCAGATGCATTTACCGGGGAAACATAGACCTGAAAGGCTTCTCCTGCTGCAATAAATCCAGCACCAGTGTCTAAAGTTTGCGGGTTAGGCGCATTGGCTGGATTTGCAGTCGCAGAGGACAGAGCTGTGGTGACATTAATCTGGTAAGGCCTTACCACAAATGCATTAGACTCCTGACTTAATGACAAAGCAGGCTCATTGCCTGAAGCAGCAAGCTGAAGCTGGGCATATAGTTTGACTTGCCCAACATCGGAATACTTAATATTAAATTCCGTCTCCGCAGAACTTGAATTAAAACAGCGATTTAAGCTGGTGTATTGAGTCACACCTGAAACAGGATTTGCACTTATCGCATTAAAATTGGGGCTGGTTGAGCAGCTTGCTCCATTTGCCGATTGCACAGAGTCATTGATTTCAAAGGTTTGACCCGCAACACAACTTGTCGGGTTTACACATTGATAAGCAAATCTGACTGCGCTGGCTGGAGTGACTCGCGCAACACAAGCGCCCGTATTTGTATCAGTGCGAACAACCTGCAACTTCACCTTGCTGGCACTCTGAGCACCCGCGACCTGATTCGGAATTGTGCTAAAACGCAACCCCGTATTCTGGAACGTCATGCTACAAGCAGCATCCACTGAGCTTCCTTCTTTACAGACCGCTGCAGCGCTGGTTGCGACACTGGATGATGCGACACTGATCACCGAATCACCACTGGCTGTTTTACTCAGGTATTTAGTAGCCAGACCATTACTTAAGGTCACCTGATTTCCACCCACCCAGGACGCAATGTTGCTGGCGTTTAGAGTTAAAGTAGCAGCCCCGGTATATAAAGTAGAACAACTCGCATCCGCACAAGCCTTGATTGTTACGGCTGAAGATTCGCAGGTTAATCCCTGTACCGGATAACTCAGTTCAAAATGGTGGACACTTGGCCCTATCTCAACAGGTGTCGAGGGCTTTTGCGTACAGACCTGAATATTAGTAATTTCATGAAAATTGGTATTGTCGCCTGTAGAACCAGTGTAAGACAGCAACAGGTTTGCCGGCGGTGCAGGTTGTCCCAAACTGAGTAAATTTGATGAAGTCAGTAACGTGCTGTAACTGGAACCACCAGCCAGACGTCTTTCCAACTGGAACGAAACCGTTTGCGGGCTTGAGATTCTGGAATCAATAGTAATTCTGTATCTGTCACCACGGGCAAGAGTACTACCTGTAGCACTCAAAGTGGGGGATAAGGTATTGGTGCCTCCCAGCCAGCCATAGTTTGTGCTGCTCGCCGCCCTGACGCCAATGGCCTGAGGCCTTGCTGTTGTACCACCAACCCGACCCTCTGTAGCCTGAGAGAAATTGCCAAATTCGTCAAAGCCTATGCCCAACCAGCCACCGGCAAAACCATTTTGCGCCGGACTGACATTAGTCCGCTGTGCATAACCTAAACTGCCGCCATAACTACCGGGTACGGGAGTGACAGCAGCATCAGACAAGACTAAAGCAATACCATCAGCTCCGGAGCCGCCATACGCATAATGGTCAAACTCTATGGTCATTTTATTACCGGCCGCAGGAAAACTGCGTTTGAAAGTAATAGAAGTGGCCTGATTTATAGTATTTTCAGTCAGTCGCAAACGATTGGGCGAAGTTCTTAACGACGGAGGCGTGCTGTTGCGCTGGGTTAAATACCAGTTGGTGTCATTAGAAAAATTTTCAGTAAAACATTCACTGACACAAGTCGCGACTTGTTCGTACATTGTTTTAATATCAGACGCGCGCAACTCCCGATCATAAAACCTGACTTCGTCAATCTGGCCACGGATACCTGTGGTTCCGTCCGGTAAAGCCCCTATCGCCAGGTTACCTGTGCCGTCATTCGGCGTTTTTGCATTGGTGTTGTCACCTATGCTGTTGTTCGGAACATCATCCACCAGTTGATTATTCACATACAGCCGCATCCGCCTGTTATCCTTGCTGTAGCTGAACGCAATATGCTGCCACTGATCGTTAAAAATCGCCGTACCACTGGTTTCGACAAAACGTACAGTCCCCCCGGTCATCCGGATAGAGAATCTCAAGTTACCGCCCGACTCGCGGGTTAATTGAAAACGACCAGCTACACCACTGACAGCGCCACCATACGCCATAATAGTCTGGCTACCGGATGCCTGAGCCGCTGCACTCATTTTTAGCCACAGGGTAAAACCAAATTCATCGCTGTCGTGAAAATAGCTATTTCTGGCAATATCTACAAAAGGATTAGCAGTAGCTCCAACCGCCTGAAAATCGCCATAAGTACAGGAGGCTGGTGATGGAAACAACTGAGCGACCACAGCACCATTCACAGCACGACCATGTTTGGTCTCCAATGAGGAATCTTTTACCTCACCGCTGGTGCCATTCCACAGCACTTCATCAAAACGCCAGTAGGCATCTCTGGTGACAGTAGCCACGCCACCACAGGCATATAAAGGCTCATCAACAGGAATACAGGAACCCACTACCTCACTGCTGCCGTTGACATAAACTTTGTCGTAGTCAGGTGTGACTAAATCTCCATACACTTGCGAATTATTTACCGTAATACTACCGGACACTGAGGTGACCAAAACCGGAGAAGTGTCTGACCCCAGTGTACTGTTATTGATAGTGACCGTACTGGCGCTGGTGATAGAACCACTGGTCATAGTGACATTGTTCACTACAGCCGGGTTATTGGACGTCATGGTGTAGTCACCTGAGATAGTACCGCCTGTGATACTAATACCAGACTGCACCGTAGCACCGCCGGCCAGGTTGGTATTATTGGTGGTTAAGGTACAACAAGGGGTTGTGATCATGCCGGTAACCGAGCCACCGGTCAGGTTTAACGCCCCGTTGGTACTGGTAATATCCGCTAAGAAAACATCATTATTGGTGGTGATACTCCCGCTGATAGTGACATTGGCATTGTAAGTGCTGTTACTGGTATTCAAAGTTCCATTCGTCACTGTCACTGTTGAGCTGTACTGACTGGCGGAGCTGGTAATGCCATTTCGAATACTGACGGCACCACCAACAGAGCTGCTACTGACAGACCCCGTGCCTGAGGTTGTTAAACTTCCGCTTAAACTGGTATTGGTCAGTGTAAGGCTGCCATAGGTAGCCAGAATACTACCCGTCTGATTCAGGTTCTGCACACTGACGGCAGCCTCAGAGCTGATATTACCTGTGATACTGGCACGTGCCGCATTGCTGGTGCCCTGCACAAGCACACCACCACTTTCGGTTTGAATAGTGCCAAAAAGCTGAGTTTGGCCATAAATCTGGATTTGACCAAAACTACTGACCAGACTGATGCGGTTAGTGCTACTGCCGATCAGGTTATTTGTGGCCGTAATACCAGCGTTGGCGGACAAGCTAATGCCTGAGCTGGTATTGGTTGAAATTTGGTCGCCGCTGGCAAAGCTGATTTGGCCCGAACAGGTGAAAGTCCGGCTACCACCACTGTAAGACCAGGTTCCACTGCAAGTGCCACTGCTGTTTAATGAGGCCAGATTGGTTGGACTGATATTGAAGTTAATAGTGGCGGCAAAAGCAGGCAGATTCGCCAAAAACAACAAGCTGGCAATCAGCCACACCGATAATTTCATACAGCTACCTCACTCTTTCGCAAAAGAGTATCACTACAGATCACAGCTTTATTAGTTATAGCACCCACTATTGCCAGACTTCCATTTCTATAGTGCGGGAGGTTTGGACTCCATCAGCGCCACACTGGCCTGTACTGACTAACCAAAAATGAGTCACTGCACCTGCCGTATCTGCTCTTTCACGACAACTGACGTGTGCAGTACAGTTATATAGCCCAGCAGTATAAAAAGATATCGTAGGAGACAACATAAGGTTGACTGTCTCACCGCTTTGCAATGACACCGGACAACTAGTTGTTACTGTTGCAGAAGAGAGCGGAAACAATTCTGTCAATGCGTACTCCATACCACTTTGGGCGGCAAAAAAGCTACGCGTTCCCTGAGCTTCGTAAGATACTCCCTCAGATGAAGCTGTTAATAATTTAGACAAAGCAACCACGAGCAATAACATCACTACACTAATAAAAACAGCGATTACCAGTGCGCTACCTCTTTGCGATGAAGCTGAGTAAGCACCAAAATTAAGGGACATTGGGAATATGCACCTCTTGGTTGAAGAACAAATCATCGCCAAAATCTGATTTAAACTTGAGTATGATGTGTACAACAGAGTTTCGCTGCAAAACAGCTGGCGCAATAGTAAAAGGCTGGAAACCGTCTTGCTGCAGGTCTTCAGCCATCAAAACTCCCCCACTTGGATTCATCACTTGCTGGGTTGCTGTCACCGCATAATTATCGTATCTACGAAGCTGACTACCGGCCACGCAATAAGAAACAGGGCTTGAGGGCATCAGGTACATACGCTGGCTGGACGACTGCGCCGGGAAGCGATTGGATGCGATAGCTAAACTGACAGTGCCATTTGTAGCAACAGGATTAGCTGTGATCTGAACTGTTCTTTTTTCCGCTACAACTGAAACTATATCGCTATAAATATGACCTGAAAGCGTAGGATAAATACTGACGTAATCCCCATTCTTAACAAGAATATTATCATTTGAAGCGTTTGCATCCTGCCATTCAGGCGCAGCACTGTAAAATGTCAAACTGGTCCCTGCACTATCAAAAGGAGCAATCGAATAACGGGCGGCTGCACTCAGGGGCATAAATTCAATACAGCTTCCCAGAATACGCACTGAGTTCGGCACTACATTCCTCAATTCTCTGGTCAAGCGTTCTATCGCAAACCTACTCTGACTTAGTAATTGTGCACGTTGGTTAACTTCAGTGTACATACGAACTCCGAGGCCAAGATAGCTGGTGGTCAGAGTACCTATTATACCCAGTACCAGAACAACCAAAATCAACTCGACCAAAGTGAAGCCATTATTTAGCTGAGCTTGCTGTCTGGACATCACCAGTTACCTTTATAGGCGGAAAAATCGACCTGTTCACCAGCAGGCGTTACAATAGACACTGTTATTTTTTTCGCTCTTCTTTCGTTTGTTGTAACCGACAGTTCAGTCCCGGCATAACGCACGTCTACACAAATTTTGTAGCTTTGGTAATAGCTGGCAAGTGCCTCATCAGCTTCCTCATTTCCACTGCCGAGTACATTTGCAATATCTGCTCCGGTACCCACATAAGCATGGAAATCATCAACATCATCAAAAGAAGTTCTGACTGTTTCCTCGCGCCAAGCTGAGCAGCCACCAGTCTGTTCACAAGGTTGCTGATCGCGACACGCTAATACAGGAGCATCACTCAGCAGTAATAGGTTATTACAAGAAGTCGCTCCGGGTTCAGGCTCAGTCCCCGCCTCAGCGTCACATCTATATTCTCCTCCGGCTTTATCGGATGCTTCGTCGAACGCTCTTGCCATAATTTCATTTAAAAAGCTCTGCCCGAGCTCTGCTGCACGTACCTGATGCCAGGGATCGGAGCTGCGTTTATACAAAGGTCCTAAAGCGCTGGTAATTACTACAAGCGCAATAGCCAGAACAACAATACCAATAATAATTTCAATCAGAGTAAAGCCTGCACTGTATTTTTTCAGTTGCATACTCCCCCCTGGACAATGGCATGAATATAGCCTTGTGATTCAACACAAATATCAAGAATGCTATCCGCTGAAATGCGTACTCTGTAGCCTGAGCTTGTTGGTAAAACAGGCCTTCCATTAGCGTCAAAACTCAGAATCGAACTGGGTAACACTGAATTTCCGTCATAACTGACCAAAGATAGAGTTACATTTGAATCCGAGGAACTTTGGAAATAAAAAGCAGAATCAGGCGACGCAACACAACCATTTATAGCTTGCAGCGCGATCACTGAAGAGGAAAGTTCAAGATTATGACACCCTCCTGAGGTTTGTTGCATAGCTCTTATTTGGACAGTTTGCAGCAAGCTAACTATTTGATCGCGCGCTACAAACTCAGAAACTCCATCTTTGCCAACAAAACGGGGCAATAAAGTGACGGTTAATATGCCAATTAACAGAACCACAATAATAAGTTCTATAAGCGTAAAACCTGAAACCCTAGCCCGTATTGTTGGCATAGCGAGTACTAAAGCTTAGTTACAACCGTCTGTGACTTTGCCCAAGGCTCTGCGAAGTACGTCATCGCTTGTATCACCAGCAGTACCGTTGTCATCTACATAGTTAACCACATACACATAACAACCAAGGTCTGCCGCTGCTGTTGGAGCACTGTAGCCAGCAGGAAGAATCAAAATTGCATCACGTTGATCTGCCGCAGTAGCGGTAAATTTGCCTGTTGTTTGATCGATACTTGCATTAAATACTGCTGTAAAATCAGTAGAATCTAACAACTGAGCCCATTCAGTTTCATCACCTGTGTTTGTGCTTGGCTGCCCCTGAGCTACATTAATAGTTAAAGTACCATCAGTCACCGTAGCGGTAGAAGCTGCTACATCAACACCCTGCAGTCTCGCCTTACCATTGATCAGACTATTGATACTGATAACAGACGCTTCTACAGCATCTAAGGTTGCAGCACGGGCATCACCAGTCAGATTCAGAAAACGCGGCGCTGCTGTTACAGCCAAAATACCTAAAATTACGATCACGATAATCAGTTCAACTAAGGTGAAACCTTGTTGAGTTTTATTAATAGCTTTCATACTTCTTACCTCTGTTTATAAATTAAAATCTGTTAATTCGGTCTATTTTTAAAAACATTCACAGCTCCAGTGGCTGGATTGTAAGTGAAACCATTCAAGTCCGTTGTAACACCTGCCGCCGGTATTGCTGCCAGACCATTGGTTTGGTAGTAGAAACACTGGTTATTGGTTGTGCCGGTCCCTTCCTGCACAAATAAGCTGAAGCCGGTTAAGTCATCCAGATCAAGAGCTGGCGACGTTTGAGCTATAGCTCTTGGAGCATTTTGCATAATGTTTTCTAATACATTCAGACATTCAGCATGAGTAATAGATGCATCAGCGATAGTTGTATCTGCTCTGCTATCACCTGTTGGGAAACCAGCGATAATACCAGTACCAGCTTCAGCATTTACACCAACAACCACACCATCTACAGTGATAAAAGTACCATCAGCAGATAACGTGCCACCACCAGTGTCAAAATTACCTGAAGGACGGCCGTCAATTTCCCACTGGCCGCGCACTAAACCTACTGCGGACGCAAAACCACCTGCGATACCATCAATAGATGCGTCTTCAGCATCATCAGTAATAGCCAAAAAACGTGGCAATGCTGTTGCTGCTAACAAACCTAAAATAATCACTACTATGATAATTTCGATAATAGTGAAACCGCTTTGTCGTCTCATTCTGTTAACCCCGTATCTTTATTTGTTAGTTTATCGCTAATAGCGCCTATTTTACTCAGTATTGTCAACTTGTCTTATATTTTTTTCATTTTTGCCGATTATTTGCTAACCACCTTTATAAGCATTCAGCATATCCCACATCGGCGTAAAGATACCCAGGGCTAAAACCAGCACCATAGCTGATACCACACAAATCAGAATAGGCTCTATTTTTGCCGTTAGCGCTTTCAGGTCATATGCCACTTCTCTTTCATAAAAAGAAGCAACTTCTGTCAGCATCTCGTCTACCTGCCCTGTTTCTTCACCTACGGCTAACATTTGCAGCACCAAAGGTGTAAATAACTCACTTTGCACCGCCACTCTGAGTAAGCTTTCACCGCGCTCTATATTTTTCCGCATCTCGCGGATTTTTTCTGCCATATAGTCGTTGTCTACCGCCTCAGCGACCAGGGTTAAAGCTGAGGTTAGAGGCACACCGGCTTTGAGCATCATAGAAAAACTACGGCTAAAGCGGCCTAATGTCGCCCGCACAATAATAGAGCCCATCAAAGGTGTTTTTAACTTCCAGTAGCTCCATTGATAACGGCCTTTTTCTGTCTGTAAGTAGAGTTTCAAAGCCCAGATCATGCCAATCAACACAGCCAACATCCATTGCCAGTAATTAACAAAAAGGTTGGAACTGGCCAGAAGCACCTTGGTTGCCCAGGGCAACTCCGTATTAAATTTGGCAAACATAGTGGCAAATTGCGGTATCACCAGCATATTCATCAGTACCATGGCGACCGCAATCGCAAAAAGTACAAAAGTGGGATAACGGGTGGCTTGTTTAATTTGCTTTTTGGTTTCCATTTCCTGCTCAAAGTAGCTGGAAAGTTGCAAAAAGGATTCATCCAAACGACCGGTGTTTTCACCCACATGCACAATAGACACCACTAACCGACTAAATATTTTTGGGTGCTGTGCCATAGCTGCCGACAAAGTACGACCTTTTTCTAACTGCTCGGCTAAATCTAACAACACGGTATTTAACGCGGAAGAACTAGTGCTTTCGGCCAAACCAACAATAGCGCGGATAATAGGAATACCGGCTTTCATCAGCGAGTACATCTGACGCGAGAAAATTATCAGCTCGGTCATGCTGACCCGCTGCCAGGGCCAGACGATAGCAGCACTGGCCTGTTTTTCTTCCTGTAGCTGAATTTTTATCGGGATCTGGCTGCGTTTAAGCAGAATATCTGCCGCCGCCATTTCACTGCCGGCTTCTATACTGCCGCTTACCGACTGACCTTGTCGGTCTCTGGCTATGTAGTTGAAGGTTGCCATTAGCTGTATTCCTGCACTGGATCAGCGCTGTCTGCCGGCTCTTCCAGTTCAAGGTATTCAGACACTTTAATCACTTCGTCTATACTGGTCAGGCCCTGCATCGCATAATCCAGCGCCATATCGCCCAGCGGCCGGAATCCCTCGTTAATACGGGCAGCACTGGCAAAACCCTCTGCATCGCCACGACGCAACGCATCGGCCAGCTCGCGGTTCATTACCAGCAACTCAAACACCCCAATACGGCCTGAATAACCGGTATGGTTGCAGTTCTGGCAGCCTTCACCATGCCAAAACTCTTGATCCGCCGCGATCTGTTTGTGTTGCAGCCAACTGATTTCAGCAGAATCCGGTGTATAAGGCTTTTTGCAATGTGGGCATAAACGTCGCACCAGCCGCTGTGCCAGAATGGCGCGTAGTGCACTGGCGACTAAATATTCAGCCGCACCCATATCAATTAACCGCAAGGTGCTACTGATCGCATCGTTGGTGTGCAAAGTGGACAACACCAGGTGACCGGTGAGGGCGCCGCGTAAGCCAATTTCTGCTGTTTCCTGATCACGCATCTCACCGACCATGATAATGTCCGGATCCTGACGCAGGCTGGTTCTTAATACATTACTGAAAGTCAGGCCAATTTTGTGGTTGACCTGCACCTGATTAATACGGGGCAAACGGTACTCCACCGGGTCTTCCACCGTAATAATTTTATTGCCTTCTTTGTTCAGTTCGCTGAGCATGCCGTACAAACTGGTGGTTTTGCCTGAGCCTGTGGGGCCAGTCACCAGAATCATGCCATGTGGTGTTTTTAAAATCCGGCGCAAGCGTTTCAGCAATGCGTCCGGCATACCGGTTTGTTCCATCGTCAGCAAACCTGCAGATTGGTCCAGCAAACGCATCACCACAGACTCGCCATACTGCACAGGCATGGTCGACATCCGCACATCTATAGTGCGGCCTTTAATTTTGATTTGAAAACGGCCATCCTGAGGTAAACGTTTTTCCGAAATATCCAACTGCGCCATCAGCTTTAACCGTAACACCAAGGCCGGCACTATACTGACTTCTTTTAAGACGTTTTCTTGCAGCACACCGTCGACGCGCTGACGAATGCGCAGCAGTTTTTCGTCCGGCTCTATATGAATATCCGAGGCCCGCACCTGCACTGCGTCTTCAAAAATGGACTGCAGCAGTTTGACTATGGTGTTCTCGTTGTCGGTCGGATCGCTTAACGCGCCAAAGTCCAGAATATCGGTTTCGGCATATTCTTCTTTGAGCTGAGTGGCAAAACTTTCAATCTGTTTAGTGCGGCGGTACAAACGGTCGAAAGCACTAATGAGCTGACTTTCCCGTACTATTGCAATGGAGATATCTTTCGGCGCCAGCATAGGTGCGATTTGGTCCAACACGGACAGATCCGCCGGGTCGCTCATGCCAAGCAACACGGAGCTGCCTCTGTCTTCCAGCACTAAAGCCCGGAACCGACGGGCATGTACTTCAGGCAATAAGGCAACCGCCTTGGGATCAATTTGCTGCTGACTAATATCCAGCAAATCCACTTTAAGCTGTTGCGATAAAAACTGCAGCAACTGATCTTCGGTCAAAAACTGCATATCAATCAGGCTGCTACCCAGTTTGCGGCCTGTTTTTTGTTGTTGCGCTAACGCCTGTTGCAATTGCTGTTCAGTGATGATGTTTTCATGCACTAACAAATCGCCAAGCCGCATTTTAAGTCTGGGTTTTAACATAAAATTACTCTAGTGCTGCGATACGCTTTTTGACATAGTCCAGACTTTGGGCTGACAAGCCAAAGCCATTGACAGCCACCTGGCGGTAGGCATGCAATGCTTGCTCTGATTGCGACATCGCATCGTAGCTTAATGCCATGCCGAGCCACCACCTCGCCTGTTCCGGTTGTTGACGGGCCAATTGCTGAAACACTTGCACAGCTTGGGCGTGCTGGCTGGTTTTTTGCAGCGCTGCAGCTTTTAAGGCGTAAAAATCGGTGTAACTCAAAATATCAGGTTCGTACTGCAAATAGCTTAATGCTTTGGCCCAATCCTGTTGTTTCAATGCTAAAGCCGCTGACGCCATAGAAAGTTTTGGATCTTGCACTCCTACTGCACTGGCCTGTTCCAGTAGTTGCAAAGCGCCGGCGTCATTGCCCTGAAGTTGAGCCAACCGCGACAACTCTAAATAAGCTTCAGTTTGGGAAGGGTCAAGCTGCCGGATTTGCTGCCATAACTGCATCGCCTGAGCCAGATTTCCAACGGATTCAGCTTTTTTTGCTTTGCTTTTCAGCAGATCTTTTTGTTGCTGCGGACTCAGTTGTACTTTCTCAATCGCCAGAGTGCGGGGTTTCTCCGAAACTTGGGGGGGCTCATTCCAGTCAGGTTCGATCACAGTTTCAGACTCAGCGCTAAAGTCACCACTTTGGTCAAATTCGTTTACCTGCACTTCGTCTGTCGCTGCGGTATCTGCAAACGAGCTTTCATTGCTGGCCGCAGCCACAGGTTCAGCCACTACCACTTCAACAACACGCTGCTGCGCCACAGGCTGGTTGACAAAAGGCTGTAATTCAGTTTCTGTTACGGCAACTGGTTCTGTTGTTGGCTGTTTGGCCAGTTGAGCAGCAGCTTCCGGGGAGACGCGGGCTGCTACCACATCCTGCAAACGCACAGGCTCTGTCGCAGCAGTACTGACGGCTGCCAGACTTTGCGCCTGCGGCACCAGTTCAGTGACCGCAGCTAACGGATGCACTTGTCCTTTTTGCACTTCAGCAGCGGTAACGGCTTGTTCGGTATGAATAGAAAAACGCTCCATATACCAGGCCTGGCCACACCAGCCCGCTAAAAGCGCCAACGGCACCGCAGCCCATAACAATAGATGAGATTTACGCTGAGGTTTAAAGCTGACAAAGCCTCTGTGCTGTTGCTGCTGTTGTTGTTTGTCTAAATCGCGCAGCATTTTATTGATGACACTCATAACCACAACTCCCGATAGTGCCAGGCAGCAGCCGCCAGGATGAAAACGACAGAGACCAGCACTCCAAGCAGGATAGGGTTGATGAAGGGTTTGTGCTCCTGCACATCTTCCGTATCTTTTGCGGCATAACGTAAATGTTTGGTGTCCACCTGCAGCTTATTTTCGCCAAAGGCTAACATCAGCCCCTTATGACTGAGCACATTGACTAACCGTGGGATCCCTCTGCTGTATTTCCAGATGGCCTTTAACGCACCGGGAGAAAACAGTGGTTGTCGTACACCCGCTATTTCGCTGCGTGTGCTGACATAGGCCTGAACTTCGTAATAGGTCATACCGCGCAACAGATAAGAAAAACTGACGCGTTGACGTAACTGACGGAATTTGTAGCTGGCCAAACGCTTATCCAGCTCGGGCTGACCAAACAGCACCACCTGTAATAATTTACGTTGCTCAGTTTCGAGATTGGTTAATAAACGCACAGCTTCCAGTGTATCGTCAGGCAAAGCCTGTGCTTCATCGATAATCAGCACGACTCTTTTGCCTTCAGCAGCCAAGGCCACCAGGCGGTGCTGCAGCAACTGCACCAACTGTTGATTATCTATCGTATCGGCCTGCTTTAATCCAAGCTCGGTGGCAAAAGCCCAACGTAATTCCAGCGGAGACAAATAAGGATCGGGAATATAAGCAATCACCCAATCCTCCGCGGCTTCATTCATCAGTTTGCGGCACAGCATAGTTTTGCCTGTGCCCACTTCCCCCGTCACCTTAATAAAGCCTTCACCTACATTCAGCGCTGTGGTCAGCACTTCTAAAGCTTCATGATGCTGAGGTAAATCGACATAAAACGCCGTGTTTGGAGTTAAACTGAAAGGAGGTTGCTGTAAACCAAAGTGGCGTAAATACAACATAATCAGTTCTTCGGATACCATTGATCAATCAAATCGGCAGACTGCTTCAGTTGCTGCTGCATAGCACTGCCGGACGATACGGTAGGTTTGATCAGAATAATCAGCTCTTTTTTCCGCTCTACTTTACTGATATTGGTGAATAATTTACCCACTAATGGCACAGAACCTAACACAGGGACTTTAGATTCAGTGTCGCTGATAGTGGATTGCATTAAGCCACCTATCACAACAATTTCACCATTGCGGGCTTTGATAATAGTATCGGATTCGCGGATATTGGTTTGTGCTGAAGGCAGCGTGTAAGCACTGGTGCCTCCTAAGTTGATCGATTTGCTCAGCTCTGTGGTTTCAGAGACTGAAGGATGCACGTGTAAAATCACATCTCCATCGACGTTAATCTGGGGAGTGACATCCAACGCGATACCAGAGAAAAAAGGCTCCAGCTCAGGGATCGGCACATCTCTGGTGATGCCTGTTCCTGTGCCTGTGGTATCCGCCAGGTTCGAGCTGCTGCTGACGCCTGTGACATAGTATTCATCCGAACCAACTTTGATCACCGCTTTTTGGTTATTAATAGCAGTGACGCGGGGGCTTGACAGCACCTGTGCATTGCCCTGAGTTTCCAGCAGGTTAATCACACCACTAAAATCATCGCCCTCAAAACCTATACTGCCTAAGCCACCGATCTGAGCGGTAATATTATTGCCCAGGGTAAAGCTGTTATTGCTGAAATTGATATCGGTCGAACCTATAGTGCCTGCGATTTGACTCCAGTTAATACCTTGCTGATAGTCATCATTTAAAGTCACTTCAATGATTTTAACTTCCAGTATCACCTGACGCTGCAAACTGGCTTCGGTCTGACCTAAATAAGCCCGAACGGCTTCTATTTCAGCAGGCAAACCACGGACAGTCACTAAACCAGCCTGCGGACTGACAACAACAGCTCTGTCAGGGCCAGAGCCCATCACCCCTGTAATAGCTTCTTTTAGATCTTTCCAGAAATCGGTCTCGCTGGAGCTTTGTACTGAACTGCCGTTACCTTGCCCGCCCTGACCGTTCTGGTTATAGCCGTTTTGATTCGTGTTGTTCTGGTTGTTGTTATTCTGGTTATTGTTTTGATTATTGAAATTACCGTTAGTGTTGCCGTTTTGCGATGACGAAATACCACCAGCCGTTACCGAAATAGAGGAACTGCCTGAGCGCTGCATCAATAAATAATTCACCGGAATAGTTTCAGTACGTAAACCACCAGGCATCACTTTGTAAATAGAACCTACCTGCTGGATATGGTAACCATACAGTTGTTCAACAACGGCAAAAGCTTCGTTGAGTGTGACTTGTTTTAAATCCAGCGTGATCTGGCCCGATACAGCCGGATGAATAGCCACACTGTAGTCTGTATCTGCGACTAAAGAGGTAAAAAAATCTGCCACATCAACATTAGCGGCGGCGACATTAAAACGCGGTTGAATAGACTGGCCTGGTTGCATAGGTGAGGCCAGCGCTAATATATCCTGAGTGACACTGTCTGGCACCACAGGCGCCGCAGCCTTAGGTTGCTTTTGCGATTCAGCTAAAGCAGCTCTGGCCTGCTGTGGCACCTTAGTGTCCTGCATGCCCTGACAGGCCGCTAAACCCAGACTGATGAAAGCTAATGTGAAATAGTTTTTCTTAAAATAATTCATTGAGTTTTCATCACTTTAAACAAACTTAAGGTTAAACGCTCATTGGCTCGCTGCAACACCACCTGTTTGCGGTTAATGCTCAGCACTGTGTAGCCGTCAATTTCATCACCCTGTTGCACTGACTGCCCATTGACCAAGGCTCTGTACTGGCCCTGCACATTTTTGATCAGACCCAGTTTAAATTCAGCGGCAGGGTCTGCCACAGCCAGATCGGCCCCCACAGTCACAGGCACGGCCATCGCCACGTCGGGTTTTGTTGGGTCTGAAGCGGCTTGCACAGCAAGACTCAACAGCATAGATAAGCTACAACTTAATATAACTTTCATGATCGCTCACAGTCAGTAAATGCAAAGTCAGCTCTGCATCAGGGTATTCAGTGACCTTATAGTCAATACTTTGCCAGCCTAAAGACCAGGACAAGGCATCAAGCCGCTCCAGCACCGCTGTTAATGCAAAATAGCTGCCCGTCAGAACCACTACTGTCGAGTGTTGATAAATAACAGCTTTATTGTCAGTTCCCTGCTCTGCAAAGGTTAAAGGCACGGGTGGATTCGCCATCACGGATTTCATTTTTACATTATTGCTACTTTTTAACACATCTTGCAGTACAGATGCCATGCGCTCTGAACCGATAAAGTAGCTAGTCAATTTGGAAATCTGCTGTTGCAGTTCTTGCTCCTGCTGTTTCAGACTCTCCAGTTCAGTTTGGTACCCCGCATCAATATCGACTCCGGCTTGTTGTTGCAGTGCCGTTAAGGTATTGCTGTTCTGTTGTATGGTCAAAGTGGCGCTGGTAATTTGCTGCTCTACTTTGCTTAGCTCTTCAAAAGCCGGGACCAGAAGTTGCAACATAAAAAGCCATAAAGACAACAGCAAAGCACCGATCAACGCTGTGTATTTTTCTCTTTCTTTTAACGCGCTAAAACGTTCGGACAACTGTTGCCATGCACTCATGGTTTAGCCTCCGCAGTGGCATTCGCCGCCGAAGACGTTACTTTAAAAGCTAAAGCTTCAGTGTTTTCTACTTGTTTGATTTCAAACTGAGAAAAGCTGTGGCCTTTAAAAAATTCTGTGCCACCTAACTTGTTCAACCACTGGGGTAATAATTCAGGTTCAGTGACAAAACCGCTAAACTGGCTGTTGTGCGCACTTAAACTGAAGCTACCTAACCAAAAACCCTGTGGATCTATACCGGCCAGATACCGCAATACCGGCGAATACTGCACTGAAGTTTTTAATTGCTCACCTTGCACAAACTGCAACAGCTTTTGTTTTTGCGCTATGGTCTGATTTAACTCGGTACGCTGCTTCACCAAAGCCGGAGACGGCTGGCGATTACCCAGCGTGTCCTGCAGTTGTTTTAACTGCTGCTCCTGGCTTTTCAGTTGTGCCTGCAACGCCACAAGTTCAGCTTGTTTCGAAGCCGCCTGTGCGTTCATCAAAAGGCCGGCTGCCAGCAGCACAGCACAGAGCCCTACAGTGCTGCCCACTAACAACTTTAAGCTGATTTTCTCTTTCACAGGCTGTAAGGCCTGTACATAAAGGTTAACCCGCAGCTTCAAGGTTCACCTCCCGTTGCGCACACAGTGGCTCTATGGCGCCGGCTAATGCTAACCAATACAGACTAAATTGCTCTGCGGACATCTGAACACCGGCATCTTTCGCTGACAGAGCAAAAACCTGAGAAAAACCATTTTGCACAAACAATTGGACCACATCACTCTGGATATTGCTGGCCAATAACAAAGCGATCTCTCTGACCGGAGCCTGCTTTAGCTGCCCTTCGAAATAATCGATAGACCGCTGTAATTCCAGCAGCAGGTTATCAAATATTCCCTGTTGTAATTCATCCAGGCTGTAGTGATCCAGACGATTAAAGCCGCGTAAACGCCGGGAGAAACAAAGATGGCCCTGCTGTAAAATTTGTACGGCTAAATCCTGACCATTCTGATGAGAAACCAACATCAGCGCCTGATTTTTAGCGGGCAGTAAGTTGCGTGCCAGCCACTCTTCCGGCTGGATCCCAACTAACTGCAGTTTGTTTTGCGTAAACAACGCCACTATATCGGCCAGCCAGCTTTTGGAACTGACCACTACATTCACTTTGCTGCCCTGCAATTGGTTTTGCAAAGGTAAATCCAGATAATCCAGCACCATATCATCATCAGGCAAAGTCACTAAGTCTTTGATAGTCCAGGGCAAGGCTAAGGAAATCTCTTCATCAGGCACTGCAGGTTTGTCAATCTGCAACACCATATAACGTTCAGGCGGTATCACTAAAGTACACTGACAATCCGGTGGTAATTTTGCAGCGACAGCCTTAAAAGCTGCGGACAATTGTGCGGCAGAGCTGAACTGTTCCTGGAACATCTGCTCAACCCGGGGTTCAGTTGCGGATTGCTGGATCACAGCAACAACCTTTAAACTAGTGGCAGACAGATGAATCCCAGCAAACACATTGCCTGGTTTTTTGGTGATTTTTAAGTGCGCCAATAGCTTTGTTAACATAACGGCAAATACTACCTACTGTGCTGTTTAATTTATTGTAACTCTAAACCATCGCAGAAACGATAAAAATGATAGAATTTTCATACCAAATTTACCACAGCTCATGAAACTAAGTTCTTATTTGCAGTGGCAAAACCTTCAACATCCGTTACTTACGGCTCACAACATTGAACTGTGGTTGCGTTATACCTCTTGTAACAATCCTGACATATCCGGAAATAAATTGTTGAAGCTAAAATACCAGTTGGAGCAGGCTCTGCAACAAAAATATCCGGGGCTGCTAACCTTCGGTGGGGCTTTTTCCAATCATTTAGTGGCCACTGCCGCTGCGGCTGCTGAACATAAGTTACAGAGCATAGGTATCATCCGTGGTGAAGAAGCGGATCTTGCTAATCCGACGCTGGCGCTGTGCCGCGCCTATGGCATGCAGTTAATCCCCGTCAACAGAGAGGTGTATCGGGCCCGCCACGAACCAGGGCTGTTACAACAACTCGCCAGCCAGTTCCCGGATTATTTCCAAATCCCCGAGGGGGGAACTTGTGCAGCAGCAGTACAAGGAGTCAGCGAGCTGGATATGTGCAATACCCCCAAAGGCAAAGCCTCTTTGCTGCTCTGTGCAGTGGGCAGTGGAGGCACCATCGCAGGTTTGATCCATGGCTCACCAAACACGCCCGTCTTGGGGATTGCGGTGGTCAGGGATCCGAGCTTACCGGACAAAATTAAGCAATTTTTACCTGCCGAACGTCCCTGGCCCGAGTGGCAGTTAGTTCAGGCTTTGCATCAGCCAGGTTATGGTCGCTTTGATCAACAGTTATGGCAGTTTTGTTTATCTTTTATCGGGCAGGGCATTCAACTGGAACCTATCTATACCGGCAAGGCGTTGTATAGCGTCTTTGAATTAATCAAAAACGGCACTATACCGGCAGGCAGCCGCCTGAGCTTTTTCCACACAGGGGGATTACAGGCACTGAAAGGTTTGGCATACCGCGGCTTGATCCCTGACTCAGAGTCGAACTACTAAAACCTTAGCCAGGGTTATTCTGACAACTGGTTCTGCGCAATAAGACGAGCCAGTGGCTGACTAAAGTAATAGCCCTGAGCCCCGGTCACCCCGAGTTTCTTCAGGCATTGCCATTCCGGATCCTGCTCAACTCCGGTGGCAATGACCTTGATATCTTTTCCGACACAAGATGCCAATAACCCCCGGATAAATAATTGCTGCTCCAGTTGATGATCGACTCCCCTCACCACAGCAGGGTGAATTTTCAACATTCTGATCGGCAACTCGTCCGTGTAAGGAGTAGCATCCAGGCTCAGCCCCACGTGATCGACAATAAGCTCAAAACCCCACTGCTGTAATTGTAATAGCTTAGGCTTGAGGTTTTTATAGTGTTTCATTAAATGATGTTCATGAAACTCTAACGCTAGCTCGGTCGTTACGATGCTGCCAGAGCTGATCTGTAATTCCAGCCAGTGCCACCAGCCCTCATCCAACAGCGACTGCACATTTAAATTCACACTACAGCGACAGTGCTCCAGCGCTTCGGTTTCGGTCATTTTAGCCACTTTGAGCAGAACATACTGATCGATAGCGCCGACTAAACCACAGTTAGCTGCCATAGGTAAAAACAAAGCGGCTGCTAATTTTTCCCCCTCACTACTGGCCAGTCTGACCAGCACTTCGTGTTGTAAGACGTCATTGTCCTGCCAGGAAAACACCGGTTGAAAGCTTAACAAAAACCGGTTTTGCTTTAACGCATTGTGTAATTCAGTCCGCCACCAGACCGAACCTTTAATTTTTGGCTTTTGTGGGTCGTTAAAACCATAAGCTGCATTTGGTCCTTGTAACTGGGCAGTTTTTAGCGCCATATCTGCTTCAGCCATTAACTGATAGGAACTCTGGCCCTGCTGATACAACACAAAACCTATATGGACTAAATCAAAATCCTGACATTCGGCAAAAAAGTTTGCCTGACTCAACACCTGAGCCAGGCGATCGCCAAGTTGTTCAGCTTCTTTTCCGTTCAGGCCGGGGATCAGTAAAGCCAAGTCATTTTCAGCCAATCGGGCCATCACAGCTTCAGGCCAAGCCGCAACCAGTTCAGCCATTAATTCCGTACAGCCTCTTAAACGCTGCAATTTAATCAGGTTGGATAAATGCAGCTCAGGATGCGATAACTGCACTAAAAATACGGCGCCAGAGGCCACTTCGGCGCTCTCCGTTAAATAATGATTGAGGCGGCTTTCAAAAAATACTCTGTTGCCTATGGCCAGCTCGTGGTCAACCAGACCTTGCACCCGCACTAGTTGGCGGATCTCACTGTCACGCTTCTGCCAGTTTTTCAGCTTCAGTAACACCCGTTGCAACTGAGTTGCCGGATTCGTTTGCCGGTGAAAAGGTAATTCAAGGTGTGTCAGCAGCAATTGAGTTTGTTGCTCAAGCTGTTGCAGTTCCTGTCGAAACTGCTGTTGATAAGGCCGAAGCCAGATCAACCAGGCCAGCCAGAGCATAAAAGGCAAATTCAATACCAGATAATCCAGAGCACTCCAGCTTTGTACCAACTCAGGCGCAAGATGTAACACCGGATTGGAGCCATCCAGAGCGACAAAATCTGCTGCATGCGGGGGCGCAGTGAATTCCAGTTTCAATTGCCCCTGTTCAGCGCTGAGCCAGGACTGTTGTGGCAAAGGTTGCAGCTCCAGCCATTGTTGCCACTGCAACTGCCGCTGCTCGGATTGCCATTGACCAATGCTGTAAAAACTGACATTGACCAGAAGCCACACCAATCCACTTAATACCTGCTGCCAATGACGCTTCTTCTGAACCAACTGACTCAATCCCATCACAACTCCTTTTGCCCCAACCTGTTGCAGGAATGAACTAAGTGTGAGTCAAATTTGGCGTCCATGCCGATTTTTTTACATGCCCGGACGCTCTTGATCAGGTTCAGACAAAAGCACACTGACTTTGGTATAGTGCAAGCAGCACTGAAAAAAGAACAACGGAACCTCAGGATGGAATGGCAAGTAGCAAGCTTCTCTCAACTGGATTCATACACCCTTTACGCCATGCTGCAATTGCGGGTCGATGTGTTTGTGGTCGAGCAAAACTGTCCTTATCCGGAACTGGATAATAAAGACTTAGATCCACAAACCCGCCATATTCTATTGAAAAAGGGCGATAAAATTTTAGCCTACGCCCGGGTTTTAGCACCGGGCGTCAGTTATGAACACAACCCGGCGCTGGGTCGTATTTGTGTGTCACAAACCGCCCGTCGTCTGGCTTTAGGTCGTGGTTTAATGGACAAAGCGTTGGCGGTAGCCAGCAGTTGCTGGCCTGATCAGGAGATCCGTATTTCGGCCCAATGTTACCTGCAGCGTTTTTACGAGTCCTTCGGTTTTGTGGCCTGCAGCGAACCTTATCTGGAAGATAATATTCCACATCTGGAGATGATTCGTCCGGTTGTAGCGGCACAGAACTAAGCACCAGTGCCGTACAATTGTTCGGCACGGTTAAACAGCACCCAGCTAGTTAAAATATACTTATCACCCGATACCGGCACACAGCCCCTGTGCGTATGAGTAAAGTGAGCCGGCGCTATCACCATGCGGCCGGCTTTGGGTTGTATGGCTTTGTTCTGATAATAAAATTCTGTCTGGCCACCTTCGGCAACGTCATTTAAATAAAACATAAACAACAAAGTACGGTGCAAGGCTTCGTTATGTGGCAATTGAGGGTAAACCTCTGAATGCCAGTAGCCATAATTGCCAATGCCCTGTTGATATTTCTGCGCCTGAATAGGACCAAGCCGGTATAAATTACGCACTAACTGAGCGACCCGTGGTGCGCCAAATTCTGCATAGTTTTCCGACGTGATGGTAATGAAATGGTTTTCTGTCGGATGTGGCATACTCATACTAACAGGGCCTATCAAGGCAAAATGATACTTGGCGAAATAGCGCGTCACATAGTCTGTAGTAAAACGGCAAATTTCGTTTAAAACACTGTGATATTCCGGATGTTGGTTCAGGTACAAATCTGTACTGATCTTTTTACTGGTATCTACACCACCACCAGTGCGGCCGGCTGTGGTATGGGGGCTTTGTTCAAACAATTGGATCAGTTGCTGACAAAAATCCCGCGGTAATACATCATCATAGACTTCAATAAAATCATTCATAGTTTTAGGTTATTGTTATGTTTAAAGAAATTATTCAGCCACGTTTCAATGAAACGGACGCTCTGGGTCATATCAACAATACAGTGCTGACGCAGTGGTTTGAAGGGGCTCGCGATCCTATTTTCAAAATATTTACACCCGACCTTGATACCAGGCAATGGCGACTGATCCTTGCCAGTATCAGTGTGCAGTTTAAAGCTGAACTATTTTATGGGCTACCGGTGGAGCTGCGCACTGCGATCAGTAGGGTAGGCAATAGCTCCTTTGAGGTACAGCAAGAAGCCTGGCAACAAGGCCAATGCTGCGCTGTAGGAAAGGCCGTGTTAGTGCAATACGATTTTGCGGCCAGGCAAAAAATACCGTTGAGTGCAGAACAAAAAGTCAGTTTGAGCGCACATTTGGTTTCAGCAAGCTAATCTGGCTTTTGGTCGCGTGCCGCTGGTAATTTCAACTGGTCCTGATTAGTTTGAATACTCCTGTATTTCAGAGGCACAACCAGAATGAAAAAACTCCTGCTCTGCAGTTTGATGGCTTTATCCCCTCAGTTAATGGCATATGACCGGATCACTGGCGCCGATTTTGCCAGCCGCTCCGAAGTGATAGCCCCCCATGCGATGGCGGCGACTAGTCAGCCCTTAGCCACTCAAATTGCGTTGGATATCATGAAACAAGGTGGCACTGCAGTGGACGCAGCTATTGCTGCCAATGCAGCTTTAGGCTTAATGGAACCTACGGGTAACGGCATAGGCGGTGACTTGTATGCCATTATCTGGGATGGTAAAACCAATAAAATTTATGGTCTGAATGCGTCAGGCCGCTCACCAAAAGGGCTGAGCTATAACCAATTATCGAAAGAGCTGAAAAAGCTCGACCGCAGCACTATTCCGCCTTATGGCATGTTGCCGATCAGCGTTCCTGGCGCAGTGGATGGTTGGTTTGAGATGCATCAGAAGTTTGGCAAATTGCCTATGACGCAAATTCTGCAACCTGCCATCACCTATGCTGAGCAAGGTTTTCCGGTCAGCGAGCTGATTGCCTATTACTGGGATAGGTCTGTACCACGCCTGAAAGACCAGCCGGGTGATTTTGTTGGCACTTTTACCATCAACGGCAAAGCACCGGCTAAGGGTGAAATCTTTAAAAACCCTGATTTAGCAGCCACTTATAAAGCGATAGCCACGGGTGGACGGGACGCCTTTTACAAAGGCGACATCGCCAAACGTATTGATGCGTTTATGAAAGCCAATGGCGGTTATCTGCGGTATGAAGATTTCGCCAGCCACAAATCAGACTGGGTAGAACCAGTGTCCGTCAATTACCGGGGTTACGACGTCTGGGAATTACCGCCTAATGGCCAAGGTATAGCCGCTTTGCAGATGTTACAAATTCTGAAGAATTTCGACCTAAAGGCCATGGGCTATAACAGTGTCGAAAGTATTCATACGTTAGTGGAAGCGAAAAAACTGGCTTTTGAAGACAGAGCTAAATATTACGCAGACTCAGATTTTAATAAGTTACCGGTCAAGGGCCTGATTTCCGAAGCCTACGGCAAAGAGCGCGCGAAGTTAATTGGCACTAAAGCAGCACAACGACTGGATGCCGGGAATCCAGCCGCCTATCAGGGCGATACCATTTACCTGACCACAGCCGACAAAGACGGCACTATGGTTTCACTGATCCAAAGTAACTACCGTGGTATGGGGTCAGGTGTGGTGGCGCCGGGTACTGGTTTTGGTTTTCAGGACAGAGGCGAAATGTTCTCTATGGATCAAAAACATGTGAATGCCTATGAACCAGGTAAGCGCCCTTTCCAGACTATTATTCCGGCTTTTATCAGCAAAGATGGTAAACCACTGACCAGCTTTGGCGTGATGGGTGGCGCTATGCAGCCTCAGGGCCACGTGCAGATTGTGGTCAATATGATTGATTACGGCATGAACTTGCAGGAAGCGGGGGACGCTGCGCGCTGGCAACACCTCGGCAGTACAGAACCGACAGACTCGCAAGCCATGTATTTAACCAATGGCGGCTACGTTCAACTGGAAAAAGGTGTGCCGTACGAAACAGCCCGGGAGCTGATGAAAAAAGGCCATGACGTACGTTATGGTTTGGGTGAGTTTGGTGGTTATCAGGCCATCATGAAAGACCCCAAAACCGGTGTGTATTACGGCGCTTCGGAATCCCGCAAAGACGGTCAGGCTGCTGGCTATTAACAGTGGGGCGGAGCTATCAGCTCTGCCCGCAACATCAGATCTTCAACAGATATTGGTTGTATCAACCGACAAAAGGGTCAGAATCAAGGTTCTGACCCTATGCCAACAACTGCTTTAACACTGTTTCCCGCTGTTCTGGGCTTAACTGCTGAACTTGTGTGCTATCAGCTCGTATTTGTTTGAACTGATCCCCCAGCAGAATATCGCGGCCTTGTTCGTGGTGTTTAATGACTAATAACTTCTGCACAAAAATGGTATCTGGATGGGTGCTGTTTAGATAGTTGGCAGGCATAAAATCGACCCACTCACTGGCATAAGGTTCAAAGCCAAACTGGCTTAGCCATTGACCATCCACCCAGGCCTGTACCACGTAAGCACCACTTGGCTCAGTGATTAAACGGAACTGATCAAAATCCTGCTGCTGTACCTGTTGCAGTGAAGATAAAGCAATAGGCGCACGAATACCGTAGCTACCAAAACCTAAATCACAGATCCACTGCTCGCCCTCAGCTTCCACCAGCAACACCATATGGGTTTTAGGGCGGCGCACCGGGTAAAACATCGGGCGACAGGCGACAAACTTGTAGCTGAACCCCAAAGCCTGTAACGCCATCGCAAAAAGGCCATTGACCTCATAACAATAACCGCCACGGCGCTGGCCTACTATTTTATCCACTATCTGTTCCGGTACTAAGGAGACTATCTTACCGGCCTGCACATCCAAGTTCTCAAAGGCGACACTGAAGAGCTGCGCACGCATCAGCTTGGCTAAGGTGTCAGTGCTGCGCTCTAACGACCCTGTATAACCAATACGTTTCAGGTAAGTCTCTAACTGGAAATTTTCTGCATACATAAAGGATTGACCTGCGTAGTTAATGAGTAGCTTGAGCCGCTTTATCCTGTACTAAGATCCAGGGCGATATCACCACAGCCCAAAGTTCAGCTTTTTGCTCCACCCAAAGCTGAGCTTGTGCATCTGAGACTCTGTCAACTAAACCCGCTTGCAGCCAATTCTGTACTGCTGCTTTATCATCCTGACTAAAGGCAAACGCCACTTCGACCAAATCCAGTTGTGCAGACACCTGCACCACAGAGCCTGAGGCATAAAATTTTTGCAGCTCCAGCCAGTTGATCCGGGCGGTCTCGCTGATGATTTTGGCCTTGAGTACATCGGGTTCGACATCAAAATTTTCGTGCATCAATCAATCTCTGAGTTATTCTAATTCGTCGCTTTGCTCGGACACCTGAGCTGCGCTGAGTTCATGTTTTTTCAGCAGTTTGTGAAAGTCTGTTCTGTTGCGCCCGGCCAGTTCTGCAGCCCGGGTGACGTTGCCTTCGGCCATTTTTAACACCCGGATTAAATACTGGCGTTCAAACTGATCACGGGCTTCGCTCAAGGTTGGCCAGAAACTGCGGTTTTGTGATAAAGCCTGCTCAACCAAAGCCACACTCAGCACTGGGCTTTGGGTTAAAGCCACACATTGCTCAACCACGTTCACCAATTGGCGCACGTTCCCCGGCCACTGCGCTGTCACCAGCGCCTGCATTGCATCTTCGGAAAAGCGGTTCACCTGCACACCATGGCGCTCGGCATTTTGTTGCAGCACATGACGGGCTAATAATGGAATGTCTTCCGCTCTTTCTCTTAAGGTGGGCAGTTGCAGATTCACCACGTTTAAACGGTAATACAAATCTTCGCGGAAACTTTGTTCCTGCATCGCCTGTTTTAAATCACGGTGCGTTGCCGACAACACCCGCACATCAATAGGAATAGTCTTAGTGCTGCCGACAGGGCGGATTTGCCGCTCCTGCAAAGCACGCAATAACTTCACCTGCAATGGCATCGGCATATCCCCAATTTCATCAAGGAATAAAGTGCCGCCGTCGGCTTCGCGGAACAAACCTAAGTGTTCATTCACAGCGCCGGTAAAAGCCCCTTTGGTGTGACCAAACAGCTCGGATTCCAGCAAATGCTCAGGCAAAGCGCCGCAGTTAATAGCGACAAAATGGCCTTTAGCCCGGGGGCTGGCTTTATGAATCGCCTTGGCCAGCATTTCTTTACCTGTACCGCTGGCACCGGTAATTAAAACACTGACATCGCGCTGCGCTACACGATAAGCCTGATCCAGCACCTGCTCCATCACTTTACTGCGGGTGATAATATCAGCACGCCATTCATCTTTGCTGGGCACATGGGACTGATGCACAGCCTGCGCTAAAATATCGCGCAAGTCATTATTATTCAGTGGCTTAGTCAGAAAACCAAAAACACCACGTTGTGTTGCGGCTACAGCTTCAGGAATAGAGCCATGGGCTGTCATCAACACCACAGGTAAACCCGGATGGCGCTTGGCGATTTCATCAAACAAGGCCATGCCGTCTAAACCCGGCATGCGCAAATCACTCAGCACTACATCGACTTTATTTTTACCCAGCAAAACCAGAGCGGTTTCAGCGCAGTCGGCGCTGATCACCTGATAGCCCTCGCCTTCCAGGCGTAAAGTCAGCAAACGTAATAAGCTGGGATCATCATCCACCAGCAACAAGCGGGCGCCATTGCTCATGCTTAATTTCCTGTCTGATTTAATTTGGCTTCAATTTGTGTCAATGCATCAATTTTCTTCTGCAAATCTTTGCTTTGCCGACGTAGCCTGTCCAGTTGCTCTTGCTGCTGTGCATTTAAACGCGATAACGCTGTCACTGCAGATTCACTTTCCAGTAATTTTTGGTTGTAGGCTAAATCCCAGCGTAACAAATCGGCTAAGCCTTTAGGCAAAGTGGTTAGTTTGTCGCTCAACTGAGTTTGAGCCGCAAAACGCACCGCATAAGGGCTATCAGGGTGCAGTTTTATTAATAGCGTCTGCAAAGTGGTGACAGGGCTGGTTTTAAAGCTGCGCAATAATAAATCCCGCTCCGCCACTGGCATCAATAACAATTGGGCACGGAAATCGCGCCAGGCTTGCAAAGTTAAAGCATCGTCAGCGATCGCCAGTTCTGCCTTTACAGGTTTAGGCGGTTCCACCTGTTGGGTTTGCACCGGTTCAACTTTGGGTATGGTTTTATTTACCACTGGTACTACAGGTTTTACCCCCTGACAGGCCGTTAACACCAGACAAAGGCCAAGACTTAACCAAACTTTCATACCGCATCCTCAACTAAAGGCAAACGCACCTGAATACATACATCGGCGTAATTCACATCGATAATTTCCGCCAGACCACCTAATAAACGGGCGCAGTCGGCGACAATAGATAAACCTAAACCTGAACCTTGTACTGCATCAAAACGTGGGGCTTTACCACGCTGGAAAGGTTCAAATAATTTGGCCCGCAATTCGGCAGGAATAGGGGTGCCGTTATTCGCCACATCCAACAACATGAATTTATCATGTTGACGTAAATTGACCCAGACATTACTGCCTTCAGCCCCATACGCCTGAGCATTGTTAATCAGGTTATCCAGAATGCGCCGGAACAGCATAGAGTCGGTGTAAATCCGCGGGAGCTGACAATCCAGCACAATTTTTTGTTCACGTTGCTGCAAAGATAACGCATGGTCGTTAAAGCAATTTTGTAGCAGAGTGTGGCTGTCATGCCAGCCAAACTCGGGTTTAGCCTGCTGCAGTAGCTTGTTGTAATCCAACAGTTGCTCTGTCAGCACACTCAAACGGTCTGCACTGCCATTCAGTAAACTGACCACTTCCATTTGCTGGGCATTCAGCGGACCTACCAACTGCTCGCTCAGTAAAGCACAGCCCTCACGGATACTGGACAAAGGTGTTTTAAGTTCGTGGGAGGCATGGCGCAATAAAATCAGTCGTAAAGCTTCCAGTTGCTGTAAACGGGATGCCAGCCAGCGTAGCTGTTCACCCAGTTCAGTCAATTCACGTGGACCATCCACTTTGTCATGTGGGAAGTGGTGACTGGCCTGACCTATAGAACGGATCATGGTATCGAGCATTTTCACAGGCGCGGTAATACGGGCAGAGGCCCACAGTACCAGCAATAAAGTCAACACCACTAAAGCCACAGTTTGCCAGGCCAGGTGGCTTTGTGCTTCTTCGGCATACACCTGCTGTTGTTGCAAACGTTGTTCCAGCAAAGCCCAAATCACTTGAGTCAGTTGCACCTGCTGCTGACGGATTTTTTGCAGAATAGGGCTCAGCTCTTCATTGCTTTCATGCAGATAGCTGTCAAACAATAATTCCAGTTGCTTTTGCTGCTGCGCGCAGAGCACAGGCTGGGCCAGGTTCAGACAAACAGATCCCAGATTCTGCTGGTAGTTATTTAAATGCGTGGCCGCCAGTTGTGACAAGGCATCGGTTTTTAAAATACTGAACTGCAATACCGAACGTTCAATATCATTCACCAGCTTTTGCATATTCTCAGCACGGCGCACATTGGCCACTGAGCTTTCAGCTTCAGCGATGGCATAACGGCTGACATCAGATAAAGCACTGTGACTTTGCCACAACAAAACCCCAAGCGGGATCAAGGCCATAAAAAAACTGAGTAACACAAACTGCCGCAAGGAAGCAGGCTGAACAGGCATTCGCATCAGGACAGGGTTCCACGAAAAATCAGGCGCTTATCATAACGGATTTACAGAAGTAGGTTAAGCACCACGGATGGCTGCGCATAAAACAAAAAAGCCAGTCAGAGACCGGCTTTTCTTCTATACAAAGCAACAACTTAGTTAGCGGCTTGTTCCAACGCGACTGAAGCGCGGGCTTTACGTACTTTAGCAGCAGTGCGGGCGTAAGCATCAGCGGCCTGAACACGCTCTAACTCTAAAACTGCAGTGCCGTTTAAATCAATTTTGCGCATGTAGGTAACGAATACAAAAGCGTTCACCATGAAGAATGCGATAGCTGCGATTAAAAATAAGTCCATAATTCACCCCGTCTTTACTACTGTTCATTTCAGCCTTTTGCTGAGCCTGCCGGTAAATTAGGTAAGAGTAACAACTGCGTACCTCTTACCTAATTTACCGTTACGAACTTACAAATGCAGAGTCTGTGCCAAGTTTTAAAATTAATTTTTAATGATTAAATATCAATAGCTTATGTAGAATTTATTTCATTCCTGGCTGAAACTGAACCGAAACCCGAAAAGATCTGTCGCTAATTAGCAACAGCAAAACGAGGGGCAATTAAATATTGTTAAATTTCAATAACTTAACATGTATGTTTTTTGCGACACTTTTGTCAGGAATCATTAAGAAGTGATAATTCAATTAAATTTCAATAAGTTACGAAAGCAGCAAAATGCGGAATTTACAGCGAAAAGTGAGTCGAATGCGGGATCTATCTAATTAGGCTCAAAGTAAAATTAAATTTTTACTCTGAGCCTCATTCAGCAGCTTAATTAATAAAGCCGTATTTTTGTGCGACTTTGTCGAAGTACTCTAAACATTGTTTAGCGTATTGACGCTTTTCGACATAGCTGCCCGGAAAAAAGCTTTTCTTAAAGCCGTAGGCCACCATATCTTTTAAGCGTTTTAGCGGAATATCAAAGTTATCCAACGCCAGTTTGTATTCACGGCTGACAGTGGTGTTTGATACCAGCCTGTTGTCGGTGCAAATCACAGTAGCGATACGATGGTCCAGCATATCGCCAAACTTATGCGCTTTGATATCGCTGATTGCCGGATTGGTTTGCAGGTTGCTGGTTAAACAGACTTCAATGGCAATACGTTTGTCGGCGATGTAAGACGCCAGTTCACGAATGTACTTTTGTTTATCTTTGATGGCCGGGTCCTGGATCATCTCCGGCACAAACAACGAATACCCATGGCCGATACGGTCGGCATAACACTCGGTAATGGCCTCAAACACACTTTCAGCACCATAAGCTTCACCGGCGTGCAGGGTTTTTAGCAAAAAGTGCTGATGAGCAAACTCGTACACTTCTTTAAATTTGCTGGCCGGATAACCCGACTCCTGCCCTGCCAAATCCAGAGCCACTATAGGAATTCCAGCTTCATCACGCAGCCGCACACTGGCGCGCACTAATTCCATGGCCGCCAGCTTAATGACTTCGATAGGGCTGAAATCCCGCATCAGTTGAAACAAGTTGGTGTAATAAGGAGAGAAGCCTTTGTCGCCAAACATCCGCATAGCGCAGTTGATAATGCCGTAGGCAAAAGCAGGTTTATCGCCACTAAGCACCAAAGCCTGACTATTGTATTGCTGCTGCGCTCGTTTCAGACCATTGTTGACTGCATGCATCACCCGGTCAAAATCTATGCCGGATGGCAAGTCAATTAATAACTGAGGTGCAAAACGCACTTCGATGTAGTTCACACCTTCAAGCTGGTTGTCGATGGCCAGCTCATAGGCAGCCCGCTCCAGATTGTCCATATCGCGCAGCACAGCGCAGGTATACTGGAAACAATGCAGGTATTCGCCCAGATTCTGGTAGCTGTCTTTAAATACCAGCTCTTTTAAGCCTTCCACCGTTTGACTCGGCAGCTTTACGCCGACTTTAGCCGCCATCTCAATCAGACTGTCTAAACGTAAACTGCCATCTAAATGCAAATGCAGATCGGATTTTGGCATTTCTTTAATAAAATCAAGAGAGTAAAAATGCATAACAGAATAAACCTGCAAAATAAGCAAAGTGTTTTAGTTATAGCAGTTAAGTAGCAGAACAGGAATTTAAAAGGAAATGTATCAGGATAACAGGAGAGAAGTGGTGCCCGGGGCCGGACTTGAACCGGCACGCCCTTTCGAGCGAGGGATTTTAAATCCCTTGTGTCTACCGATTTCACCACCCGGGCATGAGCAGAGTGTGTTTGACAACACTGGCAGAACGGGGCGCATTTTATGCTGAATAACTGGCTTTCGTCATGTGTTTTTCATAAAAAAACCGAAAAAAAACATCAAACGCCTAATTTTTCAACAAAAACAAGCTTGTTTCACTGCTGTTGTTGCAAAAACAATCATTCAGCAACGGACATAAAGACAAAAATACTTAGATATTTAGCCGTCTATACTGTTGCAATGTCCAAATGGCCGTGATATTACTAACCACAGTTGTATAAATTAGACTCAATGAAGACTCAAACAACAATGAATTTAACACAGCGTTTCGCTAACCTGCTCACTCTCCTCGTGCTCCTCAACAGGCCACGGGGCTTTGTGCATTGGTAAAACGACTGTACCAGTAAACCAAAAACCCCGTGCCACAGGCCGGGGTTTTTTGTTTTAACCAAGGCCACCAAAACGGGTTTGAATCAATCAATGAGGAAAATGTGATGAGTGGTCAGGACAAAGTCTGGATTTTTGACACCACCTTAAGAGACGGCGAACAGGCCTTGCGGGCCAGTTTAAGCCATAAACAAAAAATTCAGCTAGCGCACGCTATTGCCCGCTTAAATGTCGATGTAATGGAGGTAGGTTTTCCGGTATCCTCCCCTGGCGACTTTGAGTCAGTGCATAGCATAGCAACCCAAGTCAAAGGCCCGATTATTTGTGGTTTAGCACGGGCTGTCAGTGCGGACATTGAAGCCTGTGGTCAGGCGCTGGCCAATGCCGAACGTCGCCGTATTCATACTTTTATTGCCACCTCCCCTTTGCATTTACAGTACAAATTACGCCGCACTTTAGAACAAGCCACAGAACAGGCTGTTGCCGCTATTCAACTGGCGCGCCGTTACACCGATGATGTCGAATTCTCCTGTGAAGATGCAGGCCGCACCCCTATTGATGATTTATGCCGTATTGTCGAAGCCGCCATTAAAGCTGGCGCCCGCACTATTAATATTCCGGATACGGTGGGCTACACCATTCCGAATGAATTTGCCCGCATTATTACCGACCTGCGCAATAAAGTGCCGAATATTGATCAGGCCATTTTAAGTGTGCATTGCCACAACGATTTAGGTTTGGCGGTAGCGAATAGCATCAGTGCCGTTCAGGCTGGTGCGCGTCAGATTGAATGTACAGTCAACGGTATAGGTGAACGGGCCGGTAACTGTTCATTAGAAGAGGTGGCGATGATTATCAAAACCCGCCCGGATATTCTGCCGTTTTACACCGACATTAAAAGCACTGAAATTTATCGCAGCAGCCATTTGGTCAGTCAGATTTGCCATATGCCTATTCAGCCGAATAAAGCCATTGTTGGCGAAAATGCCTTTGCCCATTCCTCAGGTATTCACCAGGATGGTGTATTAAAAGCGCAAAACACTTACGAAATCATGTCGCCTGAGCAAGTGGGTATTCGTCAGAACGAATTAAACCTGACCTCCCGCTCTGGCCGTGCTGTGATCCAGCACCGTTTAAGCGAGATGGGTTATACCTCTGAAGACTACAACTTAGACGAAATTTACAAAGCTTTTGTCACTTTGGCGGACCAAAAAGGCCGAGTCTTTGATTACGACTTAGAAGCGCTGGTGTTTTTCCAGAACTTACAGGACACCAACGAACCCTACAAACTGGAGTTTTTAAGTTCTTCCACTCATACCGGCCATGTCGCCAGCGCTACAGTCGGCATCAGCATCAATGGTCAAACCCACACTGAAGCCGCCACAGGCAATGGCCCGGTGGAAGCTTCATTCCAGGCTATTCAGCGTATTGTCGGCACAGACGTCAAGATGGTCGACTTTAACTTACAGGCTAAAGGCAGTGGTGAAGATGCTTTAGGCCAGGTGGATATTATTGCCGAACATCAGGGCCGCCGTTATCACGGTGCAGGCTTAGCCACTGACATAGTGCGCTCTTCAGTCTTGGCTTATGTGCACGTATTAAATTTAATTGAACGCAGCAAACAGGTGGATGCCGCCAAGCAGGCGCGCCGTTTATCTGAATCACAGACAGAGAAATGATGATGAAAAACTATAAAATTGCCGTATTGGCCGGAGATGGTATAGGCCCTGAAGTGATGGTTCAGGCGTTAAAAGTGCTGGCTGTGGTGTCTGATAAATTTGGGTTCAATATTCAAAGCACTGAAGCTTTAATTGGTGGTGCTGCTATTGATGCGACGGGCGTGGCCTTGCCGGAACAGACACTGGAATTATGCAAAAGCAGTGATGCTATTTTGTTTGGTTCTGTAGGTGGCCCTAAGTGGACCAGCCTGCCACCGGCTCAGCAACCAGAACGTGCGTCTTTATTACCGCTTCGTAAAACCTTTGATTTATTCTGTAATTTAAGACCAGGCCAGATTTACCCGGCTTTTGCTGAGTTATCGCCTTTGCACCCAAAAATCAGCAGTCAGGGCATGGATATTTTATGTGTACGTGAACTGACAGGCGGCATTTATTTTGGTGAAAAAGGCCGTACCGAAGACGCGGCTTTTGATACACAAAAATACAGCGTGGCTGAAATTGAACGTATCAGCCGGGTGGCTTTTGAAGCCGCCACCAAACGCCGCAACAAAGTCACCTCCATCGACAAAGCCAATGTGCTGGCAACCAGTGTGTTATGGCGTGAAGTGGTAGAACGTGTCGCGAAAGACTACCCACAGGTGCAGTTGGAACATATGTATATCGACAATGCGGCTATGCAGTTAATCCGGGCGCCACAGCATTTTGATGTGATGTTATGCGACAACCTGTTTGGCGACATTTTGTCGGATGAAATAGCCGCCATTGCCGGTTCTTTAGGTTTATTGCCTTCCGCCAGTTTAAACGGCTCCAAATTCGGTTTGTACGAACCTGCGGGGGGCACAGCACCGGATATCGCAGGCAAAGGTATTGCCAACCCTATAGCCCAGATTTTAAGTGCGGCTTTAATGCTGCGTTACAGCTTTGCGGAAGAAGCAGCGGCCCGTGCTATTGAGCAAGCCGTGGCCAGTACTTTAGAGCAAGGCATAGTGACCAGAGATATCAATGCAACTTCCAGTTATGGCACAGCAGAGGTAGGCGCCGCAGTCATTGCCGCCTTACATGCTATAGAGACAAAGAGAGTTTAATGATGGCGAAGACCTTATACCAGAAAATTTACCAAAGCCATGTAGTGGCGCCGGTTAACGGCAGCACCGACTTATTATTTGTCGACCGGCATTTAATTCATGAAGTCACCAGCCCACAGGCTTTTGCCGGTTTACGTCAGGCTGGCCGTACTGTGCGCCGCCCGGATTTAACGTATGCCACTATGGATCACAATGTCTCGACTCAGCTACGCAGCATAGATGCAGCGGGCGAAACCTCGCGCAAACAGTTGGAAGCACTGGCCGCCAACTGCAAAGAATTTAATGTGCCTTTGCTGGATTTAATGCACCCGGATCAGGGCATAGTGCATGTGATTGGCCCTGAGCTGGGTTTAACTCAGCCCGGTATGATTATTGTCTGCGGCGATTCCCACACCTCCACTCATGGTGCCTTTGGCGCTATCGCTTTTGGTATTGGCACCTCTGAAGTAGAACATGTACTGGCCACTCAAACCTTGCAGCAGCAAGTGGCAAAAACCTTAAAAGTGGAAATCACCGGCACCTTATCGCCTTTTGTCACGCCTAAAGATGTGATTATGGCGGTGATAGGCCAGTTAGGTACGGCTGGCGGTAATGGTTATGTCGCTGAATTCTGTGGCTCAGCTATTCGTGGTATGAGCATGGAAGGCCGGATGACGCTGTGTAATATGAGCATAGAAATGGGGGCGAAAGCCGGTTTAATAGCACCGGATGAAGTGACTTTTGCTTATTTAAAAGGCAAACCTCATGCACCTCAAGCAGAACATTGGGATGCAGCAGTCACTTACTGGCAAAGCCTGTACTCCGATGACGATGCCGTCTTTGATAAAACAGTGACTATTGCCGCAGAAAACATCAAACCGCAAGTGACCTGGGGCACCAACCCAGAGCAGGTGATAGCTGTCGATCAACCCATTCCAGCGCCTGAGTCCTTCAGCGATTTAATTAAAGCCGACGCCGCGCGCCGTGCTTTAACTTATATGGGCATTGAAGCGGGCCAGAAATTAACGGATCTGAAAGTGGATGTGGTGTTTATTGGTTCCTGTACCAATAGCCGGATTGAAGATTTACGTCAGGCTGCTGCTGTAGTTCAGGGTAAACAAGTGGCGTCCGGTGTGCGGGCTTTGATAGTACCAGGCTCTGGTCAGGTCAAACGTCAGGCCGAAGCCGAAGGTTTAGCCGATATCTTTAAAGCTTCTGGTTTTGAATGGCGTGAACCGGGTTGCTCTATGTGCTTAGGCATGAACGATGACCGTGTTGAAGCAGGCCAACGCTGCGCTTCCACCTCAAATCGTAACTTTGAAGGCCGCCAGGGCCGTGGCGCCCGTACCCACTTAGTCAGCCCGGCTATGGCCGCCGCTGCTGCTATTGCCGGCCGATTTGTTGATATTTCTTATGTAGAACGTGCAGCAGGAGCAAACTAATGAGCCAGATTTTTGCACAGGGCCTGGTTTGCCCTTTAGATAAAAACAATGTCGATACCGACCAGATTATTCCAAAGCAATTTTTAACCTCGGTCAGCCGCGATGGTTTTGCACAAGCCTTGTTTTACGACTGGCGTTATCTGGCCGATGGTCAGCCTAACCCTGACTTTGTGTTAAATGCCCCGCAATACCAGGGTGCATCTATTTTGCTGACCCGGGCTAACTTTGGCTGTGGCTCCAGCCGGGAACACGCGCCCTGGGCTATTCAGCAGTATGGCTTTAACGTGGTGATTGCCGAAAGTTTTGCTGATATTTTCTTTAATAACAGCATCAACAACGGCATGCTGCTGATTAGCTTAAGTGCATCCAATATCGAGTTTTTATTCAGCCGCTGCCAACAAGGCACACAGGAATGGAAAATTGATTTGGCCGGCCAGCAGATTATTCTGGGCAACAACGCCGCTGTGGGTTTTCAGATTGACCCGGACATCAAGCAGCGTTTATTAAGTGGCCTGGATTTTATTGGTGTCAGCGAACAATTTGCCCCACAAATCCGCAGCTACGAACAACAACGAGCCAGTCAGCAGCCTTGGTTAGGTTAACCAGGCTTGAGTAGGGGCCGCGGCTTGTCGCGGCCCGTCCATGGCCACCACGCTCCCCTTTGAAATGCCACCCGCTTGGAATGTGAGACGGGAGAGGCAAGTCTCTGTCTTCTCACTATCGCTCCATCCAGACATCCAGCCATAAACTACTGATTTTATTCAACTACTTGCTTATGAAAAAATGCAGGTAATACTTGGCAAAGTAGTATCTGGCAGTATATAGTTTCATTATTATCAATTTTACCAGTTCACCTACTCACCTCTAAGGGGTATTTTATGAAGAAATTACTGATAGTAGCAGCAGCGGTTGGCGCTTATTTTGCGGCAACACCAGCAGCTTTGGCTCAGGATCAATGGGCCGTCTCTTTGTGTGAATACACCAAAGCCGACGACAAAAACCGTGTCCGTAAAGTGTTGTCGGACAATAAAGTCAATGTTCGTAAAATTTATGATGCGATTCAGTGCAATGGCGAATCTTTAATTAAGTTTGCGATGCGCAGTGATGCTTACGAAACTGGCTCATTTTTTGTAAAACAGATGCCAGCGAAAGCTTTAGTGGCTGAAGATCTGGAAGCCTGGGCTGCAGCCAATGGTTTTGGTGCTTCTCCACTGATCAACGATATTAAAGCCCGTATCGGCCAGGACTAATAGTCTTGCTAAAAACGGCCCGAACAGGGCCGTTTTCTCTTCACGCTGAACTAGTTATCCTTGATTCAGACAGTTTAGTACTGATTTAATCAACGCCCGGAAACCGCATTGCCTTCAATAGTCAGGCCTGCGAAATTAATAAAATCCTCAGCAGTTTCAATACCAGCCAGTGCTGAACCGTCCTGCATTTGAGAAAAAGTAGGAGGCTGTTGAAATTGGAAACTGAGCTTTAATCGCTCAGGCTGCTTTAAAAAGTTCAGCACGGGCTCAGTGATCACAGCAGGGATCTGTGGGTTTTGCATGATCGCCGAACTGAGTTGTTGTTGTGAGCTGTTATAGTCTGTAGTCATCCGGGCCGCAGCCAACTGCTCGAAAAGCTGTTGTAAAAACGCTTTGTTTTCGATTTCAAAAGAACCACTGGCTACACCTATAGCTCCAACTCTCTTCATCAAATCGGGCAGATAGTCAGGTTGCTCGGATTGCTGCTGCTGCTGTTCAGGCGTCAAGCCATGGATATTTTCAGCAAATTGCCATAATTCTGTTACCCCAGTCAGTGCAAAACGATAATTCAGACTGAAGTGGTGATCGACTCTTAATTCCTGCTGAAACGTCAGTTCACCTGTTTTTTCTTTGTACTTGTACTGGTAGCTCATCTCCATCACTAAAGTCGTCAGGTAATCAGCCAGGTCTTTGGGCAAAGCCGCCAGCGCTTGAGGAGCAAGCTTCAGATCTTTTAAGCGGGCAGCACCATCTTTAGGTAAGCCCTCCCGCTGCAAACCAATCAGTTCGACCTGACCTACGCTAACCAAGTCTCCCATACCGGCAATTCCGATATGCAAATTCTGGATTTTATAGCTGGAGGTGATCACATTGGCGGATAACTCACTGTAGCTCATCTGGATAGGTGGCATATCACCCTGCTCAGCCAGTTGCAGATACTGCTGATTACTGCGCTCGATATGGCCTGCCATCAGCTGTTCTGCATGATGATTGGCATACAAAAAACCTGCCACGGCACTGGCAGACAACACCAACACAACTCCAAGCCAAACCTTTTTCGCCATCTTCTGTCTTCCTTCCACAAAACTAACGGCGCCATACTAGCATGAGCAGAAAATAAAACACCTGCTTCAACCTGTGATTCAGTGTAAAAGCCTGTTAATTTGATGTCATTCATCTTCGTTTTTGGTGTGGTATGGAGATCTATTTTCATTGGTTCGATTTATTAGGCATAGCTGTGTTTGCGATTTCCGGTACTTTGGCGGCATGGCGCAAACAAATGGATGGTTTTGGTGTGATAGTACTGGCCACAGTGACAGCTATAGGCGGCGGGACCTTACGTGACCTGATCCTGGATTCTCCTGTGATCTGGTTAAGTGATAATAGCTATTTTTTGGCGATATTTGCGGCTGCTGGATTCACCATACTAGCGGTCCGCAACAGAGTGCTGATCCCCAACAATACCTTACAAATTGCTGATGCTATTGGCTTGGCATTTTTTGTCATTATGGGCACCCAAAAAGCACTGGACCATGGTACCTCGGGTTTTGTCGCAATTATGATGGGCACCATGAGTGGAGTCTGCGGAGGCATGATCCGGGACGTGTTATGTCGTGAAATACCCATGGTATTTCGTGGCGAACTCTATGCGATTACCTGTATTTTTGGTGGGCTCGTTTATGTGCAATTGCTTGGTTTTGGTGTTGCACAGATGCCCGCTATGCTGATTGGTATGGCAGCGTTGTTAGCCTTGCGTCTGGCGGCTATCCGCTGGCATTTGACTATTCCTGTGTTCGGTAAAAAGGCCAACGACCTGCGTTAACTTCACATCATCAGCAGTAGACTCGTATTCTTTTATTTATACAAAAACATATCATTGTCCGTACTGCAGCTTGAAATTGATTAGGAGGCTAACTAAAATATAGTTAGCTTCCTAATTATTAACGAGCAAATTATGAGTTTTCAAAGTTTAGGCCTGCAAGTCCACCAACTATCGCGACAATGGCGTTGTTTATTGGATAAGCAACTGGCCTGTCAGGGGCTGACACAAAGCTCTGGCATCGCCTTAGTATATATCGCTGAGAATCAGGGCTTTAGCCAAACTGAATTGGCCCGTCTGCTCGCTGTAGAGACCCCTTCCCTGGTGCCTGTGCTGGATCAACTGGAAAAACAGGGGCTGATTGAACGCCGCCCTTCAGAACAGGACAGACGCCAGAAGGCTCTGTTTTTACGGCCAGCGGCGACAGATTTAGTCGCTGCGATTAATGAACAGCGCAGCGCGCTACAGCAACAATTATTAGCCAAACTGACCCCACAACAGCAGCAGGAGTTTCCACTGTTACTCAGTCTGGTGTTGCAGCAGGCAGCGATATTGTTGCAGGACCAAAAAAGTGGGGATCTGACATGAGCGCCGAGCAACTGTTTAACCGTTGGGTAAAATGGACCCTGACGCTGTTTGCGCTGGTGTTTGCTTATTATCTGGCCGCAGATTTGTATATGCCTGTCACCACTGACAGTTTAGTACAACGTTATGTCGTGCAGGTGGCTCCACAAGTCCCTGGCCGCGTGGTCGCTGTTGCGGTGCAAAATAACCAGCAGGTGAAAAAAGGCGATTTGTTATTTGAACTCGACCCAACAGACTACCAGCTCAAACTGGAATTGGCTCAGTTACAACTGCAGCAAAGTCAGCAAAATAATCGTCAGTTAAATGCTGCTTTGCAAAGCGCATCTGCCCGTGTCGATCAGGCACGTTTTACTTTGCAGGAGGTGCAAAGAGAAGATCAGCGTTATCAGCAACTTTACAGTCAAAAACTGATCCCTCGTCAGCAACTGGAGCAGAGCCAAACCGCCGTGCTTAAAGCCAAAGCAGAACTACAGGCCAGCACAGCCAATTTAGCAGAACGTGAAGCTGAACTCGGTATGCCAACCGAGGAACTGGTGCAAATTAAACAAGCCCGTAATCAGTTGGCCTTAGCCCAACTGGAGCTGGAACGAACCAAAGTCTATGCCGATGTTGATGGCGTAGTGACCGACTTACAACTGGAAGTTGGGACCAATTTAGCCAGTCATCAGGCCACTATAGCTTTGGTTTCCACTGAGCAAAGCTGGGTCAGCGCTTTGTTTCGGGAGAAAAGTTTGTTGCATGTACAGCGAGGTACGGAGGCTCTGATCACGTTTGACGCTTTGCCCGGTGAAGTATTCACAGCGTCAGTGCGGGATATAGATGCAGGCGTTGCCAATGGTCAAAGTACACCAGATGGCCGTTTAGCTACAGCGGACAGCAGTAGCCGCTGGGTACGTGATGCGCAGCGTTTGAAAGTCAATCTGGCACTGCAACAGCAGATGCCGCCAGCTTTAGTGGTTGGTTCACGGGCTACAGTACAACTGGTGCCCAAAGACCATGGCTTGATGGCGATGTTAGCCAAAAGCCAAATCCAGCTTATTAGTCTGCTGCATTATGTGTACTAGAGATTACAGAGCCCGCAATGTTTGCCCCTAGCCCTTTTAATAAAGTACTGCGGTTGGCTTTTGGTGCCAGTCTCGGTTTACTGCTGGCAAAACTGACAAACTCCGATCAATGGGGAGTATTTTTTACTATCAGTCCGGTGTTGTTATTAGGCCTGATCCCACGCCTGACCCCTTTTGTCGTGCTGCAATACTGCACCGCCAATTTACTGGCTGGCGCTATGGTGCTGTTGTACAGCTGGCTTGGTGCTTTAAGTGCGGTGATGAGCTTACTGGTATTTGTGTATTTTCTCTGGTTATTCCGCCTGATGGCCAAAGGCACGCTGTTTGTCTTTGCTGCTATTGCTATTATCAATGGCAGTATCTTTTTGCATTTTGCCAGCTACCCCAGCATGGATCCGGGCCAGATGCTGAGCAATGCCTTAGTGGCTGTGCTGATGGCGTTGCTGATAGCAGGCACTATGATTGGGCTCTTTCCAGTTCCGGAGCAGCCAATCCAACTGCCTCCGGCGAAAGCAGCGCTTGAGCAGCAGCAACAAAGCCTGGTGGCTGCTTCTTTGGCGACCTTATCTTTTGTGGTATTCCAACTGCTGGATTTGCAGGACTCTCTGTCCGCTCAGGCCAGCAGTATACTGATCCTGCTTCCCATGAGTTTCACTGGCATAGTGCAAGCTGGCCTAAAGCGGGCGTCAGGAGTTTTGCTGGGATCGGCTTATGCCATCGCAGCTCAGGTGCTGTTATACGACAACTATCAGCACTTGCCATTAACCTTACTGGCGTTCTTTTTTGGCTTGTTAATTTTCGCCAGAGCACAACAACTGGAAGGGCCCGGCTCCGGAGTGGCGTTTGGCGGCATGACCACTATGGCCATTATCTTTGGTCAGTATGTAAAACCGGATCAGGATTTAATCTACAGCGCATTGTATCGGATAAGCTCCGTCAGTATAGCGGTGGTCATCACTCTGGTGCTGGCGACCTTGCTGTATCTGCCATTGGAAAGAAAAAGCCCCGCTTAAATCACGGGGCTTTTTTCAGATCAGAACCTGAAGTCTATTCAGCTTTGTCTTCCGTCATGGCTTTATGCAGTTTCACCGCATTACGGCCTTTACGCATACGGATATTGATCATCTCTACCGCCACAGAGAATGCCATAGCAAAATAGATGTAACCTTTTGGCACATGCACATCAAAACCTTCAATCATTAACGTGACACCGACCAAAATCAGGAAAGATAATGCCAGTACCTTAATCGATGGATGCGCATCAACAAAGTCTCCAATAGATTTAGCGGCGAACATCATCACTAATACTGCAGCGATAATAGCAATAGCCATAATCTCAATCTGATTCACCAGACCCACGGCTGTGATCACTGAATCCAACGAGAACACTATATCTAAAATAGCAATCTGGATTAGTACCATAAACAGGTTATTCGCAACCACTTTAGGGCCCGCATTTTCTTCCTCGTCGGCACCTTCCAGACTGTGGTGTATCTCCTGAGTGGATTTTGCTAACAGGAATAAACCACCCCCTATTAAGATCACATCACGGCCTGAAATTTCATTACCAAGCACGGTAAACCAGGTTTCTGTTAACCCCATCACCCAGGAAATAGAAAATAATAAAGCCAGACGGGCAAACATAGCTAAACCCAATCCCATACGGCGGGCAAAAGCACGCTGATGTTCAGGCAAGCGTCCGACCAAAATAGATAAAAAGATAATATTGTCTATACCTAAGACAATTTCTAAAGCCGCCAGAGTTCCCAACGCAATCCAGGCCTCAGGACTGGCGATCCATTCAAACATATCAAGTTCCTATTGGTTTTAATTCACTGCTGCTAGTGTAGCGACTTTATTAGTGAATTTCAGCTTTAACCTGTTGGCTAACTGGCAATGTGGGCAGTTGTTCTCTGTATTCCACCAGAGCATAACGCTGTTTTAACTGCTGGATTTGATCCTGCTGTTCGATCAGAAACTGATTAAAACGCCGAATTTGCTCCGGATGTTTTTGACTGGACAAATGAAAGGCCAGATTACTGAAAGGTAAATGCTCGGCCATCACCAAAGCGCCGGGCAGTTTCATTTGCTCAAGATGATACAGAGCAACATTGTATTCAACATTGGCCGCGTCCACCCTATGCCGAATAGTCATACGCAAGGCCGATTCAGCGTCGGGCACATCCAAAATAGTAAACTTATAGTGCTTTTTCAGTTTCATCCAAAGCGTCGGCGAAAAGCCATGAATATTGGCCAGTACTTTAAATTCAGACAATCTCATCTGCTGCTTGTGCGGCAACACCATAGTGGCTCCCAGGGTATAGATCACCGGAGCGCTGTAATATTTAGTGATCTGTTCATCCACACCTAAATGCGGCTGCCAAGCTTTGTTATCCGGATAAACAAAGTCCGTCAACTCAACGGAGTCTTTGTATAAACGTTTCACAGGCAGAGCTTTAAACACAAATTTATCGCCACTCCACTGGCTGTAAAGCTGCATTAAATCAAAGAAATAACCTCTGGGCTGAGCTGATTTAAAATCGTAATGTGGGTAATAGTCCAACTGCTCTATGCCTATGACATAGGTTTTAGCCTGCAGACTCCAGCACAAACAGAAACCGCACAACATGGTCAATACAAAGCGCATCAGACTGTAGTTTTTTTCACACATACGGCTATCCGGCTATTTCATGGCATAACGCTGCTCTGGAGGCAGGTAACCAGGAATACGGCTGTGATCAATCTTATCTATTTGTCCGGGTTTTAAAAATTGCTCTGCGTACTGCAAATAGACTTTTCGTTCGATAAAAATATCAAACAGATCCGGATCTATATGCTGGTTTTCTTTCATCCGGCCCATAATAGCTAAACATTCACTCAGAGGTTTGCCCTCTTTATAAGGCCGATCGGACGCCGTTAAGGCTTCAAAAATGTCTGCGATTGCCATCATACGGGCGGGTATCGACATTTGATCTTTTGTCAGCCCTTTAGGGTAGCCGGTGCCATCCATTTTTTCGTGATGCCCGCAGGCAAACTCTGGCACTCTTTGCAGATGTTTGGGGAAAGGCAAAGACTCCAGCATATCGACAGTGACATCCATATGCCGATTGATGATCTGCCTTTCCTCAGGTGTTAAGGTACCGCGGGCTATGCTCAGATTATAGATTTCGTTGTCCGACAGCAAATTCTGCGCTGTTCCTGCAATACAAATTTGGGTCTGGCGGCCAAAATCAGCCACTTTTTGCTGATCCGTCTTATCCATAAATTCACCACCAATATTGGCTTTTCGCAGGAATTCACGCCCGGCATCCAAGGCGGCTAAGCCTTCCGCCAGTTGTTGCTGTAACAAGTTCACCTGAGCCTGATCCTGCTGGTGAGACGCAAGATACAGAGGTCCGGCAAAACGCAGCTCTAAGTCCCGCCTGGCAATTTCTATTTTGGCGTCCACCAGCTCTATCCGATCAAAAATAGTCTGTAACTTACTGGCTTTATCCATCACATATTCTGGAGTGGCAATTTTACCGCAGTCGTGCAGCCAGCCTGCCACACTTAACTCATGCCGATCGGCCTCCGTCAGTTTAAAATCAGCTAAAGGTCCGCTGTTATGACTGTGCACCGCATCAGCCAGCATCATCGTCAGTTCAGGAACCCGCTTGCAGTGTCCGCCTGTATAAGGTGATTTTTCATCTATCGCTTTAGCAATCAGACGCGCGATGCCCTGAAATAACTCCTCCATATTTTCAATCAATTGTTTGTTCGTCAGTGCCACAGCCGCTAACGAAGCCAAAGAACGCACCAATTCCATCTGCTGGGCGGGGAAAGCGCTCACTTTGCCATCTACCGTGGCATTAATCAGCTGCAAGACGCCATTGAGTTCACCTTCGTGATTTTTCATCGGCACAGTCAGCACAGACTGGGTACGGTAACCCGTACGCAAGTCCATACTGCGCGCCGCACTTAAATCGTATTGCTGACAGGCATAAACGTCGGGAATATGGATCATGTCACCTTCAGCCGCAGCGATGGCCACAATAGCGTGTTGGTTTACCTGGCCCTCTTTATAAATCGGAATAGCCGGAAAAGGGATAGGCTCCCCAGAACTACCGCCCATGTACAAATTCAGCGAATTGTTGATTAAGGTCTCAAACTTCAGACTTTTGTCTGCGGTCACCGAATAAATAGTGCCACCATCAGCCTGAGTTAAGGTTTGAGCACTGGTTAAAATGCGCTCGAGCAGACGAGTTGTATTTCTCTCTACCGATAACGAAATACTGATATCGATCAGATGCTGCAATACTGAAGGTTCAGTCATTATATTTCACTACCCTTACTACTTTTCTGCATGAGTATAGACGCCATCCCAATCTGTACCAGTAGGATGACGACGGTAATAGTCTGTCCGCTCCAGATAAATACGGTATAACTGATGCGCTGAGCTTTGTTGTAACGCGCGCCACAGCGCTTCGGCTTGCTGCCAGCGCTGCTGAAAATACAGTGACAGCGCCTGCTCATGCTGCTGCCAGGCCGCAACCAAAGCTGGGTTACTCAAAAACTCAGGGCTCAGCGGCTCGTAAATCGTCACTGCTGAAGTCTTTCCTTTCACTCTGACTTTATCTACGGTGCGAAAACTCATGTTCTGGCAATGCTGTACTGTGGTTTCGCTGACTAAAAACCGTACGCCATAATACTTGGTCAGGCTTTCTAGGCGAGACCCTAAATTCACTGCATCTCCCAGCACAGTATAGGCCCGACGATATTCTGATCCCATGTCGCCGACGTTCATTTCGCCTGTGTTGACGCCAACGCCGATATCAAGGGCAGGTAAAGCCTCCTGAACAAATGTTTTGCTCAGTTCATCGGTAATTCTCAACATAGAAAACCCTGCTTTTACCGCCAGCTCAGCATGAGCTTTTACGTCCAAAGGCGCATTCCAGAACGCCATCACCATATCGCCAACGTATTTATCTATGGTGCCCTGATGTTCAAAAATAGTTTTAGTAACAGGTGAAAAGTAGCGGTTCAACAGAGATTTTAGTTCTGTTGCAGATAGCTGTTCAGACAAGGTGGTAAAGCCCCGTATATCTGCAAACAATACTGACATTTCTTTTCGTTTTCCCTCCAGACTTATACTTTCGGGATGATTCAGCATTTCATCGATATGGGCAGGAGGCACGTACTGATCAAACATAGATTTAATCCGGGCTTTTTGTTGGGACGCGCCGAAGAAACCATAGATCAAATTCAGTAAAGTTAGCCCCAGGATCAGCAGCAAACTGGAGGTCAGAGGCAAATCCAACTTCAACACATGCCAACTGTAGATATTGCCTGCCAAAGTCAGTATCACCAAACTGCCTCCGGTCAAAGCCAGACTGACAGGGCCTAACACCGGAAACAGCAGACTCATCAAAGTCCCCAGCACCACTAAAAATAAAAAAACCAAAGCTTCGGCCCAATCCGGGTGGGCATGCAACAGGTGCGGATAAATTAATCCCTCAAACACATTGGCATGCACCTCAACTCCGGGGTATTGCACGCCAACAGGTGTAGACCGCAGATCGGCATGTCCTACCGCTGAGGTACCAACAAAAACCACGGCGTCTTGGAACAGTGTTTTGTCTACAGTCCCCTGTACCGCATCGACCGCTGAGACATAAGGAAAGCTCCGTGCTGGTCCACGATAAGGGATCAAAACTCTGCCATATAAGTCGGTATTAATACGGCTGTTACCTACTGTCACTCCTACTATGCTGTTCATCTGCGACAAAACCGCTGTCTCAACCTTCAACTCTTGTGCAAGAGCATATAAACGCGCGGCCTCCAGCGCCAGAGATGGATACACCTGATCCTGATAGCGGATCAGTAATGCAGCCTGACGGATAAAACCGTCCGGATCAGGGGATGAATTAATAAAACCTGTGCCTGCACTTTGACCTTGCAATACAGCCGTATTCGCTACATAGCCGGCAAACGGGCTGACAGAACTTTGCCGGGCCGGAGAGTCCAACACGACATAAGTTTCAGGCAACTGACCCACAGCCAGTTGGTCCTGCTGAAATAAAAAACCTAATACCACATCTTTATTTTCAAGGCTGGCAGCAAACTGCTGGTCGGCATCAAGCTGCGGCGCTATCCGCTGCAACTCAGCCGCAGCTTCAGAAGATAAGTGCTGCTGACCAGACTGCAACACTTGCTGTGCCGGGTTGCGTTCTGGCTCAGAAAAAATCACATCAAAAGCCACCACTGACGCACCTGCCGCAGTTAGTTGCTCCACCATCTGCGCAAGAATTTGACGACTCCATGGCCAGCGGCCTAATTGCTTCAGACTTTTTTCATCGATATCGACGATCACCACAGGTAGCTCTGTCACTTCTCTGAACGGCAACATCAGTTTTAACCGACTGTCATACAACAAGCCGTCCAGTCGTTTTAACACAGACTGCGCGGAGTACACTGCACTGAGCTGAGCCAGCACCAGCACAGCACTGAACAGCAGGCCACAGACTATGATCCATTGATGACGCCGCCAATACCTCAGCACCAGAGCTCCACCCCTTCTTTGGCCATCACAATTTCAGGTTGCTGATGACTCAAGTCTTGCGCAAGCTGATCCAACTGCTGGTCTGTCCGAGCCGGATCATGACTGAAAATCACCAGCTTTTTCACTTTGGCGTCCTGAGCCAGAGCGACGGCCTGACTGACCAGCGAATGGCCCCACCCCAGCTTGTAAGGCATATCAGCGTCCAGATACTGGCCATCGTGGATCAGCACGTCCACCCCGGCCACGAAGTCCAGCCACTGCGCTCTGGAGGTAAATTCCTGTTGTGGAGGAAAAAGTTCATTATCCGTGACATAAGCCATAGCTTGTCCATCTGCACTGATCCGGTATGCACTGCCAGAACCAGGATGATTGAGGCAGCAGCGTTGAATAAAAAAATCGCCCAAGTGCCACTGATCCGCGTCTTGCGGAGTAATAAGGACTCGTGATGGCAGTTGCTCTGGCGCCACCGGGAAAAACTCACCGGACATTTGCCTTAAAATAGCGTCATGCTCTGCGTTTAACGTCTTGCCGGGAATAATACGAATTTGACGCCCCGGCTGATAAGCAGGTGCAAAAAAAGGAAAGCCCTGGATATGGTCCCAGTGGTTATGGCTAAGCAGGAGCACCAGCTCTTCGCGACCAGTCGCCAACTCTTGCCCCAGCAGCCTGATGCCAGTCCCGGCATCAAGAATCAACTGCTGACCACTTTGACTGGTCAGCAGTACACAAGGGGTATTGCCACCATAACCTTGTGTATCAACTCCGGGAGTCGGAATTGAGCCACGTACCCCATAGAATTTAATTTGCATAATGACCCACTAAATAGGGTTCGACTGATACAACAGGTACTGCCGTAACGTCGCACTGTAACCACCATTGCTGTAAAAACTCCAACCAAGCGTCACCTTGCTGCTGGTTAGCTCCAAAAATAAATCAGCATCGAAACTAAGACCGTTGAACTGGTAAGCCCCATAGGTTGGAGAGTCGGGTTCGAACGCTGGATCCCAGCGGCCAACCTCACTACCACTGCCGTCTAACAGTACTCGTCCGACCCAGGCATTGACACCATAACGTCCAGCCATCAGTAATCTGCCTGAGGGATCAACATGAATAGCATTGATTTCCAAATCGACAGCAAGCTGATCGCTGAAGCTGTCAAATACCTTTGGTGCCCCAAAGTTGAAAGAGGCATCTGTTGAGCCATCTTGCTCCAGTCGATACAAATAATAGGCCTGATCCCCTTCATAATTTTTCGATAGTGCAAAGACTAAATGTCGTCCAGCGTCAAAATCCATGGCATTGAGGTATTCAGAATATTTGGTCTGATCATTGCTGTTATCAACCAGATTCATCAGGCTATACCCCTGAGCAGAGTCGCCAAACGTTTCAGTGGGACTATTGGTTGCATTCATCAGCAGCCCTGCATGATTAAAGCGGGCAACGTAGAGCCTGGGATCGGCCATGAGCTTGTATTGACCTGCGATGACCAGACTATTATCCACCGGGTCCAATTTCATTTGACTGAGCCTTTCTTCAGTCTGAGCGTTGGTATCTATTTCAGTAAATAAGGTGAAGCCTGCCGCTGAAGAACCAAAGTTACCGACATCCAATGAGCCGTCTGGATTAAATTGCAACAAGGCGATATCAAAATTATCCTGATACTGACTGTACTCAGCTCCAACCACTAAATGACCATCAGCCTTGAGCTGTAAATGTAATGCCGATGATCTGTTGTAACTACCAAGGTGGTCTGGAATCAAATCCACTATGCCGCCAGCAAAGCCCTGATCGACAGAACCATATTGATCTAATCTTGCGACAAAACCAATCTGGTCATTATTTGTATCCAGACCAGCGCCTGCCACATAGAACTGATTCGAACCTGCTTCCAAAATTGTATTCACGGTCATCTGGTTCAGTTGGTCATCCGCCAGCAGTACCAGACCGTGATTACCAAAACTCTGATCCAACGCGCCACTTGAGGTAAGTCTGCCGACAAAAGCCTGCTGGTAGTAGCCATTCAAATAAGAGTAACTGTAGCCATAAAACAATGTTTTATTCACCTGACTGCCTAGCATTAACCTACGACTTCCAAGCAGAGTATCACTGCTAAAACCTGCATTAAACCAGCGTTGGCCATCCGCAGAAAATGTTGTATCGGCCACCAGCGTGGTCGGTTGATATTTACCTACCCAGTTAAAACTCACAGTTCCAACAGCACCGTAATTCGGATGGCTGAACTGTTGTAGTAACCAGAGGCTGTCACCCGTACTATGCAGATCTACGATATCGAACTGCCCTTCGGCGACGAGAGGTTGGTCTTGTATGAACTGTCCCGTCAAATCATATTGACTGACAGAAACCGGAACGTTATTTGCAGTTTCTGTGCTGGCCAACATATAAATCCCGGTTGCATCGATAGCCAGAGCTTTGTAATACAAAGGGTTACCGGCGTTGCCATTGACCTTTGTATAGCCTGAGTGGCTACCAAACGTAGGATCAAGCTCTCCGGTCTCAGTCAGTTTGAACAACAACCCATCAGGGCTTGCAGGAGCAGAAGACTCGGTAACAGTGCCAATCAGGTACAATTCATCGTTGTACAGCTCAGCGTCATAAGCAACAGAACCAGCTAACGCAAAATCATACTGTTTGTATCCGGCGCAAACCGGGGGCATAGCAGTATCACAGCCAAAGGTTGTAGTATCAGGATGAAAAGAAGACGAGAAACGAGCCACTGTAATAAAACCAGCAGACGACTGCCCCACGGCATAATAGTTATGACCAGAGTCCTGTCGTACCAGATCAAACTGTACCAAACTACTTAGCGTACTGGTCCAGCCGGTCTGGTAACCGGAATCCGCAAACTCAAATAAGAAAGCTCTGCCATCTTTACGACCAGCAACGACATAATGACCAAGATGGTTCAATACAAGGTCAGTAGCATGTACATCTGCAGTGTCACAAGGAGTGAATTCACACAGCACATAGCCCTGTAAATTACCAAAATCGTTGTCCAAAGAGCCGTCCTGATTCAGCTTGATCAGATAGAAACCTGAATCAGTGTTTTCACTATAGTTTGCCAGCACGACCAGTTCGTTGCTGCTGGTTAATACAGCAGCAACAGCCTGCTCAGTGCTGTAGACGGAAAGTATCTTACTCCTGAATACCCCTTTGTCGGCGTAAGCAGAATCGATGGAACCATCTGCATTCAATCGGGCAACGAAAATCTCCGGTCCTGAAGAGTTGACGACTGTGCCCAGTATCAGGCTACGACCGTCGCTCAGTGGAATGATCTGCGCCGGTTCGTTGTATTCACCGCTGAGCATCAGGTCCAGGATTAGATTTGAACCACTGGCAAAACCTGTGTCTGGGATAACTGTCGTTTCTTCGACCTGAGCTGCTATCACAGTGATCACCACAGTCGCAGTATCTACCAGATTGGTATCACTATTTTCGGTGACTTTGACCACCAAACTGTAAGACGCTGTACTGCCGGCATCAAGCAAGGACGAATTCACTACGGTAATAACACCGCCAGCACCTATAGCAAATACGGCGTCCTGATTGCCCGCTATGATCTCGTAACTGTAATTCCCTGGGTCGATGTCATTAAGTGTCAGTGTTAAAACCGGCTGTAAATCGGCATAGTCATCTGAAATGGTCACTGCAGCATCCTGCAAAGATGGTGGGTCATTAACAGGAGAAATATTCAACTCCACCTGAGCATCTGATGTTTCAGTGCCCTGCGTCAGACGATAAGTGAAATAGTAAGCCCCGTAAGCATGAGCAGCAGGTTGATAGGTAAAAGTACCGTCAGCATTTAAACTTAAGCTACCGGTGGGCGGAGCCTGCACCAGACTGACAGTCACCGCAGCAGCAGGGTCAAAACTATCATTTTGTAGCAAAGACTGATTGGTCTGTACGGTAAGAAGGCTGTCTTCATCCAGCATGTAAGTATCAGAAATTGCCTGCAAAGCTGGCGGCACGTAAGTCACATTCAACAGTACCGTTGCCTGAGCGCTGTAAGTGCCGTTTGAAGCCTGATAAGTAAAGCTGTCCGGACCGTAAAAGGATGGCGCTGGTGTATAGACAAAACTGCCATCCGCATTGAGTATCAACTGACCATGTGAAGGTCCTGATACCAGGCTGGCCAGTAAACTCGCCCCAGAGGCTTCAATATCATTTGCCAAGACACCCGGCATGGCGCTGAGGCTGGCCCCCTGAGGCACGTCATAGCTATCCGGCAGGGCAATCACTGGGATTGCCAAAATTTCGATTTGAATGAGCGCCTGATCGATGAAGCCATAACTGTCAGTCACTTGGACCAGCAAAGATTGGGTTGAACCTGACAGTGCAGTTAAAGCAGCGTTGTCTGCAACAGTCAGAGCCCCTGTAGCTGATAAGTTGAATAAACCAGAATTATTACCACTGACAATACTAAAAAACACCGTATCATTGGGGTCGCTGTCGGCAGCAGTCAGTTGAGCAAACTGATAGCCACTGATAGCGTTGGCAAAAACCTGATACGTGGCATCCGCCAACACCGGAGCCGTTGCCTGATAAATAATATTAATCACCACAGTCCCAGTACCGGACGCTCCCTCAGCATCGACAACTCCGAATACGAAACTGTCGGAACCTTCTGCCTGAGTGTCAGCAATATAGCTGAAGCTACCATCCTCAGCTAACTGCACTGCACCTTTTGTTGGTGCCACTACCAACTGAGGATCTAAGGTTAAACTCTGCGCTTCCACATCAAAGGCATAGGCCAGTAAACCGGGGGCTGCTACAGATAAAGTTGCATTGCTGTTGACAGAATAGGTAGCTGCTTGCACTACAGGCGGATCATTTTGGGCTAACACTGTCAACACCACTGTTGCAGCGCCGACTAAACCGGCAGGGTCTTTGATTTGATAGCTAAAGCTGTCCGTGCCGAAAAAGTCCTGATTAGGGATGTACTGAAAACTGCCGTCTGACGCCAGGATCAACTGACCATTTTGCACTGTACTGAGTAACTCAGTGATTAAACTGACGCTATCGCCATCGGGGTCTGTATCATTGGCTAAAATACCGGCGCTGGCAGTGACGGTCAGTTGTTCATCCTCCCCCAGTTGGTAACTATCAGTTTGGGCCAAAGGAGCGGCATTGGTCATTTCAATACGCAGTGAGACTTTTGCTTGCGCAACCTCACCTTGCGGATCGCTGATCTGATAAACAAAAAAATCCTCTCCGCTGAAATTTGCGATCGGAGTATAGATAAAAGCCCCGTCCGGACTAAGTTGCAGCGAGCCATGCGACGGAGCCGTCAATGCGATGCGCTCCAGTGTCAAAGTATCGCCGTCAAGATCGAAATCGTTAGCTAAAACCCCCGGAGCCGCTATGGTCAGGCTGGTATTTCTGTTCAGACTGTAACTGTCATCCAATGCGGTTGGTCTGTCATTCGTTGCTAACACCGTCAGACTGACCAGGGCTTGTGCTGTTAATCCCTGAGTATCTGTGATCTGGTAAATAAAACTGTCGCTGCCGGAGAAGTTAGCCGCAGGAGTGTAACTAAAAGAACCATCCGTATTCAGAACGACTACGCCATTTTCAGGGGAACGAACAGCCTGCGGGTCCAGGCTGAAACGGCGGGCATCAGGGTGGCTGTCGTTGCCAAGCAAAGACCCTCTGAATTCAGTGTCTTCATTTACACTAAACTGATCGGGTGAAGCAACAGGAGCTGAAAATTCAGGTGCACCAACTGGCTGGATCACATGCTGCTCTGAGTACAGGCTTTCACCCGAGGAGTCCACACCAGTGATCAGCATAAAATAACGCCTGTTATCCTGCAGGTCAGGCACAGAAAAACTGCTTTGAGTCAACGCTAAAAACTGTCTGCCACCGCTTTTGCTCAGAATATTCTCAGGGGTAATACCAGGTTGCTCCGCGATATACAGATTGTAACGGCGGGCATTGCTGTTTGCGGTCCAGTTCACCTGCAAAGCGCCTGCACTGCGGTTAGTATTCACTCCAACCACAGGTTCAGGTTGCCATTCTATATCGCGGGCATCAAATAAAATCCGGTTACCAAGCTGATCTTCCAGCCATAACTCCAGACGCAGAGAGCCTGGAGTTAAACCAAAATTACGAGGATTCACCCCTGTCAGTGTCTGGGAAAAAGCTGAACCACAATTGGTCTGACACAACACCAGAGCCTGTTCACTGCCATTAAAACCCACTAACACTCTGGCTATCCCATCAGGGTCAGCAACATTCACAGCAATAGTCAAATTACCGCTGATCCGTTCACCAGAACGCGGAAAACGGTAAGTCGCACTGCCATTTCCAACAGCAAGCTGTTGTACCTGATCTCTGCGTAAAGGCGATCCAGCCGCCAGAGGGTTATAACCAAACGCAACCATCAGCGCCATTTCTACCGGAGTTCCTCCCACTGGCGGTGAAGAAACAGGGGGCTGTTGTCCTACAGGGGTATCGGGTACAGTTTCACTGCCAGAACCACCGCCACACGCGGTCAGCAGGACGCAGAAAGTAATAGCTATCCAGCGTTGAAAATCGTGGCGAAACAGAAAGACACCCATAATATTATCCTTTGAGGCAGAGCTATTTGATCAAAAAGATCCCACCGGCTGTTGTCGTGGGGTCTGCAATCTCACTCAGCACAAACTGACCGAGGATCTGGTCAATACCATCCACAAATAAAGTATCTATCTGACCTTGCGCTCTCTCATTGCCGTGACTGGCGAAATTAATCCCCAGTTCCAGTTGATCAACATTGACCACACCATTAAAAGCAGCAAACCACTCACCACCGGCATCATTAAAAGACAACTCGCCCTGAGGCACTGTGCCATTGTCAAAATCTACCGTCATACTGACCTGAAAATCAGACACAGGCCCCTCAGTGCTTTGCACACTGAATTGTTCTAGGCGGCCATATTGATAACTGCCGGAACGGGCGGCGATCAGATCAGCAACAGGAATTGAATTGGTATTGCCCTGATAGGCTTGCTCAGAAATAAAAGATGTATCTTCAGAGCTCAGGGCTGACACTGAATTGATTGCCGCGGTAAAAGTACGGCCTGCTGTTGCATCTGAACTGCTGCCTGCGGCTGAATTCGCCGGGTTACTGGCTGGGTCTCCGGCAAAGGCCGCCGGAGGTTTTAATAAAGGCGTCACCTGACCTGCTGTGGTGATTTGTGCAAATGACGCACTTTGGCCACCGCCGAAGGTGACATTCTCTACAGTGCCATCGGCACGGGTGATCTGTAACTCAATCTGACCATCCCAGACGCCTATCAGCATAATGCCCTCTATAAAAGACAGCTGAAAGGTAGTCCCTCTGATACCAATACTTCCTACCGGAGTTTTTAGCTGATAATTGCCTGCCTCTCCTTTTATCGAGCCCGTTACCGTACGTAAACCACCTTTAACCAGCTCCATCACCACAGAGCCCTGCTCTGTGGCAGAGCCTGCATTGTATTCGGAGATCAACAGTTCGGTGTCACTTTGTAAGGCCAGTAAAGCACCGTCCAGCATTCTGAACTGCGCCTGGCTCTGTGCACCGGTACTGACCTGATCAATAGTAAAAACTGGCGCTTTGCGGCTCAGATCGCGGCTTTGCCGGGTATCTGTTGCTGTAGCCGTCACTGAACCGCGGGCCATCAGTGTCAAACCTGCATTTTGAGTCTGCTCCTGTGCTGACACAACAACACTGAACAGAACCGCCACAGGCAACGCATAAAGTTTAAACTTAGAACGCATAACTGGCTCCTAACACACATTCAGTGCGGTCATACTCATACAAAGTGACAGGGCTGGTTTTATCAGTGTAACTGCATCTGAGCTCGGTGCTAAGCGACGTTGAATACTGCCAGATCCAGGCCGCAGTGAAGGAAAACAGCGACTCATCCCGTTCCACCCTGAATAACGGATGAGGCGCTTTGTAGCGGATGTCCTGCAGTTCTGCCCTGCCCAGCACCAGATGAGTGGCATCAGCTAACCAGATACTGGTGTAACTGAAGGAGCTGACATCTCTGCTGTTGTAGTCCGCACTGGACAGACGACTGCGCTCATTGGAAATACTGATACTGGCCTGGTTTATCCAACGATTCGCTTTACGCTCCCATGAAGCCGTGATGCTGTGCAGGGTAAGATTTAATCTATCGTCTATTCTGTTGTCTGAACGGCCCGATAGCCACTGAAGCGCCAGCGAGTTCAGCGTATTCATTTGGTACTGTCCACTGATTTGCCCACCCCAGTCATGGCGATATAACTGCCCTCCCAGGCGCAAAGGTCTGCTGTAAGCCCGCGCAGTGTAGCTGTGATGCTGATAATCGGCCTGATAACCAAAGCGGCTGACCAGCGTTTCGCGGTCAAATTCTGATAACTGATTAAACTGAGTGGCCCCCAATTGCACATCCACCAGCCAGGCATAGCGCTGGTTCTGCTGCCAGCGACCATCAAAGCTGTATCCTAGCTGATGAAAGTAGTCACTGCTTGCCTTACTTTGAGGAAAAACATCGATTTCACCCAGCGACGGAATAAAAATCCGGTCCTCGGCTGTACCGCTATTGACATTGTCATCATGCCCAAAAGCGTAATTGATTTTATGCCGCTGGTAACCACTTAGCTTGTCCTGCTCGCGCTGGGCGGCACTGCGCAACGTGGCAACAGCCTCTGCCAGCGAGGTTGGAGACTGCGCCTCCAGTTGGGCAAGCTGGTATAAAGCGGCAGGATAATTTTTAGTTTTGTAATAGGCCTGAGCCAAAGTAAAACGAGCCTGCTGCCAGCCCGGTTGTTCTGCCACAACCCGCTCCAGCGCAAACACAGCCCTGTCATTCTGACCAACCTGCAAAGCTATGCGCCCGTATGCCATATCAAAATCGGCATCACCCGCCAATTCACGTTCTAACATGCTTGCCAGTTGATAAGCCTGCTGCATTTGACCAGATTGCACGAACTGAACAAACTTTGTTTTTTGCTGTTCAAGGTTCAGTGGTTCAGCCTGCACACTGCAAAACGGCAGACAGAGCAGACTTCCGATGAAAATTCGCAGTAAAACCTCTGCACGGTGTCTTACCTGTTGTCCCCCGACTTTTTTCACAGCAACCTCATGTATTGTATTCCGGCCTGACCAAGCAGCAATCGTCAGCCTGTTTATTATTCTGCTGTTAGAGAAATAGCAGGAATTGTAAAAAATGAAAGTCTTCTGCTTGTATATTACTGTGGAAAAACAAAATAAATAGTACGGATAAACATAGATTTAACTTCGGAGCTGCGCGGCCTGAAGATGACAGGTTGTCAATTCGCTGTGTCTGCTGGCGGATTGAAGTTTAAAGGTTAAAATTAAGTAAACAAACCTATCTAAGGATGGATCATGGCACTGGCTTTGGTTCACAGCAGAGCACGCTGCGGCTTGCAGGCTCCACTGGTTACTGTGGAGGTGCACTTGAGTCGTGGTCTGCCCGGATTTCAACTGGTAGGCTTACCTGAAACTTCAGTCAAAGAAGCAAAAGACAGGGTACGCAGTGCTTTGATCAATAGTGGTTTTGAGTTTCCGGATCATAAGATCACCGTCAATTTGGCACCTGCGGATCTCCCTAAAGAAGGAGGTCGGTTTGATTTAGCTATAGCCCTTGGCATCTTGCACGCCAGCGGTCAGTTACAAGCCGATTTGTCAGACTATGAGTTTTTTGGCGAATTGGCATTATCAGGAGAAATCCGCAGTATAGTTGGAGAAATTCCGCTGGCTTTGGCATGTAAACTGGCCGGGCATATCGCGGTTTTTCCACTGCACAACGCCATACAAGCACAACAAATTGCCGATATTCAGCTCTGTGGTGCAGAGCATTTACTCCAACTGCATGCATTTTTACTGCACCAGCAGGCTTTGCCTGCTATTCCGCCTATTCCTGACACTCCAACGGAGTCTTACCCGGACCTGGCCGAGGTTCGTGGTCAGGCTCAGGCGAAAAGAGCATTGGAAATAGCTGCAGCCGGCGAACATAATTTATTAATGTTTGGCCCGGCAGGGACAGGTAAGTCGATGCTGGCTCAACGATTACCCGGTATTTTACCTGAGCTGAATGACCAGGAGGCACTGGAAACCGCAGCGATTTACTCAGTTGCGGCTCAACCCCGGACCTTACAACAGTGGCATCAAAGGCCCTTTCGTCAGCCTCATCATACCTGCTCTGCTGTGGCTTTGGTTGGAGGCGGTTCTGTACCCCGTCCCGGAGAAATATCTTTAGCCCATAGCGGAATACTGTTCCTCGATGAGGTACCTGAATTTCCACGTGCTGTGCTGGAGTCACTACGTCAGCCATTGGAAACCGGCAAAGTATTTATCTCAAGAGCCGCACGACAGGCAGAATTTCCCGCCTGTTTTCAACTGGTAGTCGCGTTAAACCCAAGCCCATCCGGCCACCACAAAGATGGCCGCTCCAGCCCGGAACAAGTACGCCGTTACTTAAGCCGCCTGTCCGGCCCTTTTCTCGATCGCATTGAATTGCAAGTGGAAGTTCCACTGTTACCCAAAGGTAGCCTGAGCCAGCATCAGCAAGAAGAGTCCAGTGCCCAGGTCAAGCAAAGAGTGTTGTCTGCACGCCATATTCAGTGGCAACGACAAGGCAAAAGTAATGCACGCCTCAATCTGACAGAACTGCAGCAGTATTGTCAGTTAGCGCCAGCGGATGCCGACTTTTTTGAACACTGCCTGCACCAGCTTAAACTGTCTGCCCGCAGTTATCATAAGCTTGTCAAAGTGGCCCGGACTCTGGCCGATTTAGCCCAGCGTCCGCAGATAGAAAGAGCTGACTTACTCGAAGCGCTGAGTTATCGCTCTTTTGATCGTTTGCTGAATTATTTGCAGTCTTAACTCTTTCTGGCAAACCTGGCCTGATACAAACCCAACAACTGACTGATGGCGATCGCCAGCACGCCGGATAGCATCAATAACGAAAAAGGTAAGGCGGTTCCGCTATACAGCACAGCTAACAGGGGTCCTGCTAAGGCACCACTGCCAAATCGTAATGTTCCAATCACGGCGGTTGCTGTGCCGCTATGTTCGGGGAAACGCATCAGAATCATCGCATCGGCATTAGTGGCTATTAAGCCTAAACTAGCCATCAAAGGCGCAATACTCAGTACGGTCAGGACTAAACCCAATTCAAGCCAGTTCGCCAGACAAAGCAGCATAGCGCTGCACAGCGCCGATACCAAGCCCAGATTCAGCATACGCTGTGGACCAAAGCGGCCTACTAACCTGCTGTTACAGAAATTAGCCAGCATCAGCATACCCACATTCAACGCAAACAACAGGCTAAATAGCTGTTCATTGACTCCATAATATTCAATGTAAACAAAAGGAACAGCAGTCAGAAAGCAAAAGAAAGAGAAAGAGGCAAACATTGAAGTGGCGATTTGTGGCCGCGCCGCAACATGGCCAAATACAACACGATAACCGGAAAGAAACTCCAGCCGACGTCCTTTGACCACAGGCACCGGATCAGGCAAAAAACGCCAGGTCAGCACTGCTATCAATGCCGAATACAACGCCAAGACCAAAAAAATATCCTGCCAGTGCCCGACCCAAAGTACAGCGCTACCGATAGCGGGAGCGATCAGCGGAGCCATCATCATAATCATCGACACATAGGACATGCCTTTGGCGGTATTTTCCTGATACAAAGCCCGGATAATTCCGGGAATAACCACAGTAGCAGCGCTGCCGGCAAACGCCTGTAACGCACGTAATACCAACAGCCACTGCGCATCATGGCAAAAACCTAATGCCAGGCTGGCCAGGCAGAAAACACAAAGCCCGCCCAACGCCAGGGGACGACGACCAATAGCGTCAGCCATAGGCCCAAACAGCAGCATTCCTACCCCATAAGCGGCCAGATAAATACTCAGAGATTGTTGGATCAGTCCACTATCTGTATTCAATTCATCCGCCATGACAGGCATAGCAGGTAGATACATATCTATGGCAAGAGGGGTTATAGCGATGATACTGGCAAGCAGCGCCAGTAACGCAAAAGAAACTGTTTTACTCATTTTGGGATCCCGGCAGGAAGTGCTTAAATGATACCTGATCGTGGCGAAATTTATTCGAAGTGCCATCTCAAAAATTGCGACACAGGTCCCGAACTGTGTTAAAACCACTAAGGCACCTTAGATCTTGCGCTTTGCCGGAGTTTTTATGAAGTTGTTTATTTTCGTCGTCAGTCTGCTCTGTTTCTGCGCTCAAGCCAGCGTAGTTAAAGTCGGCTTGCACGATTCTGCCCCTTGGGCTTACCGCGATGCTCAGGGAGAAATCACCGGCGTAGACTACGAGATAGTCAAAACTATTCTGCAGCGTGAGGGGATAGAAGCCGAATTTGAACTATACAGCTACAGTCGGCTGCTCAAACTATTTTCAGAACAAAAACTCGACATTGCCAGTCCTGTTGCAGTGCCTTATCCGGGCGCATTTTACAGCCAGCCTTATTTCACCGTACTGGATGTGGTGGCCAATAAAAGTACAAAGGCGATCAGCATCAATAGCATCAAGGACCTGACAGGAAAAACTATAGTGGCTTATCAGCAGGCCAGTGAGGTTTTAGGCCCGGATTTTTCCGCCATCATTAAAACGGCCCACTATCTTGAAGAAGCAGACCGACAAAAACAGTTCGAGCTATTGATGAATGACAGGGTGCAATTGATGGTAGGTGATGTCAAAGTGCTCAGTTATTACGCCAACAAAAATTATGGCCAGGGCTCTTTGCAAATACATAAGATTTTCCCGGCTGTTGATTACCCTGCGGCATTCTGGAGTGCCACATTACAGGCGAAGTTTAATGCCGGATTACTGCATTTAATTGAATCCGGTGAATTTCAGCAGATCCATAACCAGCCCCGGCTTTAGGTGAGTTTTTTTATCACTGTTGCCGGGTTTCCTGCGACAACTACAGCGTCAGGAACATCTTTAGTGACTACAGCACCAGCAGCGATCACAGCTTTCTTTCCTATCTGCACGCCGGGCAGGATGATAGCGCCACCCCCAATCCAGACGGAGTCCCCAATGCTGATAGCCCGGCCTTGCTCTAATCCGGTTTTACGCTGCGCCGCATCCAGCGGATGGGTCACTGTGTAGATCTGTACGCCAGGCCCCAACAGCACATCATCCCCAATACTCACTTTCGCCGCATCCAAAATCACACAGTGATGATTGGCATAAAAATTCTGCCCCAGTTCAATGTTATAGCCGTAATCACAAAAGAAATTGGGTTCTATGTAACAACTGCCCAACCGGCCAAAAAGCTGTCTGGCTAGTTGTTGATGCGCTTTAAAGGGCAAAGGCCCCTGTTGGTTCATTTGTACACACAACGCTTTAGCGCGCTGTCGTTGCAGAGCCAGCTCCTTGTCTGCCGGATTAAACCACAGGCCCGCGACCATTTTTTCCTGCTCTGTCATCCTTATCTGCCTCGTTAAACCTGTCAGTCATCTGTGTTGCTGTACCGGGCTGTTCGCATAAAGCCTCAGTCTTTTTATAGTGTTATGCGCCGTAATAGAGATATACTAAAGCCAATGTTGTTGCTTAGCCGGATAAAGAGATGAAAAAAACTAAAGTCATTACCACCGAAGAAATATTGCTCACACTCTGTCATTCCGTGACTCAGGTTCTGGCTGCAGCAGGTAACGATAAAGTTGCCTATTCGCCTATGGTGCAGAAAATCCAAAAAACCTGTCTGCGTCCTGATTTGGGCTGTTTCGTCTTGTTTGATGGTGGTTTTTCTGGGTTGGTCATCATCAACTTTACCGCTCAGGCCGCTATGGAAATTTACCGTAAGTACATGATGAGCATGGGGATGCCAGAATCTGAACTTGCAAATTTCCATACCTCAGACGAGGTGGGTAATGTGATGGGTGAGCTGATGAACCAGATCGTAGGTGACTTTACCAACAGAGTCCGGATCGAGCTGCAAACCTCTATTAATCAAAGCCAACCTAAAATGATGGCCATTAATAAGCAAGTGCAAATCATGATCAACACTCAACTGGATCAACCTCAGGCCAGACGCGTTACCTTCAGTACTCCCAATCACGCCATTTTCTATATGGAACTGTCGATGGATAAAACTGAATTTATCCAGCTTCACGATTTTATACCGTCGCAGGATGAAAATCCGGACGATATTATCGCCAATACTCATGCCACTGAAACAGATGCGGTTGAAGTATTAACTTCTGACGCCGACGATGACTTCCTGAAAAATCTTGGACTATAACTCCAGGTGACTGCCGTTAGCTCAATGTTCTAACGGCAGTTTGATCGTAAAACAAGCGCCCCCTAAACGACTGTCTTCGACCCTGATACTGGCCTGATGCCATTCCATCACCCGACTGACAATAGCCAAACCCAGACCAAAACCACCAAAGCCTTTTTGTCTGCTCGGATCCAATCGGACGAAAGGCTTCAGAATTTCCTCTCTTTGTGCCAATGCTATACCTGGCCCATCATCTTCAACTTTAATCTCAATCCACTGCGGCTTAGCCTCGAGTGTCAGCAGTACCTCAGTACGCGCAAATCTTTTGGCATTCACCAGTAAATTTTGGACAGCCCTTTCCAGATAATGGCCATCGCAACAATAAACACAACAAGTCGTCAGACAAAGCTCGACCGGCGCGCCGGGCAAAGGAGATAACTTTTCGACTAAATTTTGCAGCAGCTCAGATAAATCAACCTGTTGCCGCTTCAACTGCGGCTGTGCTGACTCCAGACGGGCATAATCCAACATCTCATCGACCAGATGCTCCAATTCTTTCACATCGTTCAACATCAGTTGTTTTTCGTCTGCGGGCAAGGCAGATAGCTCCAATGCAAAGCTTAGACGGGCTAAGGGCGTACGTAATTCGTGGGAGACGGCCTGAGTCATCTCACGCTGCAACCCCAGCAGGCGCTGAATTTGTTGGCGCATCTGTTCAAAACTCAGCGCTATAGGGGCGATAAAAGACCGGGCTGGCAACGCGGCTGTGGCATTGGGATCGGATAATTGTTGCTTTAACTTCTGAATATCGCGGGCGACGGGCCACAACCATAACCAGACGGCCACAGCCAACAACCCCAAAAATAACAGACTAAACCAGTAGGAGGGCACTGCGCTGTCCGTTAAATCCGCAGGGCCCAGTTGCCACAACTGGTCCTGCTGCATCGCATAAAAAAACACCTGATCTTTAGTAAAAAGCGGCAGCACCTGCCCGGCTTTTAAGGCCGCCAGTTCAGCCTCCGACCACAGTATACTGCCAGCGGGCAACTGAGTGACGGCCAAAGTAGCAGACAACTTTGCTGCAGGTAAAGATTGAGTACTGAGTTGTCCGGCCAGATTATCAGCCAGTAACAGCACCCAGGGCGGAACCTGGCTTTGGGTTTCCTGCCAGATCCGCTCTACAGTCCAGCCAACACCTATTAGTACCAGCGAGATAAACAGATAAAAATGCAGGAATAACCTGGACACTGCTTAACTGTTCCAGGCGTCTGCAACAAATAAATAGCCTTTGCCCCAGACAGTTTTGATGCGAAATGGCGTCTCGGCGTTATCATTTAGTTTACGGCGTAAATGCGATACACGAACGTCTACAGTGCGATCCAAACCGTCGTATTCGCGGCCAATGATCTGTTTATGAATGGCTTCACGTTTGACGGTCTGACCCGCATGCTTAGCCAGCATCCATAACAAATCAAACTCATAACTGGTTAACTCGACCAGTTGGCCAGAAAAATGCGCTTCTCTGGCACTGTTATTTAAATTCAGCAGACCAAAACTAAGTTCCTGATTTTCAGTCTTTTGGGTCGGGTTACTTCGTCTTAACAAAGCGTGCACCCTAGCCAGTAACACACGAGGCTCAACCGGTTTAATCACATAATCGTCCGCCCCCAGCTCTAACCCCAGCACCTGATCAATATCACCTTGTTTGGCGGTTAACATCAGAATAGGCGCAGTAAACCAGGGTCTGATGGTACGGCACACCGTAAAACCATCCATACCGGGTAACATCAAGTCCAGGATCAGCAAATCAGGCAACCAGCTCTGACAAATAGCAGCCACTGTATCTCCACGACTTTCCAATCGAACCTCAAAGCCTTGTTGTTGCAGAAAACTCTGCACTAAGGCTGCTAAGCGGGCATCGTCTTCAACCAGTAAGATTTTTTGCATCAAAACACACTCCAGGGAGCCACCAAACGTCGTCTTTTTTCCGGCTGACGGCTTAAGACTATCAATTCTTTTCGCAATAACACATCATGCTCATGCTGCAATCTGACTTCAGTTTTACCCGACCAACTCAACACCTGTTGCCATTCTCCCTGTTTGGCATGCTGCCAGCACTGCATTTGCTGCTGTGCAAAATACAGACACAGATGTTCAGCTTTGCGGCTACTCCAACTCACACTGAGCTGAGCCTCACAGTGTTGCTCTGGTGTTGCAGCAACGCAAAAAGCCGGACTTACTGACCAGCATAATTCAGCCTTGCATTCAGGGGGCTGGGCGGCGGCCAGCATCAGATTACCGGCGAATAACAGCCCGAACATTCCCTATCCTTCGATCAATAAAAGCGATACACCATACCTATAAACCAAGTCTGCACTGAATCGTCTTGCACCAACGGACTATCCGTCATCGCATCATCCAAATGCAGATATCGATAAAAAGTCAGCACAGACCAGCGTGACGTCAGCTCTTTTTGCCAGCCCAAACGTAATTCAGGTTGCACACTGGCCCGGCCATTATAGCGTTCCAAATAATACAGCTCGTCCTCACCCACTCCATAGTAGGTGTCGATCAGTTTGGCACTTTTCCAGTGTAAGGTGGTACTCAGATCAAACTGACCACCAGCCAGAGGCCAAAAACGTGACCAGCTCAGACTAATATTCTGACCTTCATATGTGGAGTTGATGTCCTGCCACAGATTCAGTCTGCTTTGCCACTGTTCGCCAAACCAGTTGAGCTGTAACCCGGCATCCAGCGCAGTGGGACGCTTGCCAACATCCTGTACTGACACTGTGCTCATCGACTTTTCGGCGCCTGTCTCGACTTCGGGAGGTAAAAGAGTACCAGTGCTGCTCATTGTAATAACGTTGCCAGCAAACCAGCGCTGGAAATAGCCTTTCTCTGGATTCAACCTCATCACCAGACTGGCAGCAAAGCGATCATTTTGTATCAGACTATAGCCGACAGTACCGTTATCGATGAACCAGCTCTCGGTGTAGTAACTGAAATCCGGCAAAATCAGCATAGGAAAACTATCCCCATCATAAAGAGGATTACTGCGTTGCCCTGCACCTAAAGCCACAGCAAGCTGAAATTGTTCAGACTCTACGCAACTGTCTGTATTTTTATTGCATGCCAACGCAGCATTGCAACTCAAAACACAGATAAGAAAAAACCAAACTACTGATTTCATCGGACAGTTACTCAGACTATTCATGCGGCATACTTTAGCAGTTAATACGAAACAGCTTAAGCGAAGTTAACAACTTCGTACAAATTGCCGCATTCTGTCACAGCAGGGCTGTGGCTAAACCGCGGATCCACGACGTAGAAAAATACGTAATCAAATCAAATTGTGAGGTTGTGACAGCAACCCGTGAAAAGGATCACTGACCACAATTTAATGCTATGATGCCCAGCATTATTAAGAATAAATCAGCACCTCGAAGCCGCGCTCAGAAAGAGCTATTGTCGGGGCTGTGGTTAGCCCAAAGCATGCCGAAGATAAAGCCATCTGAGGGTGACAAGAAAAAGAGACCCCAATCATATAGTTGCGCTATGTGGTTGGGGCGAAAGAGCGCAGTCCAGCTGCAGCTTCAAGTAAGAAGGGGGTTACCCAAATTAATTGGAGTTGCAGTAAGGCGACAAGAGATTGAGTCGTCAGGAACATAGCTGTCTATGTGACTGATGCGAAAGAGCGCAGTCAACGCAGCTGCAGCTTCAAGTAAGAAGGGTATATGAAGTCAAACAATCAGCCAGGAATAGCCCCGATGACACCGATGAAAGGAAAAGCGACCTCTTTTGATATCGCTTATCTGGCCGGAGTCTCGCAATCCACGGTTTCGCGTGCGTTGCGTGATAGCCCGGCTGTGAATCAGGAAACCAAAGACAAAATATTCGCCATCGCCAAGCAGTTAAATTACAAAGTGGATAAAAACGCCAGTAATTTACGCAAACAAACTACTGGCACTTTGGCACTATTACTGTTTGAAGACCCGACTGTAGACGACTCTCAGATCAATCCGTTTTTCCTCGCTATGCTGGGCAGTATTACCCGGGCCTGCAGCCAGCGTGGACACGACTTATTAGTCTCTTTTCAGCAACTGAGTAATGACTGGCATGCTGACTATGAGGACAGTAAAAAAGCCGATGGCATTATTCTGTTAGGTTACGGGGACTACAAAGATTACGAAGAAAAACTCAATACCTTGCTGGCACAACAAACTCACTTTGTCTGTTGGGGCGCCGAGGTGCAAGGTCATCCTGAATTCACAATCCGTAGCAATAATCTGCAAGGTGGCAAGCTGGCAGGTCAACATCTAGTGCAACAAGGACGCCGCCGCTTTGCTTTTATAGGGAACGCGTCCGATAACAGTCCTGAATTTCTGGCCCGTTATCAGGGCATGGTACATGCTTTAGAACAGGCAGGCATCACTGAAGACACCGTAGCGCAACTGGATGCCATCTCAACAGAACAAGCGGGCTTTGATGCCATTAATCAATTGCATGCCCAGGGTAAAAGTTTTGACGCGCTGTTTTGTGCCAGCGACTTGATTGCAATAGGGGCTATTCGTGCCTTGCAGAAAAAAGGCTTGAGGGTGCCTGAAGATGTTGCTGTCGTCGGCTTTGATGATATACCTGTGGCCTCATTTTCGTCGCCAGCGTTAACCACTATTCAGCAAAATACCTCGCTGGCTGGCGAAATGCTGGTCGTCAACTTGTTAAAACTGATCAATCATCAGCCGGTAGAACTGACCGAAATTCAGCCTAAAATTATAGTCCGTCAATCTTGTGGTGCTGCAGAGCGTTAAGCTGCAGCCCTGGTTCTTTGCATGAAACTGTCCACTAAAGCCTTGCATCCACGCAATAAACATCAGCAACCCTATGATTTTACAGCTCTCTGTGCTGCGGTACCGGCACTCAGTGCGTTTGTCCGTGACAATGGATACGGCCAACTATCTATAGACTTCGCTAACGCGGATGCAGTCAAAACTCTGAACCAGGCCTTATTAAAGCAGCTATATTTGGTGCAGCACTGGCAACTGCCTGATGGTTTTTTATGTCCGGCAGTGCCCGGCCGCGTTGATTACCTGCATTATCTGGCCGACCTGTTAGCTTTGCTGAATAAAAACCAAGTTCCGACAGGTAACAAAGTGCAGTTACTGGACATAGGTTGTGGCGCCAATCTGATTTATCCTTTATTAGCTCAGGCCGAATACGGCTGGAAAGTCACAGCCTCAGAACTGGATCCAGTGGCTGCAGATGCTGCTGACTTATTGATACAGCGCAATCAGCTTCAGCATAAAATTGCAGTGCGTCGGCAGCAAAACTCCCGCCATATTTTTCACGGCATTATTCAACCTGCTGATTTGTTTGAGCTGACCTTATGTAATCCGCCTTTTCATACCTCGGCTGAACAGGCGGCAGCAGGCAGTGAACGTAAAGCCAAAAATCTGGGGTATACAACAGCGGCACTTAACTTCGCCGGTCGCTCGCATGAACTCTGGTGTGACGGTGGAGAAGCAGCTTTCATCAAAACCATGATTGAGGAAAGCCAAAGTTATGCGCAGCAAGTACTGTGGTTTAGTAGCCTTGTTTCCAAGCAGGAGAATCTGCCTGCATTGCAACAGCAGTTAACCAGATTAAACACTGAGCATCAGGTGATAGAGATGCAACAAGGCAATAAACAAAGCCGGATTTTAGTCTGGAGTTTTATGTCGGAGAAGCAGCGCCAGCTTTGGGCTCAGTTCAAATGGCAGAGGAAATAGCAAACTCAATCGGAGTGCTTCTGACCTGTCCATCGCTAAACGAGGCCAGAAGCGGGAGAACTGTTATGCTGAGCCTTATTTAGAGGCTAGACGACGTGTTTTGACGCGCAGTACATACAAGGCGGCAATAATCCAACTGACACCCCCTATTACCAGAGCGTAGATAGCCTGCTTGTCGAACACATGATTTACCAGCGAACCTAAAATACTGGCAGCCAGTAACTGTGGTAACACGATAAAGATATTAAATATCCCCATGTAAACCCCCATTTTATGGGCAGGCAGGCTATCGGCCAGCAAGGCATAAGGCAGAGATAAAATAGAGGCCCATGCCATCCCCACCCCTATCATCGGGATCCACAGCATCAGCGGGTCTTCGATCCACATAAAGCCAAATAAACCAAAAGCACCACAGACCAGGTTAAAACTATGGGTCAGTTGAATACTGCTTTTTCGGACCATCACAGGGATCAGAATAGCCGCAATAGCCGCAAAACCATTGTAAATAGCAAACAGTATCCCGACCCAATCGGCACCCTCGTTGTAGGCGGCTGAGGTGGTATCACTGCTACCATAATGCGTGGCCGTCACTGCCGCTGTGGTGTAGATCCATAGAGAAAACAAAGCAAACCAGGAGAAAAACTGCACTACAGCTAATCTGCGCATTGTGATTGGCATGCTGTACAAATCATCCACTATTTGCACCACCATATTGTAGTTTTCTTTGGTCTTGTACCAACTGGTCAGCCACTGCAATAAACCAAAAGCAGCTAAACCACCACCGAGAATATACAACTGCTTGTCCATATCCCAGTTGTACACTACCGTCAGGCAGATAATACCAACCAACACAAAAGCCCAGCCACGATGAAAATAGGTTTTGCCTGAACCTGCAGGTTGCATCACAGGAGCCTGATGATCCGGCTCGGCCATTTCGGCTTTTTCGTACTCAGCCAGTTGTGCCGGGCTGTATTCTCTGCTGCGGATCACAGTCCAGAGTACGGCCAGCAATAACACGGCACCACCAGCATAAAAAGAGTATTTCACCGAGTCAGGGATCTGGCCTTCAGGGGCAGTATTGGCAACATTAAACCAATTGGTCAGAATCCAGGGTAAAGCTGAAGCGACAACAGCACCGACACCGATGAAAAAGCTTTGCATGGAAAAGCCCATCGGACGTTGTCTGGCATTTAAATTATCGCCAACAAAAGCACGGAATGGCTCCATGGTCACGTTAATGGCAGCGTCTAAAATCCACAGCATACCAGCAGCTATCCACAGACCCGGAGAATTCGGCATAAAAAATAAGGCTAAGGTAGTGACTATAGCGCCGTAGAGGAAAAATGGACGACGACGCCCCAGCTTGGTCCAGGTTTTATCACTAAAATGTCCAATCAGCGGCTGCACTAATAAACCTGTTAAAGGCGCGGCGATCCACAGAATAGGAATTTCATCGATACTGGCGCCCAGCGTTTGAAAAATACGGCTGACATTGCCGTTTTGCAAAGCAAAACCAAACTGGATACCGAGGAATCCAAAACACATATTCCAGATTTGCCAGAAACTGAGATTAGGCTTTTGTTGCATATCGTTGTCCTGTTGCGTCCGGTAGCTTGAGTCCGGATCAAATCCGCCTATCAGCCACTCTTGAATAAAAAATAGGAGCGATCTCAGGTGAAGCTCTTTAGCTTCAGGTCTGCAAACCTTTATCCCGGATCGGATTGTCAGCCTTATCAGTGGCTGAACATAGTTTTATAGGGTGCCCGATTAGAACAGTGATACATGCTGTACAACAAGATGAATACGTATTCAGGTCAGGCGCTGAACTGCATTTATAGCGCAGTACTTCGCTACTATGCACTGCCTGATAAAAAAGTAAAAGGACGCTTAAAAGCGTCCTTTGGGCTGAAACGACTCTGTTACCAGATTTTGACCCGCACCGCGTCATCACGGTACATGCCATCACCCGGCTTCACATCAAAAGTCTGATAGAACTCAGGCATATTCGACAATACACCCAACACCCGGTACATACCCGGAGAGTGAGGACCAGTGATCACCTGTTGACGTAAAGATGCATCACGGAACTTAATACGCCAGACCTGAGCCCAGCCCATAAAGAAGCGCTGATCACCGCTAAAACCATCGATCACAGCCGCAGGCTTGCCCTGTAACGAGTTCTGATAGGCTTTAAAGGCAACGGTTAAACCACCTAAGTCAGCAATATTTTCGCCTAAACCTAAAGCACCCTGCAGTTTTAAATCATCAATAGGATTAAAGGCACTGTATTGGTCAATCATCAACTGAGCACGTTTCTGGAATTGCTCTGCATCCGTAGGTTGCCACCAGTCCGTTAAATTACCATTACCGTCCGAGCGGCGACCCTGATCGTCAAAGCCGTGGGTAATTTCATGACCGATCACACCGCCTATAGCCCCATAGTTCACGGCATCGTCGGCATTCACATCAAAAAATGGTGGCTGCAAAATAGCGGCCGGAAACACAATTTCGTTCATCGTCGAGCTGTAATACGCATTGACGGTCTGAGGCGTCATACCCCATTCAGTCCGATCGACAGGCTGACCGAGTTTGGCAACCATACGGTCGAACTCACATTGGCCACTGCGACGCATATTGCCCAACAGATCCGCGGCTTTGACCTCTAAACAACTGTAATCGCGCCACACATCTGGATAACCAATTTTTGTATTAAATTTAGCCAGCTTTTCCTGCGCTGCTTTTTTGGTTTCCGGGCTCATCCACTCCAGCCCATCAATAGCTTCTTTAAAGGCCACCCGCAGATTTTTAATCATCTGGTCCATGCGCTCTTTCGCTTCAGGCTTAAAGTGACGTTCAACATAGATTTTACCCAGCATAAAACCTAAAGAGTCTTCTAAGGCCGCAACAGCACGTTTTTCCCGCTCACGCTGAGCCTCTAAACCGGACAAGGTTTTGCCATAAAACTCGAAACTGGCCTGGTCAAAACTGCTGGCCAGCAATTCACTGTTGGCACGCACCAGATGGAATTTTAAGTACGTCTGCCAATCCGCAAGCGGAATTTCGCTTTGTAATTTGGCAAAAGCCGTCAGGTAAGTCGGTTGACGCACCACCACTTCGTTGACATCGGCCAGCTTGGCAGCGGCCAATAAGGCAGACCAATCAAAACCCGGAGCTGTTTCAGCCAATTGCGCCACAGTCAGTTTGTTATAGGTCGCGTTACGATCGCGATTTTGTACTCTGCTCCACTGTGCCTGAGCCAGTTGACTCTCAATGGCATAGACTGTGGTCGCCACTTTGGCGGGTTCTGGCCACCCTGCCAGCTCTGCCACTTGAGTGATATAAGCCTGATACTTCTGCTGAATCTGTTTCGACTTCTCATCAGTGTTCAGATAGTAATCGCGGTCCGGCATGCCCAAACCTGACTGGCTAGCCAGCGTAATGTATTGATCAGACGCTTTCTGATCCTGGCCAACAAAAAGTACCACAGGCGTGCCAGTGCGATAGGCCTGTAACTCGCCCCACAGTTTGGCTAAATCGGCATGGGAGCTTAGGGCATCCACTTTGGCAAAGTCAGCTTTTAACGGTTCCAGCCCCAAACTGTCCAAGGTGGCTGTATCCATATAAGAGCGATAGAAGTCAGCAATTTTCTGCGTGTCAGAACCAGGTTCTGCGGTTTTTGCTGCCAGTTCCTGCACTATAGCCAGCACTTGTTTATCAGCGTTTTCACGCAGCTCGTCAAAACTACCCCAGCGACCTTTGTCAGCCGGAATTTCAGTCTTCGCCAGCCAGTTGCCGTTGACATAACGGAAAAAGTCTTGCTGCGGTTTCACGCTGGTATCCATATTGGACAGCTCAATGCCTGAGGTTAAAGTTTTAACTTCAGTAACAGCAGCAGGGGTTGTGTCCGTGGCTTGAGTTGGAGTTTGAGCTTTTTCGCAGCCAACCAGTGCGATCAGCACGGCAAGGGCCAGAGTTGTTTTATTGAACATGATGCTTCCCGGAATTGATTTTAGTTATGAGTTTTTACGCAAATCCAGTGTAAAGAAAACCAGGGTATTGTCCAGCCTTAAGAATTTGACTGCGACTAGCTGCACAGCAAACCGGACAAAATCATGTCGTTGTACGCGGCTACTCAGGCCTCCAGCCCTTCAGCGATATGGCTGGTGACCTGAATGAGCCAGCTCCTGTCCTGCTCAGCTAAGGGTAAATCCAGCTCTGCGATCACCCTATGAGCCAGTTGCTCCAGAGCCTTTTGTAGAGCTAAAGACAAGTGATTATCCGGATCCATCACCAGTCCCAATACAGTGACCCAAAGTAAACGCAGATCGGCCAAAGCTTTAGCCTGCTCCAATTCGGAAGTTTGGGCTGCGGTTTCCAACTGATACAAGACGCGACGAAACACCTGAGCTTCAAGGGCTTTGGTGTTCGACGCTAAAAGACGGGTGGTGCGATACAGGTCGAGCGGACTACGCATCAGAATGACTTAACTAAACAAACTGAGCAGAGAGCGTGCCCCTTGCTCTTTATTACCTATGCCCATAGTCTGCTGTTTTAACTGCTGCCGGGTTTCCTCAGCCTGTTTTAATAACGCAGCCCGGCTTTCCTCATCAGGCGCAGCCCGACGGGAGTTGCGTCCACCAGTCCGCTCAGATTCCAGACTACTGGCGGCTTTACTGACGGCTGTGGCTGTCTCTAAACGGCTTTTGAGTTTTTGCTCCTCTTTGGCTAAACGCTCAGAACTTTCATTGACAGATTTCTCTGCCGCAGCCAATACGCTGCCTTTCCCTTCTTTACCATTCAGTAACTCGCGGGCCTCTGCCGCTGAGGCAATTTTTTCCGGCAGCCCCAGACTTTTGTCTAACTTACTGCTGCCAAGCTCTGACTGACTGCCGAAGCTGTTGATGGTGACCTTGGTCCCCTTTGAGTCTGTCAATAAATTAACACCTTTGCCGCCATCAGCACCTTTATAACTGGCACCTTCTAATGACTTTTCAATACCGGAGCGTAACGCTGAATACTCTTTTTGCAGTTGTTCGCGCTGTGAGGTCGCCAGAGAATCGTCAGCCAACTTAGTGGCAACGTCACGTACTTTGAGCAGAGATTGTTGAATATCACTGCTTGCTGCCTGAGCAGTTTCTACCGCACCCTTGCCTTTGGCCAGACTTTGTTGCACTGCCGAATAATCCTTCGCCGAGTTACGACCCGGACTAAATTCTAATTCTGCTTTTCTGCCTGCCCCGCTGGTCGTCGTGGCCGTAGCTGGGGCAGCGGCAGAGCCAGAGGTTGCAGCAGCATTGGTGAGGGTACTGGATGGAATGAATCCCGGGCTGATAGTGTTGATCATCACAAGCTCCATCTGATCCGGCGATCAGAAATTAAACTACCTACAAGTGTAACTCTGCAGCACTATTTCGCCAATCCAAGAAGGCGATTTATTAAGCAAAGATCCGCAGCCTGTTATTTTCCGTTAAAGTAACAGTGTTGATGAGGGGCGTTTTATGCAGCAACTTTTACTGATTTATGACGGTGATTGTCCTTTGTGCCGTCACTTTGTTGCGGCACAGCGTCTGCAGCAGCACTTTGGCACACTGACACTACTTAATGCGAGGGATTTGCCCGAACAAGCGCCGTTGTTACTGGCAGAATTGCAACACCAGCGTCTGGTGATTAACCAGAGTATGGTGCTAAGAGTGGACGGACGCTGGTTAAAGGGACCCGAGGTGCTGCAGTTACTGGCTTCACTGAATGAAGCCAGTTGGCGCAACTCACTCTGGTTGTATTGGTTTCAGTCAGCAAGCCGGGCCCGCTTCAGTTATCCACTACTGCGCTCTGGCCGTAACCTGCTGTTAAAGCTACTGAAAGTTCCACCTTTACCTTACTGAAGCTCCAGCAGCAGACTGCTACGCGCTGGCAATTCCAGCGTGCCTTTGGTGCTGATGGTTTGACCTGTCAGCACCTCTTTAAAACGCGCATTAGCTGGCATCAACTCAAGGTAACGGTTGAGATCCACAGTTCTGGCTTCGGTACTTTTATTAAAAAATACCCAGACCTGCCTGCTGCCCTGATAACGGGCATAACTGTAAACACCGTGCACAGGACTAAAGTGTTTCATCTTTCCTTGCTGCAATACCGTATTGGTCTTGCGGTAATTCGCCAGTGTTCTCACCAGGTGCTGTGCCTGCAACTGTGCCTTGCTCAACCCTTGACCACTGAATGCATTGACAGTATCACCCGGCCAGCCCCCCGGAAAATCGCTGCGCACTAAACCATCATCACGCTGCTTAGGACTTTGTTTCAGAATTTCAGTGCCGTAGTAAAGCTGCGGAATACGTGGCGCTGTCAGTAGGTAGATCATCGCCATCTGATACAAGTCGCGGTCCTCGTTTAGTAAGGAGAATATTCGCGCTGTGTCATGATTGCCCTCAAACAACACCAGGTTGGTTGGATCCGGATAAATCACGTCATTGCCCAAAGCCTCATAGAGTTTAACCCAGCCTTTATCCCAGGCTTCTTCTTCGGTCAGCGCCGCCAGTAAAGCGTAATACAGCGGGAAATCCATCATGCTGGGGGTAAAAGACTGGTAACCATCGCTATTCTGTTTCCCCCTCTGCCAGTACGATACCACCACAGGATTCGCACTCCACTCTTCACCGACAATGTTAAAATTCGGGTACTCGCTCATCAGGCGCTTTGACCAGGCCGTTAAAAAGTTTTTGTCCGCATAAGAGTAGGTGTCTTCCCGAATACCGGACAGGTTGGCGTATTCCACCCACCAGACTGAGTTTTGGATCAGATAAGTGGCAAGTAACGGATGCCGCTGGTTTAAATCCGGCATGGTGTCGACAAACCAGCCATCAACAAAAGCTTTGGCATCCACTTTTGCAGCATAAGGATCCTGCACTGTAGTACGGGCATGGTTAGTCGGGTGAAAGCTGGCATCGTAATTCAGCCAGCTTTTTTCAGGTAAATCCTTCAGCCACCAGTGATTCGAACCAATGTGATTCACCACTATGTCCTGAATCACCCCTATGCCGAGTTTTTTCGCTTCCGCCACAAAGTTCTTATAGTCACTGTTGCTGCCAAAACGAGGATCGATTTTATACAGATCCGTGGCGGCGTAACCATGGTAGGAATAGGCCGGGCTATTGTTCTCCGTCAGCGGCTGAGGCCAGATTTGTGTTACACCCAGTTGCTGTAAATAAGGTAACGCCTGTTGCATACCAGCAATATCACCACCATGCCGACCGCCGGGACTAGCTCTGTTTAGTCCTTCGCTTAAACCTTTGACTTCGTCATTAGCGCTATCCCCATTTACAAAACGGTCCGGGGTAATAAGATAAATCAAATCCTTTTGACTAAAGCCCTGACGCTGCGCTGAACCTGGCTGACGCGCTAATAAGCTATAGTGATGTCGGGCTATTATTTCGCCATCTTGTGTAAACACCAGCTCAAAACGACCGGGTTTCACATCAGGACTCAGCTCCAAATCGACAAACAAATAATTGGGGTTTTCGACCTTTTGCAGCCCTGTAACTTTGACCCCCGGATAATTCAACTGCACTTGAGCCTGTTGAATATCCTTGGCATGTACCATCAGTTGCAGCTTAGGTTCTTTCATACCAGCCCACCAAAAGGCCGGTTCCAGATGTTGGATTGTGGTCGCCTGAGCTACAGGGGCCAGTAAAGCCAGACTCAGCAGCACAGCCTTTATCGGATACATAGTTGTCATTGCAATGCCACCTTCACTTTGGCCTGATCCCAGTTAAACTTCACCCGCACTTGTTGTTTCGCTTTATCAAACCAGGCTGTCCCTGCAGTCAGCTCCGCTGCAGAGTTCACCCATCTGTGGCTTTTACCATTGACCAACAGCTCAGAATTTTGAGCGAATTGGTGCACCACCAGCGTGACCTCACGCTGCTTCGGCATACCTGTATAGCCTAAGCCTGTGCGGTTCAATTCCAGTGTTAGTCTGTTGTTTTTCGCCACAGCGCCAAAGGTCAGCAGCTCATACTGGCCACTTTTTAACGAGTCCGGCGATACACCATCATCTTCATACAGCATGCCTTTGGCCGAATTCACAGATGAGTCGTGGTAATAATGCAGCTCTAACTGACGGCTGCTGTAGTCTTTTAAACTTTGTACCGCAGGTACCATAGGCACAAAGGAGCCAGCCCGCACCAAGACTGGCAAAGTAGTTAAATCCGTTGGCTGCTGAATAGTTTTACCGCCCTGATATACCTTATCCGTCCAGTAATCGAACCAAACCCCTGCTGGCAATTGCACGGCGACCGACTTGACACCCGCTGTTGTGACTGGTGTGACTAAAAAAGCATCGCCCCAGAGGTAACTGTCTTTATTGGCGATTAAGCTGGTGTCGGCTTCGTTTTCAAAAAATAACGGCCGCATCAGTGGCATACCAGTCATGCTATTTTCATAGGCCAAACTGTAGTTGTAGGGCAATAAGCGGTAACGTAATTTCACGTATTCACGCAGGATATCTTTGGTTTCTTTGTCGTGCAGCACAGGCTCAGGCGCTATCTGCTCCTGCGCATGAGGGCGATACACCGGCTGAAACACACCGTACTGCAACCAGCGGATATACAGCTCTTTATCAAAGACTTCGCCACCGGCAAAACCACCCAAATCGGAGTGGGTATAAGCCATGCCTAACAAGCCCATTTGCAATGACAATTCCACCTGCGGCTTTAACCCCTCCCAGCTACGGCTGACATCACCTGTCCAGGGGATCATGCCAAAACGTTGTGAACCGGCAAAACCAGAACGCATCATGATCATAGGACGCTGTGCGGCTTGCTGCTCTAAGCGGTTTTTGTAAAGCAGTTCAGCCCAACGATGACCATAGGCATTATGGATTTCATCGGCTGTGCCTATGCTATGAATAGTGTCCGCTGGATGTACTTCAGGTTCGCCTAAATCGCCCCACCAGCCTGCCACACCATAATCAGCCAGTTCGTTATAAATACCTTCAAACCACTTACTACCCTCTTCTGAAAACACATCGACTAAACCCGTGTTACCAAAATAAAAGTCGAAGGTTTTCGCCTTACCCGCTAAATCCCTGGCCAATGCGTTGGCTTGTACCGCTTCATTCCAGCGTTTAGAGCTGCTGAGTACAAAAGGCTCGGTAATCAGCACTGTATTGACGCCTTTGGCTTTAAAATCGCTGATCATGTCTTTTGGGTTGGGAAAGGCTTTTTTATCCCAGGCTAAGTTTCCCATGTGGCCCTGAATGTCTGGCCCAAACCAGTATAAATCCAATACCACAGCATCCAGCGGAAAGTCTTCAGCAGCAAATTTATCCACTATGGCACGGGTCTCGCTTTCGGTACGATAACCAAAACGCGAGGCAAAGTTACCAAAAGCCCAGCGCGGTGGCAGCGGCTGCTTACCTGTGACAGTGACATACTGTTCAATTAACGCCGGATAAGAAGTGGCTGTCATCACAATATAGGAGGTGCGGCCAGCCACAGCCTCAAACTGCAATACATCCTTTTCTGTTTTACCTAAGTCGACAAAACCACTGGCACTGTTATCAAACAGCACCAGATACTTTTTACTCGACAAGACGGCAGGCAAACCAAAATACATTTGCTGTGCTTCAGTACCGTAGCCATAACTGGCCTTGTTGTATAAAGGTAAACGCTGGCCCCGTCTGTCCATACCGACTACACGTTGACCTGTGCCTAACAGCTTTTCATCATCCTGTAACTGAAAACGGAAGCCGCGCAGGGTTTCATGGGCGAAAAAACCTTTTTCTTCGGCCAGGACCAGTTCATCGCCACGGTAGTAACTCAACCGGAAAGGCGCTTTATCAATACGCACTGTCAGATCTGTGGTGGCAAATTCGAGCTGCTGTGGCTGTTCATTCAGCGTAGCGGCAAGCTGTTGTTCCGGTGCAGCCAACGCAAAAGATGGCAGTTGTTTCAGACAGGCTTTTTGGTACAGCACTTCGACACTGCCTTTGCTTTTAAAGCTCAGAGAGACGGTGAACTCATCGGTTTGTAGCTGCAGTTGATTGCCCTGCAACTGGTGAGACTGATAGGTGGCAGCATGTGCGGTAACAGAAAAAAACACCAGCACAATACTCAGCCAGAAACGACTCGATATCATATAAAAATCCTGTGTCAAGCCAGCCTCAGCTCAGGTCTGGCGTCATACATTAGCCTGCTGAGATGCCACAAGCCCGGCGTAAGAACTCATCATGCGAGGGGAGTTTTGCTAAAGGCTCCTGTTTGATAGCCCTGATCCCACTTAACATGTCTTTTAACTGAGCTTCTGAAAAGTTGTCTGCCAACGGGTGATAATCTCTGGGCAATACCCCTTGTCCTAACATCACCTGTAACCAGGATGCGTCATGGAATAAGTCGTGTTGCTCACGGAAAATACTGCCATCGGCCTGAAACAACTCTATTTTATGTTTCAGTGAATCCGGAATTTGCAACTGACGCATATCACGCCAGAACTGGCTATCGGTGCGCTCTGTCACATGGTAATGCAGCAATAAAAAGTCGCGGATATAGACAAATTCAGCTTCGGATTGTTTGTTGTATTCAGCCACAGTGGCCGGTTCAATACCGTTATGCGGGAACATTTTCAGCAAACGCACTATGCCCGATTGCACCAGATGGATACTGGTCGATTCCAGTGGTTCCAGAAAACCGCTGGCTAAACCGACAGCCAGTACATTGTGATGCCATTGTTTACGGGCACGGCCTGTTTTGAATTTAATCAGTTTAGGCTCGGCCAATGCGGTACTTTGCAAATTCCCCATCAGTACATCCAATGCTTGTTGTTCGGTGTAGTGAGCACTACAGAACACCAGGCCATTGCCGTTGCGATGCTGTAATGGAATACGCCATTGCCAGCCCGCCTGATGCGCTATAGCTCTGGTATAAGGCAAGGTCTGCTCAAAACGTTCAGTGGGAACTGCCCAGGCCCGGTCACAAGGCAAAAAATGACTCCAGTCGTCATAGCCGACGCCAAGTTTACGTTGCAGCAACAGACTGACGAAACCCGAACAATCAATAAAGAAATCACCCTTCACTTCGCGGCCATCGTTGAGCAGTAAACTTTTGATATGGCCATTGTGATGTTGTGTAACCTGATCAACTATCCCCTCAGTACGTACTACTCCCATAGGCTCGCTAAATTTACGCAAAAAGGCTGCGTATAAACCGGCATCAAAATGGTAGGCGTAAGGTAACTCGAGGATAGGGTCTTTTGCGGTGATAGAAGCAAATTTACCAGCTTCAGCGCAGAGATAATTTAAATCGTACTGCCAGATAGACGTCATATCACCCAATTGTTGCCGTGCCTTTAACCACAAATGATGAAAGTGGCAAAAGGTCAGACTGCGGCCGGGAGCACCAAAACTGTGGTAGTAACTATCGCCCTGGGTACGCCAGTTCTCAAATTTAATCGCCAGTTTGATAGTGGCTTTGGTTTCACGCAAAAACTGCGCTTCGTTGATACCCAGCACCTGATTCAGCACACGAATAGGCGGAATAGTCGCCTCACCGACACCGACAGTGCCGATAGCATCCGATTCCACCAACTCAATCTCAACCACAGCACCCAGTACCTTTTTCAGCAAGGCGGCACTGAGCCAGCCTGCGGTACCGCCCCCCAGAATCACTACTTTTTTGATCGGAGTCATGCGAATTCCCTAAAGAAAAAACCCAGCCACAACGGCTGGGTTTTATACGAAATCAGTAGCCGGTCTGGGTTACAGTACCGGCACAACCTCAGCCTGCATTAGAACTTATAGTTTAAGCCTAACAGGAAGTTACGGCCAAAGCTCTGATACTGAGTGACCTGACGTGGATCACCTGGGTTGTTCTGAATGGTTTTCTCATCTGTTAAGTTCTGGCCTTGTAATGACACGCGCAGACCGTCCAGTGCGTCTATACCTGACTCACTGAAGTCGTAACCGATCTGTGCATCCCACAGCTCGCTACCCTGATCCACAGTAGGAGCCAGACTTAAGCTGATACCACGGGTTTCAGTGGCAAACTGGTCACGTTTAGTACCAGAGACACGAACCTCGAAACCTGCACGCTCATAATAAGCCGTCAGAGTGTAGATCTCTTCAGATAAACCCGGTACACGGCCACCGTCATCTAACTCACCGTCCATAAAGGTGGCGCTGGCCACTAAACCAAAGCCATCCAGTACTTCGTCGATGATATCAAACGGCACACTGGCCTGAACTTCGTAACCACGGACAAAACCTGTTAAGCCATCCTGACGGATATCCAGACGACCTAAGAAGGTTGCCGGAGGTGCATTAGGCGGTGTTGCCTGGGCTGAAGTCTGGTGGTAACCAGGAATGTAGTAATCAGAGAAGTCATTGATTAAGGTGATATTACGGTGCCAGTTTTTCAGGTCTTTGTAGAAGAAACTTGCCGCAATAAAACCGTTATCATGATAGTAATTTTCATAAGATAAATCGAACTGGTCTGCTTCTAACGGCTTCAGTTCTGAGTTACCGGCATTACCCGCAAAAGCGCTGTTTAACGGATCATCATCCAGAATGTTGGTGTCATTAAAGTTAAAGGTCACCTGACTGTTTGGACGTAAGTCATCCATACGTGGACGGCTCATCACTTTAGACACAGCAGTACGCACAAACTGACTATCTGCAACTTCGAAGCTCAGGTTCATGCTTGGTAACACATCAGTGTAATCCGCGCCACCTGATACCGGCACTGCGTTGGTGTAACGGTCGCTGCCTGAGGACGCGTTAAAACCAAAACCTTCCTGATCAGATTTGACAATTTGTACACCGATATTACCCGTCACAGGGATAGAGCCTGCGTCTGTATTAATATCTAACATACCGTACAGCGTGGTGATCTTCTCATTGATTTCGTAAGTGTCACCAAAACGACCATTTTCGAGGAAAGCTGCATCGGTAGCGATGTAATAGCCGTTGTTGTACAAGGCTAAGCTGTCATAGGCCAACACGCCGTTGATACCCACAAAACTTAAATCGGCTACACCTAATACATCAGGAATAGCGTCTGAGTTTGGCCATACGTTCGCAGTCAGATAAGCACCGTTGTTGACTTTGCTCTTGGTACGATCTTTGTAGACCACACCAGTTTCCAGACCGGTGAAAATACCCCACTCCACTACGCCATTAAATTGCAGACGTACGCTGTCCAGCTCTTCTTCAAAAATAGGTTGGTTTACGAAACCGTCCTGAGCTGTTGTTGGGCCATAACCGTCGCCTGTGTTTTGGAATGCCGGAACCGGAGCTAATGAGCCACCCCAGGCTTGTGGACCAGCTAAGCGAATGATAGAAGGGTCAGTCAGATCAACAGTAGCTATAGTTGGATGGGCACCAAACATAGCGCCTGACGGAGTCATTACCCATGAACGGGCCGTGATAGGTCTATTATCCGGGCCTAAACCACCGGCACGACCTACACCTGAATAACTTTCTACGTCGGTGATGGTTTTATCAACTTTACCAGTTGACAGATCCAGCTCACTGGTCCAGTTATCATTGATATTGTATTCCAGGTTCAGACCGAAGGTTTTCAGATCAGCATCCTGTTCACGGGCGTCATTTCGAATCACGGAGAAGAAACCGTCGTGGTAAGCCGCAGTAGCTAAACCATTCTGAACTTCAGTGATAGTGTAAGCACCTGTGCCCCACTCAGCCATACCTTCTTCTAAACCACGACGCACGTCAGTTTCGTTAAAGTCGATATAAAGCGCATCAAATTTAACTTTTAAATCGTCGCTGGCATCGTATTCCACAATGGCAGCAATAGAATCACGTTCCAACATAGCGGAACGGGTGAAGGTGTCATGACCACCAAGAATGAATGTATCATCCGGCACTGTGACGCCAGGCGCACCTTTTGTCGTTGCAGCTTCAGGATAACCCCAACCGCGGAATTGTTGTTCCTGACGCGGAGATTCGATAGAAGACAACACCAGGGCAAAACCCAGTTTGTCGTCCACAAATTTATCAACATAGTTGATTGATGCTTTATGACCGTGGTCATCAAAATCCGGGTTGCCGGCTTCCTGATCGTTTTGTTCGTAGTTCAGGTTAACAACAAAGGTATCTTCTGCCGTCAGAGGACGTACAGTTTGCAGGTCTACCGTACCGCCAATACCCTGCGCCATCAGTGATGCATCAGGAGTTTTGTAAACCATAGCAGTAGAGACTATTTCAGATGGGTACAGGTCGTATTCAACACCACGGTTGTCACCCATACCTAATAATTCACGACCGTTTAATGAGGTGCCCACGTAGTTTTCGTTAAAACCACGCACAGATAAACCACTGGTACGGCCGTTACGACGCTCACCGGCTAAGCCAGGTAAACGCGCTAATGATTCTGCCACGCTAGTATCCGGCAGCTTACCTATATCTTCAGCTGATAAGACCTCAACAATGGAATTTTCGCTCATCTTCACAGCCTGAGCTTTTTGCAGACTACCACGGAAACCTGTGATACCGATGACTTCGATTTGTTCTTCTTTGGCAGGTGTGGCTTTGGAATCTTCGGTCTGTTGTGCGTAGCTGTACGAACTGACGCCAGCAGTCGCAATAGCCATGGTGAGTATGCTTAACTTAAATTTATTCATGCCCTTATCCCCGGATTTGTTTGTTTTTCTGTTTCAGACTTATATCTGTCTGGTAATCGATACTAGTCTGACCTTACTAGTTAAACTTATCGCCGCCAATGTTCAACATGAATACGTATTCACCTCCTATGTTGACGCCCCTTTGCAGGGCATTTATGCAATTTTGCATGCTATTGGTGCAAACATCTTGCTGAATCGCCTGATTTATTTGAAGGAATGGACCAGAGCTTACGCCCTAACTTAATGCAAACTTAGCTCAGTTCATCAAAGTTGCAAGTGGGTATGCATTCAGCTTTGCATAGCTGCGGAATCAAGACGTTACAGTGCTGTGGTCTGGCCGACCGCTCAGCGGCTCAGTCTGCTGCAGCCCGATACGGCCAAAGACCATAAAAAAAGGCCGTTATCTCTAACGGCCTTTTTTGCTACAGAGTTTGGTGTTATTCGACTTTCGACACCGTCAGTACAGGTGCAGCAGTATCTGTTGCATCTACTGCAAACTGATAATTTCCTGCCTCGTCCAACTGCAGCCGTAAATCGGCACCCGGCGATTCAAGCGTTTTTGCTGTACCAAGCGTGACATTAACGTCTGCACCACCACCAAAGTTCACGGTCGACCAGTCCGCAGAAGCGACTTTAAAGCTCTGTGCTCCGGTTCCCAGGTTTAAGGTAATACTGTAAATGTTAGAGCCTGCGTACTCAAACTCATTGGTTGTGCCCCAGTCACCGCCAACGCCACGCAGATACACCGAGGTTTCGCCATAAGGCACATACTCAGTGACTGTCAGCACAGGAGCTTCAGGATCATTTGCATTCACGCTGAAGGTATAACTGGAGGTTTTTGGAATAGTGATCTTCAGGTTTGAAGCGCCACGAGTTAAGGTTTTGGCTGTGCCCAAAGCCACTTGTTGATCCGCTGAACCGAAGTCCACTGTAGACCAATCACTGGATGCGACCTTGAACTCGTAGTCGCCCGCATCAACTGTAATGGTTGCGCTGTAGACGCCTTCGCCTTCATAGGTCATCGCATCAGTTTCGCCCCAGCCATTCATACCACCGCGCACATAGACTGTAGTTAAGCCGTAAGGAGCTATATCAGGCGCTCCCATAGTGGCGTCTGCTTTTAAGCCTTCTCCCTGATCGCCATTCTGCACTTTTACAAAGACTGCTGCAGTATAAGCTGGCACAGTGAAGGTACCTTCAGTGGCCGCCTCATCAAAGCTGGCCTCCCGCACCACTGCGTCCACAGAAGCCGCCTGAACAGGGTGCAAAGTAAAGCCTTTTGCTGTAGGTACTGTATGAGATTGCTGTTGCGAGGTGCCATTGATCACCACCACCACTGCGTCATGCTCAGGGTCCAGGTCGGTTAAACCAGTGCCATCGTCTATGCTCATGACAATCAGGCCTGCTGTCATATTACGGCCAATATTATGGAAGCCTACTCTGTCTATCACATCCTGGCCTGTAGTTAAACGGAACAGATTTGTACTTTTCCGAATTTGCAGGAACTCGTTAAATACAGCAGAGGAGTATTCAATATCATCTGCAGTAGCTTTAGTGGATGACTTAGTCGCCACCGCGGCTATAGTCGGCCAGTTGGCACTGTTATCCTGAGCCAGAGGCAAGCCTACGTTCCAGTTGTTGGTTTCTTTGCTGAAATCAACAAAGTTAAACCAATCTCCCGAATCGTAGCTGTTACGGTCTAACGACTTAGAGCGCAGCAGATCGTCACCCATTTGCAGGAACGGGATCCCCTGACTTAACAAAGGTATAGCCAGGGCTATACTGTTCACTCTGACACGATTCTCCAGGCTCAGCTCTACACCTTTGTTATGTAGCTCTAACTGCAATTTATCCCAAATCGCTTCGTTATCGTGTTTCGAGACGTAGTTAATGATGTCCGCAGGGTCTTGTGCATAACCAGCAGCCTGACCATTCCAGGTCACATCCGATGCCGGACCTGCAATACCGCGATAATCCTCAATCACAAAGTCTTTTAAGGTACCGGCTAAACCAATCTCAATAAAGTTTTGCTGCTGACGCTCTCCGTCTTCGGCTATGCCGGTAAACAAGGCTGCGCTGCGCACGCTGTCACGGATTCTGTCGTTAAAAGTACCAACCTCAGTCCCTGCCATATTAGCCTGACGTGCTTGCTCGAATAAACGATCATCGGCCACTTCGCCAAAGTTCCAGCCTTCGCCATAGAAGTAGGTATCAGGATCAACAGCAGTGACGGCATCACGAGCAGCTAAAATGCCAGATTTTGGGTGGTGGCCCATGATATCAAAGCGGAAGCCGTCAAAGCCGTATTCACGAGCCAACAGAACCAATGAATCTTTGACAAATTTATCCATCATCTTGTGTTCAAGTGCGGTATTTTCACAGCAGGTTGAGCGCTCAATGGTGCCTGTGGTCGGGTTGTATCTGTGGTAGTAACCCGGAACCACTTTGTCAAACACTGAGTTATCAAACACAGCAGATGAATTAGTGTGGTTGTACACTACGTCCAGTACCACTCTCAGCCCCATCTCATGCAAGGCTTTATTCATCGCGCGCATTTCTTTGATCCGGGCCACCCCCTCAGCGCTGGAGGCGTAACTACCTTCAGGTACGTTAAAGTGATGAGGATCATATCCCCAGTTAAAGCCGTCTGTGGCGCGCATATCATTCACTAACTGCTGAGCCAGTTCACCCGATGGCTGGTAGGATTTCAATAAGTCGATCAGCACTGTGGCATCGTTTTCGACGCCACAGACTTTGGCGTTGGCATTAACCTTACACAAATCGCCGACTGTATCTGTGATCTCGACACGTTTAGTGACATCTTCATTGACTGTGGCCATGTCTGTGGCTGGCAGCATATGGAAATGAGTCACACCACTTTCAGCCAGCTTTTTCAAATGCTGCACTGGTGCACTGTCCGTTTCGGTGAAGGCCAGATATTTACCACGGTTGGCTTCACTGACACTGGCATCACGAATGCTGAAGTCACGAATATGGCCTTCGTAAATCACAATATCTTCCGGATTTTCAACAGTCGGAATAGTATGAGTAGCCCAGCCTTCAGGCTTCAGATCCTCGTCAGCTAAATTGACAAACTGGCTGAAACGGCCATTGGTCGACACACTGACAGAATAGGGATCTGTGCTTTCGATAGTTTCGACTTTTTTCGTTGCCGGATGGTAAACCTTCACTTCAAAGCGGTAGAAACTGCGATCGAGATTGGCTTTTGTGCCGCTGTAACTCCAAATCCCTGTGGTGGTATCCAGACTCATAGCCTGAGTCGACGTCAGTGTTTTTGCCGCGTTATAGAGTTTTAACGCCACACTTTGTGCCGTCGGAGCCCACACAGCCACCTTCACTGTATCGCCTTGATAGCTGACCCCAAGAGTCGCTTCATCCGCATCCGCTTCAGCTTTGGTATACAAGTCATCCAGTACTTTGGCTGCTTGCACATAACTGGCGGCGGCTAATTTATTTTCCGCATCATACGCAGCCAAGACCAACTGATTTTTCACAACAGACTTCGCTTGATCTGCGGTCAGATTAGTTCTGAATGCAGGCCAGTCGGCAATATGTGGCACCAGAGCTTTTTGCTGCTCAGTCAGTTCTGTTGGTTCTAAAGCCAGAGTCTGACCATTTAGCTGATCATCTGCATCGATTTCCAGATCAGCGGTAGCGGAATGATGTAACTGCACTTTACTGGCAATAGCGCGATCGACGTTCCAAACAAAGGTATTACTATCCAGCCAGTGCGCCGCTGAATTAGCGATGGAAACGCCAAGAGATAATAAAGGGAATTCGAATACCGAGTTTACGCCAGAGAACGTAAAATTCATCCGGGCAAATTTTTCATCCGATTTCGGTCCCAATGGCATTTTCTGATCGCCACCGCCCATCTCTTTACCGGCATCATCAGTACCTATGTGGATAATGAAATTACCGCAAGCACCTTCAACCCCAGCGACACCGTCTTTTAATTCCAATATCCAGTAAGCACCATAATTCGGATCAACGCCATTGTGCACCAGACCGTTGTCCCAGGACGCCGCCAAAGAACTGTCTTTATAGGCAGAACAGGCATCGTTGTTCCAGGTATGTAAACGATACCCTTCATAGTTACCGTCAGCCCGCTTATAAAATAAGGCGGCCTGGCCTGCAGCCGGAAAAAAGATGGGCTCAGGCGCATTCGGATCGACCCCTACAATACAGGTCTCGTTTTTCGCATCAGGCACTGTCGGTGCTTTACATTTGATCGGTGGAGGATCGATACAAGCTGTACCCGCCGCATTAGGAATTTGTGGCACATTACAGGTCAGCAATTTAGTGCCACCGTCCACTGAGTCTTCGCCCCCACCGCCACAAGCGGCTAGCGTCAGCGCAGCCAGCCCCAAAAGGACCAGCTTTAAGCTATGTGTTATCTGAAACATAAGTCGTGCTCCAATCAATTCTTGTTATGAGCACCCGTTCATCAACTGGGTGCTAAATTCATCACCCAGGGTCAGAACGTGTAGTTCGCACCCACAAAATACTGGCGGCCAAAAAACTGGATAGTGCCGGTATTTGCCTCTTCACCGAAGTAACTTTTTGTCGGCTCGTCTGTCAGGTTATTGACCTGGAACAACACACCAAAGTTATCGTTGATTTGATAAGAGGCCTGATAATCGATCACTGTCTCGCCATCAAAGTTTACGGTCTGAGCTTCAACCGCCACCTGCTCAGAGACAAAATTGTCGCGATAACGGCCACTGATACGGGTTTCAAAGCCCTCGTATTCCCAGAATACTGTGGCTGTCATGACATTTTTCGATAAGCCAGGTAAGGTGATATCAATAGTTTGGGCACCTAAACTGACCTGCTGTTGGATTTCGCTTTCGGTATAGGAATAGCTGCCGCTAAAACCTAACCCCTGCCAGAATGAAGGTAAAAACTTCAGTACCTGGGTGTAAGCAATCTCAGCACCGCGGATATAACCACCTTTGTCGTTATTCACTGCCGTGGTGTAATTACCCGCTGTGGTAGCCACCGGAGGTAAACCATCCGGATTGCCAGGTTCTGTGCCAGGCACGTACTCTGGAATAGGGAAACCGGCAGCCGCGAAATCGAAGTTCGCAATAGTGAAGGTGTTAATAAAAGACTCTATGTCTTTGTAAAACACCGCGGCAACAAAAGCCCCATCCGTTTCAGTAAAGTATTTCTCATAAGAAATATCGTACTGAGTGGCGTAAAATGGCTTTAAAAACGGACTGTTAGAACTGGAACCATTCACCTGACCTGTCAAAGCATCTATGGTGTAACTGGTATTGGACGCCAAACGATCAATAGGTGGACGCGACATCACTTTGGCCGCTGCAAAACGAATTTGATCGCTGTCAGTAACCGCAAAGTTGAGGTTCAACTGCGGCAGATAATCTCTGTAGGTCTGACCAATAATACCGGGTTTGTAGCGGGTGTTGACTAACCCTGCCGCGTCGGTAATATTTTGTGCACCTAAAGTCGCATCACCGCCGACATCGGTTAAATCCGAAGCGTACTGGTCGGTTTCCACCATACGCACACCTATATTACCTGTCACCGGAATAGAAAAGATTTCAGTGTCCAGATTGGCCATCACATAAGCGGCCATCACATCTTCATAGACTTCACCGCTTTGCAGCACAGACCAGGCCGTATCAGGACCGCCAGGCACTCGCTGTGATGGCAAAATACCAGCATTTCCGGTGCCCCAGGTTTGCACGGGTTGTGGAATACCTTGTGGGAACCAGGCGTTCAGTGCTTTATCCAAATCAATCGCCAGGTAACTGGGGAAATGAGAAAAATTACCGCTGAAGTTCACCACATCCACCATGTCCGCAGTCAGACGCAGTGGCGGCTGCGAGCTTAAAAAAGCACCGTCTGAACCGTACTCAAACACCTGACGATCATTGGAGTACTCACGCTCCGAATAACGCACCCCGGCCTCGATTGAACTGACCACCGGATTATCCAGCTCATATTTACCATCCAGTTTGTAGGCGTTGACCTCATCCGAGTTGATATAGGGGTAAATACCGTATTTACTGACCATCACTCTGTCGATATCAGTAAAAGCAGCTTCCTGATTAAACCCCACATCAGGCAGGTTTAAACCATTCAGCAAATAGCTGATCGACACATTGGTATCCAGTACCGGATTGGCCACAGTGGCGTCTTCTGCTACTAAAGACCACAACAGACCGTTTTTAAATACGCTGTCTGCGGAGGAATGAGAAACGTCAAAGTTTAAAGTCAGCTCGTCTGTTGCCTCGAAATCAACATTAAAGCCAAAACTTTTCACTTCATCGTTATCTGTGTTGTCGTCATTGACCAGTTCGACCCTGGTGTTACCGTTGGTTTTGCGGTTAAAAGTACCACCAATCACCAGATTATCGTTGATCACCGGATTACCGATAGCGGCGCCATCGCCTTCCAGTTTTACCCTGAAACCACGGGCAAAGGCTTCAGTATCAAACTTAGATAAAAAGGCATCGGCCTTGACGGTTAGTTTATCTGTTGGGATCCACTCAAGTGCAGCCATATAACCGTTACGGGTTTCTTCACCGCCACGGTGCTGCATTTCAAAGCCTTCGCTGATCAGCTCGTTTGGCTCTGCTTCGTCTATTCCATCCACATCAGCCTGTTTGTTATATGCCAGGCCAACAAACTGAGTGGACACGCTGGGCTGATACAAACGGGCAAAACCAAAAGCCACACCTAAGGTTTCATCTAGAAACTTGCCCTGATAGGACAAACTGAAACGGTCGCCTGTCTCCTGACCATTGGGGATCTCATCTGCCCTGTCGTTGTACATGCCCCGGGCGTTGACAGTGAAATTATGAGTTTCTTTGGCTTTTAGCGGGCTGGCTGTTTTTAACTCGACGGTGCCGGCTACGCCACCTTCAATCAATGACGCTTTTGGCGATTTATACACTGAGGCTGAGGAAATCAGCTCGGACGGATACTGATCAAATTCGATATTGCGCTGGCCACTGGTAGACACCTGTTCGCGGCCATTTAAGGTAGAAAATACAAAACCACCGGCCATACCACGGATATTGATTTCAGACGCCTGACCACCGGTACGAACTGCAGAAATACCAGGGAGTCGGGTCAGCGCGTCGGCCATAGACACGTCTGGTAAAGCACCTAAATCGTCTGCGGAAATCGATTCCACCACAGTGTCAGCGAAACGTTTGTCGTTCAGTGACTTAATTAAACTACTGGAGAAGCCTTTCACTTCAATGACTTCCACTTCTTCTCTGGTTTTGCTGGTGTTCGAACCAGCGCTGACTTGTTCTTCCTGTTGTGCGAGTTGCTGGTTTGCTTCTTCTGCGCTGATGCTGCCACTAAAACCTGCAGCAGCAATAGCAAGCGTCAGCAAACTATGCTTATAGTTTGACATGCCTCTTGTCCCCGATTTGGATTGTTATAGGTCTTTTCTGAACAGCCACAGCATAAAAAGACCGGAATTATTTAGAATGTTCCGAGACTATTTATTGACCAAGCTAAAGCCGCCCACAACATGAATACGTATTCATGATCGAACCTTGGTAACAAACTGGTGCAAAAGGAAAAAACTGCTCCACTTTGGTGCAGCCGGATCAATGAAGACTATGTGTTTTTCACACCATCGGCAGGATTGGTTCACAAGCTATGTTGCTCAACGCCGAAAGCTGTGCGGCAACGGTTGTGTCAGTGTTTCGCGCTTGATGAACAGACTACAACTGCTGGGTCTCAGCATTAACGCGGCGTGGCTAACTCAGCACGCTGTTGGTAGAACACTGCTTCGGCTGAGCGATTTTGTTGTCGTAACATTGCTGCGGCCAGGGCATTGAGCTGTTGATGTTGTGGTAGTGCATCGGCCAGGATCAGGGTAGTTTTCAGCAACATCGCTCTGTCCTGACGCTGCTGGTACCCTTGATAACTCAGCTCCAGCATTCTGATCCAAGAGATTTTGCCGTGAAAATAATCCAGTCCCAATTGTTGTTGCCAGTCTTTGGCTGCAGGCAAGACCAACGGCTGAGGTTGCGGTACAAATGGGTAATCAGAGGTGAGCTGCAGAATACGGGCTGCTCCGGCGAATTCTTCGGCAGGCAACAGCGGGCGCTGCGCCCACGCCACCTGCGGCTCAATCACGCGTTGCCAGCGGCCAGCAAACTGCTGGCGCTTGAGTTGCTGGTAAAAGCTATCTGCCAGTATAAAATAGCCCTGCACATTGGGATGCAGATGCTCAAGCATCAGCGATTTGCCAACCAGCCCCAGCGCCGACTGGCGAATAAACGCCTGCTCAACATCCACCAAAACAGCACCATAACGAGCGGCCAGTTGACGGATCTGCTGGTTGATGGCCGATGGAGCCCGGAATCTGAGTTGATCAAAGTCTTTGGCTCTGGTTAACCACAGTAAAGCTTCAGAGTGTTGTTGTGTTTTACGGTAGTATTGCCCCAGCTCATAACTTAAAGCGGCATGGTGTTGCGCATTGGCCATCTGCTCCAACTGCTGTCGTATCTCTGGCCACTGAATTTGACTAAGCATCTGCTGCTGTTGTGCCGTCAATGCTTCACTGACAAAAGGTGGCTGGTCGGCAATATTGCTGGCAATAGTGGCGATATAGACTGCAACACCTGCCTGCTGATACTTGTCCAATAACAGACTGAGATTCTGCTCAAACTGCTGCAGGCCGGCATGATACAAGTCAGAATCAAAGGCTATATGCTGACCTTGCGCTACTCTGGCCATCAGAGTGCGCCCCGTATCCTGCTGCGTCTGGGGAAGTTGCCATTGCTGGTACAAATCCTGAGCGGTCTGGAAAGTTGCTAATCGCCTGAGCTTCATGTAAAGCAAATTAAAGGCCGCCGAATTACTGCTGCTGTAGCTCGACCCAACACCAAGCACGCCAAGGTATTCGTTGTGACCGACATAAATCAACACTGCATCAGGTTGCTGCGCAATAATTTCATCAGCAAAATCTAACAGCGCAAAGCTATTGACCGCTGACATAGCAGTGTTAATCACCTCCACCTTGCGCTCCGGGAAGGTGCGTTTCAGACGTTGGTCCAACATTCCAGCTAAAGAAGCCCCCAAACCATAAGGGTAACCCGCCGTGGTGGACTCCCCCTGCACGACCAGACGCAAGCCGTTATCAGCTTTGGTTTTCAGAAAAAAAGTAGGTTCGACTGTTACATGAGGAACAGCGCTGCCAGATGGGAAATAGCGTTTAATCACATCGGGTCGGGTGAGTAGGTAGTCGTCAGCGGCTGGGTTTGCAATAAATAATGGCCAGCTTTGGTGCAAACCGCCCCAACGCAAACCATATTCAAGCAACAGAAAAAACAGCACTGGTACACTCAAGGCAATGCCACGAAACAACCATAACTTCATTCAGACCTCTGCTGATATTCAAAAGCCGCTATCCGCTGTAGCTACTATAAGGAATTAAATAATAAGTTTGCCACTTTAGCGGCTTCAGCCGGTGAATACCAGTTGTCCGGCGATACATCAGGCACCAGCTCAGGAGGAGACTCAGAACGCTGAATCAGCTCAGGGTTAGGTGTCTGCTAACCGCTTGATACCAGACTCATGTTGTAGTTAGCCTTTTTCGCCCCGGCTTGCCCCAGACAACAAGGCAGCGGCCACACTGAATGACTCAGAACTGATATTTACTCCTTGAATAAAGGCGTCATTTTGCGCAGAGTAGAGCGCATTCTGCTGCACTCAAGCTGGATTGTCCTCTTGCCCGCGGCAGCGATAAAGACCTGATTTTACCAAGCGGCCCTGGTTTTCGCCGCCATGCCTGACCATCAAAGATTTGGATATAAAAACAAAAACATGGCAAAAATTCTTGGAATATCATGCTATTACCACGACAGTGCCGTGGCATTGATGATCGATGGAGAAATTATAGCGGCGGCGCAACAAGAACGTTTTAGCCGTATCAAACACGATCCGGCTTTCCCGACAGAGGCTATCTCCTATTGCCTCGCACAGGCACAACTCAGTCTGGACCAACTGGACGCTATTATTTATTACGACAAACCTCTGCTGAAGTTTGAGCGTTTGCTGGAAACTTATCTGGCGATGGCGCCCAAAGGTTTGCGCTCGTTTTTAAAAGCCATGCCGGTGTGGCTGAAAGAAAAACTCTATTTAAAAACTCTGTTACGCCGCGAACTCAAGCAATTTTTAGCTGAAAAAACCGCTTTACCTAAGCTTTTATTCAGTGAACATCATCAGGCCCATGCCGCATCTGCTTTTTACCCCAGTCCTTTTGATGAAGCGGCAGTGCTGTGCCTTGATGGAGTGGGTGAATGGGTCACCAGCTCGATCTGGCACGGCAAAGGCAACGAACTTACCCCGCTGCTGGAGCTACATTTTCCACATTCCCTGGGATTGTTGTATTCGGCTTTTACCTATTATTGCGGCTTTAAAGTCAATTCAGGTGAATACAAACTGATGGGATTGGCGCCTTATGGCAAGCCATCTTACGTTGATATGATTTACCAGCATTTGCTCGATGTAAAAGCAGATGGCAGTTTTTGTTTAAACATGGCCTATTTTGATTATGAAACTGGCTCATGCATGACCAACCAGAAATTTGCCCAGCTCTTTGGTGCTCCCGCTCGCAATGCCTCGGAACCACTTGAGCAGCGCCATCTCGATTTAGCCCGTTCGGTGCAGCAAGTCACGGAAGAGTTAGTACTGAATATTGCCCGCTACGCTCAGCAGATAACAGGTAGCACCAATCTTTGTCTGGCTGGTGGCGTAGCGCTGAACTGTGTAGCCAACGGTCGTTTGCTCAGGGAAGGCCCCTTTGACCAACTGTGGATCCAACCTGCAGCAGGCGATGCCGGTGGTGCTTTAGGTGCGGCTTTGCTGGCCTCTTATCAGTATTTTGCGCTACCGCGGCAAGTTAATCCCACGGATAGTATGCAAGGTGCTCTGCTGGGACCTGAATTCAGTCCTGAACAAATTCAAAGTTATCTGGATTTAGAGGCGTTGCCTTATCAGCAACTCAGCGCAGAGGAACTGCCCCGGGTGACAGCTCAGCTATTGGCCGACCAGGCGGTCGTCGGTTGGTTTCAGGGCCGGATGGAGTTTGGCCCCCGCGCTTTGGGCAATCGCTCTATTCTGGCGGACGCCCGCAGCCCACAGATGCAAAAAGTGATGAACTTAAAAATCAAAAACCGTGAATCCTTCCGGCCTTTTGCCCCTATAGTCACAGTTGAAAAGATGACCGATTATTTTCAGTTAAGTCAGCCTAGTCCTTATATGCTGCTGGTTGCGCCGCTGCAAACTGAATTACAGTGGCCAGTGGATTCGGAAATACAAGGCCTTGCACAACAGCAGCAACAGCACTCAGCTTTACCTGCTATTACCCATGTGGATTACAGCGCCAGAGTGCAAAGTGTGGATAAAAAGCAAAACCCCTTGTTGCATCAGGTACTGAGCGAATTTGAGCAGCTCACCACTGTGCCGGTACTGGTCAATACCTCTTTTAATGTCAGAGGCGAACCCCCAGTCTGCGCTCCAGAGGATGCAGTACGAGGCTTCTTAGCAACAGAAATGGATTATTTGTTGTTAGGACCCTTTTTACTGGATAAAAAAGCGCAAGACCCACAACGCATCGCCCTGGCTAAACAAACAAAATTTGCGGAGGATTAATGCGCAGTTTATCAGCCACAAGGACGGATCATCAGCTATTAAAGGCTTTTGCTTACAGCTTGAGCTGGGCTTTCCCACTGGTATTTGGCCTGTTATTGCCCTGGCTGTTTTCCTATGCCTGGCAACTTTGGCCACTATTTGTCAGTGCCAGCTTACTGGCACTTGCCCTGCTGCACCCGGCCTGGTTGTACTACCCCTACCGACTCTGGATGGCGATTGGTATGACGCTGGGCTGGGTCAATAGTAAAATCATTCTAACCTTGCTGTTTTATCTGCTGTTGACCCCGCTAGGTGTAGTGCTGCGGTTACTGGGCAAATTACAGTATCAACGCAAGCTGAAACCAGACCAACCCAGCTACTGGCATAACAGCCAGCCAAGCGACAGATCTCAATTGGAGAAACCCTTTTAATGCTGGAACTGCTCAAAGACTTATGGGACTTTTTAAAAATACGGAAAAAACTCTGGCTGATGCCTATAGTGTTGGTGATGGTATTGCTGGGCGCTTTAGTAGTAGCCAGCCAGCAATCGGCTTTGGCGACTTTTATTTATACGGTGTTTTGAATAAGCGGCTACGGAATGACTGGGCCCATCATATGCCATAGCAGCCAGCAACAGCCTGGTGACAGCGCACTTTACCCGCTAAAGCACTGCTGTTACCAGATTAACCAGCGGGGCCTCACTCACAAGGCCCGGCCTCTTTGTGCTGCTTATACCCGATAAGACGCAGCCTGCTGCTGCAAACGAGCGGCCAACTGAGCCAATGAGCTGCTGGCATCAGCACTATGAGTCGCACTGCGGGTCATTTCCCCTATGCTGACACTAAACTCACTGATATTTTTATTAATATCTTCTGCCACTAAGGTCTGTTGCTCGGTTGCAGCCGATATCTGTACATTCATATCTACTATGGTGCCTACCGCAGATTTAATATCCTCCAATACTGCACCAGCCTCCTGTGCATTCACCACACTGCTACTGGCATAGTGGCCGGATTGAGCCATCGCCTGCACAGCTTCGCGCGCAGAAGCCTGCAAAGTGTCAATCATCACACGGATAGACTCAGTCGCCTTTTGGGTATTGGTGGCCAGAGTACGCACCTCATCGGCCACTACTGCAAAGCCACGGCCTGCTTCACCCGCTCTTGCCGCTTCAATAGCGGCGTTTAATGCCAGCAAGTTGGTTTGCCCGGCAATCGTCTGGATCACCGCCAACACCGCAGTGATTTTCTCTGATTCTCCATTCAGTTGCTCTATCACCTGACTGGCGCCGTTGACCACTGTGGATAACTGCTCAATCGAACTGACATTCTGAATCACTTTCTGATAGCCCTGCTGGGTTTTCTGATCCACGTCGTTGGCTTGCTCTGACGTCGCTAAAGCGCTGTTGGCCACTTCCTGTATCGCGGCCGACATTTGATTGACTGCAGTTGCGATTAAATTAGCCTGTTGCTCTTGCTCAAAAGCTGTGCCGCTGACCTGAGTGCTGATCTGACTCATCTGTTCTGAAGCCGCCGCCAGTTGTGAAACCGCATCCCCTAGCTCGGTAAAAAACTGATGGACCCGACTGATGGTTTGATTAAACGCAGCCGCAGTGACTGCGATTTCGTCCGAACCTGTAATTTGAGCCCGAATTCGTAAATCAGACTGATCCCCCACCACAGAAATGGCTTGTTGCAGTTGATTCAGTGGGTTGTGAATAGAACGATAAATGATCCAGGACAAGGCGGCTAAACAAAACAACACCAGCAGCAAGGCGGTGACAAAAAGTTTCAGAAAAAACTGATACTGCTCTGCGGCTGCCAGTTTAAACTTTTCAGTCTCCACCAGTTGGATATCAATTAAAGCCGCCAGCGACGCACTCAAGGGATCGGCCAATTGATACAGCTCTGCATTAAAGTCTTTCGCACTGCGCTTGAGCAGTGAACCATCGCTGATTTGTGCCTGATACTGTTGTAACTGTTGCTTGAAAAGCAGCATTTGTTGTTTAGCTTTTTCTGCCAGACTGGCCTCTTCACTAGTGAGGGTTGTGGCAAGGTAAGCCTGCCAGACCTGATCCGCCACCTGCCCTTGCTGTTGTAACTGCCCCACAGCTTCAGTAGCGCTGAGCAACTCGCCCCGGTACTTATGCAATACATCCACCGAAGTTACAGCATAAGCATCTGCCACCTGCTTGATTTGTTTCAGCGGCACCACACGGTCATCATAAATACTGGAGGCTCCGTCACTTAAATGCCCCATTTCTCTGACCGAGATCACACTAATGGCAATTAACACCAGTAATGGCACACAAACCAATAGCAATAAGCGGATTTTAACCGACATTTGATTTAACATTAGGATGAACTCCTTAACAGATCAGTAACTTAGCGGCTGCACTTTCTTATTGAGCATAGCCCAAAACTGACAGGTTCAAAGGATTCACTGAAAATCTGATGCGATTCAGTGGTTGCCTTTTGACTGGCTTTTCTGGATCATCGCAATAGCCCCTCCATTTAAAGAAAGGATTTTGCAATGAGTGACACTTTATTAGCCTCAGTGGCTGGTTTTCCTGAATTTATCAGCTTCTTTTTTCTGGCCATTTTATTAATAGCCCTGTTTTGTCGTTTTTATACCTGGATCACTCCACACGACGAACTTGCCCTGATCAAAGAAAATAACAGCGCCGCGGCTATCGCCTTCGCCGGTGCCTTAATTGGTTTTGCTTTGCCTTTATCCAGCGCTATAACGCACTCGTTGTCATTAGCCGATTGTGCTATTTGGGGTGCTATCGCTTTAGTGGTTCAAGTGCTGACTTTTGCTGTGGTGCGCTTTGCTCTGAAACAGCTACCAGAACGTATCAATAAAGGCGAAATTGCTGCCGGTGTATTTTCTGCGGGTTGTTCTATCGCTATTGGTTTAATCAATGCCGCCAGCATGACGTATTAATCTGCACCACCTTTTAAGGAGTCACTGATGAAACAAAAAGTGCTGAAACGCAGTAAAAAAGCCGCTTTAGTGTTAATGGTGCCTACTGCCACCTTTCTAATGGCAGGTTGTGGTCAGGAAGAAGCGGTGCAAACTGCAGCTTTTGAGACTGTTGACCAATGTGCTGCTTATTACAACCCTGAACAATGTAAAGCCGATTTGGGGCAGGCCTTGGCCATGCATGCGCAAGTTGCGCCTAAATACACCGACAAAGCCGCTTGTGAAACGGACTTTGGGGTAGGCCAGTGTGAAACTCAGGCTCAGGCTGCAGCTGCTGCCGGGACAGAGCAAGTGCCACAACAAGCGCAAGCTTCCAGTGGCGGCTTTTTTATGCCCATGATGATGGGCTTTTTAGCAGGCCAGATGCTGAACCGTTCAGGTTCACAGTTAAAACAACCGGTACAGGCACAGCCTTTGTATAAATCAAGGGACGACCGCAGCACCTTCCGCACTGCGACCAATACGCCTGTGGCCAAAGGGGTAGGAACGGCTTACGTTAAACCCTCGTCAGTTCAGCCTAAACCTGCCGGTGTGGTCAATCGTGGTGGTTTTGGCGCTCAGGCGCAAAAACGCTCCAGTTCAGCCAGCAGTTTTGGTGGTTAAGCGCAGATGAAGAAAGTCGCTTGTGATGAGCGCCCAGGCTGGCGCTCTTATGCTGAATCTGTAGGTTTTGAGTTTCATACCTTTGATGGTGAACCCTATTGGGACGAAACCGGCTATTACCAGTTTAACCTGCGCCAAATTGAACAGGATTTAGAAGAGCCGACCGAAGAGCTGCATCAAATGGCGTTGTCGTTAGTCGAGGATGTAGTTCGGGATGAAGAAAAGCTGCAGCAATTGGCTATACCGGAAAAATTCTGGGATTTTGTCGCTGACTCCTGGCGGACTAAAGCGCCGTCTTTATACGGCAGGCTGGATTTAGTCTACGACGGTAGTGGCCCTGCTAAATTGCTGGAGCTGAATTACGATACCCCGACCTCGTTGTTTGAAACCGGTTTTTTCCAGTGGGTCTGGCTGGAAGACCAGTTGATGCGTGGCAAAGTGCCACAGGGGGCCGATCAGTTTAACTCACTGCAAGACCAGCTCGAAGCCGCCTTTGCCAACCTGCCTCTGGCCAATCCTTTGTATTTCGCTTCGGTGGCCAACAGTATCGAAGACAAAGGTACAGTGATGTACCTGATGGATATTGCCAGACAAGCTGGTGTCGACAGTCGTTTTATCGAACTGGAACAACTGGGCGAAGCCAGTGGTCAACTGGTGGATCTGGAAGGTTACGCCATAGGTGGTTTGTTTAAGCTGTATCCGTGGGAATTTATGCTGCAGGAAGATTTTGCTTCTGTCATCTTAAGCAGCCAAACCCAGTGGCTGGAACCCGGCTGGAAAATGTTGTTGTCAAACAAAGGCATATTGCCTTTACTCTGGCAAAAATATCGCGGCCATCCAAATTTGCTGGAAAGCCATTTCGAACAACCAGGCCAGAGTTTTGGCGCTGGCTGGGTGCGTAAACCGCTGTTTTCCCGTGAAGGCGCCAATGTAGAATTGATACTGCCCAACGGTGAAAAAGTAACTGAACCCGGCCCTTATGCCGACTCCCCATTTATCCGCCAGAAGTTACAGCCATTACCAAAATTTGGCGACAGCTATACCATGATAGGCAGTTGGGTGGTAGGCAACAGCGCCGCTGGTATTGGTATACGCGAGGATAACTCGTTAATTACCAAAGACAGTTCGCGCTTTTTACCTCATATAATTTTGGATTGACCTCTCCTAGCCAGGCCAGCTCAGAGCTGGCCTGCATCGCTCAATATATTCATGCAGTAAATCAGTATAAAAAATCACTTACCAGCATTAACAACAGATGTCGCCCAAAAATAAGCAATTGATTTATATTGATTTTATAAAAAACACCTTATGAGCACAAATTAACTGTTGGTTATTTATCCAAAATTGTTTAAAGTGCGCGCTCATTTGCGCTGTCCGGACTGCGCCCGCTCTGGCTTTTGTATTCTTTTGCTATGCTTAAGCCGCTGTCGTATTCCTGTCACAAGGCAGCCTTAGTCTTATTTTGTTTTTGCCAGAAGGAAACAAAGTGCGCACCACAGAACTTGTTGATGGCTTTCGTCAGTCCGCCCCTTATGTCAATGCTCACCGCGGTAAAACCTTTGTCGTGATGCTGGGTGGCGAAGCCATAGATCAACCCGGTTTTCGCAGTATTATTAATGACATAGCTCTGCTCAATACCCTCGGTATAAAAATAGTGCTGGTGTATGGTGCCAGACCGCAAATTAATAAAGCACTGGAAAAAGCCGGCTTGAATTGCGATTACCACAACAGGATCCGGGTCACAGACGATGATTCATTCCGGGTGATCAAACAAGTCGCCGGAGCATTACAGTTGGATATTACCGCTCGTTTATCCATGAGCTTAAGCAATACGCCCATGCACAATGCTCAAATCAACGTCGTCAGCGGTAACTTTGTCATAGCTCAGCCTTTGGGGGTGGATGATGGCATCGACTACCTGCACAGCGGCCGGGTACGCCGTATTGATGTACAAGGTATTCGTCGTCAGTTGGATAACAACGGCATAGTGCTGATGGGCCCGATCGCAGCCTCTGTCACAGGGGAAAGTTTTAACCTGACGGCAGAAGAAATTGCCACCCAGGTCGCGATTAAACTTAAAGCGGAGAAAATTATCGGCTTTAATGAAGTGGGCGGCATCATGGGGGAAGATGGCGACATTACCGCTGAACTGATGCCGAATTATGCTGAACATCTAATGTGGCAGATGGAGCAAAAAGCCGATGCCTGTACAGCGACTGTTGCCTTTTTGCACGCGGCTATTACTGCATGTCGCTCTGGTGTGCCGCGTTGTCACTTGGTCAGTTATGGCGAAAACGGCGCTATGTTGCAGGAATTATTCTCCCGCGACGGTATTGGTACTCAGATAGTCACCGAAGCGGCCGAGCGTTTGCGTGCGGCCAGCATTACGGATATTGGCGGTATTCTGGATTTGATCCGGCCGCTGGAACAACAAGGTTTATTGGTCCGTCGTTCGCGCGAACAGTTGGAAATGGAAATTGACCAGTTTGTGGTGATTGAACGGGACGGTTTAATTATCGGCTGTGCCGCGCTTTATCCCTTCCCGGAAGAAAATGTTGGCGAATTTGCCTGTTTGGCTGTGCATGAAAACTACCGTGATGCCGACCGAGGCAGCGCCTTGCTGAAAAACATTATTCAGTTGGCCCGTCAGCGCAAGTACTACCGTTTATTTGCCCTGACCACCCGCAGTATTCATTGGTTCCAGGAGCATGGTTTTGAACTGGTGACAGTGCAGGACTTACCAGAGAAAAAGCAGCAGCTATATAACTATCAGCGCCGCTCAAAAATTCTGGCGCTGGATTTATAAGTGTTTTTGTTGTATCTGTTCCACCACAGTCCGGGCTAAGGCCCTGGCTGTGGTCCACTTGCCTCCGGACACAGTCAACACCTGTTGCTGCCAATTCAGTGCATATTCCCGACTGGCGGTGCTGGCACTGTCACTGCCACCCAATAAAGGCCGGACTCCGGCAAATTTACTTTGTACATCAGCGTCAGACAATGGCTTATCAAAATAGTGATTATACAGGGCCAGTAAATAGCTCTGCTCTGCGTCGCTGCATTCGATAGGCTCTGCCAGACTTTGTCGTACTTCGGTGGTTCCCACTAAGGTTTTTCCCTGATAAGGCAAGACAAACACAATGCGGCGCTCCCCCGGCACTTCCAGCATATGGCCATAACGACTGATGGCAGGCACCAGCACATGACTGCCACGCACCAGATCCAAAGCTTGTTGCAGTGGCAACTCCGATTGTTCCAGTAACTGATTGCTCCAGGGCCCGGCCACATTCACGACCAAATCAAAAACTTGCCAGTCAGAACTATTGGCAGCAAAAACCCCGCCAGTGGCGGTGAATTGACGGACAGGGCAATGCTGATGAATCTGCACTCCGGCTTTGATGGCTTGTTCTGCCACCCAAAGCCCTAGTTTTCTGTCGTCCATCTGGCCATCAAAAAATAAGTAAGCCCCTGTTAAACCCTCTGCTTTTAGTTGTGGCGAACAGCGTTTTGCCTGCTCTGCAGTTAACCATCTATGTCGGCCTATACCTTTTTTTCCGCTCAGCAGATCATAAAGCCACAAACCAACTTTGATCTGCCAGCGGGGTCGTTGGCCGTTTTGATAGATGGGATACAAAAGCGGTAATCTTTTGGTTAAGTGGGGGGCTTTTTTCAGCCACCAACGTCTTTCCTGCAAAGCTTCATGCACCAGACGAAACTCGCCCTGCTCCAGATAACGTAAGCCGCCATGCAGCAATTTAGAGGAGGATTTGCTGGTGGCCTGCATCAGCTCGTGGCGCTCAAACAAGGTCACCTGATGGCCAGCCAAAGCCAGCTGCCAGGCAGATGACAAGCCATTAATACCACCCCCTATCACAGCTATCTTCATAGGCTAATCCATTAAGTCTTTGATTTAGCATAGCAGAACAATTTAGCGGGTTTGACCGTCACCGATGACGATGTATTTTTCTGTGGTCAAAGACTCTAGTCCCATAGGACCATAGGCATGCAGTTTGGACGTAGAAATCCCAATCTCAGCTCCTAAACCCAGCTCGCCACCATCACTAAAGCGTGAGGAGGCATTGACCATCACCACTGCACTATTAATTTGCTTTAAAAAACGCTGGGCTGTGCTGAGATCCTGAGTACAGATCACCTCAGTATGACCTGAACTGTGGCGCTGAATATGAGCCACAGCTTCGTCATAACTAGCGACTGTTTTCACCGAAATGGCCAAACGTAAATACTCAGTATCAAATTGCGCCTCATCCGCTTTGCTTGCCTGCGCGAAATAAGGCAAGGACAAGTCACAGGCAAAGACCTCGACTTGCTTTTCTTCAAAGGCAGCAGAGGCCAAAGCTAAAAACTGTGGCGCTATATCCTGATGCACTAATAAGGTTTCCAGCGCATTACAAACACCAGGCCTTTGGGTTTTGCCGTTGAGCAACAACGCCATGGCTTTGTCCAGATCGGCCGCTTTATCGACATACAAATGGCAAATGCCTTTGTAATGCTGAATCACCGGAATTTTGCTGTGATCGCTGACAAAATGAATTAAACCTTCGCCGCCCCGGGGTATCACTAAATCGACACTGTCTTTTTGCTGCAGCAATTCCAGCAATAAAGCCCGGTCCGGGTCGGGGATCACGCTGATAGCGGCAGGGTTAATACCTTGTGTTTCCATGGCTTTATGTAAGGAAGCTGCGATCGCCAAACTGGAATTTAACGCCTCACGACCACCGCGTAATATCACCGCATTGCCGGATTTTAAACACAAAGCACCGGCGTCTGCTGTGACATTAGGCCGGGCTTCGTAAATCATTGCTATGACGCCCAATGGAATACGCATTTTGCCAACCTGAATGCCATTAGGCCTTGGAGCCATCTGGCGGATTTGACCTACAGGGTCTGGCAAAGCCGCGATAGCACGCACTGCATTGGCTAAGCTTTTAATCCGCTCTTCGGTCAAAAGCAAACGGTCCAGCATAGCATCCGCTAACTGTTTCTCGCGTCCTGCCGCCATATCTTTGGCATTACCAGCCAGAATCAAAGCGGTATCAGCTTCTAACTGCGTAGCCATCGCCAGTAGTAATTGGTTTTTATCGGCCTCGGACAGTTGCGCCAGTTGTAATGCAGCGCTTTTGGCTTGCTTGCAAATCGCTTTAATAGTGGTCATATTCAGCCCTCCACCAAGGCTAAATCGTCGCGGTGCACCACCACTTCGCTTGGGCAATACCCCAGAATGCTTTCAATCTGTTGACTATGTACACCACGGATTTTGCTCAGCTCTGACTTACTGTATTGGCTAATGCCTTTGGCCAGTTGTTTACCGGCCGCATCACACAACCAAATGGCGTCACCTTTATCAAAATCACCGTTGATGCTGCTGATACCTTTAGGCAGCAACGACGCGCCTTTATGCAATAACGCCTGCACAGCACCGCTGTCGAGCTGCAGCTCACCCCGGGTTTTTAAACTGTGTAACAACCAGTGTTTTTTTGCGCTTAACCTTTCCTGCTGTTTATGAAACAGCGTGCCACAGGCTTTGCCTGCTAAAAGTTGGGCAAAACTATCGGCTTTCTGACCATTAATAATTAAGGTGTCGATGCCTTGTGAAGTGGCTTTACTGGCCGCCTGCAACTTGGTGGTCATACCGCCTGTGCCAATAGCGTGATGACTGCCACCCGCCATGGCATGAATGTCCGGGGTAATTTGATGTACTTCTGGTATCAAAGTAGCGGTGCTGTCTGAACGTGGATTGGCGGTATATAACCCATCGACATCAGAACAAATAATCAAAGCATCGGCATCTACTACTGTCGCGACCAAAGCCGCCAGATTGTCGTTGTCCCCTACTTTGAGTTCAGCAGTCGCGACCGTATCGTTTTCATTGACGATGGGCAGCACGCCATGATCGAGTAGAGTACGCAGTGTATTGTGGATATTTAAATAGCGGCTACGGTGCTGTAAATCATCGTGGGTCAGCAGAATTTGCGCACAGTCAAAGTCGAGTAAATTACGCCAGCTTTGCATCATGCGGGTTTGGCCTACAGCGGCCATAGCTTGTTTGACATTAATGGGTAAGGGCTGATGGGCAAAGGGGATAGCAGCACGGCCTGCAGCCACACTACCAGATGAGACCAATACCACTTCAACCCCTTGTTGCCTGCACTCGCTGATAAACCCAGCAATAGCCAACAAATAACGGGTGGAGCAACCTTTTGCTTCCGGTGCAATCAGGGCACTGCCCACTTTCAGCACCAGACGTCGCCACTTTAACCCAGCCATAACACCCATTTATCTCCAGTTATTTTTTAATCACCCGAGCATACCTATTTAGACGTATATATGTCTATAGCCGTATTACTTGAAGCTGTAGCTTTGTTGACTGCAGGCTTTGGTTTAGTTCAGCGCTAATTCAGTTGGATTAAGGTACAATCGGCTTACAAAAATTAGGGAGAATTGACATGAGAGCCAAACACTTAGGTTTAGTTGCTTTATGCAGCACTTTAGTTTTATCCGGTTGTGCCAGTATGAATATCGCACCGGAAAACCAAAATACAGCCAAAGGCGCAGCCATTGGCGCTGGTGTAGGTGCTGTGTTGGGTAAAGCCACAGGTAACCACAAAAACAAAAGACTGGCTATTGGCGCTGCTATTGGCGCTTTAGCTGGTGCCGCTGTTGGCCGTTATATGGACCATCAGGAAATGGCCTTACGTGATCAGTTATCCGGTACAGGTGTCAAAGTACACCGTGACGGTGATATTTTACGGTTAGAAATTCCGTCACAAATCACCTTTGCGGTGAATCAGTCAGCTATTCAACCTCAGCTATATCCGGTATTAAACGACGTGGCGAAAGTACTGGGTGAATACGACAAAACTATGCTGGTGATCAGCGGCCACACCGACGATACCGGTGCTTATGACTACAATATGCAGTTGTCGAAAAAACGGGCTGAAAGCGTAAAAGATTATTTAGTGGCGCAGCGTTTAAACCCAATCCGTATTGAAACTCAGGGTTTAGGCCCAAGCTACCCTGCTGTGCCAAACAATTCGGAAAGCAACAGAGCAATGAACCGCCGCGTTGAGATACATATCGAAGCAATAACCCAGTAATTTAGCCGTCGCCCTAATGACTTAGGCTAAAGCTATTAAAAATTTAAAACTCCGGCTATGCTGCCGCTGAATTTTCAGTACCAGCAGGTCGGAGTTTTTTATGGGTTTATTGTGGTTAGTCACGCTGATTTGGGCTTTTAGTTTTTCCTTAATAGGCGAATTTTTGTCTGGCCGGGTTGACCCTTATCTGGCGGTCAGCAGCCGTATGCTACTGGCTTTAATCTTGTTCCTGCCCTGGTTGCTGAAAAGCACCAGCTCCAAAACTCAGGCCTCCGCCCTTGCCGCTATTGGCGCTGTGCAACTGGGACTAATGTATTTATTTTTGTACCACAGCTTCCTGTATTTAACTGTGGCTGAAGTGCTGCTGTTTACTATTCTAACCCCTGTGTATATCTCGGTTCTGGACTACTTCTGGCGCTACAAAAAACTGCACCTGCGCTGGTTAGGCCCTGCTCTGCTGGCTATTTTGGGGGCTTTAGTCATTCGTTATCAAAACTTAAGTGCAGATTTTTGGTTAGGTTTGGCGCTCATTCAAGCTGCTAACTTGTGTTTTGCTTTTGGTCAGGTGGCGTATCGCCAGCTGGATTTAGGTTCGACGGGGTCACAGCGTTATAACTTCGGCTGGTTTTTTGTGGGCGCAACCATTATCAGCTTAGTGGCGACCGCTTTATTTGCTGATTGGAACAAAATGCCCAGTACCACCCTGGATTACGGAATTTTAATTTGGTTAGGATTGGTGGCTTCTGGTTTAGGCTATTGGTTATGGAACGCAGGCGCGCGGCAAGTGAATGCCAATCAGCTGGCCGTCATGAACAATGTACTGATCCCAGCAGGCCTGGTGGTGAACTTTGTGTTTTGGCAACAAAATGTCAACTGGCTTACGTTAAGCGCTGGCTCGGCGCTGATTTTAGCCAGTTTGTTCTGGGCAAGCAGGCAAAACACCAACTAAATCACAGACCACTTAAGGCCGTGGTTCTGCTTTAACCAGCAGCCGTATTTGCCAATGAGTTTTAGTTTTCCGCTCCGACATATAAATATGCTGCCACTGCGGCTCCATCCCGGAAAGCTGTTTTAGCACTTCGTCCGCCTTAACTTCAATCGGCAAACGCAGTTGTACCAAACAGATATTATCCCTGCAGCCTGACGCTGCTGATTCTGCGCCAAACTTGCCCTCCAAGTCAGACAATGCGTGTTCCAGATTGTGTTCAAGTTGGTTATCTTGCTCATATTGATGAGAATAATGTAGCTGTTCAGCTGCTTCGCGAAAATTACTGCTTTTGAATAGCAATTCGATTTTGGCGCGAGACAACTCCGCATTTGAGCTGATCAACCTCAAATGCCAGTTTTCTTGTAAATCTAAGGTACAACCCCGACCTTCAAGGCATATCGAATCAGCCGGCTCAGGCTCGACCACTGCAGGCTCTTGCACCAGCGTATCGCTATGAACAACTGCCATGTTCCGAGCCGATGATTCAGCCTCTTTTTCATATCGCAAATGCTGGGATGTGTTTTGAACTCTGGTGATCACCGAAGGCGCCGCTTCTGGCTGCACTGGCTCGGCGCTATCATTGAACCAAAACCAGCCTGCCATCAGTACCACCACTACACCACTGAGAAGCCATTTCATTATTCGCCATCCTCCATGAACTACAACCTTAGCTAGCGGACTCAGAGCTGCCCCTTGCTGTTACAAGTCCCATAACACAACAGGGCTCCCGCCTGTTATCTGACGCACTGGTCGAATCATGTAACAGATGACGACTCAACAAAGTGCCGGAACCTCATTACCTCTAAGAAAACGCCTTCTTCACAAAATTAGGCAAAGCCATAGCGGCCTGATGCACTTCTGCATTGTAGTACTGAGTTTCAAAGGCAGGATTTTGCGCAGCTTCCACCCGGAAGCCATCAAATTTGGCGTCTTTACGGGCCAAAGTACAAGTCCACCAGCCGGATGGATAGACCATCTGCGGGAACAGCAGGCTTTGTAAATCGGCAAAACCAGCCTCTGACATCGCATCACGCATCGCTTTTAACAGCGGCATATGAATAAGAGGCGACTCGCTTTGTTGCACTAAAATGCCGCCCGGGCGTAACGCTTTTAAACAGCTTTCATAAAAGGCACGATTAAATAAACCTTCACCTGGGCCAATAGGGTCGGTCGAGTCGACAATCACCACATCCAAAGATCCAGGTGCAGCGTCACGCATATAGGCGATACCGTCAGCAAATTTTAAGGTCGCGCGTGGGTCGTTATTGGATTCGCACAGTTCGGGGAAGTATTTTTCCGCCATGCGGGTGACTTGTTCGTCGATATCAATTTGCGTCACTTGTTCGATATCAGGGTGCTTTAACACTTCACGCAAAGTACCGCAGTCGCCGCCGCCTATAATCACCACTTGTTTTGGATTTGGGTGAGTAAATAACACAGGATGGCTTAGCATTTCGTGATAAAGAAAATTATCGCGGCTGCTGAGCATAATCACGCCGTCGATCACCATCAGATTGCCAAAATGGGTGGTCTCAAACATTTCAATATGTTGAAAAGGCGACTGCACCTCATCCAGTTTTTTGCTGATCGCCAAACCAAAGGCACTGCCACTGGCCGCAAAAATTTCGGTGAACCATTTGTTGTCGCCCGACATACTAAACCTCTCGTAAACAAACTAAGCTAAGTATTTTGCCAGCCAGGGCAGGATGAGACAAACTTTTCATGTTTTTTTCACAGCATTGGCTTTAAAATAGCGCATCATTTTTTTAAGGGCACGACAATGGCAGATTGGGGTATCGAAAAAGCGCGATCTATTTATAACGTAGCAGTCTGGAGTGAAGGCTATTTTGATGTAAACAAAAATGGCGACCTGGTGGCCTATCCGGATCAGGACCATAAAAAACCCGGTATTAATTTCCCGGAACTGACTGCCCGTTTTAAAGAGGAAGGCTTAACCCTGCCTGTACTGGTGCGTTTTACCGATATTCTGCAGCACCGTGTTGGCACTTTAATCAACTCTTTTGCGCAGGCCAAACAGGAGCGGGATTATCAGGGGGAGTACACTGCGGTGTACCCTATCAAAGTAAACCAGCAATTTTCTGTGGTAAAAAAACTGGTCAGCCATGACAGCGGCAAAGTAGGTTTAGAAGCAGGTTCCAAACCTGAACTGATGGCGATTTTAGGTATTACCGACAAACCTCTGCGTATCGTCTGTAACGGCTATAAAGACTCGGAGTTTTTACGTCTGGCCACTATAGGCCAGATGATGGGCCATCAGGTCTATGTGGTGGTTGAAAAAATCACCGAATTAAAAACCTTAATCCGTGAAATCGACAGCTTAGGTCAGGCACCCATGATTGGTATCCGTATCAAGCTGAACTCGGTCGGTAAAGGCAAATGGCAAAACACTGGTGGCGAAAAAGGTAAGTTTGGCTTAACTGCTACTCAAGTACTGCAAGCCATCGATATTTTGCGCGAAGCAGGCAAACTGGACTTGTTGCAGTTAGTGCATTTTCATATCGGCTCGCAAATCGCCAATATTCGCGATATTCACAACGCCATCCGTGAATGTGCCCGTCACTACGCTGAACTACGCACCTTAGGTGTGCCTATCACTACGGTAGACGTAGGCGGTGGTTTGGGTGTGGACTACGAAGGCTCAAACTCACGTTCGGCCTGTTCAATGAACTACACCATGCTGGAATACGCCCGCAACGTGGTGTATGGCTTAAAAGAAGTCTGTGACGAATACGACTTACCGCACCCGAACATTATCACTGAATCTGGTCGTGCGATGACGGCACACCACGCAGTGTTAATCACTGATGCCATTGACGTTGAACGTGCGCCAGGCTTAGTCAATATGCCTGAACCCAGCGAAGACTCACCAGCCGTAATTTGGGCTTTGTGGGATTCGTATAAAAACGTGACGCCGCGTACCGCAGTTGAAGCCTACCACGATGCAGTGCATTATTTTACCGATGCCCATGCCCAGTATGTGCATGGTTTGCTGACACTCAAAGACTGGTCGCTGCTGGAGCAAATTTATTTTGCCACCATCAACAAAGTGAAAAACAAACTGGATTTATCCTCGCGCTCCCACCGTGATATTCACGATGAGTTAAACGAGAAATTAGCCGACAAACTGTTTGTAAACTTCTCTTTGTTCCAGTCGATGCCGGATGCCTGGGGTATTGACCAGTTATTCCCTGTGATGCCATTGGAGCGGATGAATGAGTCGCTGGAACACCGCGCTATTATTCAGGACATTACCTGTGACTCTGACGGTGTCCTGAAAAGCTATGCAGACGGCAACGGTATTGAATCCAGTCTGCCACTGCCTGCGTACAAAGAAGACTCGCAGTTCCTGTTGGGTATGTTTATGGTCGGCGCTTATCAGGAAATTCTGGGTGACCTGCATAACCTGTTTGGTGACACAGACTCAGTGCATGTGGAGCTGGACGATGAAGGTGGCTACCGTCTGACCAATGCGATCAAAGGCGATACAGTGGCCGATGTACTGCGTTATGTCCAGTTTGATGCGAAGAAGCTATTGGCCTCTTACCAGAAACAATTGGCGAAGATGGACTTTACCCCTGAAATGCAAACCTCGTATTTAGATGAGTTAAAAGCCGGGGTTTATGGTTACACCTACTTCGAAGATTAAGGTAAACTTGCCACTGATCAGATGAGTGAAGGGGCGAGAGCACTAAAGCTGGTGCTCTGCCCCTCTAAATTTTAGATGGTGGTGACTGAATGCTACACTTTTTACCAGCCCCAATACGTGGCTCGCTTTCTTTTCTGCTGTACTTTATCAACACTATTTTCTGGGCTATCCCTATTTTGTTGCTGGCGTTGGTCAAACTGCCTCCGGTCAAGATCTGGCAAACCTGGATCACCTATTTACTCGACTTTTGTGCCACTAGCTGGATCAGCCTGAACAACTTAACAACTAGAATTTTTACCCGTATTCGTTGGGATATCAAAGGCATAGATAATTTAAGCGTCAAAGACTGGTATCTGGTATTGGCCAACCATCAATCCTGGGTTGATATTCTGGTGCTGCAAAAAGTCTTTAACCACAAAGCACCGTTTTTAAAGTTTTTCCTGAAAAAAGAACTGATTTATGTGCCAGTCATTGGCTTATGCTGGTGGGCGCTGGACTTTCCTTTTATGCAACGTTTAACGGCTAAGCAGCTAGCAGAAAAACCTGAACTTAAAGGCACAGATATAGAGACCACCCGCAAGGCCTGTGAAAAATTCCGTTACAAGCCAGTGTCTGTGATGAATTTCCTCGAGGGCACTCGTTTTACTCAACACAAACATGACAAACAACAGTCGCCTTTTACTCATTTGCTTAAACCTAAAGCTGGTGGCATTTCCTTTGTCCTCAATGCCATGGGCGAACATTTACACAAACTGCTGGACGTGACTATTTGTTACCCCAAGGGTATCCCTAGCTTCTGGGATTATATTTCCGGTAAAGTGCAGCACATCAAAGTACGAGTGAGGGTCCTGCCGATAGACTCAGTTCTGATTGGTGATTATGAAGATCCGTTGTTTAAACAAAAATTCCAACTCTGGGTCAATCAACTCTGGTCAGACAAAGACCTGTTATTAACCGAGCTGAAGCAAGGAGAACGAAGCTAATGCTGCATTGGTTACCTGCGATACTAAAAGCCCCTTTAGCATTTTTGCTGTTTAGCTGCAATTTAGCCTTTTGGGGCAGCTTGGTCACGCTGATTGGTCTGGCTAAATTAATTTCGCCCAATACAGCGGCCAGAGCCTTCTGGTCCAAACCGGCGCATTGGTGTTATCGCGGCTGGTCAAGTTATAACAAGGTATTGATGGAGCTGTTTAACCGGGTTGAGTGGCAAGTCAGTGGTGTGGCTGAACTGAAAAAAGACAGTTGGTATTTACTGATTTCTAATCATAAAAGCTGGTTAGATATTCCGGTACTGAGTCAATTTGCCCTGAACCGCATTCCTGAGCCGAAGTTTTTTTTAAAAGAAGAGCTGAAATGGGTGCCTTTTATTGGTTCAGGCTCCTGGGCTTTGGATATGCCTTTTATGAAAAGATACAGTCAGGCGCAAATTGCAAAGAATCCACAACTTAAAGGCAAGGATATTGAAACCACCCGCAAGTCGTGCGAAAAGTTTAAACATACCCCAACCACCATTATTAACTTTGTTGAAGGCACCCGCTTTACCGAACAAAAACACAAGCAAAAACGCAGTCCGTTCCGGCATTTATTGCCGCCCAAAGCAGGTGGCATTGCCTTTACTCTGGCCAGTATGGGCCAGCAATTTCATTCAGTGTTGGATGTCACTATTCTGTACCCTGACAATCCAGGTCATGTCGCTTTGGATATGTTGTGTGGCCGATTAAAACGGGTAGTAGTGCTGGTGGAAATTCTGCCCGTGGATCACCAGATTATTGGCGATTATTTTAATGACGAGGCCTTCAGAACCAGTTTTCAAAATTGGCTGAATCAGCGCTGGCTGAAAAAAGATCAGGCGATTACCCTGTACCATCAGCCCGAAGCAGCCAGTCCGGAAAACGCTCTGTGTTAGATCTGTATTTACAACAGCTTGCCAGCTATGTTGGGCTTAACTTAGCCGCCGATCATCTGCTGATGTTAGCGGTTAGAGTGCTGCTGGCTATTGCTCTGTTGAGTATGCTGTTTGTGCTGGCCCGGCGTTATTTGTTACCCGCTATTGCCCACCTACTGGATAAAGTCGATGGTGACTTACAACATCAAACGGAAAAACAACGGTTAAAACTGGCTAGCCATCTGGCGCATTTATTGCCCGCTGTGGTATTGATCAGCTCAGCCGAGCAATTTTTCCAGTATTGGCCTGCGTTCAGGTCTGCGGTGCATTTAGCTCTGTGGATCTACTTCTATTGTTTTGCCGGTTTGGCTTTTGCGGCTCTGATTAACTTTGCTACCACTATCTACAGTGCTGTGGATCGTCAGAGTAATGTGCCTTATCTTGGTCTGGCGCAAGTGCTGAAATTACTCGACTTTATCGTGGTCAGTATTTTGATCCTCAGCACCTTACTCGGTAAGTCTCCGGTGTATTTACTCAGCGGCCTGGGCGCCTTAACGGCGGTATTGCTGCTGGTATTTAAAGATACTATTTTAGGTTTAGTCGCCAGTATTCAATTGGCGACTAATAAAATGGTTGCGACAGGCGACTGGATTGAAATGCCCAAGTATGGCGCAGATGGTGCCGTGATTGAAGTGGCACTGACCACGGTGAAAGTGCAAAACTGGGACAATACTATCACCACTATTCCCACTTATGCGCTGATTTCTGACTCCTTTAAAAACTGGCGGGGCATGCAGCAATCCGGTGGACGCCGTATTAAAAGAGCGATCAAAATTGATATTCACAGCATAGGATTTCTGGATGAGGCAGAAAAGCAGCAATTAATGCAGCACACTGTACTACAACCTTTTCTGATAACAGAGATAGCCAAAGAGTTATTACAACAACCTCACCTGACCAATCTGAAACTATTTCGTTGTTACGCCAAGTGGATGCTGCAACACAACCCACATATTAATCAGAATATGACCCTGATGGTACGCCAGTTAGAGTCTAACGAGGTGGGTTTACCGCTGGAAATTTATTGTTTCAGCGCCGATAAAGTCTGGGCGAACTACGAACAGATCCAGGCCGAAATTTTCGAAACTTTGTTTGCGACTTTACCTCTGTTTACCTTAAGCACCTTCCAGCGACTGGGCGGTCGGCAGGAGCTTTAACTTTTGCAGGCACTGATCATCAGGTTACGCGGGGTCAGTTGGTAGTCGCAAAATTGTTTCACCTGGACCTGATAGCCTTGCTGTTGTAAATATAAAGCCCTGTCCAGTACCAGCCACTGCTCCAGCACAGGCCGGAATAACGATCGTACCAACTGCATTTTTTGTACTAACTCCTGTCGTTGTTGCCCCAACTGCAGGTAATGCTCCCAGTTAGTCCCCGCCGGTATCTGCCATTGGTGCTGTGCAGCAGCCCAGTGCGCAAAAGCACTGAACTCACCGCTAAACCAATGTTTAGCCACAGAAGATAAAGGCCTGTAGTCTTTTATCCCTTGCATAGCCTGATACAACTCCTGGTAGGCCAGACGCCACAGCACTTCGGTATGACGCAAGCGCGCCACCCGTTCTCCGGCTGTGACCTGAGCCTGCACCGCCAGCTTCAGTTCATCCCGGCTTAGTTGCCCCAACTGACTTTGCTGCGCCAGGCTGGATAAGGCCTGATACTGCTCAGAAGCGATTAAATGATAACAACAAGGTACGAGATCCAGGTGTCGGGTCCCAGCCTGAGTTGCCTGCTGTAACAAGCGAATATGCAAATCTCCACAGGCATGCAAAGCCACCGCCTGTTGGCTCGCCTGAAGGTAGGTGGCACTCTCGGGCTTTAACACATCGGCCTGAATAAAGTGCTGTGGCAACTGGAGTTTTTCAGCCTGATGTTGACCATCCAGACAAAGTGCCTGCTGCCATTCCAAACTTTGCACTGTGCGTTTGTGGCTAAAGCATAACCAGCGCCCTAAATGTCCTTTACCGGCACACCATTCCAGCACAGGCAAATCACTGTGCTGCATCTGCCTAGCAAACGCCTGAATTTGTTCCAGTTTCCGTCCTTTAATATCCCGACTGAACCAGAACGGCGGCTCGGGAAGCGCGGCGTCTTTGCTATCCGCGACTACCAGCGCAAAAGGACTAGACTGAGTTAACTCCGGGAAAAATTCTGCAAAATAGTGATACCGCTGCGCTTCGTCTTGCTCCAGTTGCTCTGTTTTTGCAGGCTGCAGCAGCTGCAAACGCCGACCAAGACCTGTGCCGCTCCAGGGCAGCGTCGTGAAATGAAAAGGACTAAAACGCCAGAACTGCTGGTATCGGGTTAACACTGCATCTGAGTGTAGAAACTGTTCAGATAAAGACAGGGACATAAGCAGGCACTGCATCAGGATGGCAAAAAACTGAGGCTACTATATCACTTCGCCAGCTAAAAGCTGTGCCGCTACGCCACGGAATTTTTTCTGAAACACCTACTGACTTCAACTGGCATAGCTGTTAAAAATAATGCACACTCAATTGCATGATGACGATCCAGGCGAAGAGACATTGTGGTGACAGAACTTAAACGTATTATGCATGTGGAAGATGACCCGTCCATTCAGGCTGTAGCTAAAGTAGCACTGGAAGTAGTGGGCGGTTTTACCGTAGAAACCTGCAGTGGTGGTGAAGAGGCCTTAAAAAACTTCCACAGTTTTCAACCTCAACTGATTTTACTGGATGTGATGATGCCCGGCATGGATGGCCCCAGTACCTTAAAAAAGATGCAGGCGGATTTTGATTTAAGCACTATTCCCGTGGTCTTTATGACGGCTAAAGTACAGGCCAATGAAATTGAATCATACAAAGCACTGGGCGCTGCCGATGTGGTGGTAAAGCCTTTTGACCCCATGACGTTGTCCGATCAGATCCGTGAGATCTGGCAGAAACTGCAGGGGCCAGAATCTTGATTCTGCCCCCTGCATAGCACAGAGTTCAGGCTCCATTCGACTAGGGTACAGCAGCGCTGGCCCTTCTTTTAGTCTTGCACTGACTCTTGTCGCTGCTGTTCAACCTGTTCAAACAACTGCTGTAAGTCCTGCTCATACTGCTGCAGATCTTTGCCCTTGCCCAGGTAAAAAGGCAAAGGCAATAAACGTGAGTCATAGTGCAAACTGCGGTCAAAAGGTGACGCTGGGGTCAGCAAACCGGCCCACTGGCCTGATGTCGCCAGAAACGCTACTGCCATAGCAACCGCCACCTGAGCTCTGGCCGACCAATGGGTCGCCAGCCATAAATTGCCGCAAAATAATGCCACCAGAATCAGGGTGTACCCCATCACTTCGACAACTTGGGCTATGGCAGAACCATCCAGATTAAAACCCAGCCAATAACAAAAAACACCCCACAAGGCGCTGGAAGCCAGCGCGGCATAGGTAAGGCTAAGCTGAGGTAGAAAGTGGCTTTCCTGCTGATTGAATCTGCTCCAGAGGGCCAGAATGGCAGGCCAGATACAGAACATCAGTAAGGTTTTTGGCAGGTCAAGTAAACGAACTGTCCATAAATGCTCTAGCTGTTTTGGCAAGGTCAGCCAGATTTCAGCCACCTGATCTGCCGCCAGGATCAGAGCAAACAACAGAATAAAAGCCCAGTGCCCCAGAGCCTGAAGTTTTTGGCCTACAGCACTGAAAGGCAAAGTTGCAGCGACAGGATGCGCGTCATCATACAGACGCAGTGCCTGTTCACCTAACCAGCAAATTTCTCCTGACCGCAGTGGCTCTTTGGCTGTAACGGCTTTGCGGTCTGATACAAAACTGCCATTGACTGAACTTAAATCTTCCAGCCACCACTGCCCCTGCTGATCTTGCTGCAAGGTGGCGTGATAAGGACACACATGCTTATTAAACAGGATCACATCGTTATCGAAGGCCCGGCCTAAACGTACCTGCTGCTGCGCAAATTTATGCCGCTCTGTGACCTTTTGCTGTTTGTTCAGTACTTCCACTATGACTGCCATACCACAGCTCCGATAAACTTACGACTGAACTGCAAAGCCATTTTTTGATCGACCCCGGCTAAGGTAAAGTGACTAATCACCCCTTGCTGCTGGTGATCCAGGGAGGCTGAAATATAAGCCACATCAAAAAGCTGCGGATAATTACGGTAAGCCCGTAAACAAAACACCGCTTTAGCATGTTGACCTTGTACCGGAGTGACCAATTGATTCTGACAGGAAAAGGCGGTGACATCGTCTTCGCCAGCGCTGTTGTCGGCGTTCATCTGATTGATACTTTGCTGATAACGGCGGAAAAACTGCAGTGGATGTAAATCTTTCGCCTGGATCCATTCAAACTGCATTTCAATACGGCCTGTGCTGAATTCTGACGATAAGAATATTTCCTCCGGCTGATTACAAAAGGCATTGACTCGTTTCACATCGTCTTTGTCTTTTTCCACATTAGAGGTGCCCCAACAGCGGATAAAAGGCACTATTTCGTCCGGTACTGTGGCAGGACCAAAGCTTTTCAGTTGCCAATCCGCCTGCAAAATTTGTTGAAACATCTGTTGCTGGTTACTGATCAATTGCTGCTGAATATCCTGTTTTAAATCAGTAACAGGGTGTTTGTTCAGTAGCTGTTGCAATGCGGCTGCCGGCACCAAAAACCCCAGACCATTGCCACCAGAGGCCACATTCACCCCAATCACTTCACCGGCGGCATTGACGGCAGGACCGCCGCTCATCCCGCTGTTAATAGCACCGGTAAAATGAATACGAGGATAAAAACTATGTTTTTGCAGGCCATTGTAAGTGCCGGGCACCACAATTAAACCCAGATCATGTGGGTTACCGAGGGAATACACTTCAGCCCCCTGGGCAGGAACCTGCTGTTGCAACTGAAAACTTTTAGCAGGTCTGTAGTCAGTTTTCAGTAAGGCTAAATCGTTGACCACATCTACAGCTACTATCTCAAGTTTGCCCTTTTGCTGATTTTGCGCCAGAAACTCTAACTGGTATTTTTGTGGGAATAATACGGCTTCAGATACGACATGGTAGTTGGTCACCACGAGTTGAGGTTCAGCCAGTAAAAAACCACTGCCAATAGCCGACTTTGCCCCGGAAGCATGTTCAAGTACCTTGATTTGCAATAAAGCATCGGCGTAATCGGCAAATACTTTTTCAGCCACAGCGGCACTGTAACCTGGGGTCGGGCAACAGCACAGAATCAGCAACAATACACTGATCCATGTTTTTTGTAGCATAGGGGGTCCTTTCAAAAATTAGCAATTAATACAACAGGCTATAGAGTTTACGTCTGTAGCTGGACGCCAGAGGCTCACCTTTGGGTAAGGTCGCCAGAATATCCAGATAGAGCTTTTTCGCTTCACCAAAGTTCAGATCCTGCTTCAGTATTTCAAACAGCACAGCCAAAGCTTCAGCCGAACGCTGCACCTGATGATATTGCACCGCCAGTTGTTGTTGCAGCTCTTTATTGTCAGGATTTGTTGCTAAGGCTTGCTCCAATGCTTTGATTTCAGGGCTGTCAGCCGCCTGTTTCGCCAGCTCTAACCGGGCTTTCACGCTTTGATAGAACGCATCCTGATCAGCCATCAACACAGTCGCCAGCGCTTTTTCAGCGGCGTCCAACTGACCCAGTTCTACTTGCACCAGCGCCAGTTGTAGACGGATATCCACCCGCTCAGCAGCCAGCTCATTGGCTTGTTTGAGTAATGGATAAGCTTCAGCGAAGTTTTGTTGCTGCAGCAAAGGTTGAGCCTGCTGCAGTAACATATCTTCAGGCTTAGGTAAAAATACGCTTAAGCGCTGCAAAATAGCCTGTTCGGGTTCTTCACCGGCAAAACCATCGACCGGCTGACCTTCCTTAATAAAGAGCACAGTAGGCACTGAACGCACTCCAAAGTGCGCCGCAAGCTGCTGCTCCTGATCACAATCCACCACGGCCAGCGTCAGCGCATTGGGGTAACTTTGCGCTATACGCTGCAAAACAGGGCCTAAGTTTAAGCAGGCCGGGCTGCGCTCAGAATAAAAATAAAACAACACAGGCTGGGCAAAAGACAGCTCTAACAGTTCACGGACATTTTCAATCGAAACGGGCTTGATATTAGTGGACACAACTCACCTATTTTTATTCATACCGGACAACTCCGGTTTTATGCAATGCTTTAAAGCACTATGTGGCCGGGGCTTTAGATTTGCAAGTCGGGGGTTGAGGGTATGAGGGTTGTTATCAGAAGAAGTTTGTTTGCCTTTCAGACAAATCGCAGGATTTAATCGCTTCAAGCCTTTAACTTCGAAGACTATACTTTTGCTGCACTTCCAGATCTGGAGCTTATTGATGCAGTTTATGATCATGTACGGTGACCGAATATCGTTATGATAAACAGCCACTTACACAGAAGATTTTATAGTCTCAAGGCGGATTATCTGCAACACTGCTTTAACTCTGCAAAAGAAGACTTAGCACAAGGTAATGTCGTTGACGGCGAATACTTTCTTAGCGATCTGTAATCACTGAAATTTAAAGCATCTCGCCAGCGGCGAAACGCTTTGAATGCCGTTTACGCAATTCGTCCCTATGTTCAAATTTATCCTGAATTTTTAGTCGACTTTAGCCGATTATTCCCTTAAATTAGCCATCAAGCCTGCTAAATAAAATATAAAAACGACCACTGAGTCGGATCCATACCTCAAGGTATACAGGCACATAGTTTTGACAGACCCCTTACTCTGTCCGTCCACGTAAAAGAAAAATTAATGCTGTTCTGTGCAAGCAGAGTGGTGATTTTTGCTTTAAGCCTTTTTGCAAACGCAACAAGGCTTAAAGTTCGCACGTGCAAACTATGAGACCTTACCAATGACAAGCCAAAACACCCAACCAGAACTGCTGTCTGGTGGAGCCATGCTGATCCGCGCCTTAGCTGACGAAGGCGTAGAGTATGTCTATGGTTACCCCGGCGGTGCCGTGTTACACATTTACGATGCCATGTTTCAACAGCATCAGGTGAAACACGTGCTGGTCCGCCATGAGCAAGCCGCGACCCATATGGCGGACGCCTACGCAAGAGCAAGCGGCAAAGCTGGTGTAGTGCTCGTCACATCCGGCCCTGGCGCAACGAATGCGGTGACCGGCATAGCCACTGCTTATATGGATTCTATTCCTATGGTGGTGATCTGTGGTCAGGTGATGAGCCATCTGATTGGCGACGACGCCTTTCAGGAAACCGATATGCTGGGCATTTCCCGCCCTATTGTGAAACACAATATGTCGGTGCGCCGCCCGGAAGATATTCCGTATTTAGTGAAAAAAGCTTTTTATATAGCGCAAAGTGGCCGCCCCGGTCCTGTGGTATTGGATATTCCCAAGGATATGACGATTCCGTCACAGAAATTCCCTTATGAGTATCCAAAAGAGATCAAGCTGCGCTCTTACAATCCGAACGCTAAAGGCCATCCGGGTCAGATTAAAAAAGCTCTGACGACCTTGTTAGCCGCCAAACGCCCTGTGCTGTATTCAGGCGGTGGCGTAATTTTAGGTCAGGCTTCAGACGAGCTGACCACTTTGGCGCGCAAGCTGAATCTGCCTGTCACCAATACCTTAATGGGCTTGGGTGCTTATCCTGCTTCCGACCCACAGTTTATTGGTATGCTGGGCATGCACGGCAGTTATGAAGCCAATCAGGCCATGCATAACGCTGATGTGATTTTTGCCGTAGGGGCGCGTTTTGACGATCGCGTCACCAACGCCACCAAAAAATTCTGCCCCAATGCCACCATTATTCACATCGATATTGACCCGGCCAGCATCTCCAAAACCATCAATGCGCATATTCCTATTGTAGGTTTAGTCAAACCTGTGTTGCAGGAGATGCTGCAGCAACTGGAGAAAAACCAGGGCCAGTTGGATCAACAGGCGTTGGGCCAGTGGTGGCAGCAAATCCAGCAATGGCGTGAAGTGCATGGTGGCCGCTACGACCACAACCCATCGCTATTAAAACCCCAGGCGGTGATTGAAGCTGTGCACCGGCATACCAAAGGCGATGCTTATGTCACGTCCGACGTAGGTCAGCACCAGATGTTTGCCGCTCAGTATTATAAGTTTGATAAACCCAACCGCTGGATCAACTCAGGTGGCCTTGGCACCATGGGGTTTGGTTTGCCGGCCGCTATGGGTGTCAAGCTGCATTACCCGGACGCTGAAGTAGTTTGTGTGACAGGCGAAGGTTCTATTCAGATGAATATTCAGGAGCTGTCAACCTGCAAACAATATGGCCTTGGGGTGAAAATCATCAACCTGAATAACGGCTATTTGGGTATGGTGAAACAGTGGCAGGACATGAACTACGACAGCCGCTATTCCAGCTCTTATATGGATTCTTTGCCTGACTTTGTAAAGTTAGCCGAAGCTTATGGCCATGTCGGTATTCGGGTCACTAAAGCCGAAGAGTTAGAACCAGCCCTAGAGCGCGCTTTTGCCTTAAAAGACAAACTGGTGTTTTTAGATATTCATGTCGACCCGACCGAGCATGTGTATCCAATGCAAATACCGGGCGGTGCGATGAATGAAATGTTTTTAAGCAAAACGGAGCGGACTTAAGATGCGGCATATTTTATCTGTATTGCTGGAAAACGAGTCCGGCGCTTTAGCCCGTGTAGTCGGCTTGTTTGCCCAGCGTGGTTATAACATTGACTCACTGACAGTAGCAGCCACAGAAGACCCCACTATTTCGCGCCTGACGCTGGTGACCCGGGGTGATGATCAGGTCATCGAACAAATCACCAAGCAACTGCATAAACTGATTGAAGTGGTGAAACTGGCGGATTTAAGTGAATCGGCTCATATCGAACGTGAACTGATGATGGTCAAAGTGAAAACCACAGCCGAACAGCGCGAAGAAGTCAAACGCTGCGCCGACATCTTCCGTGGCCAAATCATTGATATCACTGCCAATACTTACACTATTCAGGTGGTTGGTACTTCGGAAAAACTCGAGGCTTTTATTGAAGCCTTAAGCGGCACCCAAATACTGGAAACAGTCAGAAGTGGTGTATCGGGGATTTCCCGTGGTGAACGTACTTTAAGTTTGTAAACACCGAAAAAAGACAAGACGAATTAAACCGTCTTGTCTTTTGCTCCTGTGCCACCAGGGCACAGGCTGTACTTCAGTGCTGTCTTGGATCCGAACCTCTGTGGTCAGACTATTTTTTGCTGTAATTGAATCGCAACCTCTCTGCTGAGCAAAGAGGCGGCAATCAGTTTGTAATTCCAACCTGACTCCAGAATAAACTCTTCAAACGCTTTCAGTTCGTGCTGCTCAAAACCCGGAAAACCGAGGAAGTCATCAAATACAATCACAGTACCTTCAACAAATCTGTCGGCTAATTGTTCCAGCACAGTGCGGGTGGAGCTGTATAAGTCACAATCAATATGCAACAAACTCAGCTTATCCTGATGCGTCGCCAGGAACGCAGGTAAGCTGTGTTCAAACCAGCCTTTGTGTAGCCTGACATTGTCTGCCACTTCAGGTAAACGCCCACCGGTCGAATAACTACCTTTTTGCTCGCCGGCTTTCCAATCCTCCGGCAATCCTTCAAAACTGTCAAAGCCGTGCACTAAACGGCGGGTTGCTTTTGCCAGTAAATTCACAGAGCGACCAAAAAACACTCCGGCTTCCAGCCACAAACCTTCAGCAGGCGCAACTTCAACCGCCGCCTGCAACACCTGAGTTGGCACACCAACCCAATGGATGTCCTGCTCATGCTGCATTAACCAATTCAGACTTTGCTTTTGTACCGCGGGTAACACACCAGCTTTATTCAATTGATTTTGCTTGATATTCACTAAGGCTTCCGCCAGATGTGCCAAGCCCTGATGGTCCGGGTAGAGTTTTCTCCAGTTCTGTGCCGATTCCAGCGTAGCCGCAATACCTTTTTGTTTTAACTGCAGATGCAGCTGTAACAAGGCCGCTTCTCCGGAGTGTTTAGTGCTTTCGATTAAAACCGTCAGATGATTCTGCGCTTCGGCTAACAAATCCAGACTCATCAAAGCCCGCACCAGAGGTAAAACATAGTGCTCGTTGTCAGTTTGCTGCTGTACCGAGGCCTGAAAGGCTGCCAGGCTATCCTGATAAAACCCCAGTCGCCAGCAGACTTTGGCATAACTTTGCTGAATTTCGGGCTGACTGGACTGTTGCGCCATACGTTTTAATTCGGGGTAGGCCAACTGGTCCTGTCCGGTCAACTGATAAAAGTTGGCCAAGGCAAATTGATAGTAGGCTTGATCAGGCTTTAAGCTCAGCGCATTTTTCAGACAACCTTCGGCATCATTCCAACGGCGCACTAAAAATGCGATATCAGACAACAACAACCAGGCCTCCGCCAGTTGACTGTTCTCCCGCAACAGGGAGCGGCATAACTGCTCCGCTTCGACCAACTGCTGCTGACGTATTAATTGAGCTATTTGCTGCAACCGCAGCGACACAGATTCAGACACTACTCGATACTCTCTATCTGGATATTAATGTGGAGTACTGGCACACAAGGGTGACTCAGTTCGTTGTTTGTTTTTCATATGCCGGCCATACACCAGTTCAAACAAAGGGGTAGCCATTAAGGTAGTGACTATCGCCATAACCACCATAATAGAGAATAACGCGGGTTCTATCACACCAAATTTCAGCGCTATGTTGATAATAATCAGCTCCATCAGGCCACGGGCGTTCATTAAAGCGCCCACAGCCATAGCGGTTCTGTTATCACTGCCGGTCAGGCGGGCCGCGGCCCAGCAGGCAATACCTTTGGCAAATACTGAAGCCGCCAGAATCACCAGAGCTATCGACATCAGGTCCCAATCGGCCAGAATCGTCAGTTGGGTTTTTAAACCTGAATAGGTAAAAAACATCGGCAACAACACAAAAATAGTGATTTTCTCCAGACGTTTACGCAGGTGTTCCACTATGGCGCCCCGCGGCATAGCTATGCCTAAAATAAAACCACCAAAAACTGCGTGTAAACCCACCCACTCCATTGAATAAGCCGACAAAGCAAACAGTAGCAGCAGGAACGCAAACTGACCCCAGCTCATTTCGCCTTTGGTTTCAATCCGATCGGCCAGAGGCTGCAACCAGCCTGTGACTTTAGTAAACATCAAGGTCGCGTAAGCCACACCACCTACGACAGCTTTCACCGCCAGCAAAGCTCCACCACCAAAACTGGCCAACACCACCGCCATCACAGTCCAGGCCGCCGCGTCATCAATAGCACCAGCCGCCAAAGCCAGAGCACCTAACGAAGTACCAGACAAACCCCGTTCATAAATAATACGGGCCAGCATAGGAAAGGCGGTAATAGCTATGGCCGCGCCTAAAAACAAGGCAGCATTGCCATAAGAAATATTGGCCGCAAACAAGCCCGGTATATCCAGCAACCATACACACAACAAGGCCGCTACGGTAAAAGGCACCAGCATACCGGCCAAAGATACAGCAATAGCGCTGCGGGCTTGCTGTTTAAACAAACTGGTATTGAACTCCAGTCCGACTAAAAACATATACAAGCCTACCCCGACCTGAGCACCAAAATACAACACAGGCATAGTGTCAGCCGGGAAGATTTGTTGCTGAATATCAGGCCAGAACAGACCAAATAACGAAGGGCCCAACACCACACCGGCAATCATCTCGCCCACCACTTTCGGCTGGCCAATAAAACGCGCCAGATAACCAAAAAGTTGTGCTGCGACCAGAATAACGGCCAGTTGCAGCACAAAGGTGACCACAAATTCTAATGAATTCATCATTTCTACTTCTATAGTTGTTGATGTATAGGTTGCTGTTTTATCGAGGGAAAAGGTTGTGTTCTGCTACCTTGCTGCCAGTTTAAACCGGTCTCTGAATTTGAGACTACAGAGCGGCTTAAACCAGCGCAAGCAAATTTATCTATGCTGAAATTAAACGAATGATTATAGAAAGGTTTTATTTCGTCAGGTACCACCAGATAAACAGCAACGCAAAACCAAATAAGTAAATCAGTCCCAGCCAGGATAACAAGCGGATCCAGGGCTGCATCAGATGCTTTTGCTGGCCCCGCATCAGGCGGTAATTCAGCCAGGCAAACACAGGGGTAGTAACAAAAGCCAGGCTCATGGCAAAGGTCAGCATAGGGCCAAGTGCTGATTTAAAAAACAAAATCACCGCCATACCCGACGCAGCCTGCGCCAACAACCAAAGGTTGTAGCTGTTTTTTCGTTCAGTGTTTTGCCAGCCCAAAAGTTGAAAAGACTCATTGATGGTACGGGCATACCCGTCCAGCACAGTCAGCGTGGTGCCAAACATACAAAGAAAGGCCACTAAAGCCACCAACAGCTTTGACCAGTCGCCTATAGTGCTGGCGTACATAGCTACAAACTGGTGGGTATAAGCAGCACCGGCTAATTCTACTTTCTGATCCGAGCCATATTGCACCAAAGCGCCTAGCGCCAGAAACACCAAAGCCAGCACTGTGGTACTCCAGTAGCCTAAGTTAAAGTCAAACAAACCATCTTGTTTATTGACCGGAGTATGCTGCTGTTTGGCTTTGAGCCACAAGGAGTTAATAGCGGAAATTTCAATAGGAGCCGGCATCCAGCCCATCAGCGCCACTAAAAAGCCTAAATAGATTAATTGCCAGGGCGAAGGGCCAACAAAATCCGGCGCAGCAGTGGGGCCTTTGTTAAAGGCGATCACAGCCGCAGCTACTGTGGTGATGGTTAACAGCACCATCACCCATTTGGAAACGCTATCAAGTAACTTGTATTGGCCCGCCAATAAAATCAGCAAACACACAGCCAGCAAGATCAGGCAAAGCACAGTCAGGGATAACTGCACCGGCATAAAAAACTGCAGCAAACTGGCTGTCAGCAGCAACACACCTGCGGTATTGACTACTGCCGCTATTAAATTCAGCCAGACAAAACTGAATAAATAACCCCGGCCTTGTTTTTGATAGCCCTCCAGCAAGGTTTCACCACTTTGCAGGCTGTATTCCACGCCAAAACGGAAAAAGGGGTACTTCAATACATTAACCAGCACAATCAGTACGGCCAGTTGCCAGCCAAACAAAGCACCAGCCTGAGTCGAAGCCACTATATGTGAACCACCAATAGCAGCGGTTGCCAATAAAATGCCTGGGCCCAAAGCTTTTAGCTTGCTGTGCCAGTTTGATGAATATCCCTGTTGCATAAGTTTTTGTTTTAATGTTTAAAAAGCCGTGGCCCAGCTTAGCCAAAGCCATAGCGGAACACCATCAGGCCAGTGCAAAAACTTCAGAGGTCGGTCCTTCGGCTTGCCGCTTGGCCTGAGCTCTGGCATGCTGCGCCCCATTCGCCCTTAGCCGCTGAAGCGGAAGCTTCAAGTACTAAGAGTAAAAACCTAAATGAGGCAGAGGACACCATGAGCGAAGAACATTTAGAAACACAGGAACTCTTGTTTGAAGTGCTGGAAAACCAGCTAGCTGATAATAATCCAAAACAAGTCAAAGAAACGCTAATGCGGTTATGTATGACAGGCCACAGCAGAGAAGATGCGCTGGAGCTGATGGCATGCGCTTTAGCACCAGAGATGGAAGCGGTGATCGAGCGTAACGAAAGCTTTAATCTGCCGCGCTATATCGAACATCTGGCGTTATTGCCGGACATGCCTTGGGTGACGGAATAGTCTGACAGGCATCTATCTGATGTTGGACGGGCGGGGATAAACCCGCGCCGCTGCGGCATCAAGGACGCAGGATAAAATCCAAAGGCATTGGTGTTGTAGCAAGGCGACAAAGGAATGAATCCCCATGAGCATAGATTACCTATGCGATTGGGGTGAATGACTGCAGTCAACGCCGCTGCGGCATCAAGGACACAGGATAAAATCCAAAGGCATTGGTGTTGTAGCAAGGCGACAAAGGAATGAATCCCCATGAGCATAGATTACCTATGCGATTGGGGTGAATGACTGCAGTCAACGCCGCTACGGCACCAATGACGACGGATTTTCAGAAATAGATAATCATCTCGGCGGCCTCACATCGACAATCAAAACCACAACGCACACATTCATAGCCGTTATGACTGTCTTGCCGCCATTTATCCGGATGAATTTTCACCAGTTGCCCGCCTTGTTTAGTGAAGTATTTGACCGCCGCATTGCCCGGGCTTTGCCGCCACAAATGCGCCACTCCGGCTTTGGCGCCTTGCTGTTTCAATGCAGCTATAGAGCGGCTCATCAGTTCACCACCTATGCCGTGTCCCTGCCAGAGTGGCGCTATGGTATTGCACTTAAAGTAGCTGGTTTCAGCCACAGTGGTTTGCCAGAGTTCAGTGCTGCACCACTGATCAGGTTGCCATTGCCCGGCAGCCCAACATAGACGAAAACCTACCAGTTGCTGGTCGGCGTAAGCGACAAAACTGGCATCTATGCCTTGTTTAATACTTAACTGATGGTAATAAGCCAGCGACTGAGCGTCCAGATAACCCTCACCATGCACCCGATTGGCTAATTGCAACAGGGCAGCATAATCCTGCAACTGCAACTGGCGGTACTGAATAGCACTGGAAAACATAAAACACTCTTGGTTTTTTCTGTGGTTCTTGCCATGATCGCGAAAATGCTCATCCAATACAACAAAAAGGAAAAACGGATGTACGACCCGCTGTTAGACCCCCATCCAGGCCAGGGCCAGCCGTTGCCAAACAGCTATTGGGCCGATCATTCAGGTACTGCTCCTCTGGACGATGGCCAGTTGCAACAGGATCTGACAGTGGATGTCGCCATTATTGGCGCAGGTTATACCGGCTTGTCCTGTGCTTATCATCTGGCGACAGAACATGGTGTCAAAGCTGTGGTGTTGGAAGCCAACCAAACCGCCTGGGGTTGCAGCGGCCGTAATGCCGGTTTTGTACTGAAATCCTCTGGCCGCAAACCTTATTCAGTGATGCGTTCGCAGTATGGCGAAGCCGCTATGCATGGCATTTATAACGAATTTTGTGCTGGCCTTGAAACCGTCAAAGCTTTGATTGCCACCGGCATAGACTGCGACCAGCAGGACGCAGGTTATCTGCGCATGGCGCATAAGCCATCTATGATTAAAACCCTGCAACAACAAGCCAGCTTGTTGCAAAAGGAATTTGGTTATCAGGTGGAGTTGTTCAACCGGGATGAACTGCACCAGAAATTTGTCGCCGACCAGCATGCCTATGCCGCCTTGCGTTTTTACGATGGTTTTGGTGTCAACCCGCTGAAACTGGCCTGGGGTTATCAGCAACGGGCACGACAAGCCGGAGCTAAAATTTATAGTGCAAGCCCTGTTACGCAATGGCAACAAGACGGGGAACATCAGCTTTTGATCACACCCCAAGCTCTAGTGCGGGCCAAAAAAGTAGTGATTGCCAGCAATGGTTATACCCCGAAGTTGCTGCACAGCGGTGTGCAAGAGCGCACTTTGCCTGTGTTATCACAAATTATTGTTACCGAACCTTTGTCTGACGCTCAGTTAGCCGCCTGCAACTTTTTAACTTCGCAGGTGATTATGGATACCAGAGCACTGAAGTACTATTACCGTAAATTACCGGACAACAGAATTTTGTTTGGCGGCCGTGGTGCTATTACCGGCAAAGGGGCTGACGATCCTTATTTCGCCAGGCGTTTGCTGGACGTGCTGAAACTCAGCTTTCCGGCTTTGCAGCAACTGCGTTATGACTACAGTTGGTCAGGCTGGATTTGTATGACGCTGGACGATATTCCGCATCTGGCGCAAGCCGATGACAAAGGCCAAGTGCTGTATAGCATGGGTTATTGTGGCAGCGGCTTGACCTTTTCGGTGCAAGCGGGCAAACGGCTGGCTGAACGCTTAATGGGGCTGCCTTTACCGCAGATCCCACTGTACCAAACTGCCTTGCCAAAGTTCCCACTACCGGCGTTGCGGCGTTTAGGCCAATGGGGCTATTTTCATTATGGCATGGTGAAAGATCGCTGGTTTTGATCTCACGCCATCAAGTGGTTGGGGGAATTCAGCAGACTAAGGTAAACTAGCCGCCATAGACCGACGGACAGAGATAACAGAGTATGAGTTCAAGCAAAGCGTTAAAAAAGAAAATCAGTAAAAGAGCCAAACAAAAGAAAAATATTCTGGTGAAAAACTCAATCCGACTGAAGCAAAAAGCGGAAGAAGCTCAGGCTGCGCTGACAGCATCTACAACTGAGGCTCCTGAAGCTGCTGATTCACTTCCGAAAAATACTTCAGCTGTAGCTGAGTAAAAACAGGCTCTTGCTGTACCTCAGCCAGAGCCTTGTTAAATTTGTTTCTTAACCTGATATTTTTAAAGGCCGCACTGTACAAACTGGCCGGAAATACAGGCGCAAGATCAAAAAGTTGCATACTCTGCCCCGCCTGTTTGGCATAGTAATAAAAAATGTTTCTGTCCATCACCACCACATCGCAACGCTGCAACAACAACATTTGTAGCTGCTGACTTTGATTGGCAACCTCCTGATAACTCATAAACAAAGGGACCAATTGCTGGTACTCCGGACCCAGCAGAGTGCGTGCATTGTGGAAGGCTACCACAGCATAAGGTTTTAGCTGGGCTAATTGATGCAGTTGTAAGCTTTTTGAGGCAAGACTAGCTGCAATATTCTGATAACGAATATAGGGCTGCGAATAATACAACTGCGGCTGTTGAGGATCAGGTTTTTGTAAAGTCGCTATATCTGCTTTGCCATCCAGCATCAGATCTTTGATTCTGGCGTTAGGTACATGCAAAAACACAGGGTCATACCCCATTCGTTTGATCAGTAAACCTAATAAATCCAGCTCATAGCCTGAACTGTCGTTCAAATCTATGTAAGGAGGTTTGTCTAAACCAACCAGTATGGTGAGTTCAGTCTTGGCTTGTATGGCAAAACTAAAGGCGATACACAACAGCAACAACCATCTCATGCGTTTACCTCTATGCCAAATGCAATAAAATCTTTAAGCTGAATTCAATTATCCTGCACCATCAAAGGTGGTCTTTATGTCAGAACCGATCGAAATTCAGCACAAGCCCAATGAGCAGCGATTTATTATTCAGTGGGTCAATGAACAGGCGGAGCTTTTATATAGCCTTGATCCAAATAACCGGAAAATCAACTTTTACCGTACTTATGTTCCTGAAAGTGCCAGAGGTCAGGGCTTAGCTCGCCTGCTGGTGGACGCAGGTATGCAATGGGCTAAAACACAAGGCTATGAAATGCAGGCCAGTTGTTCCTATGTGCAACCCTTCTTAAAAAACTAAACATTTCCTTACGATTCAGTTTGAGTACAGCTTGACTGACCTACACTTTGCTCAACTTCATTGCCATGGGCAATTGAACTTTATCACAGTGAATTGAGGTGCAGCATGAACAAGTCTCTTATTGCAGGTTTAGTGGTAGGTGGCATAGCCGTTACTGCTTTAGGCTCTATGGCAGGCTACAGTTATTTAGATAAAGAACCGGAATTTGCTGAGGTCGTAGCCAGCAAAGCTGTTTACGAGAGCTATAACGTGCCGGTTGAACAATGTACCGATCAGATAGTGCAACAGAAAAAAGCTGTACAGGACCAGCATCAAATCGCAGGTACAGTATTAGGTGCTGTAGTTGGCGGTGTGCTGGGTAACCAGGTTGGTGGTGGTTCAGGTAAAAAGATTGCAACTGTGGCTGGTGCTGCTGCGGGTGGTTATGCCGGCAAACAGGTTCAAACGGATATGCAGAATAAAGATGTCGAAACTACAACCCGCCGGGTCTGTAAAACAGTGCAGAAGCAGGAAAAACGGGTGATTGGTTATGACGTCACTTATCTGCTGGACGGTAAAGTTCATAAAACCCGTTTAGACGAGGAACCGGCAGAACGTATTCCGGTGAAAGATGGGCAATTACTGACCGCCAGCGTCCAGTAAACAACATAGCCGCCCTTTGGTTAAAATGCCCCGCTCTGGGGCATTTTAGTTTGCATCTTGTTCCTGCTGGTCGTTATATTTTTTCATCCGCCTTGCGACTTATCCAAACCAGACCTATGGTGCTAAAACAGCATAAGCTAACACACTAGGTTTTTATCTGATGTCAGCGTCAGGCTTTATCTGTTCAGCCACAGTTCTTGTGCTGAGCTTTGTCCTGCTAAGTCTGCCTGCCAAGGCGGGCCCTGTGCTGTCCGACCAACAGATCACCTATTTGAAGCGCAAAGGTCAGGTAACCTACTGCATAGACCCGGATTGGTTACCTTTTGAAGCCTTGTCTGAGCAAGGTAAACATATTGGCATCTCAGCAGAATACATTCGCTTGCTGCAACAGATGATACCTGTACCGCTACTGTTGTACCCTACCGCAGACTGGCCCTCCTCTTTACAGGCAGCAAAAGACAGACGTTGTGATTTACTCACCTTGGCCATGCCAACGCCCTCTCGCCTTGAGTATTTGCTTTTTACCAAAGCCTATCTGGAAGTTCCTAATGTCGTGGTGACCACCAAAGACAAAGCCCTGATCCGCTCTGTCGCTGATATTCCCCCCTCTTCTGCTGTGGGCATCCGCTCTGGCTTTGGCACGCTTGAGCTGTACCAGCAACGTTATCCCCAGTTAAAGCTGGTGCCCTTTCATGACTACGAACAAGGACTATTGCAGGTACAGGCAGGCTACTTGTACGGCATGCTTGGCAATATGGGCAGTATCAGTTATAGCCTGCAAAAAAACGCCATCACTAACTTGAAAATAGCAGGACGACTGAGCGAAGACACGCTGCTGAGCCTGGCCTGCAGGAATGATGACCCTCTGCTTTTGGAAATTTTTGACACCTTGTTACTGCAGATCAGCCCGGAACAAAAACAACAAATCAACAATAGCTGGCTGGCCATTCGTTATGAGCAGAGTTTTAACTACGAGCTGTTCTGGCAAATGTTGTTGGCTTTTGCCTTGCTGATTTCGGTCGTCAGCATCAGTTATCTGAAGCTGAAAAAGCTGAATCAGGCTCTGCTTGAGGCCAATCTGCGCCTGGAGCAACTCAGTCAGCACGACCCGCTGACCGGGTTGTACAACAGACACTATTTTGAACCTCGTGTGCAGCAGGCTCTGGCTTTATGTCAGCGACAACAACTGCCACTGACGCTGGCAATGATGGATCTGGATCACTTTAAAGACATTAACGACACCCTGGGCCATAACTTCGGTGATCAGTGTTTAAAAGACTTTGCAGCACTGTGCCAACGTCAGTTTCAGCGCAAAGACGACCTGCTGGTACGCTATGGCGGCGAGGAGTTTATTCTGGTCAGTGTTGGCAGTGACGCTGAGACTATGCAGCAATTGCTGGAAGATTTCTTGCAGAAGCTTGAAGCTCATCAGGTACGATTGAACCATCAACAGGGCTATTGTACCGTCAGTATCGGCTGGTACTGCCAGATCCCCCCTGCCACTATGGACAGTAAGCAATTGGTTGAACTGGCGGACCACGCTCTCTATCAGGCCAAACACTCAGGCCGGAACTGCGCCGTTCGGGCGGCTTCTGAGGCTAGCCCAGATTATTAATCCATTCACTCATCACCACATGAGTGCGGATTTTAATCACATCCAGTTCAGCATCCAGTAACTCGCGGATTTGATGCAACCGCTGCATAGATTCCGTTTTGACATAAACTAATAAGTCCATTTCTCCGCTGATGCCATGACAGGTCATGACTTCAGGAATAGCCCGAAATACATGCATCACATCAGCACAACGACCACAGCGGTGCTGAATTTCAAAGTAAGCCGAGACTGCACTTTTCTGCGACTCAGACAGCAAGACCTGATAGCCGCGGATCACACCGTTTTGCTCCATACGCTTAATACGATCAGATACCGCACTGCGTGACAGGCTGACTTTCTCTGCCAAAGTCGACACGCTTTGCCGCGCATCTTTTTTCAGCTCGGCCAGAATATGTTGATCAAATTTATCCATCTGTTTACCCGGGGAACCTTAAAAGCTGAGTTTCACAGTGGTCGAATTCTACATGCTGCAGCTTGTCTGGTATATCTACTCCGGCATTTTGTCGCCTTTGTACTTATTACTGCGGCATTTTCACGGTGGAAAACCGCAGTTTGTCGCTTCGGCTTTGATTAGACTATTGGCAGTCTACTTTGCTGAGAACAACTATGTCTGATCATGGAATTGGCCGCTGGCAAGGTGCAGCCTTGATGGCCACCACCTTACTGGGAACCGGAGTATTTATTTTGCCACAAATGACAGTCGCGGTGGCAGGTAGCTGGGCTTTACTGGCCTGGTTGTTGCTCACTCTGGCGGTAGTACCGCTGGCTATTACCTTTGGTCTGCTGGCCAGTCGTTTTCCCCATGCCACAGGGCCAGCGCACTTCGCGGCTTTAGCCTTTGGCGAGCTGACAGGACGGGTACTGGGACTGATGTTTTTATTGGTCGTGCCACTTGGTGCCTCTGCTGCCCTGATGATGACCTTTGAATTTATTGCGCCTTTGCTTCCATCTGCCCAGCAATGGCGACTGCCAGTGGAATTCGGTCTGCTGGGGCTTCTTTGGCTGCTGAATTACCGCGGATTACAACTGTCTGCCCGATTACAATTTGGCTTAACTTTATTGATTATTACCGTCGTCTTGCTGCTGTTGCTGGCCTTTGGTTTGTTGCATCCCCAGCCATGGCAATACCCCTCGCCTGCTGACTTTAACCGCAGCGCATTAGCCGCCGCTTGCGCTATCGCCTTTTGGAGTTTTTTAGGTGTGGAGGCTATGACCCATCTGGCTCATGATTTCCGTGACGCCAGCAAAGATTTATTACCTGCACTTCTTCGTGGTTGTCTGGTGGTTGGAGCTATTTATCTGGCTTGCAGTTACCTGGTGCTGATGGCCGGGTCAGAGCATCCACTTGCGATGATTGGTATTTTTAATCAACTACTTGGCGGCTACGGAGAACTGGTCCTTGGCATGTTAGGTTTTTGCAGTGGTATAGCGACAGTCAATGTTTATACCGCCAGTGTCGCCCGATCTCTGGCCAGTTTTAGTGAGCAAGGCATTACCCCTGGCTATTTTCAGCAGAAAAATCGCTACCATATGCCACAACGAGCGCTGAGCGCCATTATCGCCGCTATGGCGGTAGTATTGGTGCTGACCTGGCTTACGGCTCAACAATTGGACGATCTGATCAGTTGGGTCAACGGTGTTTTTGTGGTGATTTATCTGGTCAGTATGGCAGCCGCCTGCCAACTCTTGCCGCGGCGTTATAAGGCAGTGAGTGTACTGAGTTTCGCTTTGTGTCTGCTACTGGTTATAGCGATAGCAGAGCATATGCTGTATGCCCTGTTATTGATTCTGCTTGTTTGGCCAGCTTTATATATACAGCAAAGAAAACAACGACTTAGCGTACCACCTTTAGGGAGCCATCCTTCAGTTGACGGCTGATGGTATAAGGCAAAGCCAGCGTATCAGTGACGGCACAAAGCATGGTGTCGATGGCCCAAACCGGCACGTCCGCCGCAGTGGTATAGCTGGTTTTATTTGGCTCGCCATACATTTGGCAAAAGTTATGCGCAACACCGCTGTAAATCCGGGGAATAGACTGGCAATAGCTGTGTTTATCCTGATAGCTGATGCTGACTTTGCCCTGCTCAGGAGCCAGAGTTTTGACTGTGCCACAACCCACGAAAAACAGGGTGAGCGTGAGCAGGCTGAGAGCGCAGATCTGTTGTCTCATTTCATTTCCTTTTGTTTGCGCCTCTGCGTTTACCAGTCCTACAGCACCTGCATAAAAATCATCGGCAGTACCGACTATACAAAATAGATTGGAGTGAAACAGATATCTTCAGAAAAAACAATGACAAAGAACTCTGGTTCAGCCGCATTTCAGCTAGTATTCTTTAGTATCCATGGGCTTCTGAACGTCTTTGTTCCAAGCGCCTGTCAAACTGCCTCTGAGGATTTGTTTATGCAACCGGACACCGGCACTTTTCGCTTTAGTTTAAAATTCAGTATAGGTCTTTTTGTGCTGCTCACCTTATGGCTGCTGTATCTGGACTGGCAGCTATTGGTGCCGGGTTGGCTGAAGTATGGCTTTTTTCTGATTAATGCTGTGACCTTGTTTGGTTACTGGCGCGACAAAAAGGCCGCGGAACAACAGGCGTGGCGAACTCAGGAGAGCACTTTATTGTTACTGGGTTTAGTCGGTGGTTGGCCCGCAGCTTTTGTCGCCCAGCACTGGTTCCGACATAAAAATCGTAAACTCAGCTTTCAGTTATTATTCTGGCTGACGGTGGTACTGCATACTTCAGCTCTGTATAGCTTGTGGTTATCTGGCTGGTTGCTGCCATAACAACAAAAACTGCGACCAGAAGCACTATACCCAGAGTACAAAGCGCGATAGATTAAGAAAAAAATAACTGCATTGCAGTGAACACGATCGAGGGATCTATGCGCTTTACTCTGTTGTCTATTAGTTTGCTCACTACATTCGCGCTGCAGGCCCACGCCGCAGACTTCACACAACAAGCCAACAAAATTGCCCAAAGTACACTGATTATTGATACTCATATCGACGTACCTTATCGCTTGCACGACGATTGGGAAGATGTAACCAAAGCCACCCAAAGAGGTGAATTTGATTACCCCCGCGCCAAAGCCGGCGGTTTAAATGCGCCTTTTATGTCGATTTATATCCCGGCCTCTTACGAGAAAAAAGGCGGCGGTTATTTGCTGGCAAACCAGCTTATTGACAATATGGAAGCTCTGGTAGGCCGCGCACCGGATAAATTCGCCATGGCCTACAACAGCGCCGACTTAGCCAAACACTTTAAAGAAGGTAAAATTTCTTTAGCCCTGGGGATGGAAAACGGTACGCCGATTGAAGGCAAATTAGAGAACCTGCAACACTTTTATGACCGCGGTATCCGTTACATCACACTGGCACACTCCGAAAGTAACCATATCGCCGACTCCAGCTATGATTTACGCCGGCAATGGAAAGGTTTAAGCCCTTTTGGTAAAGAGCTGATCAAAGCGATGAATGAAACCGGGGTGATGATAGATATCTCGCATGTCTCGGACGACGCCTTTTATCAGACTGTTGAGCTTAGCAAAGTGCCTGTGATTGCCTCGCATTCCTCTTTACGGGCTTTTGTACCGGGCTTTGAGCGCAATATGGACGATGACATGATCAAGGCGCTAGCGAAAAACGGTGGTGTGATCCAAATTAACTTCGGCTCTGCTTTTGTCGTATCGGCAGCGAATCAGTGGGGGCTACAGCGGGACGGTGCATTTAAAGCCTCGGGCCAAACCGATAAAGATGCCTTTACCGCAGAGTATAAAAAGAAACATCCATATCCATTCGCCTCGTTAGACAAGGTGCTGGATCATATAGACTATGTGAAAAAGCTGGTCGGTATCGACTATGTTGGCATAGGCTCTGATTTTGACGGTGTCGGCGACTCCTTACCTGAACAGCTAAAAGATGTGTCTATGTACCCCAACCTGATCCGTGGTTTATTAGAACGTGGTTACACAGAGCAGGAAATTGAAAAAGTATTGTCCGGCAATACGTTGCGGGTATGGCGTGCTGTTGAGGATTATGCAGCTAAACATTAATCCAAACGAGTAAGAGGTCTAAGGCATGGATTGGTTACGTCAGTTGTTCGAACACCCGGCCGATCCATTGCTGCTCTTTGGAAGTTACGATCCCAGTTTAGTGCTGTTGTCGTTTTTAATTGCGGTATTTGCATCTGCCATGGCGATGCAGGTAACAGCTCAGGCCATCAGTGTCAGCAAAAAGTCGTTGCGCCTGATGATGTTGGGCAGTGGCAGTATCGCCCTGGGTGGCGGTGTCTGGTCGATGCATTTTATTGGCATGCTGGCTTTTACCTTGTGCACAGAGGTCAGTTATCACTTTGGCCTGACCGCTTTGTCGATGTTGCCCAGCATAGCCGCGTCCTGGGTCGCTTTGGACCTCATCAGTAAAAAACGCATCAGCCTGCCCCAGCTCTTACTGGGGGGGCTACTGATGGGTGCTGGTATCGGCACTATGCACTATGCCGGTATGGCCGCCATGCAAATGTCTGTGGCTTTACGTTATGACTTAGCAACCTTTTTACTCTCTATTTTGGTTGCTGTTGTGCTGGCAGTGCTTTCGCTTTGGATCCGCTTTGGTTTAAAACGCCTGAATCTGGCTCCGCATTGGCTCACGGTGTTAAGTAGTCTGGTGATGGGCGCCGCTATCAGCGGTATGCATTACACGGGGATGGCAGCAGCCCGTTTTGTTCCACCCGCAGGTTTTCAGCCGGATACCCAGCCAGGAGAATTACCGCTGGTGCTGGCGATGGCAATCACTTTCACTACGCTGATGATCAGTAGCTTAGTGGTCGCTATTAATCTGTTACTCAAGTACCGGGAAGCCAGCGCCGCGGCCAAAACCAATGAAAGCCGTTTATTGGCGATGATGGACACCGCTGTCGATGGCATAGTGACTATTAATACCCAGGGATTGATCCTGGGCATGAACAAAGCCGCGGAGAAAATTCTTGGCTGGACTCAGGCAGAGTTACTGCATAAAAACGTCAATATTCTCACTCCAGCGACCATTCGTCCTGATCACGATTCCTACTTAGAAAACTACCTGCGCACCGGCGAAGCTAAAATTATAGGAATAGGCCGCGATGTGGAAGCTGTGCATAAAGATGGTCATACCGTCCCGGTACGCCTGGCGATAGGTCATGCCAAATTACCCGACGAAGATATTTTTGTCGCTTTTATCACTGACATCAGTAGCCGCCTGCAGATGGAGCAGGCACTGAAAGAGAACGAAGAAAAATTCCGCTCTTTAATTGGTAATATCCCGGGCGCAGCCTACCGCTGCCTGTTTAATGAGAACTGGGATATGGTGTTCATCAGCGACGCCATTGAAACCTTGTCCGGTTATCCGGCCAGCGACTTTATGCTGCCCTCTGCCACACGAAGCTGGTCTGATTTAGTCCATCCGGATGATAAAAGCACCACCACCCAACTGGATCTGTATCAGGGGCATTTCACTATTGAATACCGCATCCGGCATAAAGATGGCTCCATTCGCTGGATACTGGAATATGGTGAGGCGATAAAATCAGCGCAAGGTGAGATCATTTGGCTGGACGGTTTCCTGATGGATATCAGCCAGCGGAAGCAGATGGAAGTGGAGTTACTGGAAGCGAAAAACAAAGCGGAGCTGGCCGCCGAAAGTCGCAGCGCATTTCTGGCCAATATGAGCCATGAAATCCGCACGCCGATGAATGCCATTATTGGCTTCAGCGACTTGTTATTAAGCTCGGATTTGTCGGCCGAACAGAAAAAACATCTGGCTACTATCCATGGTTCAGCCCACTCGTTATTGCATTTATTAAACGACATTCTCGACAGTGCCAAGCTGGAAAAAGGCAAACTGGAGCTGGAATTACAGGATTTCTCTTTGCCCGCTGTGCTGGATGGCGTGGTGTCTACTTTGTGGATCCAGGCACGGAAAAAACAGCTCGAATTAAAACTGGAACTTGACCCGCAACTGGGTGAATTTTATTACGGTGCGCCAGACCGGCTGCGTCAGGTACTGACCAATCTGATTGGTAATGCGATCAAATTTACTGACCAGGGCTCAGTACGGGTGCAGGTTGCCCCTACTGCGCAGCAGCAGATCAGATTCAGTATTGAGGACACTGGCATAGGGATCGCGGCCGATCGTTTACCGCATATTTTTGATGCTTTTACTCAGGCCGACGCCTCAATGAGCCGTCGTTTTGGCGGCACAGGCCTTGGAACCACCATCAGTAAACAACTGGTCGAGCTGATGGGCGGGCACATTACAGTGCAAAGCACAGAAGGTGTTGGCAGTTGTTTTGAATTCAGCCTGCCGTTACAAACCGGTAAAGCCACTGCGACTGGCCAACAAGGTTATATACCAGCTTTACCTGCGCTCAATATACTGATTGCCGATGATATACCGCAGAATCTGGAGCTGCTGAAACTCTTGCTGCAACGTGCAGGTCATCAGGTCACAGCAGTGACTGATGGTATTGAAGCCGTGAAAATGATCAAACAACAGGACTTTGATCTGGTGTTGATGGATATTCAGATGCCGAATCTGGATGGACTGCAAGCCTGCAAGCAAATACGACAATGGGAGATGGCACAAAACAAAACCATTCTGCCAGTCATTGCCTTAACAGCCAGCGTACTGGATGAAGATAAGATTGCAGCCAAAGAAGCGGGTATGCAGGGGTTTGCCACCAAACCTATAGACTTCGCGGCTTTGTGTTTTGAAATAGCCCGTGTGCTCAATATTGAAGTACGTGAACCTTTATCACAGCATTCTCAAGTCACTACCACAGTTCAGTTGCTGAACCTGCCCAAAGCCCTGCAGTTATGGGGTAATTTGGCTACTTATCTGCCGCAGTTAGAACAATTTCTGCAACAACAAAAGCCGATGATACAACTGGCTGTGCAGCAGCTACAGGCTGGAAACTATAACGCTGTGCAGCAACAAGCTCATGCTATTAAAGGGGTCAGTGCTAATTTGGGGTTGGAGCCATTAAGCAGAGTTTGTGCCGAACTGGAACAGGCAGCACGGCAGCAACAGCAACAAAGAGCAGCTGAATTACTGCAAAAGATACTGGGCTGCTGGTCAAAATTTGAAGCTGAGCATCAGAGGCTGTTAGAGGAACAACCTCTGGCTGAACAGACACAATCCACACAGCTGGATCACCAGCAACTGGCGGCAATGCTGGAAAACCTGCAACAGTCTTTATTAAGACATGAACTGGACGATCAAGGGATAGAGCAATTGTCTCACTACAGTGGTCCACATCAGCAGTTACTGCTGAAGTTGCTGGACGCGGTAAACGATTTTGACTTTAGCCTTGCGTTGCAGCTGCTGGAGCAGCTACAACAACAGCTGGGTAAAGGAGAGCTCTGATGGCAGAAAAACAAAGCCTGTTATTGGTCGATGACGAACCCACCAATTTAAGAGTACTGCGCACTGTGCTGCAGGAGCAATACCGCTTGTTATTTGCTAAAAGTGGTGAAGAAGCCTTACAGCTGGTACAAAAAGAACAACCCGATTTAATACTGCTGGATGTGATGATGCCGGGGTTAACTGGCTTTGATGTCTGTGCCCGTTTAAAAGCCAATCCGGCGACCAGTGCTATTCCGGTGATTTTTGTCACAGCCCTAAAAGATGAAATGGACGAAACCAAAGGCTTTGAATTGGGCGCCGTGGATTACATCACTAAGCCTATCAGTCCGGCTGTAGTGCGGGCTCGCGTCAAAACACATTTGTCATTGGTGCAGGCGCAGGAGTTAAAACAAACCCGGTTGCAGGTGATCCAAAGGTTAGGCCGGGCCGCTGAATACAAAGACAATGAAACCGGCTTACATGTGATGCGGATGAGCCACTATGCGCAGGTGATAGCGCTGGCTTATGGCTTTAGCGAACAAAAAGCCGAAGACTTGCTGCATGCAGCCCCCATGCACGATATAGGCAAAATCGGCATAGCCGACAATATTCTGCTTAAACCCGGCAAGCTGACTGCTGACGAATACAAAGAGATGCAAAAGCACCCGTTGATAGGGGCGGAGATCATCGGCGATTGTGATTCTGACTTATTGAAAATGGCCAAAGCCGTGGCTTTGTATCATCACGAAAAATGGGACGGCTCAGGCTACCCTTTTGGCCTGTCCGGCGAACAAATCCCCATCGAAGCCCGTATTGTGGCTTTATCCGACGTATTTGATGCCTTAACCAGTGCCCGGCCTTACAAACAAGCCTGGACTATTGAAGAAACACTGCAGCATATCCATCAGCAGAAAGGCTTGCATTTTGAACCACGACTGGTCGATCTGCTGGATGAAAACCTGCAACAAATCCTTGAAATTAAACAGCGTTGGGCGGAATAATGCAGTTCTTATGTTGATAACATTTAATACCTAAACGGAATGACAAATTAAAAAAGGACTATGAATGAACAGATTGAAGTTGTTGGCTGTATTAACAAGCACTATTTTCTTTACCGCATGCGGAGGTTCAGGAGGAAGTGATGGAGGCTCCACAGGAGGTGGCACAGGAGGAAGTGATGGAGGCTCCACAGGAGGTGGCACAGGAGGAAATACCAACGTTAACCTGACCGCAGATATTGTACAAAGCACCGTCTGTAACACCGAGATAGCAGCAACTAATGCTGAATTGGTGGTTTATGACTCTAATTGGGCAATTAAAAGCAGGCATAGGCCTGATGCTCAAGGCAAAATCAGTGCCAGCATCCCACAGACTCAAAACGTGAACATCGCTTTTATCACGCAAACGACAACAACGTCTGGTACCCGAACTTATGTTGAATCCAGAGCACAACATCCGGTAGGCTACCTTGGAAAATTCGAAGTTTCATCGTCAGCACCAGGAGACTGCGAATGCGTGACCAAAGACGTCACCATCAGCACGCTGTTAGCTCTTTCTGATCAAGGAGCACAACTGACGGGGGCGGCAAATACCCCTCGATATCAAGAGATAACCGGCAGAACCGGGGTCTTTCCTGACACCCAAATCTGTCGCAAGCCAAATAGTGACTGGCCAACCTTAACTGTGTTTGGGCATAACGGAGGTTCAGCAGTTGCAGGTACTTTAAGTGACTATGATGTTAATAGCGATCTGGACGTGTTAGTTTCTGCGTCAGGTAATTCTTATACTGCAGTTGTGGACCCAAACTTTTTCAACGCTAGTGTATCGCATGAAGTAAACGGACAATTTGCTTCTTATACAATCCCACCTGAAACAGGTGATATCTCTGTTATCGAAGATTTAGATGTATCGAGCAGAGTGCATCTAAGAGGCAGTAGATTCGAACAGCGTGTTGAAGGTAATCAAACCGTAAATGTTTTGATAGCACGAAGAAAAGTTTTTGATTATGAAAACGAAAACACAGCTACATTAACAATGCCTGATGTCAGCCCCTTGCTCAGTCTGGCGGAAACCTTTGATAATTTTATCAGTTCAGACTCAACGTCCTATCAGATTAACAATGCAGACCAGTACACTATGCTCTCTATTTTTGCACAAGTCAGTTTGCAGGATGGTTCAACATATACGGAACAGTATTATGGTCCCATTAGAGGCAATTATCCGGAAAATGCTTTACCCTCAGACTACGGAATAGAAAGTCAACTGGCCAATGCATCCAGCATTACCCTTGATTTCTCGTTGTTCCGTTACGCAGGTCAGGACTTCTACCAAACTGCTATCCAGAAGCTGTCAAACAGAAGTACTCTGCCACCCAATGAGCTTTTTGGAGCCGACTGGGCAGATTATTCCATAGTATCGGTCAGCGCCAGAGTTGAACCTGAGTAGTGAAGCAAACAAGTAAATACGACAAGAGTCTATTGATGTAAATATCAACAGACTCTTTTTCGGCCAAAGTCCTGACTTTAAGCTGTGTTAGGAAAATAACTAAAACATTCTTAACACAAGGATTTTATATGAAGCACAATCCCCTTTATCTGGCGCTGCTGACCAGCACTCTGTTACTCAGCGCCTGTGATAAAACAGCAAAAACCGATACCGCTGCTCAGGTTGCAGAGACTGCGGTGGAAACAAAAGCAGCAGCAGTTCCCAGTTACACTCCAACTCAGTTTTATGCTACCAAGTCCTATACAGGTAACGAAATTAACCACAAAGCCGATGCGCTGTTGGTGGCGTCTGACGAAACTGGTGTATTTAACCTGTACAAAGTCAGTCTGGATGGTAAAACCTGGACGCCGCTGACCAGCTCCACCACTGAATCCATATTACCTGTAGGTTGGTTTCCACAGGATGACCGGGTGCTCTACAAAGCCGATCAGGGTGGAAACGAACTGCATCATATTTATGTGCGCGAGCTGGATGGTTCGGTCAAAGACTTAACCCCGGGTGATAAACACAAAGCCGAATTTGTTGGCTGGACAGACGACCATAAATTCTGGCTGATGACAAATGAGCGGGATCCGAAGTTTTTTGATTTATACAGCTACGACAGCACCAGCTATCAGCGCACTCTGGTCTATCAGAACAACGAAGGTTATGAGATTGGTGCGTTAAGCGACAATGGCCGTTACATCGCGCTCTCTAAAGAGCGCACCAATGCCGATAACAACCTGTATCTGGTCGATTTGCAGAGCGCCGATAAAACCCCTGTGCATATCACGCCGCATCAGGGCAATGTATCGCACGGTATTTATGGGTTTAGCCGTGATAACACTCAACTGATTTTTAGCTCTGACGAAAAATCAGAGTTCAGCCAGGCCTTTGCCTACCAGATCAATGAAAAAGCCGTACAGCCCTACAGCCAAGCCGATTGGGACATTATGTACATTGGCTTTAGCAAAGATAATAAATACAAAGTCGAAGCAGTAAACGCTGATGCCTCCACCCAAATCAGTATCACTGAAGTTGCCACAGGCAAAGCGGTGCAATTGCCTGAATTACCCGCAGGTGATTTACGCGGCGTGACTTTTTCTGATGACAGTCAGTATGTAAGCTTCTACGTCAATGCCGACAACAGCCCGTCGAATTTATTCGTCTGGAAACTCTCGGAAGCGAAAGCAGAGCGTCTCACTCAGGCACTGGATAAAGCCATAGATGAAAACGTGCTGGTCAAAAGTGAAGTGGTACGTTACCCAAGCTTTGATGATTTAGCTATACCTGCCCTGTTGTATAAGCCGAAACAGGCCAGTAGCAGCGCCAAAGTACCGGCCTTGATCTGGATCCACGGTGGCCCTGGCGGACAATCGCGTACCGGTTACAGCCCGGTGATCCAACATCTGGTAAATCAGGGATACGCCGTATTGTCAGTGAACAACAGAGGTTCCAGTGGTTATGGCAAAACCTTCTTCCACCTGGATGACTTAAAACATGGTGAACACGATTTGCAGGACATCGTCTACGGTAAAAAGTACCTGCAATCTTTGGACTGGGTGGCCACCGATCGTATTGGCGTAATGGGTGGCAGCTACGGTGGTTATCTGACCATGGCCGCCATGGCTTTTACCGATGAGTTTAAAGTCGGTATTAATATTTTTGGGGTCACCAACTGGGTGCGTACTTTAGAGAGTATCCCCGCCTGGTGGGAATCCTTCCGCGAGTCTTTATACGCAGAGCTGGGTGATCCGGCCAAAGATGGCGAAAGGTTACGCCGCATTTCACCGGTGTTCCACGGTGACAAAGTGAAAAAACCTGTGCTGGTGGTGCAAGGTGCCAATGACCCTCGTGTACTGCAGGTAGAAAGTGATGAGATGGTAGCCGCTATTCGCGCTCAGAATGTGCCCGTTGAATACGTGTTATTCCCTGACGAAGGCCACGGCTTTATGAAGAAGGAAAACCGTATTAAGGCGCAAGAGGCTTATTTGGCCTTTTTACAAAAATACCTGTAGCATTTAATGATGCAGGGGGCTGAGGTCTAACTCAGCTCCCGTTCACAGCAAACAACCTGAGTCTTATGAAAATCTATTCCAGCTTTATTGTGATCAGCAGTTTGTTATTAACTGCCTGCGCTATACCACGTTACACCGAACGGCTGCAGCAGCCTTTGCCTTTGCCTGAGGGCGAATGGACAGTGACACAAAGCCATCCGAAAGAGATGGAGAATGTGACAGAAATGCGCTGGCAAGCGGTCGATTCTGACAACTATGTGCAAAGTTTTGTGTTTGAACAGCAGCCCAACAGCGATCTGATGAAAACCAAAGCTATTGACGATCAACAAGGTCAGCGCAACTGTGACGAACTGTTTGATAGCCAGATCTTAAGTAAAGAGCCGGTCAATGGTTACCCGGCTCTGGTCTGGGTGTCTGAATGTAAAAGCAAAAGCGGCGCTTATTCCAAAATTCTGCATAAATCTATTGCAGGCAAACAGTCGCTTTATGTCTTTAACAAAGTCTGGCGTAGTTTACCTTTGCAAACCGAATGGGACTTGTGGCTGGCCTATACCCACAAAATTCAGGTTTGCGACAGCGATAGCAAAACTCAGCCTTGCAAATAAAAGTGCTGTCCGACTACTACTTCGTCGCCACGACTTCAGGGATATCTGAGAAAGCCTGTCTGGTGACCGAACTGGCTTGTGGCTCATAGGCACTCGATGCTTCAAAAAATGCCTGATACAAAGCGTCCGGTAAAAACTTTTCCGCTACAGCAAAACGAGTCTCAGTGTGCTTTTCTTTGTGATGCCAAAGCGTCTGATCAGAGCCAGCAGACACCAGCTTGTACTCCAGTTCTAGCGTCGCTTCCGCAGCCAGCAATGGAGCGCTTTTTTCCGACCATCGCTGAATATCGACATAAAGCACCATGTCCACATCGGTCAATGCTGGCACTTCTGTCAGTTGACGCTGTTGTGCGTCAACAATCTGAAAGCCCTGCTCCGCTGCCACTGCGGGTACCTCCCGGTTAAAGGCCTGGATTAAAGCCTCTGGTACAGCAGCGTCACTGTGCACCACGATCATGACTTTTTGCGCATTATCCTTTTGCCGCTGGACATCACGCTGTTGCTCCTCCACAACAGAACTGCAGCCCGTTAAATAACCAGCCGCAACAGTGCTGATTAGCCACTTCAAGTACGTCATGTTTTTGCCTCCTTCCATCGGAAAAATCCTCTAACGCCTGTTCCTGCATCGGCTGCTGTATCAGTCCGGCTTGGCTTATCCGACTCAACCCAAAGTTAATCCGTCAAGCCAGGTCTTCAGTTGTTGGCTTCGATTAACGCCATTAACTTCGCCAGCCGCTGCTGGCAGTGTTCCAACTGTGGACTTTGTTGGGTCACCAGTTGCAGTCCTATATTTAACGCCGCCAGTACTATGCTTTGTTCCATCGACAAATGTCCGGCGCCCTGTCGTACCTGCGCAATATTGCTGTTGAGCAGCCGCGCCGCCTCCTGCAACCCGGCTTGTTCCTGCAAAGAGCAGCGTAACCAGTATTCCCGGCCTGCTATCACCACTTTTTGCTCAACGACCAACGGCTGCCTGAACATGATCAAGCCGACAATTGCTGTTCAAACAACTGCGTCAGTTGCTGTAATTTTTGCTGCGCCCTTTGCTTCTGATCATCCGACTCCATCGCATGAAGCTGTAAGGTTTCCAGTTGATCAGCACTTTTTTTCAATTCCTGCTGCAACTGCTGCTCTTTTTGACCCAGTTGCTGTACTTGCGCTGTGAGCTGTTGATTCTGTGAAATTAACTGCTGGATTAACTGCTCTAACTTGCTAAATTCGGCTTCAAACATAAGATCCCCTGAATGCATAAATGGGTTGAGAACTGGAGTGACTACTCCGGAAATTCGAAGCATAGGCAGCAGGGTTTGAACCTAAGCTGAACGCCTGTAGCAGCAAAGAAAAGGGCTGCACAAGGCAGCCCGGACAACCGAAGAAAAACTCTCAGAACTGATAAGCAGCACTCAAAGTCCAGCTACGGCCTTTATGGTTGTACAAACTGGTATCAAAATAATCACCACCCGCAGCCGGGTCAAAAGGTGGATCTCTGTCTGTTAAGTTACCGACAGACAACGCCAGCTCCGTATTGCTAAGCCCCAGATAACTCACCTGCAGATCCAACTGAGTGTAACTGGCCACTTTAGCCTGCAAACCCGGATTGCTGCTTTGAGTCGCTACTTTTTGCTGGTAACTGCTGCTGTAGCTGCTGATCAGACTGCTGCGCCAATCCGCCACAGACCAGTTCAGACTGGTGCTGTTTTTCCACTGCGGCAAAGCACCAAACTGGTTATTACCGGCCCCGTTAATTTCAGCCTGCCCTGCCACTAAGGCCTGTTTGTAGCTGATTAAACGTGACCAGACTGATTTAAAGCCCAGTGATTGGCCTGAAGATAAATCCCATCTGTAGTTAAAATCAACATCTATCCCAGAGGTGGTTCTACTGCCCTGATTATTGTATTGATTGCTGACAATCTGCAGGCGCCCCTGCGCATCACGTTTAATACGGTCCGCATATAAAGCCGGATTGTTGACAATAAACTGAGCGTTATCAGCCCCTATAATCTGTTCCTGCTCAATCCGGAACCAATCCACACCAATACTGCCTTGCTGGCTGAAGGACCAAATCACGCCTGTATTAAGGTTTTTTGAACGCTCAGGCTGCAATTCTGGATTACCGGTACGAAGCTGGGTAAAACCACGACGTGCGCCGGGCTCCACAGGATCATTCGGGTCAATCACAGAGCCGTAACTGATGGTGTTGCTGTTGGCAATTTCCGGCAACGAGGGGGCCCGGAAACCTTTGGACCAGGACGCCCGCACTAACCAGTCTTCGGCCAGCACATAATGCACCCCTACTTTGGGTGAAAAGGCGTTACCAAAATCATCGTAATGATCAGAGCGACCTGCCAGGCTGGCGGTTAAATCCTGCAGCAGCGGAATACTGAACTCGGCAAAAGCCGCTTTAATTTCACGCTCACCTTTGACCAGATTAATAGCCGGACGTAATTCGGTACCGGACAAGACTTCAGGCGAAGTACCGGCATCCATTTTTTCGCGGCGTAAATCCACCCCAGCGGCAAAAGCCAGCGGGCCATGATCAAGTTCAGTCAGGACTGTGCTGGCACTGGCATTGATGGAGCTTAAATGATAAGTACCGGGACGGCGGGTTTGCAGGCGCAGTTCATCCAATACCTCTGCTGAATTTTCACGGCCATCAAAACGGTAACTACCATCCTGTAAGGCCTGTTCAAAAGCAAAACGGTTGACGAAGTTATCTACATATTCACGCTGATGACTGCTCGATTGCAGCGCATTCAACTGCAGATCCCATTCATCGCCCTGATAGCGTAAACTCGCCAGCACCCGGCTGAAAATTTGTTTGTTTTCTTTCAGGCGCGGGCCTAAATCAAACAAGGTATATTCAAAAGGCAAAGCGGCATTGGTTGGATTATCCGGATGGCCCATAGGCAACGCCACTGCGATATCGGTTAAGGTGCTATTGAGCGGATCATAAGCCCGTAAACCCGCGCCAACAGTTAAGGGCGCGCCAAAAATCATCGCCGAATCGTTGTAGCTGTACAGCACTTCGGTGCTGGCTTGCAGCTTATCCGACAGTTGGTAAGTCCCCTGTAAAGAAGCCTGACGGCGCGTCACTTCAGGTTGCAAGGTATTAAAAGGCTGAGCATTAAAAGCACAGACTTCACCGGCGCGGCCCGGTGTAAAATCAGTCCATGGCCGTTTTACTGCACCTTCAGGGCAGTTTGTAAAAGCTGCCGGAGACGATGGGTTTTGCAAGCTGTTGCCGCCCTGACTACTCCAGCCGGACAACTTACCACCCGGCAAATGACGGAAATCACCACTGCTGAGTAAATCCCTGTCGCTGGCATCCAGCCGCTCACGGTCAAACCAGTCCAGAGTTAAACTCAGGTTATAGCCATCCTGATTTAAATCCCCAGTTCCTGTGACTAAACCTAAAGCCTGTTGCTCCAATCCACCCTGAGTAGCAGCCCCTGTAGAGGCTTTGACTTCAGTGTCCTGCACATTCTTTTTCAGAATAATGTTCACTACCCCAGCTATGGCGTCTGAACCATACACCGAGGATGCCCCATCTTTTAGCACTTCAATCCGCGCTACTGCGCTTAATGGCAAGGCGTTTAAATCAACAAAAGTATCCTGGGTATTGAGCGCAAACCCATAGTTGGATACGCGCTGACCATTCACCAGCACCAGGGTATTTTTTGGGCTTAAACCACGCAAACCTATAGAGGCTGAGCCTGCGGAAAAGCTGCCAGTGAATTGTTCGTCAAAGCTATTGCCGGAGTTGACCGTTAAATCACGTAACACATCGGTCAGGGTCACTTTGCCGCTGGCTTTAATATCTTCCGCTGTGACTTGCAGCAAAGGCGTGGCATTTTCCTGCTGCACTCTTTTGATCAACGAACCTGTGACCTGAATACGCTCCACTTTGTTTTCAGCAGAGTTTTGCTCTGCCAGCGCAGGGGTCAAAGCAGAGATGGCCAAAGCCAGCAGGCTAAGCTTGGGCGCAAAGCCAGAAGAATTTGTTTTTAACATAAAGACCTCAAATTGGATAAAGCTGTGCCAGGGCGGATTTAACGCCTGACCAGACCTATATATTTTTTATAAAAAGCGGAATGAAGCGGTTAAACCGCAGCGCTTTGTGCGACTAAAAGCAGCAACAGCGCAACAGACTTAGCAGCACATCCAAAGACGTACTGAGCAATGAGGCATTCGACAACAACGCAAAAGTGCAGTGACGGCAGAGACACAAGAGCGCAGTGAAACAGTGAACATAGGTTTTTACCTTTACAACAAAACCGGCATCCAGCGGACTGATTTGCCTGAATTACAACGCCATAACAGGTCTGACAGTCATACTCCGACTATGGAAGAGTGAAGTGCAGCACAGCAGACCGAAACACCCAAACGTTTAGACGTCCGGATGGGCGCGAATAATACTGAAATCTTTGTCGAAGCAAAAGGTATTTTTTGTGACTTGTTATTCCATATAGATATATGGGTAGAGGTTTTATATAAATAAGGTTTTAAAAAAGAAGTGTGACAGACTGAGCGCTCCAGAACACCGAATTAAATACTGCAAATAAAAAGGGCAGAGTCATCACGCTTCTGCCCTTGTTTAAACTTCTGGCGGCTGTAGGAGCCTTTGCCTTTTTTCGCTTTCACCACCTGCATCTGAAATAGCTTGCTGGTCACTAACGCCTTGAGTGCATTATCCCGGATCTCGCCGCGGCCATGCTCTGCCGTTGGTTGTTTTGCCATAAGGCCTCCTGTGTAAAAAACGCGCAAAGTGTAAAGTCAAAACTTACGTCAGTAAATGACCACTCTGGATTTATTTTAAAGCTGCTCTGTAAATAAAGTGCATCGCGCCGCTATTGTGACGACAAAAACCAGCTTACGTCTTGATATTTAGCCTCGAGGTAACCAGATCCTGTCTAACGTTCATGATTCAGGATCTGTAATGAAAAACCTGCATATAGATTTAGTTTCCGATATTGCTTGCCCCTGGTGTGCTATTGGTTATGCCCGGCTGGAACAAGCCATGGCCAGCATCAAGGACAAAGTCAGCGTCAGTATTCAGTGGCGGGCCTTTGAACTCAACCCGGATCCGCACTTAGTCCCTGAGCCTATTTTGCCGGCACTGAGCAAAAAATATGGCCGCAGCGAAGCGGAAATGCGTGCCTCACAACAGTCTATGATGCAAATCGCGGCTGATCTGGGGCTGAACTTCGATAAAATGCAGCAGCGTTTTACCTGCAACACCTTTGACGCCCACCGGCTGGTGAAATGGGCGGCTGGGTTTGATCAACAAACAGCGATGAAACAGGCCTTATTTGAAGCCTATTTTGGTTTTGCCGAGGATGTCTCCAACGCAGAAGTGTTGCAAAAATGTGCAAAAAAAGCCGGACTCAATGCAGATGAAGCATTAGAAGTCCTGCAGTCCGGACAGTTTAGTGATGAAGTACGCGCCGAAGAAGCGCAGTACCAGCAAGCCGGTATCAGTTCAGTACCAGCTTTTGTCATCAATCAGCGTTATCTGATTTCCGGCGCGCAAGACCCAGCCACTCTGGCTGCCAGTCTGCTGCAGATTGCCGATGAAATGACTACAGAAGAATAACCACTACAGGTAAAAAGGTGCGGTATGACGACCCCAATGAAAGACTTTATTTATCACATCGGCACTGTAGGCACGCCCTGGGGCGAGGCTGAAAAACAGCAGTGGCTGAGTGAACAACAGATCAAACGCAGTTATAAAGACGAAGTAGTGACACCACTGCAACAGTTTTTACCAGACACAGCAGAGCTGCTGAATTACGGCACTCTGGACTACAGCGCTTTTCATTTACCTGTGTATGAACTGTTTGCGGTTCGCAGCAAAAACTGGCAAGCAGATAAGCCTATAGTGCTGGTGACGGGCGGTGTGCATGGCTATGAAACCAGTGGCGTGCAAGGTGCGCTGAAATTTATTAAAGAGCAATTCAGCCATTACAGCACCAAAGTGAACCTGCTGGTGTTGCCTTGTATCAGCCCCTGGGGTTATGAAACCATCAACCGCTGGAATCCAAAAGCTGTGGATCCGAACCGTTCTTTTGGCGCAGAAAGTCAGTCGGAAGAAGCCAGTTTAGCCATGGCTTTTGTCCGCCAGCACCAGGGTGAGGTGTTGGTGCATATCGACCTGCACGAAACCACAGATTCAGATAACAGCGAATTCCGTCCGGCCAAAGCAGCCCGCGATGGCACAGTGAATCACAACTGGAATATTCCGGACGGTTTTTATCTGGTTGGCGACACGGATAAACCAGAAGCTGGTTTTCAGCGCGCTATTATCGAAGCGGTGCAAAAAGTTACTCACATCGCTGAAGCCGATGAAGAGGGCTGCCTGATCGGTGAAAAACTCGCCCAGTTTGGTGTAGTAAACTACCCCAAACGTGCTTTGGGTTTATGTGGCGGTATGACAGATGCCAAGTTTGTCACAACCACTGAGGTTTATCCGGATAGCCCGAAGGCCAGCCCGGAGCAATGCAATGCAGCTCAGGTGGCGGTAATTTGTGCCGGTGTGGATTACGCTTTAGCGTGATAAAGAAAGGGTCAGAGTTTTCACTCTGACCCTTTCAGCTCCAACTTATTCTGGTATCAGGTCAGAGCCAAGGCTCTGCCCCTGCTCAGAAGGAGTAAGTCGCACCTAAAGTAAAGTGACGTGGTGTACCGTAGCCGTATTGGTCAAAGAAACCAATCTGGCTGTAGTAAGTTTCGTCAAACAGGTTGTCGACGTTCAACTGCACAGACAACTGCTCTGTCACCTCATAACGGGCCATCAGACTGACCAGACTATAAGAGTCCTGGCGCAGGATCTTCGGCGCTGTGCCACTGTACTGTTCGTCTTCCCAACTGATACCACCACCAATCACCAAACCTTGCAGTTCATTGGCAAAGTCGTAGGTAGTGAAGATGTTCAGCTTTTTACGTGGATGGTCGGTATTCACTTCAGTACCAGCCGCATCTTCGGCTTTAAACTGTGAATAACCGGCAGAGATATTCCAGTTGTCCAGCAACTGGCCTATCACTTCCAGCTCAAAACCTTTACTTTCGACCCCTTGAGCTGCGCGGTACATAGTTTCAGGTAAGTTGTTGCCTACCGGCGGGAAAGTACCAATAGCCTGAGCCAGATTGTCTTGTTCAATTTTAAACACCGCCACTGCGGTTTGTACTTTGCCATCCAGGAAAGAGCTTTTTAAACCCAACTCAGTGTTAGTGCCTTCGAGCGGGTCAATAAATTCACCTGAGGCGACACGGGCATTTTGTGGTTTGAAAATTTCAGTCTGGCTGACATAGGCATTGTGATTGGCATTAAGCTGGTACATTAAACCGGCATAAGGCACAAACACGCTGTCATCGCCGTAGTTTTCAACAACACCGTAGTTGACGCCTGTGCGCTCCCACTTCGACAAACGACCACCGGCGATCAGTTTTAAATCGTCAGTCAAAGAGAAACGGGTGGCCGCATAGTAACCATCCTGCTCTGTATCTAAATCTACCGCCACTGCTGGTGTCGTGGAGAAAGTTGGCTCTGGGTAAGTGCTACCTGTCCACTCGTAGAAATTCCCCACCGGCACAAAAGCCGAAGTCTGGGCAAAAGTGACAGTTTCGGCTTGCTGCTCACTGTTGAGCATACCGACCACAAACTCATGGCTGCGGCCTAATAACTGGTAATCGCCTTTTAACTGCAGATCCAGACTGTCTTGCTCACTGACACCAGAGCTTTTGTAGGGCCAGGGCGACAAACCTAAACCTGTCTCTTTATCCGGAGAACCATAGATATACAGCAACTTAGTGTCCGCTGTATTTTTGATATGGTTGTAACTGGCTTTTGCCTGCCAGCCGTTGGCAAAGTTATGCACCAGATTGGCAAAGCTGTTTTCGTTGGTGGACGCCCAATAAGTCCAGTCTGCAGCAGAAGTGATGCTTCTGTCCCAATTGGTTGCAGTGCCATCACTGAACCAGGCCGCTAAGCCACCCCAGGTTGAACCTTTAGGGTCGTTATCCTGGTAGCTGCTACCAAAACTAACAGAAGTCTGTTCTGTTAAATCCGCATCCACTACCCCATAAAGCACTGTTTTGTCGTCTTCAGGGATATCCATAAAGCTGTCGCCCACTTCTTTTTTCGCGACAAAACGTACCCGCAAATCGCCCTGACGGTCCAGACCTGTCGATACATCAGCAGTAGCAAATCTATTGTTCCAGCGACCAATACCTGCATTGACATAACCTTTCAGCTCAGCAGAATTGGCATGTTTGCGTACAAGGTTGATAGAAGCCGAAGGATCCCCAGCGCCAGTTAATAAACCTGTGGCGCCACGGACCACTTCAATCCGCTCATAAATCGATACATCAGTGATGGTTTCACCTGAATCGCCAGCTAAAGACCAGGCTAAAGGCACCCCATCGATCTGGTATTTGTCGATATCAAAACCCCGGGCACTAAAGGTATTGCGGGTGGTATCCAGCTGTTTAGCCGACACACCTACTGTCTGGCTAATCACTTCATTAATGCCGCTGAAGCCCTGATCGATAATACGTTGAGACGTAATCACACTGACAGACTGAGGGGTTTCAAACAAAGACAAACCTAAACCTGTGGCGGTATCAATGTTTTCATTGACTGTGTAGTTACCAACCACAGTAATTTTTTCAATTTCTTTTTCGGCTTGCTCTTCTGCGGCCTGAGCAACACCCACCATACAAGCCAATTGTACTGCCAGCAGCACTGGCAGCTTTCTGAATTTCTGTTGTAACACCATGATTACCCCCCAAAATAAATTTGGGCGAATAATACACTAATACGAATTGTTATCAACTAGATTTAGATAAAGAACGGATCGAACAACCTATGCGATGTAAGTGGTTTTAAATTGATAACTGACTGATAACAAAGCAGAGGTATTTCGCAACGAAATCGCTAGTCTCTGGTCAGCACTTCCAATAGCTCTATCTCAAAAATAAGATTCGAGTGTGGCGGGATCATGCTGCCAATCTGGCGCTCACCATAAGCCAAATGTGCTGGCACCCATAACTTACGTTTGCCGCCCACTTTCATGCCCTTCAGGCCTAAAATCCAGCCCTGGATCACACGATTGTTGCTTAAAATGCACTGAAAGGCTTCGCCTCTTTTGTAAGAGGAATCGAACTCTGTGCCATCTTCCAGCCGGCCCCGATAATGCGCGGTGATTAAAGCCCCGCGCTCAGCCGCTTTGCCGTCGCCCACAACCAGATCTTCAATCTTTAATTCGTTCGTCATCTCTTTACCTGCCAGCAATTTTTAGCGCTGATTATAATCGCCGAAATAACAGCAGCAGAAGACGGCATACGAATCTTCTGACGGAAATGTTCTATAGTTTCAGCAACAACGCCACGGAGTGCATAAGATGTCTGTGATGATGGCCCGGCTCTATCCCCTGCTCTGTTTCATTTTGTTGCTGTTGCCGTTTTTACTCGGCGCACAGCCACAACAAGTGATCTACTCCTGGCCTATGTCGATGCTGGGGGATGCCCGAGGCAGCTATCCGATTGCCTTATTGCATCTGGCGATAGAAAAATCCGGCACTGACTATCAACCTGTGCCGAGCGGACAAGTGATGACCCAGCACAGAACCTTACGCCAATTGGGTTCGAACACTGGCCTGGATGTGGTCTGGACTATGACCTCACCAGAGCGGGAACAGGAGTTACGGCCCATTCGTATCCCAATAGACAGAGGTTTAATTGGCTGGCGTTTGTTGCTTATTCATAACGATAACGAACAAAAAATTCAGCAACTGGATGAAAAACAATTAAAAACCAGCCCCTCTATTCAGGGCAGTGACTGGCCGGATTACCCTATTTTAAAAGCCAATCATTTTCGGGTATTAGGCAGCGGCGACTTTGACGCTATGTTTAAAATGCTGCAGGCGAAACGTATTGATTATTTCCCTCGATCCATCACAGAAATCTGGCCAGAACTGCAGCAAAAAACAGGCATGTCGCTGACAGTTGCGCCGAAGTGGGTGTTGCATTACCCGGCTGCGTTGTATTTTTTTGTGCAAAAAGACAATATCGAACTGGCCAATGCTATAGAGATTGGGCTGTTACGGGCTATTGAAGATGGCAGTATGCAGCAGCTGTTTTTACAACATTTCAGCAGTGCTATACAGCAGGCCGATTTAAAATCCAGAACTGTGATTGAACTAAAAAACCCTATACTTCCTGCCGAAACACCTCTGCAAAACAAAGCCCTGTGGTTTGACCCACAACTGGGGTACTAAGGCGAAGTTTTCACAGGATTTAACGCTTTCACCACAGCATCGGCCACATCGGAAATACGACATTGTTGTTTCATCGCACTTTGCTGTAATTGGCGATAGGCCTGCTCTTCAGTCAATTTTTTGTACTGCATCAGTAATAACTTAGCTCTGTCTATCAGCTTTTGTTCACTGATAGCGCGGCGGGCATCCGTCAGCTCTGTCTGCATCTGGCGGATATGTTGCGCCTGCTCAGACAATAACTGATAAAAAGACCTGCTGGGCGCCTGCACTGTGGGTTCGGCCTGGCCTGCGGGCATCACAGAAGCACCGTACAAACCCGGCAT
>NZ_LAVS01000097.1 GCF_000986865.1 Rheinheimera mesophila
GCTTCATTGGCGATAGCACCAACGATGTCACCGGCACGCACGCCATGCTCTTTACCCACTTCAATACGGTAGTTGGTGTAGTCACCTTTTAACTCACGACGTGGACGTGGAGGACGATCGCCGCGCTCAGCACGATCACCAGAACGTTCTGGTCTGTCACCACGGGCAAATTTATCACGGCCACCTGCACGGTCATCGCGGTCGCGGCTATGGGGCTCACGGATTTCCGGGAACTGAGATGCAACGTTTAACGGCTGGTCTTTCTGCGCCAGATATAACAAGGCAGCAGCCATATCGATATCTGTCGTTTCCAGCTTTTCACGCCAATCGTTTACCAGATCCATAAAGAAGCTTAAATTCTTCGCTTCGATGGTCTGAGCTAACTGAGCGCGGAACGCTTCGATACGACGCTGTTCGATCACCTGACCGGTAGGCAGCGACATTTTTTCAATCGGCTGACGAGTTGCGTGTTCGATAGTGCGCAGCAAACGGCGTTCACGTGGTGATACGAAAAGTATCGCCTTACCTTCACGACCAGCACGACCGGTACGACCAATACGATGCACATAAGCTTCGCTGTCGTATGGAATGTCATAGTTGATCACCAGACTGATACGTTCTACGTCCAGACCACGAGCAGCAACGTCTGTGGCTACGATCACGTCCAGTTGATCGGCTTTTAAACGACGGATGGTTTGTTCGCGGTGAGCCTGGTTCATATCACCGTTTAAGCAAGCAACGGCATAGCCACGGGCGCCGAGTTTTTCTGCAATCTCTTCTGTCGCACTTTTGGTCCGCACGAAAATGATGCTGGCATCATATTCTTCGCCTTCCAGAATACGGGTTAACGCATCCAGCTTCTGATTGTTATCTAACATCACGTAACGCTGTTGAATTCGTTCAACAGTGGAGGTTTTTGATTCAATTTTCACTTCAGAGGCATTTTTTAAATGCTTCTGAGCAATAGCACGGATCTGGTTTGGCATAGTGGCAGAGAACATCGCCACCTGACGGCCCGGCGGAGTCGCATCCATGATGGTTTGTACATCATCGATAAAACCCATACGCAACATTTCATCGGCTTCATCCAGCACTATGGCGCGCAGTCTGTCTAACACTAAAGTGCCACGGTCCAGGTGATCCATGATACGGCCTGGTGTACCGACAATCACCTGAGAACCACGTTTCAGCGCTTTTAACTGAGTGGTGTAATTTTGACCGCCGTATAAAGGCAGTACGTGGAAAGCTGGCATATAACGGGCATAAGCCTGGAACGCTTCGGCAACCTGGATAGCCAGTTCGCGGGTCGGTGCCAACACTAAAATTTGTGGATCGTTTTGGGCTGGATCTAAACGGGCCAATAAAGGCAGCGCGAACGCCGCTGTTTTACCAGTACCGGTTTGGGCTTGGCCCAGCAAGTCTTCACCAGCCAGTAACTTAGGAATAGCCGCTTCCTGAATTGGAGACGGATGTTCATAACCAAGTTCTAAAACTGCACGAAGAATAGGTTCCGGCAGCGCTAGCTGGGAAAAAGACATGGACTCGGACATATATTGTATAAACCTCAATAACACGCAGGCGAACGGGTTGTGCTATTGTAGATTTACTGAGCCTGCTTTGCAGTAAAAATACCCAAAAGGTGCAAGAAGCATTCGCTTTGCACGTTTTAATTCCAGTAGTATAGCCAATCATTTCACTGACAATAGGATGCAGTATGATTGAGATCCTTGTGGGCAGCCAAATGGGCGCTGCGGAGTATGCAGCAGAACAAGTAGCTGAAACTTTGGAAAAAGCGGGTTATGAAGTAAAACTTCATCTCACCCCTGATTTAACACAGTTAACCAAAAACAGTATCTGGTTAGTCGTCACTTCGACGTATGGCGCAGGGGATCTGCCCGATAATATCCAACCTTTTGTGGATCAATTAGCACAAGATCAGACAGATCTTACCACAGTTTCCTACGCAGTGATCACTTTAGGTGATTCCAGTTACGATACTTTTTGTTTGGCCGGTAAAAAAATCTCTGCGCTTTTCGCCTCTTTAGGTGCAGTTTTATTGTTACCAGGACTGGATATAGATGTTTTAACCGCTGAACTGCCCGAAGATCAAGCTTTAGCCTGGTTGCCTAAATTGATCAACACTCTGCCTAAATCTGTCTGAGTTATACACAGCCCGATCTTCTGACTATTTGTCCTCCAAGGCCCGTTAACAAAGGGCCTTTCATCATGTCCGCCCCTGCGATGATCCACTTCTGTCTCATAAGGATCATACTTATGATCCAGTTACACATAGATATCCACAGTTTATACTAAAATTTAAGCGCAATGTGTATAAGTACAGTTATAACTTATGTAAAAGCTGAAGTTATCCTCTGAGCAATAAACGCATCTGCCCACCTTGTGTATAAAAAGGCTAGTTAAACACCGCTTATCCGAGCCAGGATCTTGTGTTGATCACAGGATCCGATCCTTTCTAACTAATTGATCTTCAAAATAGATCAAAGGTTACCCACAGAAAAGCCTCTGTATAGTAGTAAACATAATAAAAAGATCTCTTTAAAGATCCTTATATATAACTAGTGATCTTTTCAGGATCGTGATCGAGTTTTAATCATTTCCCTAAGCCTCAGATCCAGTTACAATACGCGCCCTTTTTACAGAACTGGTTTTGAGTTCGAGGCCTATATGCTTTATCAGCAAACATTTGATGTCATCGTTGTTGGTGGTGGTCACGCCGGCACAGAGGCTGCACTGGCTGCGGCCCGCATGGGAATGCAAACTTTATTGCTGACTCACAACGTTGAGACCTTAGGTCAGATGTCCTGCAATCCGGCCATTGGTGGCATTGGTAAAGGTCATCTGGTCAAAGAGATCGATGCTTTAGGTGGTGTCATGGCCAAAGCCACGGATCGTGCCGGGATCCAGTTCAGAACTTTAAATAGTTCAAAAGGCCCAGCAGTACGTGCAACACGAGCTCAGGCCGACCGTCAGCTCTATCGCGCTGCTGTGCGCCATGTGCTTGAAAATCAGCCAAATCTGAAGATCTTTCAGCAAGCCTGTGATGATTTGATCGTAGAAAATGATCAGGTTTGTGGTGTCGTGACCCAAATGGGTTTGAAATTTAAAGCTAAATCAGTAGTGCTGACTGTAGGTACCTTCCTCGGTGGTCAGATCCATATTGGTTTAGAAAATTACAGTGGTGGCCGTGCTGGCGATCCGCCTTCTATCGCTTTGGCACGACGTTTACGTGAATTGCCTTTCCGTGTTGGTCGGTTAAAAACCGGTACTCCACCTCGTATCGATGCCAGAACCGTTGATTTTTCAGTGATGCAGGCTCAGCCTGGTGATAACCCGACACCAGTATTTTCCTTTATGGGGTCGCACAAGGATCAACCGACTCAGATCCCTTGCCATATCACCTACACCAACGAGCAAACCCATGACATTATCCGTAATGGTTTAGACCGCTCCCCTATGTACACTGGGGTGATTGAAGGTATAGGCCCACGTTATTGTCCTTCGATTGAAGACAAGATCACCCGTTTTGCTGACAAAGATAAACACCAGATTTTTATTGAACCTGAAGGCTTAACCACGCACGAGCTGTATCCAAACGGAATCTCGACCAGTTTGCCTTTTGATGTGCAGTTAAACCTGGTGCGTTCGATCAAAGGTATGGAAAATGCCCATATCACCCGCCCTGGTTATGCGATTGAATACGACTTTTTTGATCCTAGGGATTTAAAAACTTCGCTGGAAACCAAGTTTATCAAAGGCTTGTTTTTTGCAGGACAAATCAATGGCACCACAGGTTATGAAGAAGCAGGTGCTCAGGGCTTGATTGCAGGTCTGAACGCTGCGCTTTTTGCTCAGGACAAAGAGTCCTGGACACCAAGTCGGGATCAGGCTTATGTCGGTGTGCTGATTGACGACTTGACCACTATGGGCACGAAAGAGCCGTACCGTATGTTCACCAGCCGTGCTGAATACCGTCTGATGTTACGGGAAGACAATGCTGACATTCGTTTAACCGCCAAAGGCCGTGAATTAGGTTTGGTCGACGATGCGCGTTGGACAGCCTTTAACCTGAAAATAGAACAGATTGAACTGGAACGTCAGCGCCTGAAACAGCAGTGGATCCATCCACAACATGCGGCCTTGGCTGAAGTGAATAAGTTGGTGAAAACTCCGCTGAGCAAAGAAGCCAGTCTGGAAGATTTGATCCGTCGTCCTGAAGTGAATTACAAAGATCTGATGAACATTGGTTTGATTGGCCCTGGGCTGGCCGATGCTGCTGCGGCTGAACAGGTTGAAATTCAGATCAAATACGAAGGTTATATCAATCGTCAGCAGGACGAAATCTCCAAGCAGGAACGCAACGAAAACACCCGTCTGCCAGCCAATTTTGACTACAAAGCAGTCAAAGGTTTGTCTAACGAAGTGATACTTAAACTGAATCAGGTGCAGCCTGAAACTATGGGTCAGGCGTCGCGTATTTCAGGCATTACCCCTGCGGCCATTTCGTTATTGCTGGTCTACCTGAAAAAACAGGGTTTACTGCGCAAATCTGCTTAAGCATTGGGATCATCATGCTGGAAAAATTAAAAAAGCTGGTCGCACAGACCAGCTTAGTTTTATCTGAACTCCAACTGCAGCAGTTGGTCGCGTATGTCCAGTTACTGGACAAATGGAACAGTGCTTACAATCTGACTTCAGTGCGTGATCCAGAAGAAATGCTGGTGAAACACATTATGGACAGCTTAGTGGTCGCGCCTTTTGTCAGCGGACAACGTATTATCGATGTCGGTACTGGCCCTGGTTTACCCGGTATTCCACTGGCCATCGCTTTACCTGACAAGCAATTTTATCTGCTGGACAGCCTGGGTAAACGGATTCGTTTTTTAAATCACGTCAAACTACAGTTGAAACTGCAAAACTTTGAAGCGATTCAGAGCCGGGTGGAAGATCATCAACCTGAAACAGGGTATGATGCGGTGTTAAGCCGGGCTTTTGCCTCGATGAGCGATATGGTGAACTGGTGCCAGCATTTGCCTGCAGCTCATGGCCAGTTTTTGGCCATGAAAGGTGCTTTAGTTCAAGAAGAAATTGCAGCTTTGCCGAATTTTGTTAAAGTTGTCGGCAGTCATCCGTTACAAGTGCCAACACTGAACGCCGAACGTTATCTGGTGGTGTTGGAGAAAGTCTAATTTAATCAAATACGTATTGGGGTCCTTGTGGGAAAAGTCATAGCTATTGCAAACCAGAAAGGTGGTGTGGGCAAAACAACCACAGCGGTCAATCTGGCTGCGTCTATGGCTGCGACCAAACGCAAAGTACTGCTGATTGATTTAGACCCACAAGGCAATGCCACTATGGGCAGCGGTGTCGACAAATACGCTGTACCTGCCAGTGCTTATGAATTACTGGTAGAAGAAAAACCCTTCGCTGAAGTGGTAGTGAAAGAAACCGCAGGTGGTTATCACCTGGTCGCAGCCAATTCGGACGTGACAGCAGCCGAAGTGCGTTTACTCAATGTGTTTGCCCGTGAACTGCGGTTACGCAACGCGCTCAAAGAAGCCCGCCAGCAGTATGATTTTATTTTTATCGACTGCCCGCCTGCTCTGAACATGCTGACAGTGAATGCGATGGCTGCCGCTGATTCAGTGCTGGTGCCTATGCAGTGTGAATATTATGCGCTGGAGGGGTTAACAGCTCTGATGGACACCATCAATCAGCTAACCTCTGTAGTCAATGCTGATCTGAAAATCGAAGGCATTTTGCGGACTATGTACGACCCACGGAATCGTTTGGCCAATGATGTGTCTGAGCAATTGAAGCAACATTTTGGTGATAAAGTCTACCGTGCTGTGATCCCACGTAATGTGCGACTGGCGGAAGCGCCAAGTTTTGGTACACCCGTGATGTATTACGATAAAGGTTCAACAGGGGCTAAAGCTTATCTGGCGCTTGCTGGTGAAATTTTACGCCGTGCTGATAAAAAAACCGTAAAAACCACTACTCCTGCCTAATTGACAAGGAATACAACTGAAGATGTCGGTAAAAAAACGTGGCTTAGGCCGGGGCTTAGACGCTTTACTCACTACTAAACCTGTGTCTGATCAACAGAATGGCGCCAACTTTTCTTCAGCGCAGCAAAGCGAGTTGCAAAAACTGCCGATCGAATGGCTCAAGCCGGGTAAATACCAGCCACGTAAGGACATGTCGCAGGAAGCACTGGAGGATTTAGCCAGTTCAATCCGGTCTCAAGGGGTTATCCAGCCCATTGTGGTGCGTCAAATTGGTGAACAATCTTACGAAATCATCGCAGGTGAGCGCCGTTGGCGAGCCAGCCAGTTGGCACAACTGGATGTTATTCCTTGTATTATCAAAGATGTACCAGATGAAGCCGCAGTCGCTATTGCCCTGATTGAAAACATTCAGCGCGAAGATCTGAATGCGATGGAAGAGGCTATTGCGCTGCAGCGTTTATTGTCCGAGTTTGAACTGACCCATCAGCAAGTGGCTGATGCTGTAGGTAAATCACGGGCTACAGTCACCAACTTATTACGTCTGAATCAGTTGAATGATGACGTGAAGTTATTGCTGGAGCACGGTGACATTGAAATGGGCCATGCCCGGGCTTTATTGGCTCTGGATGGTTTAGCGCAATCTGATGCTGCCCGCATCGTGGCTGCCAAGCAGATGACGGTGCGTGATACCGAAAATCTGGTGCGCCGTCTGCTTGAACCTGCCCCTGAAGTTACTCCTAAAGTTAAAGATCCGGATGTCAGTTCGCTGGAACAACGTTTAAGTGAACGTTTTGCTGCCCCTGTTGAGATTAATTACAACAAAAAAGGCAAAGGTAATCTGGTTATTTCATACAGCAGCCTGGATGAGCTGGAAGGCATATTGAACAAATTACAGCCAGAGCATTCTGAATCCTAGGCTGTAATTTTTCATTATCTCAGACAAAAATCAGACTGAGGCCGCTTTTTCTTGCAAAAAAAAGGCAGATAAGTATACTTGCGACGGCATTTTAACCGTGGTTTACAGATGGTTCAGACGGAACAAATTACAACGGCCTTACACCAAAAAAATAAGAAACAGGCTTATAAATTTGTTGTTTTTCAGCTGATCCTGACCTTTTTTATCGCCGCATTTTTCTCTTATTTTGGCGTAAATGAAGCTAAATCAGCCCTGAAGGGCGGACTTATCGCTGTAATTGCTAATGTAGTATTTGTTTTTTTATCGTTTAAAGTGGATGCAGCACAAAACCAAGAAATGGCCAGGCAAATGATGCAAAAGGCCGTATCACTGAAAACGATGATAAGTATTTTATTATTCGCAGCTGTTTTGACTGGTTCGGCCATTGAAGCCGCGCCTTTTTTATTGACCTACGCTTTAGTAGTGATGCTGCAATTTTGTACAGCTTTCTTTTTTAAACATTAACTATTGGGACTAAAAATGGCAGCAGGCGAAGAGATTACTCTTACCGGTCATATTCAGCACCACCTTACTAATGCAAAAATGTGTACTGTCGATGGCAGTGTCGCGTTTAACAAAGCGTGTAGTGAGGCGGGTTTCTGGACATGGCACATTGACACCTTGGCATGGTCTATTGGCTTGGGTTTGCTTTTTTTGTTTTTATTCAAAAGAGCAGCGAACAAGGCCACAGTAGGCGTACCAGGTAAATTTCAGTGTTTTATCGAAATGGTTGTTGAGTTTGTAGCCAACAACGTAAAAGACACGTTCCACGGCAAAAGCAAACTTATTGCTCCGCTAGCCCTGACGATTTTCGTTTGGGTATTCCTGATGAACCTGATGGATTTGATCCCAGTTGATTTCCTGCCTGCATTTGCCGGTTTTGTCGGTGAAGCTGGGTTTGGTGTTGATTATCATGATGTGTACATGAAAATTGTACCCACTACAGACATCAATATGACTGCAGCTCTGGCTATTGGCGTATTTATGCTGATGATCGGCTACTCCATCAAAATTAAAGGCGTGACAGGCTTTGTTAAAGAGTTGACTCTGCACCCTTTCCATGCCGCAAACCCGTTTGTTCAGGCGTTGTTAGTGCCTTTTAACCTGTTATTAGAATTGATCGCATTAGTTGCCAAGCCGTTCTCACTGGCACTGCGTCTGTTCGGTAACCTGTACGCTGGTGAACTGATCTTTATCCTGATCGGTGCCATTGGTCTGTTGCAGTTACCACTGCACTTTGTCTGGGCTGTATTCCACATCCTGGTTATCGTGTTACAAGCTTTCGTATTTATGATGCTGACCATTGTTTATCTGAGCATGGCCAGTGCTGACAATCACTAAAAGATTTCGCTTTAACTTTAACAATTGAAACTTTGGAGAAAAAAATGGAACTAGTATTAGGTTTAAAATATATCGCTGTTGCTCTGTTAATCGGTTTCGGTGCCATCGGTACTGCAATTGGTTTCGGTAACATGGGTGGTAAGTTCTTAGAAGCTTGTGCCCGTCAGCCAGAGTTAGCTCCTTCACTGCAGGTTAAAATGTTCATCCTTGCAGGTCTGATCGATGCGGTAGCAATGATCGGTGTTGGTATTGCAATGGTGTTGTTGTTCGTTCTGTAATTCAAAACACACGTTTTTTAATGAACAACAACTTTAATAGGAGGAGGGGTCGTGAATCTTAACGCCACTCTACTCGGAGAGTTAATAGCTTTCGCAGTGTTCGTGCTGTTCTGCATGAAGTTTGTATGGCCACCACTGATTGGTGCTATAGAAGCTCGTCAGCAAAAGATTGCTGACGGTTTAGCAGCCTCTGACCGTGCTGAACAAGACTTACGTCTGGTTCAGGAAAAGGTCAAGCAGCAATTAGCTGAAGCCAAAGCACAGGCTTCTGCATTAATTGATCAGGCTAAAAAGCGTGAACAACAAATTATTGATGAAGCTTCTGTTAAAGCTCAGTCTGAGCGCGAGAAGATCCTTGCTCAGGCTAAAGCTGAAATCGACGCTGAACGTATTAAAGCCAGAGAAGAATTACGCAAGCAGGTTGCAGTGTTAGCTGTAGCTGGTGCTGAACGCATTCTTCAGCGTTCTATTGATGAAGCTGCTCACAGCGACATCCTGGAAAAACTGGTCGCAGAACTTTAATGAGGGTGAGCCATGTCTAAACTGACTATCGTTGCTCGTCCTTATGCTAAAGCAGCTTTTGACGTTGCTGTAGAGCAAAAAGCATTGGATACCTGGGCTACTATGTTGTTTTTCGCGGCTGAAGTTGCAAAAAACACGGAAGTCGCCTCGCGGTTACGTGCTTTGGGCTCTGCTGAAAATCAGGCTGACTTTTTTATCAAAGTATGCGCAGAACAGCTGAATAGTTCGGGCCAAAACCTGATTCGGATCATGGCTGAAAACCATCGTTTAGTCGCTTTGCCAGAAGTCTTCGACGCCTTTATTCAGTTAAAAGCTGAATATGAAAAAGAAGCCACAGTTGATGTGGTTTCTGCGACTGAATTAGACGCGGCTCAGCAAGCGAAACTGGTTGAGGCTTTATCGCAACGTTTAGCACGTAAAGTAAAATTGAACTGCAGTGTAGATCCGGCCGTCGTTGGCGGTATGGTTATCAAAGCCGGGGATATGGTGATTGATGGCTCGGTTCGTGGCAAATTACATCGTTTAGCTACTGCACTGCAGTCATAATTGGGGATTAGAGCATGCAACTGAATTCCACTGAAATTTCTGAACTGATCAAAAAACGTATTGAACAGTTTGAAGTTGTCAGTGAAGCTCGTAACGAAGGTACTATCGTCGCTGTTACTGACGGTATTATCCGTATCAATGGCCTTGCTGACTGTATGCAGGGCGAGATGATCGAGCTTCCTGGCAGCCGTTACGCTATCGCATTAAACCTTGAGCGCGACTCAGTAGGTGCTGTAGTAATGGGTCCATATGCGGACCTGCGTGAAGGTACCAAAGTTAAATCTACTGGCCGTATCCTTGAAGTGCCAGTTGGTCCAGGTCTGTTAGGCCGTGTGGTCAACACTTTAGGTGAGCCAATCGACGGTAAAGGTCCAATCGATGCTGCTGGTTTTGCTCCAGTAGAAAAAATTGCTCCAGGCGTTATCGATCGTCGTTCAGTAGACCAACCTCTGCAAACTGGTTACAAGTCTGTTGACTCCATGATCCCAATCGGTCGTGGTCAGCGTGAATTATTAATCGGTGACCGTCAGACGGGTAAAACGGCTTTAGCTATCGATGCCATCATCAACCAGAAAACCTCTGGCGTGAAATGTATCTATGTTGCCGTTGGCCAAAAAGCTTCTACTATCGCCAACGTAGTACGTAAACTGGAAGAGCACGGTGCTCTGGCCCACACTATTGTGGTTGTCGCTTCTGCTTCAGAAGCTGCTGCACTGCAATTCCTGGCGCCATACTCTGGTTGTACTATGGGTGAATACTTCCGTGACCGCGGTGAAGATGCACTGATCGTATACGATGACTTGTCTAAACAAGCCGTTGCTTACCGTCAAATCTCTCTGTTGTTACGTCGTCCACCAGGCCGTGAAGCTTACCCAGGTGACGTGTTCTATTTACACAGCCGTCTGTTAGAGCGCGCATCTCGTGTTAACGAGCATTATGTTGAGCGTTTCACCAATGGTGAAGTGAAAGGCAAAACCGGTTCATTAACTGCACTGCCAATTATCGAAACTCAGGCTGGCGACGTTTCTGCGTTCGTTCCAACCAACGTCATTTCGATCACTGACGGTCAGATCTTCTTAGAATCTGGTTTATTCAACGCCGGTATCCGTCCAGCCGTAAACGCTGGTATTTCGGTATCCCGTGTTGGTGGTGCGGCTCAAACCAAAATCATCAAAAAGTTAGGCGGCGGTATCCGTTTAGCCTTAGCTCAGTACTCTGAACTGGCGGCATTCGCCCAGTTTGCTTCTGACCTGGATGACGCGACTCGTGCGCAGTTAGATCACGGCCAGAAAGTAACTGAATTGATGAAACAGTTACAATACGCGCCAATGGGCGTGGCTGACATGGGTGTGTCTATTTTCGCGATTGAAAAAGGCTACATGAAAGATATCGAAGTTGCCAAAATCCTTGATTTTGAGGCCGCTTTAATTGCTTACATGCACTCAGAGCACGCAGCGTTTATGGCTGATCTGAACAAAACCGGTAACTACAACGACCAAATCGAAGCGACGTTAAAAGGCGCTATTGAGAAGTTCAAAGCAACTCAGACTTGGTAAACATATCGGGTGTGGGCAACCACACCTGGTCGTTGAAACTTTCGGAGATTAGTCATGGCCGGCGCAAAAGAGATAAAAAGTAAGATCGGGAGTATTAACAATACTCGTAAGATCACCAGCGCAATGGAAAAGGTAGCAGTCAGCAAAATGCGCAGAGCGCAAGAGCGGGTTGCACAAAGCCGTCCATACGCTGAAGGTATGCGCAAAGTGATCGGCAATATCGCGAATGGCAGCATTGAATACCGTCACCCGTTTTTAACGGAACGTCCGGTAAAAAATGTTGGCTACATTGTGATATCGACAGACCGTGGCCTTTGCGGCGGCTTGAATACCAACGAGTTCAAACGTATTGCTCTGGATATGAAAAATTGGAAAGAGCAAGGAGCACAAGCCCATATTGCGGTGATCGGTAACAAAGCGACAGCGTTTTTCAAACGTTTTGGCGGTAAGGTACTGGCACAACAATCGGGTTCAGGTGATGTTCCACGTTTGGCTGATGTGATTGGTTCGGTTCAGGTGATGCTCAAAGCATACGAAGAAGGCCGTATCGACCGCTTGTTCCTGGTGTTTAACAGATTCGTCAACACCATGAAACAAGAGCCAGTGATCGAACAACTCTTACCTTTGCCAAAAGCAGACGTAACAGCGAAAAGCCATAGCTGGGATTACATCTACGAGCCGGATCCAAAAGTAATTTTAGATAAATTACTTGGCCGCTACGTAGAGTCTCAGGTGTATCAGGGTGTAGTTGAAAACGCGGCCAGCGAACAAGCGGCCCGTATGGTGGCGATGAAAGCCGCTACAGACAACGCTGGTAACTTAATGGATGACCTGAAGTTGGTATACAACAAAGCGCGTCAAGCAGCTATTACTCAGGAACTGAGCGAAATCGTCGCCGGTGCCGCTGCTGTTTAAGGCTTAGGTTACAGAAATTAGAGGATTAAACATGAGTCAAGGTAAGGTAGTCCAAATCATTGGCGCCGTTGTGGATATCGACTTTCCACAAGAATCGGTACCTGGTATCTATGACGCGTTAAACGTAACAAGCGGCGACCTGGCTGGTTTAGTACTTGAAGTACAACAGCAATTAGGCGGCGGTACTGTGCGTGCTATCGCGTTAGGTTCAACTGACGGTTTACGTCGTGGCGCTGAAGTGTCTAACACTGGCAAAGCCATCCACGTACCAGTAGGTAAAGCGACTTTAGGTCGTATCATGAACGTGTTAGGCGAGCCAATCGACGAAGCGGGTCCTATCGGTGAAGATGAGCGTATGCCTATCCACCGTGCAGCACCAAGCTACGAAGATCAAGCCGCTTCAAACGCGCTGTTAGAAACAGGCATCAAGGTTATCGACCTGGTATGTCCGTTTGCCAAAGGCGGTAAAGTAGGTCTGTTCGGTGGTGCCGGTGTAGGTAAAACCGTAAACATGATGGAACTGATCCGTAACATCGCAATCGAGCACAGTGGTTACTCTGTATTCGCCGGTGTAGGTGAGCGTACCCGTGAAGGTAACGACTTCTACCACGAAATGAACGATTCAAACGTACTGGACAAAGTATCACTGGTGTATGGCCAGATGAACGAGCCGCCAGGCAACCGTTTACGTGTAGCTCTGACCGGTCTGACTATGGCCGAGAAGTTCCGTGACGAAGGCCGTGACGTGCTGTTCTTCGTGGACAACATCTACCGTTACACCCTGGCCGGTACTGAAGTATCAGCTCTGTTAGGTCGTATGCCGTCTGCAGTAGGTTACCAGCCAACGCTGGCCGAAGAGATGGGTGTACTGCAAGAGCGTATCACTTCAACCAAAACTGGTTCTATCACATCTGTACAAGCGGTTTACGTACCAGCGGACGACTTAACTGACCCGTCACCAGCGACTACGTTCTCTCACTTAGATGCGACAGTGGTATTGTCCCGTAACATCGCTTCTCTGGGTATTTACCCGGCGATCGATCCACTGGACTCTACTTCACGTCAGTTAGACCCGTTAGTGATAGGTAAAGAACACTATGACGTGGCCCGTGGCGTGCAGTCAGTGCTGCAACGTTACAAAGAATTAAAAGACATCATCGCCATCTTAGGTATGGACGAATTGTCTGATGAAGACAGAACTGTGGTTTATCGTGCACGTAAAATCCAACGTTTCCTGTCTCAGCCATTCTTCGTAGCCGAAGTATTCACTGGCTCTCCAGGCAAGTACGTTCCGCTGAAAGAAACTATCCGTGGTTTCAAAGGCATTCTGGAAGGTGAATTCGATCACATGCCAGAACAAGCCTTCTACATGGTTGGTTCTATCGACGAAGCGATCGAAAAAGCGAAGAAGCTGTAATCAACTACAGCTTTAGGAGAGCGAAATGGCAATGACAGTACAACTGGATGTGGTAAGCGCCGAAGAGCGGATTTTTTCTGGTCTGGTGGAATCCATTCAGGTAACAGGTAGTGAAGGTGAATTAGGTATTTTACCTGGTCACATTCCGCTTCTTACTGGAATCAAGCCTGGTATGGTTCGTATCGTCAAACAGTTTGGCGAAGAGCATCTGATTTATGTCGCTGGTGGCGTACTTGAAGTACAGCCGCACAGCGTCACAGTGCTGGCCGATGTCGCGGTGCGAGCTGAAGATCTGGATGAGCAAGCTGCGTTAGCTGCTCAGAAACGTGCAGAAGAAGCCATGCAAAACGCAGGTGCTGACTTCAACTATGCAGAAGCTGCAGCTCAATTGGCTGAAGCTATTGCCCAGTTACGTTTAATCCAGAAACTTCGCAAAAAATAAGCGGATTACTGCATGCTAAAAAGCCACCTTCGGGTGGCTTTTTTATTATTCTGATTTCTTACGTGATAAAGAGAGGTATGCAGCATGTTGGCTGCACCCCTCTGTGATCAGTTCTGCGGTTTCCACTGAATAAATTCCAGCGCAAGTTCTGGCGGAACAAAGACGGTGGCGTAGAGTTGGTCTGGATCATGTGGATCCGGGTAGATAGCTAACAGCTGATAAGGTAACTGGCCAGTTTGAGTTTCGCCTGTTGCCGTATCATGTAGTTCCAAATGTCCCAACATACCAAACCTATAGTGCTTTTGGCCCCGCATTAACCAAAGAGCCGTCAAGTTAGTGTCCGTGTTGCTCTTCAGTTCTCTATCATTTTTAGCACCATCGACATAACGCACCAGCTTGCCATCACGGTGATAGTACAATTGACCCTGGGCATCGAACTGAGCAAAAGTTCCGGTTGAAAAAGTAAGCTGGGTTAACTGATTGCTGACCAAATCCAGTTGCCATAGATTCTGGCTATTGCCTTGCAGTCTGGTCAGAACTAAACCGCTGTTATCGGGTAACCAGACTGCTTGGCCAAGATCCTGGGTTTCCAGCTTTTTGATCAATTGCTGCCTGTGTGTATCGTATAAATACAAGTTGCCCTGTTTGTGAAAAGCGATATAACGCCCGTCACCAGACCAGCTTATACCACTAAGTTTTTTGTCATCGGGTGCCAGCTCAGTGAGTTGAACATTCTGCCCCTGAGCGTTTAGCCAGAGTTGCCAACTGCCAGTCCAATTAGCGGAAAAAGCGTAGCTGTTGCTATCGACCGGAGATACCGCCAAATCTGCAGTGCTACCTTCGGTATCATTGAGTACTGTGATTTTTCGTTCAGCGACGTTAAAAGGCTGCTGTATTTTTATCAGTTGTGTAGCGTTCAGTGCTGCAGCGCCAGCGGTGAAATTGGAAATATACGCCTGATCTTCAGCGAGAAGAGTTAATTCACCCAGGGTAAAATCTTCAGAGAACTTGACGAGCGTCTGAGTTTTATCTGCCAGGTTAAGCCGGAGTATGCCGTTACCACCCGGCAGAATGAGGCTGGACTGGTCGATACTCCACTCCAGCCCCAACAAAATCATCGGGTAGGGTAAACTCGCCAGCCGGGTATGTTCTCTGCTGATTGGATCATAAAGGTAAATATCAGGTTTATTTGATTCAGGCATCAGTATATAAGCCAGTTTGCTGCCATCAGCAGACAGGGCCAGCATAGTGACGCCCAGGCCTGCGGAAGGTGCGGCCAACAGCGTCTGTACCGTCCCGGTGGTGAGGTTCTCCGCCAGCAGTGCATTGCTGGAATACAAGCCACCGCTGCCTTTGCTGTAGTACAGCCATTGTCCATCCGCGCTTTGTTGTGCAGTGCCAAAGCTCAGGCCTGCGCAAGAGGTGAGTTTTTTCACCTGATACTGGGGGTACTGGCTGAAATCATAGTTCTGATATTCACAATGTTTGCCATCTTTACTGATGAGCTGGACCAATAAATTACGGCTTGTTGGTTGCCAGGTTTGGATACTGTAAAAATGGTCGTTTCCTTCCAGTATCACTTCCTGTAACGCATTGCCTGTTCCCATTCCGAGTTTGCGCACAATAGCTCGTATAGTGCCGTCTGGCTGCGAGTGACTGTAAGCCAGAAGTTGTTTATCCGGAGACAATAAGGGGCGTGATTCAATACCTTTAAACCAGGTTATTTTTTGTCTGGTGACCATATCCATCTCGAGCACACCGGATGGGCCTTTCTGGCTGGCGGTTTTCTCTATTACGGTCGTTTCTGTAGTCGAATAAAAATACAGCGCGACAGAAATGACCAGCACCAAAGTAGCCAGCATGCCAGACCAAAAAGGCAGCCTGCGTTTGGGCCGCGTAGCTGAAATACTGCGCTGATGTTCTGAATCCGCCGGCAGATTGCTGGTTGTGTCTGAAACAGGCGGTAGTTGCAGACTGTAACCTTTACGGTGATGAGTTTTGATCAAGGATTGAGGCGCATCCGGATGCTGTAAAGCTTTACGAAGTTCTGACATAGCGCGGTTTATGGCATTGTCATCAACATAAGCTTGTTGCCAAATAGAGTCTATCAGTTGCTGGCGGGAGATTATTTTGCCGGGATGTTCAGTGAAGTAACACAACAGCTTACACAACAGCGGTTCGAGTTCTACCCGCTGAACCTTGTCATGAATACTGTAAGCTTCGGGCGTAAAGGTCCAGGGGCCTAGCTGTATCTTATCCATCTGTTAATTATTCTTCCATTTTTTAACTAATTGTAACTTTAACAGATGTTATTGCTGATTCAAATTAAATCAACTAAGCCGGCCTAAACCTTATAAATCCGTCATAAGGTTTTAATAATGTTTGTTTTATTTGTTTAAAAACAGTGGTTTAGCTTTTGTTTTCTTACCAATAAATTGCTTAGGTTCTGATAAGCGACTTTTAGCTTTTGGTGGATTAGATTGAGTTCAACACGCTGACGGACAACAGAGAAGTGCTCGGTTGCCGCGGACAAAATACCAGTAATGAACTCAAATTTTTAACCAACCACTAGAAGGAAAGTCAAAATGAAAACAGTAAAACACACAGGCTTAGGTTTCCTGATCCTCGTTACTTTATTCAGCAGTTCTGCAGCACTGGCGCAACAACTGGAATCTGATGAGGTGGTGGTTAAACCTGATACTGAAGTTCTGACCCAGATCAACACAATCAATAATTCTCTGATTCAGGAACTGAGAGTGCAATTAAGCCATAATATCAAGCACCAGGTGAATACGGCTTTGCTGCACTCTGCTGAACTGATCAAAAATTCACTGAGCCAATAGCTGACGATTCGCTACCTCAATTGAACCTGCAAAAACGGAATGATGACTATGAAACTAAAAACATTATGTAAAGCAAGTTTGGCAACACTGGTACTGGCTTCTGCTGCGTTATCAACTGCAGTCTTAGCAGAAACCTCGGTGTGGAAAGTGAGTAAAGGTAGTGATTATCTGTATGTTGCAGGCACTGTACATTTATTGCCTGAGTCTGCTTTCCCTTTGCCAGTCGAATTTAGCAATGCGTATAAAGACAGCGACACTCTGGTGCTGGAAACAAAAATACCAGAACCCACTGATACTAAGTTTCAGGCTGCAATGTTAAAAGCCATGACATACGACGACGGACGCAGCTTATCTAAGGTACTGTCACCTGGGGTACATAAACAACTGAGTGACTATTTCGCTCCATACGGTGTGCAACTGCAGCAGCTTGATAGCTACAAACCGGGCTTTATTATGATCCAGATGCTGGCGCTGGAAATGATGAAAGCTCAGATGAACGGAGAAGGTGTGGATAGCTACTTCGATAAACAAGCCAAAGCAGATGGCAAGCCACAACTGTATCTGGAGTCGGTAGAAAGCCAGATCAACTTATTGGCGAATATGGGTGAAGGTTATGAAGATTCTTTTGTGAAAATGAATCTTGACCAGTTTGGTGACTTTAAGCAGTACTTTTCGGCCATGATTGCAGCATGGCGCAGCGGTGATATGGTGAAGCTGAATGCTCTTGCTGTGGAACCAGCCCGGCAGATGGATCCAAAGTTGTATCAGGCATTATTTGTGCAGCGTAATCAAAATTGGTTACCACAAATTGAACAACTATTTGGTAACAACAGTACAGAGTTGGTACTGATTGGCGGTGGTCATCTGGCAGGCGAACATAGTGTACTGGCTTTATTACAACAGGCTGGTTACAAATTGGACCAAGTAAGTCAGTAAAGGGTATTGGCATTATCGCAGATGAACCAGCGGATAACAGAGAGTCCGGTGTATGCAACAACCGGACTTTCAGGCTGATTTTTTTTGCTAATTTCAGGCTGAACTTTGATTTTCTGCCTCCACGTCAAATATAATATATTAACAATAAAATAACATGGACAGTTTCTTATGAAGACAATAGCCCTTCTGCTGAGCCTGCTGTTTGCTGCTTCTGCTTCCGCTCTCAGTCTGGAAGACTACGCCAGACATGCTCAGTTTCTGGATATAAAAATTTCTCCGACCGGCAAATACTATGCAGCCACCAGCAGGACCGAAGACGGTACTATTCAGATTGTGGTGCTTGACCGGGCCACTATGGCATTGGTCTCCCAGCAGCATTTTCGTGGCAGAGAATCGATCTACGATTTTTATTGGGCCAAAGATGAACGTTTAGTGCTCAGTGTAGCCCGTGAAGTCGGATCATTAGAAAATCCGCAGCCAACGGGCGAGTTATTTGCCATGAACGCAGATGGTAAAAAGCGGCTGATGATTGCGGGCTACAGGGCCAGATTCAGCAGTTATGAATCCAATGAAGTGATCGATTGGTTACCGCAAGATGATGAGAACATTCTGACCGTCAGTTATGAATGGACTGCCGAAGAACCTGCCGCCAAAATTTACAAGCTGAATATCTACTCGGGACGTCGTAAGCTGATCGACAAAACTCCACTGCGCAGTACCCACAATACACCAGTGCGGGTGATTGTTGACGGCAACGCTGTGCCAAGATTTGCGATGGGTCTTGCTCAAAACAATCCGCAGCAGGTGGTGACGTTGTACCGCCCTAAAGCGGATGGGGACTGGACTGAATTGGCCCGCCATGATCTGGACAAAGGCAGTTTTATACCGCTGCGCTTCAGAGCTGGTGAGCAGGAGATTATTGGCCTGAGCAATAATACAACAGACACAGATGCGTTGACCGTACTCAATCTGGCCACCAAACAACAAAGTATTCTGGCTAAACATCCCAAAACCAATGTCGCTCCGGTGTATGCCATCAAAAATGGCAATATTGGCGAGATTATCGGTGCCACCTATGAGTACAAAACAGTCGAAACTGTGTTTTTTGAAGAGACCGAAGATCAGGATTTTGCCCGCAATATTGCAATGCTGATGCCGAGTTTCGCTGGCAGGACAGTGCAGATAAACTCAGCCACCCGGGATAATAAATTGATGGTGCTGTCGGTTTCTTCCGTTAATGCGACGCCGGATTTCTTTTTATTTGATACAGTGGCGAAAAAAGTAACTTATCTTTTCAGCAGTAAGGCCTGGTTAAAACCGGCTGAGTTACCGCAAACCCAAGCCATAGTGTATAAGTCCAGAGATGGCGTCGATATCCAGGCTTTGCTGACTTTACCCAAAGGCGTAGCGGCGGAAAACTTGCCATTGATCATGTTGCCGCATGGTGGGCCTCATGGTATCCGCGATAGTTTAAGGTCGGTTGACTCTGATGCCAAAGTACTGGCAGAGCACGGTTATGCCGTGTTACAGCCAAACTTCCGTGGTTCTGGTGGCTTTGGCCTGAGTTTTGAGCAGGCAGGTTACCGCAACTGGGGCCTGCGGATGATTGATGATATGACAGACGGTGTACAGCACTTAATTAAAACTAAGCTGGTGGATGCGAACAGAGTATGCAGCTATGGCGCTTCTTATGGTGGTTATGCTGCACTGATGAGTGCAATCCGCGAGCCTGAGTTATATAAATGCACAGTAGGTTTTGTCGGCGTTTATGATTTAAACCTGATGTTCACCGAAGGTGATATACCTGACAGAGACGCAGGCCTGGTGTATCTGGAAAAAGTGTTGGGGAAAGATGCCACTCAGTTAAACGCTCAATCCCCAATCCATAATCTGGATAAACTCAAAGCCCCGGTATTTTTGATCCACGGGGAAGAGGACAAACGTGTGCCATTGCTGCAGGCTGAGCGGTTGCGTGCGCAACTGGATAAACGTCAGCATCCTTATCAGTGGTTAGTCAAAGAAAATGAAGGTCACGGTTTTTACCGGCCAGAGAATAATGTTGAGCGGTGGCGGATGATGCTGGCTTTTTTTGACAAGTACATTGGTCAGAACAAGCCATAACTCAACATGAATGAATTCTGGATTGTGACTTTCAGCAAATATTCAGCCAGTAGCTGTACAGTCTGCTGCACTGGGTTAGAATACCAACAATTTACCAGAGATCAGGAATTTTCATGGCTTTAAATGTAGTGATATTAGCGGCCGGTAAAGGCACGCGGATGAAATCTGCTTTACCTAAAGTGCTGCACAAAGTAGCGGAACGCCCTATGGTGCAGCATGTGATCGACACGGCCCGTTCTTTGGGAGCGGAGTCTATTAACCTGGTCTATGGTTATGGCGCTGAGCAGCTAAAAGCCGCTTTGGGTGAACAGGATTTACATTGGGTATTACAAGCTGAACAGTTGGGTACTGGCCATGCAGTGCAGCAGGCCGAGCCTCATATTGCCGACAACGATACAGTGCTGGTGCTTTACGGTGATGTGCCTTTAACCCGTAAAGAAACTTTAGAGCAGTTATTGGCTGCCCGCACTGCTGATGGTTTAGCTGTGTTGACTGTGCATCTGGCCAACCCAACAGGTTATGGCCGCATGGTGCGCGAAAATGGCAAAGTGGTGGGGATAGTTGAGCAAAAAGACGCCAACGCTGAACAACTGAAAATCACTGAAGTCAACAGCGGTATTATGGCTGTGCCTGGTAAGCACCTGAAAAGATGGTTAAGCCAGTTACAGAATAACAATGCGCAGGGCGAATTCTACCTGACCGATATTATCGCTATGGCGCATAAAGAAGGCGTGGATATCACGACAGCTCATCCTGCCACTGCCATTGAAACTGAAGGTGCCAATAACCGCGTACAACTGGCGCAGTTAGAGCGTGCGTATCAGGCACGTAAAGCTGAAGAGCTGATGTTAAATGGGGCTAACCTGCGCGACCCGGCTCGTACCGATATTCGCGGTGAGGTCAGTGTTGGCAACGATGTGATGATCGACGTCAACGTGATTTTTGAAGGCAAAGTGGTGCTGGGTAACGGCGTAGTGATAGGTCCTAACTGTGTGATTAAAGATGCAGTGATCGGCGATCACACTGAAATCAAAGCCAACAGCATGATTGAAAAATCGACTGTGGGTGTTGGCTGCTCTGTCGGTCCTTATGCCCGCATCCGCCCTGAATCTGTATTAGCAGATGACAGCCATGTCGGTAACTTTGTTGAGCTGAAAAAAGCCACTTTAGGTGTCGGTTCTAAAGCTAACCATTTAACCTATTTAGGTGATGCAGTGATTGGCAGCAAAGTGAATATAGGTGCCGGTACTATTACCTGTAACTACGATGGTGCCAATAAGTTTGTCACTACCATTGAAGATGGCGTTTTTGTCGGTTCCAACAGCTCTCTAGTGGCGCCCGTCACTCTGGGCCAAAACTCTACTGTAGGTGCAGGTTCTGTGGTTACAGCCAGTGTCGCGGCAGATGAGCTGGTGGTCGCACGTTCGAAGCAACGCCATATCAGTGGCTGGAAAAGACCGGTGAAGATGAAGAAATAATGCTCGGCTGATTGGCAATACAACCCGTCCTCAGTGACGGGTTTTGTGTTCTACAAGGAGGTTAAAACAACACAGATAACCAGCTCATTGGAAACAATAACTCTGGTGCTATTAAAGAATGGCGATGTAAACCAAGATTCAGCCACTGCAATACGGAGTCAAAAGCCAGTAACAGCAGCACCAGCACAATAAAGGCAGTAATAAGCTGCCGCAGGCCTGGTAGTTGAATTGGATCTGATTTATTCATCGCTGCTCTCCCTGAAGTTCTGATACTAAGTCGGGTCTGGTTGCGAAATAGTTGGAGGCTTTACGAAAAAAAATCAGCACAGGTTCATTCGAACTTGCTAAAGTCCGCGCCAGACTCGTTTTAAGGATTGGCATATGATCAGCAAACACCTCATCCCGGCCATTGGCTTATTGCTATTAGCGTCTTGTACTCAATTGAATCATCTGGATATTTTCAGCCTGCAGCAGCAGGAGTTGCAGAGCTTATTACTGGAGCGCCTAGAGCAACAGCAAGGCAAAGGCAAGATGTTGGGCCTGCCTCTGACCTTGACTGTACGCCAGTTGGATTTGCAACTGGCGCCTGAGAATAAACAGCAGGTGGAGTTGAAGCTGGCTATTGGCGCTGAAGTGGATGCGTTGTTTAAACCCCTGTATACCGATCTGAATTTACACTTGTCAGCTTTGCCTTATTTTGACGATGAGAAAAATGCCATTTATCTGAAAAACTTAACCATTCTGGATTCCAGTGTCGGCAGTGGCAGCTCGCAGCTCAAACTGGCCCCTTTAAGCAACGAGGCCAAAGTGATTCTGGCGCAGTTGTTGGATCGCCAACCTGTCTATCAGCTTGATTGCAGCAAAGTCACCGAAAAAGTCTTATGTGGCATGCCTTTAACTTTAGTGTTGCAGCCGGGCGAGTTGTTGCTAAAGCCTAATTATCCAGCTCCGTAGTCGCTGTTTTATTACATTTAGGCAGAAAAAACAGCGTTCACTTCAAGGAAAAAACGTTATAATGTCACAGGTTTTCAGTGCGACTTGTGTCGGTGAAATCTGTACCCAAGACAGTTGAATTTGCAGTCAACAAAGCTGCAGCTTCACGTGTGACGTGATAATCATCTTTACCCGCTGTTATTTCCCATAGGACAGGATTTTTTATGTTGACTCTGTTTATCCTGCTAGCTGCCTGTTTGGTCATGCTGGTATCTCTGTCCGGGGCTATCTTATTTTTACTGCCACAAAAAAAACTACAACGATTTTTACCGCTGATTCTAAGCCTGGCGGTCGGTGTATTGCTGGCCAATGCCTTTTTACATTTATTGCCGGATGCACTAAAGCATCAAGAGTCACATCGTCAGCTTTTTGGTTGGGTACTGGCGGGTTTATTGGGTTTTTATTTTCTGGAACGTGCGCTGCAACATGGCCATCCACAACTGCCGGATCAGGCGATAAGTACTGCCAGCTATGGCAAAGTAAATCTGGTGGCTGATGGCATTCATAATTTTATTGACGGTGTACTGATAGCAGGTAGTTTTTTAGTCGACCCTTTATTGGGGGTGACGACCACGGTCGCCATTCTGATCCATGAAATTCCGCAGGAAATTGCCGATGTGGCAGTGCTTTTAAACGCCGGCTTCAGTCGCAAAAAAGCCTTGTTGTATAACCTGTTATCGGCTGGTGCTTGTGTTTTAGGTGCAGTAGCCACCTTAACCATCAGTCACTGGTTAACACCGAATCTGAATATCTTATTGGCTATCACAGCCGGTGCCTTTATTTATCTGGCCAGCGCCGACTTAATGCCGCTGCTGCGCAAAAATGTCGAACAACCGCTGTGGTTACATGGATTGATGATGGGCCTGGGTGTTTTGCTGATGATTGTTTTGATAGGGCCAGAAGCTGCACATCAACATTAATTAGCCGTCGTACTTGAAGCTGCAGCTTTGTTGACTGCGCGCACTCTATCCACAAAAGCTGAATTTAACTTTCACTCTTGCACTTATCTTTCGTTTCTGTAAAATATCTTTCGAAACGAAACTTAAATGACTGGCAGATGAACAAACGAAACACCCAACAACGCCGCCGCGCTATTCTGGACCTGTTGAATCTGCAGGGAGAAGTGAGCGTGGAGCAGTTGGCCCATCACTTTGAAACTTCTGAAGTGACTATTCGTAAAGACTTAGCTGCACTGGAAGACAATGGTTTGTTATTGCGCCGCTATGGTGGCGCAGTGCAAGTGCCGCATGAACTCATTCAGGAAGCTGCAGTCGAAAAAGTTTCAGAACGAAAGCAAATTCTGGCCAAAGCTGCTGCAGAGCTGATTCGTGATCACAACCGCATTATTCTCGATAGCGGCAGCACCACAGCGGCCTTATTACCTGAATTGTCACATAAACAAGGTTTAGTGGTGATGACCAATTCCTTGTCTATTGCCAATGCGTTGCGTGAACTGGAAAACGAGCCTACGCTGCTGATGACAGGGGGCAGTTGGGACCCTCAGTCTGAAGCTTTTCAGGGTCAGCTGGCGGAACAGGTGTTACGTGCATACGATTTTGATCAGCTATTTATTGGTGCCGACGGCATTGATCTGCAGCGTGGTACTACTACTTTTAATGAGCTGACCAGCTTAAGCCGGGTGATGGCCGAAGTGGCGCGTGAAGTGGTGGTGATGGTGGAATCCGACAAAATAGGCCGGAAAATCCACAACTTAGAATTGCCCTGGTCGTCGATCAAAATACTGGTAACAGACGACAAGTTACCCGCCAGCGCAAAACAACAAATAGAACAACAAGGCGTAAAGGTAATTTGCGCCCCCCTTGGATCAGTGGAGTAAGACTTTATGTGTGGAATAGTAGGTGCGGTAGCACAACGTGACGTGGTAGACATTCTGGTCGAAGGCTTACGCCGTCTGGAATACCGTGGTTATGACTCAGCCGGTGTAGCCATTATCAGCCCAACAGGCGAATTACAACGTATCCGCCGTTTAGGTAAAGTAAAAGAACTGTCTGACGCAGTAAAATTAACCCCAGTTGTGGGCGGCACTGGTATTGCGCACACCCGCTGGGCGACCCACGGCGAACCTTCAGAGCGTAACGCTCACCCCCATGTATCCGGCCATATTTCTGTAGTACACAACGGCATTATCGAAAACCACGGCCCGCTGCGTGAAATGTTAAAAGCCAAAGGTTATGTGTTTAATTCAGACACTGACACTGAAGTGATAGCGCACTTAGTGGCTGACGAAATAAAAACCGCTGGTTCTTTGTTAGCGGCTGTGCAAAAGGCTGTTAAACAATTTAACGGCGCATACGGCACTGTACTGATGGACCAAAACGACCCAAGCCATTTGGTAGTGGCCCGTTCAGGCAGCCCATTGGTGATCGGCTTTGGTATTGGCGAAAACTTCATCGCTTCAGATCAGCTCGCTCTGTTACCTGTGACCCGTCGTTTTATGTTTTTAGAAGAAGGCGACGTGGCCGAAATTACCCGCACCAGCGTGACTGTGTATGACAAAAACGGCAAACAAGTCGAGCGCACTATTACTGAATCGACCGCCAGCTACGATGCAGGTGACAAAGGTCAGTACCGTCACTTTATGCTGAAAGAAATCTACGAACAGCCACATGCTATCAGCAACACTTTAGAAGGTCGTTTAGGCTCAGATTCTGTGCTGGACGAAACCTTTGGTAACGGCGCTGCTGAACTGTTCAAAAAAGTACGTCATGTGCAAATCGTTGCCTGCGGTACCTCGTACCACTCAGGTATGGTGGCCCGTTACTGGCTGGAATCTTTAGCTGGTATTTCCTGTAACGTCGAAATTGCGTCTGAATTCCGTTACCGCAAATCCTTTGTCCAGCCGGGTAGCTTGCTGGTCAGCATTTCCCAGTCCGGTGAAACTGCAGATACTTTAGCGGCCTTACGTTTAGCCAAAGAAGCAGGCTATATCGGCAGCTTAACGATTTGTAACGTCGCAGGTTCTTCACTGGTGCGTGAATCCGATCTGGCCTTTATGACCCGTGCTGGTGCTGAAATTGGTGTGGCTTCCACTAAGGCTTTCACCACTCAGTTAGTGGGTTTGTCTATGCTGACGCTGGCCATTGGTAAATACAATGGTTTAACAGCAGTGCAGCAACAGGACATGGTACAGGCCTTAAAAACTCTGCCGGCCAAACTGGAAGAAACCTTAACCCTGGCACCAAAAATCGAAGCTTTGGCCACAGAATTCGCTGACAAGCATCATTCGTTGTTCTTAGGCCGTGGCGATCAGTATCCTATCGCTATGGAAGGCGCGCTGAAGCTGAAAGAAATTTCTTACATTCACGCTGAAGCTTATGCCGCAGGCGAGCTGAAACACGGCCCATTAGCGCTGATTGACGCCGATATGCCAATTATTGTGGTCGCGCCAAACAACGAACTGCTGGAAAAACTGCAGTCCAACGTGGAAGAAGTGCGTGCCCGTGGCGGTATCCTGTACGTATTCGCCGACGTGGATGCTCACTTTAAATCAGACGCGACGCAGCGAGTGATCAGCGTGCCACACGTACATCCGCTGATTGCACCAATCATCTACACCATCCCGCTGCAGTTATTAAGCTACTACGTCGCCATTATCAAAGGCACAGACGTAGACCAGCCACGTAACCTGGCCAAGTCGGTAACCGTGGAATAAGTTGCTTTAAGTTTTTGATTTAAAACAAAAAAGTCGGATTCTCCGACTTTTTTTATGCCTAAAATTTGGTTATGCTTAGCTCATTACTTTGTGTTAATCATTTAAAGCTTCTGTAGTTGCAGGTGTTTTGGTAGCCAGACTTAGGTGTTTTTTAGTGTTTACTAATATTCTTTTTGTGTATATGCTTATATTAATAAGTGATTAATCTGTGTGTTTAATGCACAGCTACTTTCCCTGGCGCTACCTTGAGGTATTGATGATGGACTGGATAAATTTTACGCCACTACAGTCACTACTCGGCGGACTGTTGATTGGTCTTGCGACTGCCTTTTTATGGTTACTAAATGGCCGTATTGCCGGGATCAGTGGTATTACAGCCGGAACTTTTATCTCGTTCGGCCCTGAACGGCTGTGGCGGCTGGCTTTTGTTCTGGGGCTGATTTTGTCTTCCTGGGTTTGGCTGCTGTTCGTCCCTTTGCCCGAAGTTCAGGTGACGGGCAATTACTGGCTATTAGCTATTGCAGGGCTATTAGTTGGCTTTGGCGCTCGTTTAGGTTCGGGTTGTACCAGTGGGCACGGTATCTGTGGTTTATCCCGTCTGTCAGGACGTTCTTTGGTCGCTACTGTTACTTTTATGACAGTTGCAGTGGTTACAGTTTTTGTTATGCGGCATGTCGTCTGAGGAAAAATCTATGCGACAACACTGGTTTTTATCCGCGAGCGCTTTTGTCTGCGGTTTATTATTTGGTTTAGGTCTTTTGCTTGCTGGCATGGCAAATCCAGCCAAAGTGCTGGGGTTTTTAGATATAGCAGGGCTTTGGGACCCATCGCTGGCTTTGGTGATGGTGGGTGGCATAGTGGTGGCTTTTATCGCTTTTACCCTCAGCAAAAAAATGCCGCATAGTTTATTACAGGCGAAGTTCAATTGGCCTGAGGCTACAGCTGTGACCTCGCCTTTACTGATCGGTAGCACACTGTTTGGTTTAGGCTGGGGCTTAGTCGGGTTATGCCCTGGTCCTGCTTTGGTGTTGGCTGGCTCAGGAGCTTTGGAAGGACTGATGTTTGTCGTTTTTATGTTGATTGGTTTTCGGTTGGCGGATCTTGTGCAGGCCAGACTGAGTTAGACAACCACTTTTAGCTAATCCCTCTGTCGCAACACTGCGAAAGCACTAAAGCCGCATTACTGCGGCTTTAGTTTTAGTTATTTCTACCATTTCAGCAAACAGTGCTTAAAAATTCCGCTTGCTAATCCGGAACGTGATATGCTATACATATTACTATGTAATGCAAAGTATAATTCATCGCATGGTTACTTTATGACAACAGCAGAGAAAGAAGAAAAAACTCAGGAAAAGTGGGAAGTGCAGTTGCGTAAAGGCACGCTGGAGCTGGTGATTTTGGCGGCGCTGCAACATCGTACTTTGTATGGGCTGGAGCTTTTGAAGCTGCTGCAAAGTTTTAAAAGTGCCGCCATTACCGAGGGCACTTTGTATCCGCTGTTAGACCGGCTGAAACGTGAAGGTATTGTGGATGCACAGTGGGTGCAAGAAGGTGATGTCAGGCCGCGCAAATATTACAGCCTGACGGCTACAGGCCATCATAAGCTGGCCGATTTGATCACCTTATGGCGCCAATCCGTGCTTGATGTTGAATTTTTATTGGCCCACCCGGGCCCTGACGCTTTACCTGTTCAAGGAGAATAAAAAATGGAACAACGCGACATTATTCATCAGTACTTAAAAGAGCTAGAGCGTTACCTAGCCAGATTGGAAAAGGCTCAAGCACAGGAAGTGCTGAAGGAAATTGAAAGCCATATTTTTGATGCGCTGGAACAGCAGCAAGGTTCAGGTTTAACGGAGGATGCCAAGGCTATTTTACAAGGCTTCGGTGAACCCCGCGAGCTGGCACTTGCTTACATAGCTCATATCACTACAGGTGCGCCGCCTCCTGTTGGTTTTAAAGCTATTCAAAAGGTAAAACAAGGCGTGACAGTGACTTTGTATTACGCCATGGCTGCTTTTGGTTTCAGTATTGCTTTGGCGCTGTTTTTTATTGCTGGAGCCGAAGTTATTATGCCGGACTCGGTCGGTGCCTGGTCTGCTGGCAATGGTCATAGTCTTGCCATAGGTTTTTTTGCCACGCCTTATCCGGCCGATCAAGAATTATTAGGAGCTTGGTTGGCACCTATCGCAATCTTGTCTGCATTGCTGGTGAGCACTTTAACCAGACGAGTACTCAGAGCGTTAAAACATCAGAGATAACTACTTATTGGTGTATAGAAAAGCCTATACTGTGGCTCTTTGCTGCAAATAGGCTTTAAAATCCTCTTTCGACAACGGCTTACTGAATAAATAGCCCTGACCAACGCTGCAGCCCAGTTGTATCAGCATGTCTTTTTGCGCTTCAATCTCGATGCCCTCGGCGATGAGTTGCAGATGCATAGACTGAGCGAGGGAGATCACTGCTTTAACAATTTCCATATCGCCCCTGTCGATCAGCATTTCCTGCACAAAAGATTTGTCTATTTTCAGCACATCAACCTGAAATTTTTTCAGATAGGACAAGCTCGAATATCCTGTGCCGAAATCGTCGATGGCAATACAAGTACCAGCAGCTTTGAGCTGACTCAGCATGCTTTGGGTTTTACTGACATCCAGCATCAGCGCGCTTTCCGTTACCTCCAGCTCCAAAAGCTGTGCTGGCAGTTGTAGTTCTGTCAGCAGATCCGTGATTTGTTTCACCAGTAACGGATCTGCAAACTGAGCGGCGGCAATATTGACTGATACAGGAACATGATAACCCAGCCGCTGCCAGCCCAGGCACTCCTGGCAGGCTTGCCGTAAGACTTGTCGACCCAGTTCGGTAATTAAGCCGGTTTCCTCTGCCAACGGGATAAACTCTGACGGCGAAACCCACTGCCCCTGATGATCTTGCATCCGGGCTAAAGCTTCAGCGCCAAGCAGCCTACCGGTCTCTAGACAGAGTTTGGGCTGGTAATACACCTGAAGTTGGTTGTTACTCAGTGTGTCGCGTAACAGCAGTTCCAGTTGATGGCGGTGGATAATGTGTTGTTCCAGCTCATCTGAGAAAAAGCTGGTTCTGTTGCGGCCCTCGGATTTGGCTTTAAACATAGCCACATCGGCATGGCGCATAAACATCTCAATGGTTTGAGCATCATCAGGATAAATACTGACGCCTATGCTGACGGCCATTTGGTATTTTTTATCTTCCAGCACAAAAGGCTGTTGAAATTGACTATGCACCTGACTGCTGAACAGGGCTATCTCTTCAATGGACCAAAGTTCTGGCAGCACCACCACAAACTCGTCTCCGCCCAGCCGTGCCAGCGTAATACCCGCGTCACAAATCGACCCCAGGCGCTCTGAGGCTTGTTTGATCAGCAAATCCCCGAGATTATGGCCAATCGAATCGTTGACGTATTTAAAGTGATCCAGGTCGATCAGCAGTAAGGCTGCTTTATGGTGCAACTGCTCTGCTTTTTTGATCGCCTGTTCGATACGGTCATACAGCAAAACACGATTCGGTAGATTAGTTAACGGATCATGGTTTGCTAAATGGCTCATTTTTAACGCCAGCGCCATACTTTCACTGACATCATGAAATACCACTATGCTACCCAGACAATGCCCCTTACTGTCGATAATAGGCGCGGCTGAGTCTTCGACCTGAAACTGCTGGCCTGTGCGCGACACCAGTTGGCAATTCAATGCCATAGCCACGACTCGTTGTTCTTTCAGGGCAAAATAAATCGGGTTCCAGTGTGGTTCCTGGGTGTGGGCATCTCTTAATTGCATCACGTCTTCGATTGGACGAGACAACGCATCCTTGGCCAGCCAGCCCGTCATACGTTCAGCAATGGGGTTCATAAAGCTGATTTTGCCATCCAGATCTGTGGCTATCACCGCATCGCCAATAGAATCTAAAGTGACTCGCAGCCATTCTCTTTCCGCTTCGACTTGTCTGCTGTAACGACTTAAATCCAGCAGATTTTTAATCCGTATCCGGCTTGAGATTGCGTGCAAAGGTTTGCGTAAAAAATCTATACCGCCTTCGGTCAGTGAAGCTATTTCGTGTTCTATGTCGATATGAGTGGTTATAAATACCACGGCTATATCTTTGGTGGCGGGATTGGATTTTAAGCTTCGGCATACCGCCAGACCATCCATACCCGGCATCTCAATGTCCAACACTATTAACTCAGGACGATGCAAAATAGCTAACTCTATGGCCTGAACACCATCTGTAGCGAAATACAGCGTGGCTAAATCCTGCAATAGCTCGCGAAGTAATAACAGAGAGGACGCCTGATCATCCACTAACAAAATTTTTGCTGCTGGCACAGTAGCTTGAGC
>NZ_LAVS01000098.1 GCF_000986865.1 Rheinheimera mesophila
GTTATAGCCTTATTAACCATTTCGTTTTTTTTAGTTTCATGCGGAAAATCCGAGAAGGACGTAAAAGCAGCTGAAATGCTTTATCACGAATGTGTTAGCAATGGAGTGGAATACTTCAAGGAAATAGGGGCTTATCCCACACTACAATCTGAGCCGAATAAGGGACGACACGCTATTGAAGTGGCCCGTGAGCGATGTGAGCGGGCTCCGGCGACCGCTTTCTCTAGGCCAAATCAATAAATAGAGCGCCATAAAATTACAAAATAACATTCTGCAGGTATAACCTCGTAAGCAAAAGAGGCACAGCGAAGAACCAGAATTGGCTTTGACCGTCATTCGCTCCTTGCAGCCATCACGTATTTCAGAGGGGGGCTTTTGAACGGTCAAACTCCAAATTTCAGACACAAAAAAACCGACTATTAAGTCGGCTTTTTTAAAGTTGGTTGCGGGAGCCGGATTTGAACCGACGACCTTCGCCACGGGGTTATAAAGAGGAGACCGACGGGCTACCAGGCTGCTCCATCCTTTCAAGCCCTAAATTTAAGGCACAAAAAAACCGACATTAAGTCGGTTGATTGTTGGTTGCGGGAGCCGGATTTGAACCGACGACCTTCGGGTTATGAGCCCGACGAGCTACCAGGCTGCTCCATCCCGCGTCCGTAACTTAACACCGAGCAGTGTGTGTTAAGTATCTACTGCATTCACGTTATTCACTTAAATATTCAAACTAAATTTGTTTGCTTAAGTTGGTTGCGGGAGCCGGATTTGAACCGACGACCTTCGGGTTATGAGCCCGACGAGCTACCAGGCTGCTCCATCCCGCGTCCGTGTTTGCGGGGCGCATAGTAGAGCTTTTGCCATGGCAGTGCAAGGCTTAATTCTGGTAAATCTGCAAGAAACTGACTGACTGCGCAATTATTAAACGCATAGAGCATTAAGCATACGATCTGGTTGAGTTCTTAACCGAGTACAACGCAAATCTTTGTTTTTGAGCTGAAAAACATCCCAATGCTTTCGAAAGCGCTTCTGTTATAATGTGCGCCATTTTATTGCAGGGCAGATCATATGTTGGAATTCTGGGCCTTAACATCCAAAGGTGTTGAAGAGCTGTTGGCGGACGAAATCCGTCGTTATCAGGGCGAAGTGATTAAATTAGGCATGGGCGTGGTGCGCTTTAAGGCTGAACTTAAAGATGCGTATCAGCTATGCTTATGGTCGCGTTTAGCAACCCGTATTTTGCGCCTGGAACAATCCATCGACATTGATGCCAATTCAGACCTGTATCAGGTGGCTATGCGCATTAACTGGCCTTCGTTAATGCGGATGGAGCAAAGTTTTGCCGTCGAGTGTGTCGGTAAACACCCCACCATCGACAACACCCAATATGGTGGCATGCGCGTCAAAGACGCCATCGTAGACCAGTTCCGCGAGCGGTATGAGGCACGACCTAATGTCGACCGTATCGACCCGGACGTGCGGTTTCAGGTGCGTTTAGAGCGTCAGCATTTTCATTTCTTGCAGGATTTCTCAGGCCCATCCTTACATCAGCGGGGTTATCGCAAAGAGCAGGGGGACGCGCCATTAAAAGAGCATTTAGCTGCGGCTTTATTAATTCGCTCCGGCTGGAAGGCGGATCAGCCCTTGTACGACCCATTTTGTGGTAGCGGTACTTTATTAATAGAAGCTGCGCTGATGGCACGTCAGTTAGCGCCTGGCTTAAAGCGTGAAAAGTTCGCTTTTGAAAGCTGGGGCGATCATCAGCCAGAACTCTGGCAACAATTACGTGCTGAAGCTTTAGGCGCACGTCAGGCCATAGCCGAAGGCGTGACTTTTGTCGGGAGCGATACCGATGAGCGCACTTTGCAAAAGGCCCGTCAAAACGCGGCCCGTGCTGGTGTAGCGGACTACATTGAATTTATTACCCAGGATGCGACCCAAATTCAGTCGGCCGTCTGCGCCGGTAAAGGCGTGATTATCACTAACCCGCCCTACGGCGAGCGGTTAGGCGACTTGCCACAGCTTATTCCTGTCTATGCGGAATTCTCCTTAGGCCTGAAAAAACATTATCAGGGCTGGCGTTTAGCCATTATTACCTCAAGCCCGGATTTATTGCGGGCGTTGAAGCTCTCCAAAGCCAAAAGTTATAAGTTCACCAACGGTCCACTGGACTGTGAATTTACTATGTTTGATTTGACCGAACAGCAAGTACAGGTCAATGCGAATAGTCAAACTGCAGCTTTGTTTTATGCGGAAAGTGAATCTTTTGGTAATCGGCTGAAGAAAAACGTCAAGCAGCTCGAGAAGTGGGCCAAACGCGAACACATCAGTTGTTATCGAATGTACGATGCTGATATTCCGGAATACAACGTGGCGGTTGACTGGTATGACGGCGAAGTAGTGATCCATGAATACGCCGCGCCTGCTAATGTCGATGAACAAATAGCGCAAAAACGTTTGTTTGATGTGGTGAACTTAGTGCCCAAGGTGCTTGGCATTAGCAGTGACAAACTGGTGTTAAAGGTCCGTGAAAAACAAAAAGGCAAAGAGCAGTATCAGCCGCTAGCCAAGGCCGGGCAGTACAAAGAAGTCACAGAGTACGGCGCTAAGTTTTTAGTCAACCTGCGTGATTATCTCGATACCGGCTTGTTTTTAGACCACCGCGTCACCCGTTTGGCGATTCAACAGCAAGCCAAAGGCAAAAAAGTATTGAATTTATTTGCCTACACAGGCACAGCGTCAGTTCATGCCGCTTTAGGTGGCGCTTTGTCTGTGACTACAGTGGATATGTCCAATACCTATCTGGACTGGGCTAAACGCAATTTCCTGATCAATGGTTTGGAAGGTAAGGCCTATCAGTTTGTGCAGGATAACTGCCTGGATTGGCTAAAAGGCTGTAAAAACCAGTTTGATTTAATTTTTGTCGATCCTCCGACCTTTTCCAACTCCAAACGGATGGAGGATACCTGGGATGTACAACGCGATCATGTTAAGTTGCTGACCATGGTGGGACGTTGTCTGGCACCCAATGGCAAAGTGATTTTCTCCAACAACAAAAGACGGTTTAAGCTGGATAAAGCCGCGCTGGAAGAGGCGGGTTGGACTATTAAAGATATTTCAGCGCAAAGCCTGCCAGAAGATTTTAAGCGTAACCCGCATATTCACGTTTGTTTTGAGCTGTTAAAACGGGTTGAAGCATGAGGTTAACGCTTTACAGCACCTGGGGTTGTCATTTATGCGAACAAGCCGAGCAGCTTTTGCTGCAGGCAGGCCTCGCAGGTGCTGTGGAAATTATTGATATTGTGGACGATCCGGCGGCCTTCGAGCGTTATCGCGTCCATATTCCAGTGTTTAAAGTGAACGAACAGGAACTGTTCTGGCCCTTTGACCTTGTACAGATAAAACAACTGCTTGCGCAGTCTGCAGGATAATACAGAGTGGAATTATTACGTTTTCAGCAAGCCAGCCTGGCTTTTGGTACCCATCCGATTTTAGATAAAGTGGATTTCAGCTTATTCGCTGGAGAACGGGTCTGTTTAGTCGGTCGTAACGGTGCGGGTAAATCGTCCTTTTTAAAAATTCTGACCGGACATCAAAATCTGGATGACGGCCAGGTGGTACGGCAAAATAATTTAGTCATCAGCCGCTTAGAGCAGGACCCGCCAGCCCGGGTGGATATTAAGGTGGCGGATTTTATCCGGGAAGGCGCTGGTGATTTAGCCGAAAAACTGCAGCGTTTTTACCAGTTGGCCGATCATTTTTCTGAGGCGACAGAAGCCGAACAACGTGAATTTACTGCTTTACAGGCGGAGCTTGATACCCGTCAGGGCTGGCAGTTAGAAAGCCGGATTGAAGAGCTGTGCCTGCAGTTTGAAATGGACCCCAATACCACACTTGCTTCATTATCCGGTGGCTGGTTGCGTAAGGCCGCGCTAGCTAAAGCCTTGGTGTCGCAGCCAAACGTGCTACTGCTGGACGAACCGACCAACCATTTGGATGTGGCGGCTATTCAGTGGCTGGAACAGTTTTTTCTGAACTTCAAAGGCGCCATTATTTTTATCTCGCACGACCGGGCTTTTATCCGTGCTTTGGCCAGCCGTATTATCGATTTAGACCGTGGCGAGCTCACTTCGCATCCGGGTAATTACGCCGAGTATCTGGAGCGTAAGCAAAAGATGCTGGAAACCGAGCAGCAGCACAATGCACTCTTTGATAAAAAGCTGGCCGAAGAAGAAGTCTGGATCCGTCAGGGCATTAAAGCCCGCCGCACCCGTAACGAAGGCCGGGTTCGGGCGTTAAAAGCGCTACGGAATGAACGCGCGGCCCGTGTTGAACAAATGGGCAAAGTGGAATTTGCCATTGAGCAATCGCAAAAATCCGGCAAGCTGGTGTTTGAAGCCAAAGGGGTGAATGTCAGCTTCAAAGGCGAAGCGGTGTTAAAAGACTTAAACCTCCTGGTGATGCGGGGCGACCGCATCGCGCTGGTGGGCCCGAATGGTGTAGGTAAATCGACCTTAATCAAAACCTTACTGGGTGAATACCAGGCCGACAGCGGCGAGATTAAGCGCGGCACAAACCTCGAAGTGGCTTATTTTGACCAGCACCGTATTCAGTTGGATTTAGACGCCACAGTGCAGGATAACGTTGCCGATGGCAAACAGGAAATCACCCAAAACGGCCAGACCCGCCATGTGTTAAGTTACTTGCAGGACTTTTTATTTGCACCAGCCCGGGCCAGAACGCCGGTGCGGGCTTTATCGGGTGGTGAGAAAAACCGTTTATTACTGGCACGTTTATTCGCCAAACCCAGTAATTTATTGATCCTTGACGAACCAACCAACGATTTAGATGTAGAAACTCTGGAGCTGCTTGAGGATATTCTGCAGCAGTATCAGGGCACTGTATTATTGGTCAGCCACGACCGCGAATTTGTCAATAATACAGTCACCAGTTCACTGTATTTTGCCGGTCAAGGCAAAGTGGTGGACATAGCAGGTGACTACGAAGATGTGGTCGCTTACCAAAAACGGCAGCAGAACCAGGTAAAAGCTGTTGCAACAGTGCAAAAAAGTGTAAAAGCTGTCGAAGAAAAGCCAGTTGAGCTTTCATCCAACAGCAGTAAGAAGTTATCATACAAAGAGAAACGTGAACTGGAACTATTGCCCGCTTTAATCGAGACGCTTGATGCAGAATTAAGTGCCTTGCAGCAGCAAGTGAATGATCCACAGTTTTTCCGGCAAAGTGCCGAGAGCACCCAAAAAACGTTGAACCTATTGCATGAGACCGAGTCGAAGCTCGCGCACGCTTATGAGCGTTGGGAACAATTAGAAGCATTAAATCAGCAGTAACAGGGGACCTGAATGAGATTATCGCCCGTAGTATTAGCCTTATTACCCGGCCTGGCCGCCAGCTCAGCCTATGCCGCTGTTTATCAGGTTCAGGAGTTGCCGGAAGTCAGCACTGTTCAATCTCAGTTTGCTGCAGCTATCAATGACAATGGTGATGCGGTAGGTAATGGTAGTTTTATCTACAATTTTCCGGTTGATGTCAGCCGCTTAGATTTTGAAGATGCCAGTTTGACCGCCTTGTTAACGGCAGAAGAAATTGAACAGGTCAAATTAGGTAATGTTACTGCTGCTGCATTAACCAAACTGTTAGGCTACCTACGTACTGCCAATAACAACGGCAATTACACTATCCAGCGTTACAGTGATGTTCTGGCCTTAAATTTAACCACAGGCGCACAGGTGAAGATCCGTGAGCAGGCTGCTGTCCCGACCAACAGAGAATACATTTACGATATTAACAACAGCTCAAATGCAATTGCTTTAGCAACCACGCCTTTTACACTGCAAAGTTTTACTCCAGCGGCCACAGAAACAACCCCGTCACCTGAAACTGTCGAGTTATGGGTACCGGATTTAGGCTATATCAAGTCTTACGTCGTCAATGGCAATAGCGTCACGGCCTTACCTATTCCTTATGAGGAATTGGGGGGCGGATTTTCCAATGCGGTAAAAATCAGCGAATCAAATTATATCGCTGGCTCAGGTAGTGTCGGCATGGACGAGACCACCAAAGAAGCGATAGAGACCGCCTGTAAGGGCGAAACAGCACCAGTTAATATCTGCTACTACAGTGCAGCACCCACGGCGTATTATGAAAGAGCCTTAGTCTGGAAGATGAATGAATCAGGCCAAATTTCTGCTCCTGTAGAGTACGGCTTCTTAGGTCCGGTGATCGAGGGCTCCAGTTTGTCTGGCTACATCAGTCGGGCGTTATCTGTCAATGATGATGGCATAGCTGTTGGTTTTTCTACCTACACAGACGCAGAGCGTCGGGTGAGTCCAACCCATGCCACAGTGTTTGATGAGGGCGAAGTGTCTCCCATTATCAATCCACTGGACTGGGATTTCAGTTCGGCAAATGATATCAACAATCAAAACATCATCGTCGGCAGCGCCAATAAGCGCTTTAACGGCATAGCCCGTAACCGGATGTTTATCTTTGATTACAATACCAAAACTGTAACTTATCCCAATGGTTTTTTCAGTAGCTCTGGCACCTTGCCATCTGCTATTAACGAAAATAACCTGGTGGTGGGTGCGGCGGAGATAGTGCCTGAAGACGGTACGACCCGCAGGCAAGTGGCGTTTTTATACAACATACAAGACCAAAGTTTTGTCGATTTAAATACCTTATTGCCCTGTGGCACTAAGTTTAATCTGGTCGAAGCCAAAGACATCAATAACAACAACGAGATTATCGCTAATGCTATTTTCTCCGTTGAGCAGCGCGACAGTAAGGGTGAATTGGTCAAAGACTCTGCTGGCAACCCCGTGATGGAAAACGTGACGCGTCCGGTGAAATTAACACCTGTACCTAACGGCACTATTGAAGACTGTAACGTAGCCGAAGAGGTAACTTATGAACGTCAAGGTGGCTCTTCAGCTTGGTTCAGCCTGTTGCTGTTGCCTTTACTGATGCTCAGAAGACGCTTGAAGTAACGGCTATTGCGTCTGATAAAACCTGCTCCGGCAGGTTTTTTTAACTTTGAATTTCAGCCCCGGCGCCTGATGATCCAGACTCTATGCTGCAAAACGCTGAGCGCATAACGGTTTGCCAGGTAATATTTCAAAAAAAATAAATTATTTTGTCATCAAATCTTAAATAAGTTCAGTTCTTTACTTAATGTCAATAGGGGGCAGCTAAGTTTATTAGTGGAACCTTTTGGGCAACTCAACTATCTATTAAAGTGCAACGCAAGTTGTTTGTTATTTATCAGATCGAGGAAGATTGCCTTATGAAAAGACAGAAAAGAGATCGTTTAGAACGTGCTCATGCTCAAGGTTATCGCGCCGCTGTCACAGGTCGCTCAAAAGAGATTTGTCCTTATCAGAATTTAGACACCAGATCGCAGTGGCTCGGAGGGTACCGGGAAGCGATGGAAGACAAAGGGATTGGCCTGTTTGCCAGAGGTCAATAATTAACGAATTCAGATAACAAGGCCCCGATAACCGGGGCCTTGTGCGTTTTGGCTGCTGAACAGTTCTATTTATACCCAAAGTAATTGGAGTTGCAGCGAGGCGACAAGAGCGTGAGACCCCAGGAGCATAGTAGACCTATGTGGCTGGGGCTATGCTCGCAGTCAACAAAGCTGCGGCTTCAAGTACGAAGGGTATACTAGAAGCGGGCTTTCAGACCTAAAGTAAAAGAGCGGCCCGGCAGAGGCGCATCTTCTTTGATAAAGGAGCTGTGCACAAAACCAAGTTCGTCTGTCAGGTTGTTGGCTTTGGCAAAAGCTGTCAGGTCCAGATCGCTCAGATTAAAGTAATAACTGAAGGCGAAGTCGAGGATCTGATAAGAGCCTGTGCTGCTTTCTCCCTCTGCGATCCGATTTTGTTTCATATAATGAGTCCAATCCAGGCTGGCAGACCAGTCTTGCGCTGAATAACTGTAGCCAATGCCTGTTTTCACAGGTGGGATCCGGGGTAAATTACCGCCGTTGTCCAATTTTGCCCGGACGGAGTCGATAAAGAGCTCCAGCTCCTGCTCAGCGGTCAGTTGATAAGCCATAGCGAATTCAGCGCCATATAGGGTAGCGTCTTGCTGCCGATACTGGAAAATGGCGAATTCTTCGTCCTCATGGGCGTGATCAGGGTCTTCTTCATGACCTTCGTCCTCATGAGCGTCCAGATCAGCCATGGTTAAGCCCGAATCCTGCATATACAGATAATCATCAACTTTGTTGTAGAACAGGTTGTAGGTGAAGGTGAAATCTCCTTCAAACTTACGCAGCGTCAGATCAATGTTATTTGCGACTTCTTTTTTGATATCAGACGCTGATTTGCTGATTTCTCCGTCGTCATCCAACGCATAAGCCAGACCCAGTTCATAGGTTTGAGTAGCAATGTGGGCACCGTTGGAATATAGCTCTGCTGCGCTTGGAGCACGCTCTGAACGACTGACCGATAAGGCCCAGTTGTAACCTGGTTGGAAATTCCAGACTAAACCGGCAGACAGACTGCCAGCGGTAAAATCATTCTTTACGTTTTCAGCGGCGTGTTGTTCTTCTGCTTCGTCGTCATGATGATGTTCAAATTCAATGCCTGAAGCTTTGTATTGCACCTGCTCGATGCGAGCGCCTAACTGAGCAGTGACCTCACCGAAACTGCGTTCTTCCAACACAAATAGTGCATGAGAGTCGGTTTTTGTGTCCGGTGTAAAAGCTTCATCACCTATGGCCTGATAATCACTGTTTTGTAAATGATAACCCACCACACCATGCCAACCCGCGAAGGTTTCATGTTCAGCGGTGAAGCGACTTTCAATGCTGTCATTTTTAAAACTGGTTCCTATCGCGCCATCTTCAATTTCATGATGCTGATAGCGGGTCAGGGCACTGTTAAAAGACAAGGTTTCAACACCTGCGAAAGGTTTGTACAGTTCACCAGCCAGACCGTATCTGTCTTGTTTTACCCGGGCAAACACACCCGCTTCCTGATGACCTTCCTCTTCTTCATGTTCTTCACCTTCATGCTCTTCTTCGTGCTCTGCATGATGGTGATGGCCAGGAATGCCATACTCGCTGTCAATATGACCGATAGAAAAGCCCAGTAAGCCTTTGTCGGTGATCCAGCTTAATCCACCATTGACGGCCGAATTATCCAGCCATGAGTTGGCGAGTTTATCGCTGTTTTCGCCTTCATCATTGGTAAAGTCGGGGACATCATAGTCATTGGTTTTGCGTTTGAATCCATCAAAATGCCAGGCGACCTGCTCCTGCCCACCATCGTGAGCTAAGGCTGCTGTTTTCTCATCAGCACCTGAGCCATAGCGGGTCTCAATTTGCGTATTGGCAGGGCGTAGCTGACGCGGCAGTCTGTTGTCTACCACATTGACAACACCACCCACAGCGCCGCTACCGTATAACAAGGTTGAAGGACCACGCAGCACTTCAATCTGCTCAGTGGTTATGGCATCCGCACTGATCGCATGATCCGGGCCAATACGGGATACATCTGCCGTATCCAAACCGTTGCTTAAAATACGGACTCTCGGGCCATCCAGGCCACGTAAAATAGGGCTTGCCGCGACAGGACCGTAATAGTTGCTGTGAACACCAGGCAAAGACTTCAGTGTTTCGCCTATGGTCGGTTCGGTTTTACGGCTTAGCTCTTCACCAGACAACACAGACACCGGATTTGCCATTTCCAGATCGTAATGATGCAAACCGGAAGCTGCGACGACAATACGCTCAAGACCACCAGCCTGAAGCTGCACGGTAAGCTGGTTAGTTTGTGTTGCGCTGACCTTAATAAATTGATCGCCATAGCCTTTGGCCGAGATATGTAATTCCGAATCAGCCGGCGCCTGAATAGTAAAACGGCCGTCTTTATCGGCGTACACATATTGCTGGCGACCATGCACGTGTACTCTGGCCTGTTCAATGGCTTGTCCATCGCTGTCCAGCACAAGCCCTTGAATGGTCATGTTTTGGGCTTGAACCTGCGTAGAAAAGACGGAGGCGACCAGCAGTGCCACTGGAGAAAGTTGAAAAAGAGAAGGGCGCATCGAAAAACCTTTTTTGCGTTAATTAATCAGTGTGATGTTATAACATTTTTGCGGATTCACCATCGAAGTGCAAGTACTTTTGTGATGAAGTAACATTTTCTCGAGATTTTACTTCGAAACACTTTCGCCTCATGTTTTAATAACCACTGAATAATCCAAGAAAAATCAAAAGGATAAAGCATGGAGTTTTGGCCTGAGTTTATTTTAATCGCCTCTGTGCACTTGGTGGCTGTCGCCAGCCCCGGGCCTGATTTCGCTATTGTTTTACGTTATGCGGTGCGTTATGGACGCCATGTTGCTTTGGCTGCCAGTATGGGTATAGGAATGGCGATTTTTTTACATGTCTGCTATTCATTGCTGGGCTTGGGCTTGTTGATAAAAACTACGCCCTGGCTGTTTACCTTGTTTAGTCTGCTGTCAGCCAGCTATCTGGCTTATATAGGCTGGCAAGCTATTGGTAGTGGAGTGCCAGTCAATTCCACGTCAGAAAGCGTGGCAGAGCCGTTTTGTGAAACGCCATCCATGCTCAAAGCCTTTAGTTCAGGCTTTGTTACTAATGGCCTGAACCCCAAAGCCACTTTGTTCTTTTTATCACTTTTTGCCGTCATTATTTCGCCGCAGACACCAGTTTCGTACAAAGTGATCTACGGCTGTTATATGGCTTTTGCGACAGCAGCCTGGTTCGCTTTTTTATCTGTGATCTTAACCCGCGACAATATAAGAACTTTTTTATTAGCCAAAGGATATTGGTTTGATCGTTTAATGGGTGTTGTATTGCTGGCATTGGCTATGCATCTGATCTACGGCGCAATTCAATCTCAGCTACACTAATCAGAGGTTGTTGCCGATACCAACGAGGTGTCTGTATGCAAGTGGTCAGTAAAGTGATTCGGCTGGATCTGAATTATGCGTCAGAGGTCAGCCATGTGTACCAAAAACGTACCTGTTACATCGCGCCTTACAAAACAGAGCTGGCTGAACATTTTGCCCGTCGCTTGCTGGCTTATCTGTCTTTTTTCGAAGTCTCCCCTCAACTGGCAAAAGCAGAAGGAGCCGGTAAAACACCCGATCTTTATGTCAGTGATGCGACAGATCATATTAAACTCTGGTGTAACGTTGATTTACTCAGTGAAAAGCATATGCAACGGGCCAGCCACCAGGCCGATCAGGTTGTACTGTTTCTGGATGAGGAGGATCAACGTAAAGTAAAAAGTCAGTACAAACAGCACTTTAGTAATGTGCAGTTTCATACCTTGTCGCATCAACAGCTATTGGATTTTTGCAGTATGCTCAAAAGTCATATGCAGTTGGATTTATGGCGTGAAGATGACAAGTTACTGATCACGGATGGCGAGCAAACTTTTGAATTGCCTTTGATCCAATCAACCGTGACTCAGCATTAAGCCAGACTTACCTTGTTATTTCATTTTCTGTAGCTATAATAGCGGCCCGTATTTTTGCCCCGGATTTACGGTCCGGCTTTGCAGAAGGTGAGTCAATAAATGTACGTTGTTGCTGCTTTATATAAATTCGTCGCTTTACCTGATTATGTCGCGTTGCGCGATAACCTTTATCAACACCTGGTACTGAATAAAGTCAAAGGCACTTTGCTGCTGGCCGAAGAAGGCATTAATGGCACTATTTGTGGCCCGCGTGCAGGCATAGACGCCATGTTACAGTGGTTTGCCGCAGATAGCAGGTTTGATGGCATGTCTTATAAAGAGTCTTTTGCTGATGAGCAGGCGTTTTACCGCACTAAGGTCAAGCTGAAAAAAGAAATTGTCACTATGGGCGTGGAAGGCATCAATCCAGCCCACATAGTCGGCACCTATGTCAAAGGCGAAGCCTGGAATCAATTGATTTCCGACCCTGAGACTATTGTCATTGATACCCGCAACGATTACGAAGTGGCCATCGGTACTTTTAAAAATGCCATTAATCCAAATACCAGCAGTTTCCGTGAATTCCCGCAGTGGGCGCAGCAAAATCTGGACAAAACGAAGCACAAAAAAGTGGCTATGTTTTGTACCGGTGGCATTCGCTGTGAAAAATCTACCGCCTTTTTGAAAGAACAAGGCTTTGAGGAAGTGTACCACCTCGATGGCGGTATCCTGAAATACCTGGAAGAAGTACCAGAGCAGAACAGTTTGTGGCAGGGCGAGTGTTTTGTGTTTGATCAGCGTGTAGCGGTCAAACATGGCCTTGAACAAGGCAGTTATGATCAGTGTTACGCCTGTCGTATGCCGTTGTCGCAGGATGAGATGAAATCACCACTTTATGTTCAGGGGCTAAGTTGTCCGCATTGCCACGATAAAATTACGCAAGAGCAAAAAGCGTCATTTGCAGAGCGTCAAAAGCAAATTGCTTTGGCCAAAGAGCGGGGTGAACAACATATCCGCGACGGTAAAGTTGAATTCTAAACTCTGCTATCTTTGAAAAGAGCCTTTACGGCTCTTTTTTTATATCTACAGTTTGGCTATTGCAGACTGATCTTCTATTAAATAGAACAAAATGTGCTTATTTTTGTTATTTTAAACCATCTTCTGGAAAGATAAGCTATTTCTATCAAGAGAGGTGAGTTATGACATCTGAAACGAAAGGATACGATCGCACCAGCAGAGTGTTGCACTGGTCAGTGGCTGCGATAGTGATAGGACTGTTTGCGTCAGGTTTTTGGATGGTGGATTTAAGTTACTACAGTAGCTGGTACAGAACTGCACCTTTTTGGCATAAAAGCGTGGGGGTGTTGTTGTTCCTGATGATGGGATACAGAGTGCTATGGCGGCTTTTGAATGGCACAGCCACACCTTTAGCCAGTCACAGTAAAGCCGTACAACGTGTCAGTCATCTTACCCATTTACTGTTGTATGTACTGATCTTTTTGATTATCTGCAGTGGTTACCTGATTTCTACTGCAGATGGCCGGCCGATAGAGGTGTTTGGTCTGTTTGACTTGCCTTCGGCAGGTGAGCTTTTCGCTGAACAGGCTGACAGGGCAGGTGTAGTGCATAAATTCGCCGCTTATGGCTTGATTGCACTTGCTGTTATACATGCTTTGGCTGCGCTGAAACATCATTTTTTTGACAAAGACGAAACGTTAAAACGTATGCTCAACCCTTAGTGTAAAAGGAGATCGAAATGAAAAAACTATTCATAGCCAGCCTGATGGCATCGATGTTAGCAGCACCAGCTTTACAGGCTGCAGAGTATGAAATTGATACTCAAGGCGCTCATGCTTTTATTCAGTTTAAGATCAGCCATTTGGGTTATAGCTGGTTGTATGGTCGTTTCAATACTTTTAAAGGTAACTTCAGCTACGACGCTGCCAAGTTGGCTGATTCTAAAATTCAGTTAGAAATTGACACCAAAAGCATCGATTCGAATCATGCGGAGCGCGATAAGCACTTGCGCAGCCCGGATTTCCTGAACGTGGATAAACATAGCAAAGCAACTTTTGTTAGCACCAAGATAGTGCCAAAAGCCGGTGCTGATTTTGATGTGGTAGGTAACTTCACGTTAAACGGCGTAACCAAAGAAATCGTCATTAATGCCACTAAGCTGGGTGAGGGCTCAGACCCATGGGGCGGTTACCGTGCCGGTTTTGCTGGCACTACCAGCATCAACTTAGAAGATTTCGCCATTAAAAACATTCTTGGCCCAGCCTCTGCTACAGTGCACTTAGATCTGAGCGTGGAAGGCATTAAAAAGTCTTAATTCCACATTGAGACATTAATGATAAGCTTGCCCTGATCTATCTTACGATGGTCAGGGCAATTCTATTTCTATATCTGTGGTCGGAATACTGCAGCAGGGCAGAATTTCACCCTTACGGACAAAAGCTAAAGGTTCGTTCAAATAACTCACCGTACCTGAGAGCAGTTTACAACGGCACGCGCCGCAATAGCCCTCACGGCATTGGTAATTCACTTGCTGTTGCTGCGCTTCCAGTGCATCAAGCAGGGTGCGCTGCTCAGGCCTGAATTCCAGGCTGAGCACATCTTTCACCACTACTTTAACCATTGCTGTCGACGCAGATCAGAGATCAAAATCGCCGAAGTCAGCGCCATCCATTTCGTTGTCGATTTGACCCACTAAATAAGAGCTGATTTCAGATTCCTGTGGCGCTACCTGCACGTTGTCTGATACCAACCAGGCATTGATCCACGGAATTGGGTTTTGTGTAGTGCCGAAGATGGGTTTTAAGCCAACAGCCTGCATTCTGTTGTTGGTGATGTACTCCACGTATTGGCAGAGAATATCTTTGTTTAAACCAATCATCGAGCCGTCTTTAAACAAGAATTCAGCCCAGTCTTTTTCCTGCTCAGCGGCTTTACGGAAAATAGCGTAAGCTTCTTCTTCGCATTCTTTGGCGATCTCTGCCATTTCGGCATCGTCTTCACCCGCCGCCATAATATTCAACATATGCTGAGTGCCGGTTAAATGCAGCGCTTCGTCGCGGGCAATCAGTTTGATAATTTTTGCATTGCCCTCCATCAGCTCACGCTCAGCAAAGGCAAAACTGCAGGCGAAGCTGACATAAAACCGGATGGCTTCGAGTACGTTCACCGACAGAAGACAAATGTAGAGCTTACGCTTCAGATCGCGCAGGCTGATGCTGTGAGTTTTACCTGCAACCTGATGAGTACCTTCACCAAACAGATGATAGATATTGACGGAGTGTATTAAATCGTCGTAATAGCGGGTTACATCGTCAGCCCGTTCAATAATACGTTGATTCAGCAGAATGTCGTCAAATACCTTATGTGGCTCGTTGGTGATATTACGGACGATATGGGTGTAGCTTCGACTGTGGATGGTTTCACTAAAAGCCCAGGTTTCAATCCAGGTTTCCAGCTCTGGTAACGACACTATTGGCAGGAAAGCCACGTTAGGTGAACGCCCTTGCACAGAATCCAGTAGCGTCTGATATTTTAAGTTACTGATGAAAATGTGTTTTTCATGTTCTGGCAACTGCTGAAAATCGATACGGTCTTTACTGACATCCACTTCTTCCGGACGCCAGAAAAAACTTAGTTGTTTTTCAATCAGCTTTTCAAAGATGCCGTATTTTTGTTGATCATAACGGGACACATTCACCGGATTGCCAAAAAACATCGGCTCTTTCATTTGGTCGTTATTTGTGCGGCTAAAAGTGGTGTAGCTCATCAGCGATATCCAGATTATTATTTGTTATGCATACAAAAAGAGGGCTGCAACGCAGCCCCAGACTTAAATTTTACAGGCGCCACCGGCACAACCATCATCCTCCGGCGCTGCCTTGATATCTTCCTGCATATCGGACGCACCATCGCGGGTATTGTGGTAGTACATGGTTTTGACACCTAATTTATAAGCTGTCAGTAAATCTTTCAGTAAGATCTTCATCGGCACTTTACCGCCTTCGAACTTGCCTGGATCGTAGTTGGTATTGGCCGAAATGGTCTGATCAACAAACTTCTGCATGATAGCCACCAGACTGATATAACCATCGTTGTTTGGCATATCCCATAACAACTCGTATTGGTTCTTCAGGCGTTCGTACTCAGGTACCACCTGCTTCAAAATACCGTCTTTACTGGCTTTTATACTGATATGACCCCGGGGTGGTTCAATACCATTAGTCGCATTTGAAATTTGTGACGAGGTTTCTGATGGCATCAGCGCTGACAAGGTCGAATTACGTAAACCATACTGCACCACGTCTTTACGTAACTGATCCCAGTCGTAATGCAAAGGTTCAGCACAGACTTTATCCAGATCCTTTTTATAGGTATCAATAGGCATAATGCCCTCTGAATAGGTCGTTTCGTTAAATTTAGGGCAAGGACCAAATTCCTGCGCCAGCTTGTTCGAGGCTTTCATCAGGTAATACTGAATCGCTTCAAAAGTGCGGTGCGTTAATGCATTGGCTGATCCATCAGAGTATTTCACGCCATTTTTCGCCAGATAATAGGCATAGTTAATGACGCCTATACCTAAAGTACGACGGTCCATACTGGCGCGTTGCGCCGCAAGGATAGGGTAATCCTGGTAATCCAGCAGACTGTCCAGCGCACGGACCGCTAAGTCAGCCAACTCTTCCAGCTCATCCAAATGCTCAATAGCACCTAAGTTGAAGGCCGATAAAGTACAAAGCGCAATTTCACCATTTGGATCGTTGATGTCATTCAGTGGTTTGGTTGGCAGCGCAATTTCTAGACAGAGGTTGCTCTGACGCACAGCAGCAAATTTAGGATTAAATGGGCTGTGTGTATTGCAGTGGTCAACGTTCTGCAAATAAATACGGCCTGTGCTGGCGCGCTCTTGCATGAAGAGGGTGAACAGCTCTACGGCCTTGATACGTTTTTTACGAATAGAGGTATCGGCCTCGTATTTGACGTACAGCTCTTCAAACTTTTCCTGATCTTCAAAAAACGCATCATACAACCCTGGTACGTCAGAAGGACTGAACAGAGTGATCATTTCATCTTTAATCAGGCGCGTGTACATCAGTCGGTTAAACTGCACACCATAGTCTAAATGACGTACCCGGTTTTCTTCCACACCTCTGTTGTTCTTCAGCACCAGCAGCGATTCGACTTCCAAGTGCCACAATGGATAGAACAACGTAGCGGCACCACCCCGAACTCCGCCTTGAGAGCAGCTTTTTACTGCAGTCTGGAAATGTTTATAAAACGGAATACAGCCGGTATGGAAAGCTTCACCGTTACGGATTGGACTGCCTAAAGCACGGATACGACCAGCGTTAATACCTATACCGGCACGCTGACTCACGTATTTGACGATAGCGCTGCTAGTGGCATTGATTGAATCTAAGCTGTCACCACATTCAATCAACACACAAGAACTGAATTGACGGGTTGGGGTACGTACGCCGGACATAATAGGCGTAGGTAACGAAATCTTAAAGGTAGACACCGCATCGTAAAAACGACGCACATAGCTTAAACGGCTGTCTTTTGGATAGGTAGCGAACAAACAGGCAGCAACCAGCATATAAAGGAACTGAGCGCTTTCATAAATCTGGCCTGTCACCCGGTTTTGTACCAGGTATTTGCCTTCGAGCTGTTTGACCGCAGCGTAACTGAAATCTAAGTCACGGCCGTGAACAATAAAGCTGTCCAGTTGATCCAGTTCTTCTTTGGTGTAATCCGCCAGAATATGAGCGTCATAGCGCTTTTCTTCCACCATCTTGACCACATGGTCGTATAACTTTGGTGGTTCAAACTGGCCATAGGCTTTTTTACGCAAATGGAATACGGCCAGACGGGCAGCCATATATTGATAGTCAGGCGTCTCTTTGGAAATTAAATCGGCAGCGGCTTTGATGATAGTTTCATGAATGTCGGCAGTTTTGATGCCGTCATAAAACTGAATGTGAGAACGTAACTCAACCTGAGACACTGATACGTTTTGTAACCCCTCAGCAGCCCAATCTATCACACGGTGAATTTTGTCTAAGTCTAATGGTTCGCGCTGACCATCTCTTTTGGTTACGTATAATGTTTGAGTCATATTTTTCCGCCGAAAATTCCATCTCAATTGTTATTATTGTGTGCACAGAATTTCTACTGTGCAGCGAATTCACCCGCTTTTGGCTTCATTAGGTCAAACTCAACAGAGCGACACAACATCTAGGGGTGAAAGGAGAACGGATCACAAGATAGAGTGGATCAATAGCAATTGCAACCCCTGCAAAAAGGTGAAAAAAACAGCATGTTAGTGCCTGCTAACGTGCGAAATAGGCGTTTAAAAACCTCTGCAGGGAAGCAAGAGTTTTTCAGTAAAAAATCTATTTTGTCTGTTCGGTTAAAATTTGAAAGGATAAAAAAAATCACCTGACGCGAGGTGATTTTTTAATGCGCAAAATATGAAAAAACTGAACTTAGTCGAGGTATTGGATCAAGTCTGTTAAGTCAGAAATATGCAAATCTGCCCCCCAAAGTTCAGTTTTATCCTCAGGCCCGATATAACCAAAATCGCACATTACGGTATGCATGCCTGCCCGACGTCCTGCTTCTATATCCCGTTCCGCATCGCCGATATACCAACATGAAGTTGCAGACACCTGCATATAATGCGCAGCCATCCACAGTGGTGTAGGGTCAGGTTTACGTTGTGCCAGACTATCACCGCCTAATAATAAACGGCTGTTTAATAAGGCAGGCAACTGACGTTGTACTTTGGCAGCGAGCTTATAAGGTTTATTGGTCACTATGGCCCAGGGGATGTTTCGTGCTTCAAGCACTGCAAATAACTCTGCGGCGCCCGGAAACAATCTGCTGTGTACACCGCTATGCTGGTGGTAGTAGTCCAGTAGACTCTGGCGGGCTTTACCAAAATCAATCTCGTGTATTGCCTCACCAAAACCTAGCTGCAGTAAACCTTTAGCACCGTGCGAGGCCATAGGCCGGTACTCTTCATAGCTTTTTTCTGGCATGCCATGCTGGCGGAGCACAAAATTAAGCGCAGCGCCCAAATCCTGAGCTGTGTCTACCAGCGTGCCGTCCAAATCAAACAAAACGGCTGCTGGCTTGGGCAGTAACTTCTTCATAAAGGCTTTTTCGCCACCACAAAATAATTGACATCAAGGCCAGGGCCAGTGCGGAACGACTGATTTACCGGGTTGTAGTGCAGACCTGTCGCATCGACCACTTGTAAACCTGCATCATCAATAAAACGCATCAGATCAGAAGGACGGATAAACTTCTCAAATTCATGCGTGCCTTTGGGCACCAGCTTAAGGAGCTGCTCAGCGCCGACAATAGCCATCAGATAAGCTTTCCAGGTTTTATTCAAAGTCGAGAACACCAATGTTGCGCCTGGTTTAGCTAAATCAGCACAAGCTTGTACTACAGAAGCGGGTTCTGGCACATGCTCCAGCATTTCCATACAAGTGACCAAATCAAAGCTGTTTTTGTTTGCTGATGCAAAAGCCTCCGCCGTACTTTGCTGGTATTGAACGGAGACCGCAGATTCTAATGCGTGCAATTTAGCCACAGTTAAGGCTTCATCGGCCATATCTATGCCTGTGACGTCGGCGCCGGCTTTGGCCATAGACTCCGCTAAAATACCGCCACCACAGCCCACATCCACCACTTTTTTACCAAACAAACCTTGTACCTGATCGCTGATAAAGGCCAGGCGGCAGGGATTGAGTTGGTGCAAGGGTTTAAATTCACCAGACGGATCCCACCAGCGGGATGCTATTTCATTAAATTTGGCAATTTCGGCCGGATCAACATTGGAAGAAGGGGTCATACGCATATCCACTAAAAATTTTGCCCATTATAAAGCCTTGATCTGTTTGAGCAATCCTGTACAAAGCACGACAGAACTGGCAAGGTATTTTTTCTGTGGTAGAATCCGCCTTTGTCTCGCGACCCATTACAGTAAAAAACGCGGGTATCTTGTTGATTTAAGGGAAAAAAGCTTTTTATGACAAATTTGGCCAAAGAAATTGTTCCCATTAATATCGAAGAAGAATTAAAGAATTCTTATCTCGATTATGCCATGAGCGTTATTGTGGGACGTGCCTTACCTGACGTAAGGGACGGTTTAAAGCCAGTTCACCGTCGCGTTTTGTTTGCGATGAAAGAGTTAGGGAACGACTGGAACAAAGCCTATAAAAAATCTGCCCGTGTGGTTGGTGACGTAATAGGTAAATACCACCCGCACGGTGACAGCGCGGTGTACGATACGATAGTTCGTATGGCCCAGCCTTTCTCCTTACGTTACATGCTGGTAGACGGTCAGGGGAACTTCGGCTCTGTCGATGGAGATTCCGCAGCAGCCATGCGTTATACCGAAGTGCGGATGTCCCGTATTGCCGGTGAGCTGCTAGCCGATTTGGATAAAGAAACAGTGGATTATGTGCCGAACTACGATGGTACTGAAATGATCCCTGCTGTATTGCCGACCAAAATTCCAAACCTGTTGATCAACGGCTCCTCTGGTATAGCTGTTGGTATGGCAACCAATATTCCGCCACACAACTTAAATGAAGTCATTGACGCCTGTCTGGCCCTGATCGCGAATCCTGAAATCAGCATTCCTGAATTAATGGAACTGATGCCGGGGCCAGATTTCCCGACAGCCGCTATTATCAATGGCCGCCGTGGCATCGAAGAGGCTTACCGCACTGGTCGTGGTAAGGTGTATATCCGTGCCAAAACCCATATCGAAACCGACGACAAAACCGGCCGCGAAACCATTGTTGTTGATGAAATCCCTTATCAGGTCAACAAAGCCCGTCTGATTGAAAAAATCGCCGAGCTGGTGAAAGAAAAACGTATTGAAGGCATTTCTGCGTTACGCGACGAGTCTGATAAAGACGGTATGCGTATTGTCATTGAAGTCAAACGTGGCGAATCCTCAGACGTTTTATTAAACCATTTATACACCCAGACCCAAATGCAGACTGTATTTGGTATCAATATGGTGGCGCTGGACCAAGGCCAACCTAAACTGCTGGGTTTAAAAGAAATGCTGCAATGTTTTGTGTTGCACCGCCGCGAAGTGGTGACACGCAGAACAGTGTACGACTTACGTAAAGCCCGTGACCGCGCCCATATCCTGGAAGGCCTGGCCATAGCCTTGGCGAATATCGATGAAATCATTGATTTAATTAAGAACTCTTCAAGCCCGGCTGATGCGAAACAAGGTTTAGTGGCGCGTGGCTGGCAGTTGGGTGATGTCAGCGCCATGTTGGAACGCGCCGGTGAAAACGCCGCCCGTCCTGAGTGGCTGGAAGAGCATTTTGGGATCCGTAATGGCGAGTATTTCCTGACCGAACAACAGGCTCAGGCGATCCTGGATTTACGTTTACACAAACTGACAGGTCTGGAACATGAAAAAATTCTGGACGAATACAAAGAGCTGTTAGTACTGATTGCTGAGTTATTACACATTCTGGCCAGCCCAGAGCGTTTAATGGAAGTGATCTGTGAAGAATTAGAAGCGGCAAAAGCCCAATATGGAGATGCCCGTCGTACCGAAATTCAGGATAATGCGATGGATATCAACATGGAAGACTTGATCACCGAAGAAGACGTGGTCGTGACCTTGTCGCATTTAGGCTATGCCAAATACCAGCCGCTGAGTGATTACGAAGCTCAGCGCCGTGGTGGTCGCGGTAAAGCGGCAACAACGGTCAAAGATGAAGACTTTGTCGATCAGCTACTGATCGCCAGTACCCACGATACCATTTTGTGTTTCTCTAACCGCGGTCGTCTGTACTGGATGAAGGTGTATCAATTACCGCTGGCCTCGCGTCAGGCGCGTGGTAAGCCAATAGTCAACTTACTGCCACTGGAAGAAAACGAGCGGATCACTGCTATTCTGCCGGTTCGTGAATACGAAGAAGGCAAGTATGTGTTTATGGCGACCGCCAACGGTACTGTGAAGAAAACCTCATTAACTGAATACTCGCGTCCACGCAGTAACGGTATTATTGCCGTGAACCTGAACGAAGGCGATCAGTTGATTGGTGTGGATATCACAGACGGTAACAGCCAGATCATGTTGTTCTCAGACGACGGTAAAGTGGTGCGCTTTAACGAAGATCAGGTCCGTCCAATGGGCCGTGGTGCGACTGGTGTTCGTGGTATTAAACTGCGCGAAAACGGCTCTGTAGTGTCGTTGATTGTACCGAAGAGCGACGGCGCCATTCTGACCGTGACTGAAAACGGCTACGGTAAACGTACTGCGCTCCAAGAGTATCCAGAGAAGAGCCGTGCAACTCAGGGCGTGGTCTCGATTAAAGTATCCGAACGTAACGGTTTGGTGGTGGGCGCTGTACAAGTCAATGCACTGGATGAAATCATGCTGATTTCTGATAAAGGCACACTGGTACGGACCCGCGTCAGCGAAGTGTCGCAAGTAGGCCGCAACACGGCGGGTGTCATTCTGATCCGCACCATCGAAGGTGAAAAAGTCGTAGGTGTACAACGCATCGACGAAATTCAGGATCAAGACGAAGTGGCCGCTGCAGAAGCTGCTGCCGCTGCTTTAGCTGCACAAAATCCGACCGAGGATACTGTAGCGGACGGCGAAGAAGAGTAAGACTATGAATAGGGGCCAGATCACATTACTTAAAAAATAATGTGATCTGGCCCCTTTTTTATTTCTGTCTTTTGTAAAGTACGCTACAGTAGCGGCTGTTCAAAAAGAGCCGTCCAGACGTCAGGATTATTGCAGAATAGCTGGATAGGGCCTTTAAAGATAAACCCAGGGCCACAACAACAAAGATCATCCAAAGATGACCAAAGCCATTTTCTAATTTGTTTTTCATTTGATAAAGCGTTGTAACAGGAGCAAGAGATGACCACCTATAACTTTTGTGCTGGCCCGGCTATGTTGCCGGTGGAAGTGATGCAACAGGCACAGGACGAGTTGCTCAACTGGCATGGTCGCGGCTGCTCTATTATGGAGATGAGTCACAGAGGCAAAGATTTTATGCAGGTTGCGGCTCAGGCGGAGCAGGACCTGCGCGATTTACTGCGCATACCGGCGAACTACAAAGTGTTGTTTATGCACGGTGGTGGCCGTGGTCAGTTTTCTGCTGTCCCGCTGAATTTAGCCAAACCTGGTGTTAGTGCCGATTATATTGTTTCAGGCGCCTGGTCTAAGGCCGCTGTTGAAGAAGCTGAAAAATTCACTGCGTTAAAAGCTCAGAACATTCAAATAAAACAAGCTGGCCTTCGCAGTTTAGTGCCAACATCAGACTGGCAACTGAATGACAATGCCAGCTTCGTGCATTTTTGTCCGAATGAAACCGTCGACGGCATGGAATTTATCGACTTACCCACAACCAAAGCACCTTTGGTGGCCGACCTGTCGTCTACTATCTTGTCTCGTTCCATTGATGTCAGCCGTTATGGCGTAATTTACGCCGGAGCGCAGAAGAATATCGGACCTTCAGGTTTAACTTTGGCGATTGTGCGTGAAGACTTGTTACCCGCCAAAGGCAGCAATATTCCAAGCGTATTGGATTATCGTTTGGCCGCTGACAACGACAGTATGTTTAATACGCCTCCAACCTATGCCTGGTATTTGGCGGGTTTGGTGTTCCAGTGGCTGAAGCGTCAGGGAGGTGTGGAGGCCATGCAGCAACGTAATGCGCTCAAAGCACAAAGCTTGTATGGCTATATCGATCAAAGTGATTTCTATCGTAATGACGTAGCGCCACAGTTCCGCTCATCGATGAACGTACCGTTTTTATTGGCTGACGAGAGTCTGAACGACTTGTTTGTCAGCGAAGCCGAAGCCAATGGTTTATTGGCATTAAAAGGCCATCGCATGGTCGGTGGTATGCGTGCCAGCATCTACAATGCGATGCCACTGGAAGGCGTACAAACTTTAGTCACCTTTATGAAAGAATTTGAGCGGGTACACGGCTGATGAAAACTTTAACTTTACAGCCTATCGCCAAAGTCGAAGGCGTGGTGCATTTACCCGGTTCAAAAAGTATCTCCAACCGGGCTTTATTGCTGGCTGCTTTAGCCAAAGGCACAACCCGTATTACCAATTTGCTCGACAGCGATGATGTCAGCCATATGCTGAATGCCTTAACAGCACTGGGCGTCCAGTATTCGTTATCGGATGATAAAACAGTCTGTGACATCACAGGGATAGCGGGTGTATTTCAGCATACTGAGCCGCTAGAGCTGTTTTTAGGCAACGCCGGCACAGCAATGCGGCCCTTAACTGCGGCTCTGGCGGTATCCAATGTCGATGTGACTTTAACAGGCGAGCCGCGGATGTACGAGCGTCCTATTGGTCATTTAGTTGACGCCTTGCAGCAGTGGAATGCCGATGTTGAGTATCTGCAGCAAAAAGACTATCCGCCGCTACGTATTCGCGGTAAAGCGTTGGCTGGCGGCAAAATCAGTATTGATGGTTCTGTCTCCAGTCAGTTTTTAACTGCCGTACTGATGACTGCGCCTTTATTGTCGGGTGACAGCGAAATTGTGATCAGCGGAGAGCTGGTGTCTAAGCCTTATATTGATATTACGCTGGCCCTGATGGCACGTTTTGGTGTGACAGTTCAGAACAACAACTATCAAAGTTTTGTCGTCAAAGGCAATCAGCAATACCAATCACCGGGCGAGTTTCTGGTAGAGGGCGATGCTTCATCCGCTTCTTATTTCCTCGCTGCTGCCGCTATTAAAGGCGGTACGATAAAAGTCACGGGTATTGGCAAAAATGCAGTGCAAGGTGATATTCACTTTGCCGACGCTCTAGAAGCCATGGGCGCGACGGTAGACTGGGGTTATGACTATATTTCGGTTACCCGTAACCAACTAAAGGGCATAGATCGGGATTACAACGCTATTCCTGATGCCGCCATGACTATTGCGACCACAGCCTTATTTGCACAAGGCCCGACAGCTATTCGAAATGTCTACAACTGGCGCGTCAAGGAAACCGATCGTTTAGCGGCTATGGCGACCGAGCTGCGTAAAGTGGGCGCCGAAGTGGAAGAAGGTGAAGATTACATTGTCATCACACCGCCAACGATACTAAAACATGCCAGCATAGCCACCTACAACGATCACCGGATGGCCATGTGCTTCTCTTTGGTCGCACTGAGTGATACCGCCGTGACTATTGAAGATCCGGATTGCACCCGTAAAACATTTCCTCAATACTTTGAAGTGTTTAGTACATTAAGCACTCCAGCTTAGCAAATAACGCGTAACCGAAATGGTTACGCGATCTCCTTGATTAATCCGCGCTTTTTGTCATTTATTTCTGTATAATGCCGCATCTTTTTGTGTGTTCGACTGTTTTGGAGGCAGAATGCAACAAGCGCCGGTAATTACCATTGATGGACCAGGTGGCTCAGGGAAAGGCACCATTTGCCGTTTAGTTTCCCAAAAACTGGGCTGGCATCTGCTGGATAGCGGAGCTATTTATCGGGTGTTAGCGTTAGCTGCTATCCATCATCAGATTGACCCTGCTGACGAAGAAGCCTTACAACCTTTGGCGGCTCACCTTGACGTGCAGTTTACCTGCGACGAACAAGGCTATACCCGGGTCACGCTGGAAGGCGAAAATGTGACTCATACCATACGCACTGAAGAAGTAGGTTCAGTGGCCTCTAAAATTGCCTCTTTACCACGGGTGCGGGAAGCCTTGTTACGCCGTCAACGCGCCTTTAAAGAAGCACCGGGTTTAGTGGCGGATGGCCGGGATATGGGCACTGTGGTATTCCCACAGGCAGAAGTTAAAATCTTTTTAACAGCCGATGCGTCAGAGCGCGCCAGACGGCGTTATTTAGAGTTGAAAGAAAAGGGCCATGATGTTAACATCGGCGACCTTTTAAGCGAAATCCAGGCCCGTGACGAACGGGATATGAATCGCGCCGTAGCGCCTTTAAAGCCTGCAGACGATGCATACATGCTGGATTCGACCAATAAAACTATTGAACAAGTGTTGGACGAGGTTCTCAACGTCTGTAAAAAGTTGAACCAGGCCTAGACCTTCACGTTGGACAGCTTGTCGCAAGGACGATGACAAGTTAACTTAGCAACCCCATGACACAGGACTGTGCGTGGAGCACTTAAACTGAAAAAGTGAATATGACTGAAAATTTTGCACTACTGTTTGAGGAAAGCCTCAAAACTATCGAAACTCGCCCTGGTTCTATTGTTAAAGGAACTATCGTTGCTATCCATAAAGACGTAGTACTGGTTGATGCCGGTCTGAAATCTGAAGCAGCAATCCCGGTTGAACAATTCAAAAACCTGGCTGGCGAGATTGAAGTGAACGTTGGTGACATCATCGACGTAGCTCTGGACGCAGTTGAAGACGGTTTCGGTGAGACTTTACTGTCTCGCGAGAAAGCAAAACGTCACGAGTCCTGGGTTCGCCTGGAAAAAGCCTGTGAGGATAAAGTTACTGTTATCGGTATCATCACTGGTAAAGTTAAAGGCGGTTTCACTGTCGAAGTTGATGGTATCCGTGCATTCCTGCCTGGTTCATTAGTTGACGTGCGTCCGGTACGTGACACATTACACTTAGAACACAAAGAACTTGAGTTCAAAGTCATCAAATTGGATCAGAAGCGTAACAACGTGGTGGTATCACGTCGTGCGGTAATCGAATCTGAAAGCAGTGCTGAGCGCGATACACTGTTACAAAACTTAGAAGAAGGCATGGAAGTTAAAGGTATCGTGAAGAACCTGACTGACTACGGTGCATTCGTAGATTTAGGTGGCGTTGACGGTTTACTGCACATCACTGACATGGCTTGGAAACGTGTTAAACACCCAAGCGAAATCGTCAATGTTGGCGACGAAATCCCAGTGAAGGTTCTGAAGTTTGACCGTGAGAAACAACGTGTTTCTTTAGGTCTGAAGCAAATGGGTGAAGATCCATGGGCCGCTATCGCTTCACGTTACCCAGAAGGTGCTCGCATCACTGGTCGCGTCACTAACCTGACTGATTACGGCTGCTTCGTAGAAATCGAAGAAGGCGTTGAAGGTTTAGTACACGTTTCAGAAATGGACTGGACTAACAAAAACATCCACCCATCTAAAGTGGTTAACTTAGGTGATTCAGTGGAAGTGATGGTTCTGGAAATCGACGAAGAACGTCGTCGTATTTCTTTAGGTCTGAAACAATGTAAAGCCAACCCATGGGAAGAGTTCGCGAAGGGCTTCAACAAGGGTGACCGCGTATCCGGTAAGATCAAGTCAATTACTGACTTCGGTATCTTCATCGGTTTAGACGGTGGCATCGACGGTTTAGTACACCTGTCAGACATCAGCTGGAATTCAACGGGCGAAGACGCTGTACGTGAATTCAAGAAAGGCGACGAAGTACACGCAGTTGTGTTACAAGTTGACCCAGAGCGCGAGCGTATCTCTTTAGGCATCAAGCAATTAGACGAAGATCCGTTCAACGGCTACCTTGCTGATAACAAAAAAGGTGCTATCGTTAAAGGCAACGTAACTGCAGTTGACGCGAAAGGCGCTACTGTAATGCTGGAAGGTGGTGTTGAAGGTTACGTTCGCGTATCTGACATCGCTCGTGAGCGTATCGAAGACGCTACTACAGTATTAAAAGTTGGTGAAGAAGTAGAAGCTCGCCTGATGGGTGTTGACCGCAAAAACCGCGTGATCAGCCTGTCAATCAAAGCGAAATTCGAAGCTGAAGAAAAAGAAGCTATGGACACTATCAAGAAGCAAGATGATGCTGACTTTGGTGGTAACGCTATGGCCGAAGCATTCAAAGCTGCTCAAAAAGCTGACTAATTGATGCTTGTATAGAAGGACCGGAGCTTTTGCTCTGGTCCTTCATTCTACTGATACTGCGGAGGGTCCATGACCAAATCTGAATTGATCGAAAAACTGTCTACTGATTTTTCTCATGTCCAGGTGAAAGACATCGAATCTTCAGTCAAAGAAATTCTGGAGCAAATGGCCAGTTCATTAGCGAATAACGAGCGTATCGAAATTCGTGGTTTCGGTAGTTTTTCTCTGCATTACCGCGCACCTCGTATAGGTCGCAACCCAAAAACCGGTGACAAAGTGGAATTAGATGGCAAATATGTGCCTCACTTTAAACCAGGTAAAGAATTACGTGACCGGGTGAAAGCAAACACCTGATCTGTTTTCAGCTAAAAAACGGGGTTGACGGAGTTTTGACCAGATTTTTTTATGTTGTCTTTATTATAGCCTTGATTATCTTCGGGCTTATTCTGGGTTCCCTCAATCAGCAAGTTGCTGAATTTAATTATCTTATTGCAAAGACAGAACTCAGAGTAGTGGATATCGCTGCTCTGTTTTTGGTGTCCGGTTTCCTGCTTGGCCTGAGTGTGTCTATGGCCTTTATCCTAAAGGCAAAAACCAAAGGTTGGTTTGCTAAATCTGCTGATAAAACCTGACCCCTATGCTGGAACTGTTATTTCTGTTACTTCCCGTCGCCGCCGCTTACGGCTGGTTTATGGGCAGAAACAGTGAAAAGCAAAAAGAGCTTAAGGGCAGGGCTTCTGTTACTAAAAATTTATCCTCTGGCCTTAATTTCCTGCTGACAGACCAGGAAGACAAAGCCATTGAACAATTATTGCAATTGCTTGATGTCGAAGCCGCCACTATAGATACCTACTTGGCGTTAGCCAACCTGTTCCGTCGTCGTGGTGACTGGGATAAGGCCATTCGCATCCACGAAAAATTGCATCAGTTAAAACTGCCAAAACAACAAGCACAAAATATACAATTTGAGTTGGCCAAGGATTACTTTAGTGCGGGCCTGTACGACAGAGCCGAGCCTTTATTAAGCGCATTGGTGCAGGCAGAAAGTATTCGCGAAGCTGTGTTAAAACAATTATTTAGTTTATTTACAGCCACGCACGAATGGCAAAAGGCCATGGACTTCCGGGCTGTAGTAGAGCAAACAGATTCTCGTTCTTTACGCATAGGTATGGCGAATTTTAGTTGTGAAGCCTGGCGTAAAGAGCCGGCACCCAGCGATGCGTATCGCCAGTTGATCCAACGTTATCCAATTTCCCTGCGGCCTAAATACGAGCTGGCGAAAAAACTGATTGCTGAAGAAGAGTTTAGCGAAGCGCGTGAGCTGCTGCTGGCCATTTTGCAACAACGGCCACAATGGGCGGCAGAGTTATTGCCTTTAGTGCAGCAAACCACACCAGAACCAGATAAGTGGCAAACACTTCTGACGGAGCTCAGTCGCAAGCATAAAAATATCAGCGCTACGGCTGAACTGGCGCAGTTTTACGCTGAAGCGGAAAACCTGCAACAGGCTGAACATTTGCTGACAGATAAATTGCGGCAGCAGCCGAATATCCGCTTATTTTTAAAATTTATTCAAATCAGACGGTTGCAAGACCCGTCTGAGCCACATCTGGCTGAAATAGAACAAATGGTACAGGCTTATCTGGATACCAAAGTGCTGTATCATTGCCGCAACTGTGGTTTTAAAACCAAACAACCTTATTGGCTCTGTCCATCTTGCCAGCAGTGGGAAACGGTAGAGCCAATGACCGGCATTGACGGTCGCTGATCTGACAAATAAAGAGAATTTAATGAATAACACCAGTCCTATAGTGGTCGCCTTAGACTTTGAACAAAAATCTGCAGCTTTGAATTTAGTCAGCCAACTTGACCCTGCTTTATGCCGGTTAAAAGTCGGCAAAGAGATGTTTACTCACTTTGGCCCTGATTTTGTCAAAGAGCTGCAGCAGCGCAAGTTTGATGTGTTTTTAGATCTGAAATTTCACGATATTCCAAATACAGTGGCCAAAGCCGTCAAAGCCTCTGCCGATTTAGGCGTGTGGATGGTGAACGTGCATGCCTGCGGCGGTAGCCGGATGATGATCGCCGCCCGAGAAGCCTTAGAAAGCTTTGGCAAAGAAAAACCTCTGCTGATTGCGGTCACCGTATTGACCAGTATGGAGCAAAGTGATTTAGTGGAGCTGGGTATTAATTTAACGCCACAGCAGCAGGTACTTAGACTGGCAGGACTGGTTGATCAATCAGGTTTGGATGGTGTGGTGTGTTCTGCACAAGAAGCTGTTGAATTAAAACAGCAATTTGGTAAAGAATTCTGCTTAGTAACGCCAGGCATTCGGCCAGCTTTTGCCACCGCTGATGATCAAAAGAGGGTGATGACTCCAGCCGATGCGTTGCAGGCTGGTGTGGACTATATGGTGATAGGGCGCCCTATTACCAAAGCTGCCGATCCGTTGTCTGCGTTACAACAAATCTATCGGGAGATTTACCCCGCGCATTAAGAAAAAAGGAGCTTTTATTTGGATGCAGTAAATTTAACAATCCTGGTAGCAGGGGCTCTGTTTTTCTCCAGTATAGTTGCGACTTTGATTTCAGCGCGCTTAGGCGCGCCTTTGTTATTGATTTTCCTCGTCATTGGCATGTTGGCTGGTGAAGACGGCTTGCTTGGCATCAAGTTTGGTAATCCTGATGTTGCTCTGCTGATTGGCTCTATAGCGCTTGTGATTATTCTGTTTGATGGCGGTATGCGTACTCATCCGGACAGAGTTCGTGTGGTCTTAGCACCTTCTGCCGTATTAGCGACATTAGGGGTCGTACTGACCTGCGGTATTTTAGGTGTTGCAGCGTCCTATTTGTTTGATTTGACCTTGCTCGAAGGCTTACTGTTAGGTGCAATCTTAAGCTCAACAGACGCCGCTGCGGTATTTTCAATCTTCCAATCTGCTGGCCTGAATATCAAAGAGCGGGTTGCATCGACACTGGAAATAGAATCGGGTAGTAACGACCCTATGGCGGTGATGCTGACCTTTACTTTAGTTGGGGTTTTGGCGGGTCAAAGCGAATTAAATTGGTCTTTGTCGACCGTATTCTTTCAGCAGGCTGTAGTGGGCGCGGCAGTAGGGTATGGAGCAGGGCGCCTCTTTATTTTGCTTTGCCGCAAACTGCCATTAAGCGCTGCCTTTTTCCCTTTACTGGCCGTATCTTATGCGCTGCTGATTTATGGCTTAACCAACCAATTTGGTGGTAGCGGCTTTCTGGCCGTGTATTTAATGGGCTTTTTAATAGGCAACGCCCGTTTACCACAAATTCAGCAGATTTTACGCATGCACGACGGTTTAGCCTGGCTCAGTCAAATCATCATGTTTTTGATGTTGGGTTTGCTGGTGACGCCAAGCAAACTGGTTGACTATGCTATTCCGGCTTTGTTATTGGCCTTAGTGATGATTTTTATCGCCCGGCCCATCGCCGTATTTTTAAGCTTGGTGCCATTTCATTTTCCAAAGAAAGATCAGGTATTTATCAGCTGGGTAGGGCTTCGTGGAGCAGTGCCTATTATTCTGGCGTTATTCCCATGGTTAGCCGGTGTGCCAAATAAAGATTTGTACTTTAACGTGGCATTTTTCGTGGTGATTGTGTCCTTGTTGATTCAGGGCTGGTCTATAGCGCCGGTCGCACGCTGGCTGAAATTGGAAGTACCACCGGAGCCAGGCCCGGATCATTCCATGACACTTGACAGTGTTGCCAGTAATGATTTATTGCAAGTCTTGTCCTTTAAAGTCGGCAAAGGTTCACCTATTGTAGACAGCGACTGGCAACAACTGAATATGTCTCCGGATGTCAGCTACTTAGGCGTGCTGCGTAAAGGTGAATGGATCAAAGCCGAGCAAAGCCCAAGCTTTCAACTAAACGATATGCTGCTGGTATTAAGCAAAGCCAAAGATGTCAAAGCAGTCAGTGACAAAGTGTCCACCAGTGCTGAGCAAACCTCGTTGGATAAACTTGACTTCTTCGGTGACTTCGTATTGAACGGCGAAATCACCTTAAACGAACTGGATGGCTTCTACAGCATTCAATTCGCTGAAGACCAGGACCCAAGCCAAAGCTTGTCCGAATACATCAGCGAAAAATTCCACAGACGTGTTGTGGTTGGCGACCAGGTGCAGTTAGATCAATTAGTACTGACAGTACGTCAAATAGACGACCACGACCAGATACTGCAGGTGGGTATTAAGTCGGCGTAATCTTCTGAAATACGCCTTATGTCAGATACATAAGTTGAACCCGACATAAGGCGTTACAGGTTAAATAAAGCAATTAGGGCGGCAAGTTAAGGTTAATAATTCATGCATAACATTCAATTTAACATAATAATAATTATTTTTAGCGCATATGATAAAAACTGCAATAAAACAAGTTATTTAGCGGGAGTGAGTAGGGGCCTTTGTGGACAAAATGCCCAAGTGCGGGCCCCAAAAACCGCACCTTAAGCAACCATTTTAGACAGAACTTTCACATCCATTTTGCCGGATCGCTTCACTTCTTCCCAAAAAATTACCATCGAATCATTGCCAAGTTTCATTTCGCGCTCAATGTGCGCGTCAGCCAGCACCGCTAAAGGATTTAAGTCAAGAAGATAGGAAATCTTGATTGCAAGATCGTCATTCATAACAGTGCCGTTAGTCCTGTACATGCTAATTCTTGAAGTGTTTTCATTCATTTTCTTAGCGAGCTGGTAGTCAGAACCCAATGAATACGCGGTTTTTACCGCATCGAGATATTCGACGGTTTTCATGTTTTGTTCCCCCAAGAACACTATTTACACAAGCGCAGTGTAGGCGTCTATTCCAACACCTACAACTAATCCAATGCGTTGAACTATCCAATGGCTTGGAATAGTCTTTGTCCGTCTTCGCAGTTCCCCAAGAACACAGAGACAAATCCCTACGGGCGGCCAGTCAGAACTCCAATTTCCTGACTGGCTTAGCCCGACCGACTGTAGGGGTCGGGGACTAGGGCGGTCAAATATATACAGTGGAGTATCCAGCATGGATATAAATACAGTACATTCCGAAAATGAACACAAACTTAAAGCCCCCATGGAGCTTTTTACGTTTTTGGCAGCACATGCCAGCAACGACAAAGAAGCCGCTGCCAGCATTAAATCAGCAATTGACAACCTTGAGGGTTGCGCAAAGCTGAACGCCATCACCCCGGAGCAAGCCCAGCGCAACGCCTCCTACCTCGACAAAATCAAAGCCATTCTAAAACCAGCCAAAGCCGTTACGCAGTCAGCTAAGCCTGTTTACCAAAACCGTTTAATGGGGCTGCCGCTTTGAAAAACCGTCATTACCAACAAAAAACAGCCTTGGCGCTGTTATTCGTGCAGTCCTGTTTTATTGCCGGAGCCAAGTTTATGGGTGGTGAGGAAGGCAAAAAGCGGGTTTTGTTATCAGAAGTAACAATGCGAGCCAGCTTCTTCGTTAGTCCAAAGTGCGCCACGGTTGCACGCCGCATAGCAAGCGCCAGAATAGAACGCGCCTTGCGTCAATTAAATGGACGGAGGCTGCCAGCATGAGCAACGTCACCAGCCTTGAAAAATTACGCCGCGAAACATCAGCCATAGCTTTGGAAAACGAGGCTAACAATTTGATGTGTTCGGTGCAGAAAGAAGACGCCGATTATTTCCTGACAGCCAGAATGGCCAAACGCTTAAAAGAGCGGGCGCAAAAAATGCGCGACGGTTTGCTGCCGATGTTTTTGATTTGCCCGGGTTGCGGCCTGCAGTTAACCGAAGAACTCAAAGGCGGCTACCTGTGTTTTTGCCGTCATTGCGTTGCAGCATTTCCGCAAGCGCCAGACGCCAACGGTTTTATTTTGGTCGGCAAGTATCCAGATTTTCAGTGGAAGCCAGTCACACAAAACGCTGTTGCCTACGTGCAGAACGGCGGGAAGGTGGCGCTATGAAAGATTTCAAAGATAAATCCTTCAAGCTTTCGCCGCCAACTGGGCGTGGCACTGGATTCAATATAAATCGTAGCAATACACACGGCGGCCAGTATACGTACAGAGAAACCCGCGGCTTAGTTGAAACCATTCACGGTTTTGTTGTCGCATACAGCCATTTTTATAGCAAAAGCCAATATCAAGGCAGTTGCCTGAGTATCATCAAAAACGGTGTTCAGTATCACCGCTTCTTTGAAAAAGAATTCAAACAAAAAACGCTGGTTACACTGGCTAAAAAGTTTGCTGCAGATGTGTTTAGCAACGAATCAGCCAAGTTATTGGCCCACGATATAGAACTAGCAGAGAAGGCTTACTCTGCAGGTTTTCTTGATGGGTATCACCAAGAAGAAGTGTTAAACAACCCTGATGCGGCTGCCGCAGAAGGTGCCTCGCAATACACCACATTTTTTGCCAGCAAAGCGGGTGCCAATACTTCCGTTGAAGCATTAGCCAGCTTAGCGGCCCATGATGCTGAAGTGGCAAAAAATGCTGTTACTGAGTTTGTTAGATGGGCAACAGTCAATGTCGACCCTGAATTCGCTGAATGGCAGGACTTTGCTGAAAAGTACGCAGCCAGCCTTAGCGTTAAGGCAGGTGCAGCATGACTATTGGTTCATACGATATTCCATGCTCTGGCTGCGGCGTGAATTTAACGCAAGAAAATATCGGCGGTTATCGCTGCTACTGCGAAACCTGCGTTGCTGCTATACCACCATTGCCAGATGCACCGAAAGGAGCTGGCTTTATCCTCAGCGGCAGATACCCAAACTTTGAATGGCATGCCGCCCCGCAAATGGTGGTTAAGCAGCCAACGCTTAACCAGTGGCCAAAATTCACGGATGAGGATATCCCACAATGAATAAGCCATTTTTAAAATGGGCTGGCGGCAAGTCGAAACTGGCTGCCCGTATCAGCGCTGTGTTGCCAAAGGCTAAGTGCCTGGTCGAGCCGTTTGTGGGTGCCGGCTCAATTTTCCTGAACACGGATTATGAAGCCTATGTGTTATGCGACATAAACCCAGACCTGATCAACACCTTCACGCAGCTTAAACGGCATCCGACGTTATTTATAGCCGATGCAAGGGAGCTGTTTGTATCAGCCAACAACACAGACGCCATGTTTCGCCAACTGAAAGCCCGGTTTAATTCCACTGCGGATCAGTACGAAAAGGCGCTGTTGTTCGTGTACCTGAACCGCTTTTGCTTTAACGGCCTGTGCAGGTACAACAAATCAGGCCAGTTCAATGTGGCGTTTGGAAAATACAAAGAACCGTATTTCCCATGCGAAGAAATGATCGCTTTCGCCAGCCGCTTAGATCGCGCCGAACTGCATTGCCGCAGCTTTGAAGAAACATTCAAACACCTGCCAGCAGACAGCGTGGTTTATTGCGATCCGCCTTATGTGCCGCTATCCGGCACCGCCAACTTTACAGCCTACAGCGCTGGTGGTTTCGGCACAGTCGAACAGCGCTATTTGGCCTATCTGGCGAAAAGCTGCCAAGTGCCTGTGGTGATATCCAACCACGACACAGCCGAAAGCCGCGCCATGTATTCAGGCGCAGACCTGCAGTGCTTTGAAGTACAGCGCAGCATATCAACCGACATTGAAAACAGAGGCAAAGCCCAAGAGCTGATCGCCTTGTTTATGCCACAGGAGAAGGCAGCATGAGCACTCAATCATTAGACAAAAATTTCAATTTCAGAATACCAGCAGTAATCGGTCAGCAGTCTGGCAGACCTTATTACATAGCTACGGTGCCTTTCAGAATGCTAAGCCGTTTAATTGATTTCGACACCGGATCAGTGCTTGAACGTTCGCAACGAAAAACAGACCCGGGCAGGGCAAATGCGATTATCAGATACTTACTTGAAAACCAGAAAAACGGCTTTGTTCTGCCGCCACTGGTAGGCAATGTTGATTCTGAAGAAATGTATTTTGAAAACAGTGAAGACAGAAGCGTCACCGGATATTTGAACATACCTATGGACGCTCAAATAAAACTGATGGACGGTCAGCACAGAGCAACCGCCATTATAGCGGCCATTAAAGAAAGCCCAGCGTTAGCTCAGGAAACAATCGCTATTCAACTGTTTAAATGGATGTCAGTTAAAGAAAGACAACAGGCGTTCAGCGATATAAACAGCAATGCAAAATCTGTTAGTCGTTCATTAAACCTCGCTTATAACCACCGCGACTCACAGCTTGCTGTTTTGGCAAAAGAAATCGGGTATGTGCATGCCTGGTCGGGAAAAATAGACCGTGACAGAAACGCGGCAAATCCAAAACTAGGTAGCTTATTCAGTTACAAGCATGTAGTCGCAGCAAGCACTCTTTTGTTAGGCCTGAAAAAAGCTGAGCTACCAGCGGAGTCGTCAATAAACTTCGTTTCAAGATGGTGGAACGCAATTGCAGGCGCCGTCGGCTGGGAAGAACAGACGATAGACCCTGAAAAAGTATCAAACACAGCAGTTGGCCTAATGTCGCTTTCAAGACTGGGTTTTATGGTTTTTCAGGCAGAGCAATCAGGAACTAGCGTTGATCTGTATCAGATTGCGGAAAAACTGAGAGAAATCGACTGGAACAAAAGCTCAAGCTTTTGGCAGGACGTGTTAGTCAGCAACGAAAAGATGATAGTCGGGAAAAATGCCGAACAATCAGCAGCGGCAGCAATGGCTGATTTGTTATCTATCACTAAAGGAGCTGAAGCATGAGCCAGCAATCAAATACAGCCGCAGCAGCGGGAATCACAAATTTTCGTGTTCCGGCTGGTCGTGCTGTAGCAGTTTTAAAAGACAAGCTGCAGGGGTTAATGGCTATTGCACCTGTCGGCTATTCCAATAGCGGCGCAGAAGTGCATGAGCGAATCGGTTTTATTCAGCAGATAAAACCGGATCCAACCTGCGAACACGCGGCTTTTGATTTTCTGTACACCGACGAAGAAGGCACCGCAGAAACCACAATCGTGGACGACGAAGAAATAACCCTGTGCCTGCTGCCAAACCAGATGCATTTGCTGGCGAAGTTTCACAGAAACGCCTCTGCATCATGGGTTTTTGAAGCCTATGAAAAAGGCGAGGGGTTGCAGTCATGAAATACCCACAGATATGCACTGCTATTGGAATTATTGGGATTCTGGCAATCACCTTTATCGGTATTTACCCCAACAAAACCACAAGCCACGCGGAGTACTGCGCCGAAGAACTGGTATCACGCAAGCCAGTAAACGGCCGCCTGGTTGAGTCGCGCACCTGCAAAAGCTGGGTAGGCTGGCCGATTGAAATCCGCGAAGTAAAGCAGTGATCAGGTCATGCACTTAAACCCAGCCCTTAACCGCGACCAGCAGCGCTTTGTTGACAACATGCTGCAGGGCCTGCCGAAGTCTTTCACGGCAGGCCTTTGGCCGTTGGCGCAGGCGGCAAAAGACAATCCAACGCCGGAAAACAACAAAGCCTTTCGCAAGGCAGCAATTAAAAAGCGGCAGCAGTACGGCCGCAAACTGCGCTACCTGCAACAGTTCAAAATACCCGCCAAGGTGATCAACCACAAAGAAACCACTAAAAAGCTGGCCGACGAACTGGCCCAGCAGTGTTATGCCGACATGGTAGAAGCCGCCGAAGGGCTGGGGCCGGAATACACGGAACACGAAGACAGAGTAAAAGCAGTGTATGACATTGTTTGTCAGCTTAGTGTGCAGCGCCTGCCGCAAGTGCAGCCGCCGCTGTGGGGCATGGAAACCGACACTTTAGCGATGGAATGCGCTTTACTGCGGATCCAGTGCGCTAAGTGGTGGCGCCGTAAGCTGTTAAAGCTGCGCCGTCAGCACCTTGAAACGTTGGAAATAATGCAGGGCAATGTTGGTAAAGGTGCCAGTCCATACGCCAGCAAACGCGCTGTGGCAGAGTTTGTAAGGGATAAAGCAGCACAACGCCGCTGGGCTGAGTCGTTAACACTGGTCAATGAATGCGGCGACGAAATAGCCCTGATTAACGCCATTGAAGCCAGTACCGCCAACCCTGAAAACGCCCGGGCTGAGCTGATGAAACGCATTCGCGGCCTTGAAGAGTGGGCCGAAGAAATAGGCTTTGGTGCGGTGTTTGTCACAGTGACAGCGCCTTCGTACTATCACACAACCAGCAACAACTGGAACGGCAGCACGCCAAAAGACACCAATCGTTACATGGTAGACACCTGGGCAAAAGCACGCGCCAAGTTAAAAAGGGCAGGTGCTGAATATTTTGGTGTACGGGTAGCCGAACCGCATCAAGACGGCACGCCACACTGGCACATGATGCTGTTTGCACCAAAAGCCGACCTTAAGGCCATTTGCCGCTGCATTCGCTGGTACTTCTGCAAAGAAAACAAAGCCGAGCTGTTAGCCCGTTTTAAAAACCGTAAAAAGTTACGCAAGCTTTACCGCAAGGCACGCCAACATTGGGGCTATCAAAAGTCGAGAGGCATAAAAGCCAGCGAACCACGCAAGTTTCATTACCCGTTCCAGCCGCGTTTTGATGCCGAATACATCGACCCAAGCAAAGGCAGCGCATCGGCCTATATCGCCAAATACATCAGCAAAAATATCAACGGTTTTGAAGTGGACGACCTGATAGACGCCGAAACAGGTAAAACCCTGGGCGATGGCGTGATGAATGTAAAAACTTGGTCCAGCGGTTGGAGCATCCGGCAGTTCCAGTTTCAGGGCTGCGACCCAATCACCGCATACCGCGAAATTCGTCGTGTGCGCGAAGCCTTCACCGAAGAACACATGAAAGAACTGGAGCAATTGAGACAGGCTGCGGAAAGCAACGACTTTGTAAATTTCATCAGGGCTCTACGCACCATAAAGGTGGAAATTCAGTACGAAGTTACCCCATACGGCAATGAGTACGGAGAGGCGGTAAAGCGGGTAAAGGGCATCGGCACCCGGGCAGTGGCGGTTTTGACGCGGCCGCATAAGTGGGAAATGCGCCGGAGCGCTTTAAAGTCGGGCGACGCCCGACAATCTTGGACTTGTGGCGCTAACTGTACGGATAGATCTGGCAGGGGATCAGAGGATCGGGGTTCAGGTCGAAATTCATCAAACCACACAGCGCCAACCATAAAGCCGCCAGAAAAGGCCAATCTTCACGGACTTGACGCCGAGGCCATGACTCTGTTGCAGCGGGGCTATACGGTAAACGTTGCAGGCCAGCGCTGGAAAATACGCCACGGCACCTTAGAACAGGTGCCGGAACCGCCAAACTTAAGCCAAAGGGTGAATTATGTTGTTGTCCGTGGTCGACTATAGTCGGCAATGTCTGTGCCCGAGGGCACCGGCACCAATAGACAGGGCCAAGGACTTTGCCAAACTACCGCAGCCAGAACAGCAAGCAATACTGGCCGCTTTGTTAGCTGCTGGTCAGTAAAGAGAGGTAAATTTATGCGGATACTATGCCCAACGTGTTCAGCGAAAGCGGTGATCGGAAAAACCGACAGAATCAGTGTTGCTTACGCGAACCTGTACTGTTCCTGCACTGATCCAGAATGCGGTCACACCTTTGTTAGCACGGTGTCCTATAGCCACACCTTAAGCCCGTCGGCAAAAACCGCATCTGATTTAGTAACGGCGCTGTTTAAGGCGTTGCCGCCAGCAGAACGTAAAAAGCTGCAGCAGGAACTGGCTTTTTGAGCTATAAAGTAAAAAGTTTAGGGACAGAGATAGTTACAAGGGGAAATGAATGTCTGACGGTTTAAGTAGCTCAAAAGAATTGCTAGCAGATGCAAAAAATGCATTAGGTGAATTGAAAGTCATTATTCAGAATTTTTTTAGTTCAAATCCCTACCATGTTGTCATCGAAAAAAATGAGGAGTATGAGAGTAGCCTCCACAAAATAAAACTTAAACGGGATATGCCTAGAGATTTAAGGACAAAAACTCGCCACATAGCATTAGATATCAGAGGGGCTCTTGATCACGTTGGATATGCCGCAGCATTGTCTGACGGGAAGACTAAACCAAAGAAAACCATGTTTCCATTTGCCAAGTCTGAAAGCGAAAAAACTAATGTTAAAAATAAGAACTGTAAAGATTTACCACAAGACATTTTTGAGCTTTTTTGGAGCTTTAAGCCTTTTATTGGTGGAGATGATATCTTATGGTCACTAAATGAAGTAGCAAACTGCAGCAAACATAGAATAATAGTGCCTGTCGGGAATGCTTTACATGGAAGGCAGATTATTAATAACTTTTCTTGCGATGGATGGTTTGATGTAGATTTTCCTGTGTATTGGGATGCAAAAAAGGATGAGGCAATAATTTGTCTTGTACATAGCCGAGCTAAAACGTCTTACGACATAGAGCTGGGATTTAACTTAAACTTTGGTGAAGTAGATATAATAGAGGGTAAACCAGTAATAGAAACCCTGGAGTATATTTTAAAAAAGGCTGATGAGATTATAAATTGCGCAGAGCCTCTAATCAGGTAGTAAGAAGTAATTTAAGTCTTAAAAATTAAAGAAAAAGGCTGAAAAACAGCCTATTTCACGAATAGCACTAAATCGAATTAGAATTTTCCTTAGCTTCCATATCAAACACCAGCCGTAAACTGGCTGGAACTTCCGGATCACGCGCCACCGCATCCACCATTATTTTAATCAGCGGCTTGGTTTCACTTTTAAAATACACTTCATCGTATTTAGTCGGGTCGCCAAGGCCTGCGGTGTTGGTTGGGATCATGCCACCCAAACCAGCGGGGAAGCGGTGCGCGTTAAACACGTCCTGCGCGCTGACAGACTTCACCTGACTAAATTCGTCCTTACTTTCAAAGTTGCCCACAGGAATAATCTGTATGCCTTTTTCCTTGCCACCGGGGATATTTACAAACAGAGAATTAAAGTTGCCAACGCCTTTGCTTTCCTGAATCTTTTTCTTCAGCTCAACTTCAACTTGGGGGTCAAGGTTCGGGTCGGTGGCATACAGAATAAAGCCCATGTGAGCGCCGTTAATGTAGTATTTGCGCCGGAACATGGTGGCATCTTCACTCAGCATGGCCGACTGTAAACCGCCCAGGTAATCAGGGCAGCCATACACCTGTTGCACCGGGTCGTAAATCTGGCACCAGATGATGTCGGCCGCTTTATAGCGTTTGATCTGGTTATCACGTTCCAGCACTGCACAGCCACCGTCACCGGTTACGCGGCTTCGATAGCTTGGCAGCGGAAAAAGCCGGATGACTTTATTAAAGCCATTGCGGATTTTTAGCAGCGGCACGTCACCAAACTGGATCAGGTTCAAAAATGCTGAACCCATTTGCTGTGCACTCATGCCGCCAGACTGATAACGGGCCGCAGCCATATTGGCGCGGCTTTGCAAAATACCACCGTGCTGGGCATTACGCCGGGGCAGGTTGGCAAGCAAGTGGCGGTCTATCGGTGGCTCCCAGTAATCGTCGTTTTGGTTGTAATACAACGAATCGTAGTCAGTCAGCCACATTTTAGGCATCACGGTTTCAGGCATGCTGAAAACCACTGTACTGGGTTTTGTCTCTGCTTCAGCGCTTTGCTGATCAGTGGTTGTCAGTTCGGTATCGACCATGATGATTTCCTTTGGTGTAGGTAGTTAATTGGTTCGTTAATGATGGCGTGGCTAAGCGCCCAAAAGCCGTCGGCGTGGCCCACTTTTTCAGAGCGGTCAGCCTTAAAGGTCATCATGCCGCCGCCGTTGCTCATGCCGCGTTTAATGGCCATAAAGGCAGCGGGTAAATCTTTCATATCCTGATCAAGCTGCAGCCGGTTGGCCTCGACTACATCAATCATCTTCATCACCAGGCGGTTTTTGTTTTCGTTGCTGTAGTGAATGGCAACAGCTTCGCGGGGGTGCAGGGTGTGAACAATGTCCCAAACGCCAGCGCCAATCCCTGTGGTATCAATCCCCAGGTAAGTGACGTTATAGCGCTTAAACACTTTTTCTATTTCGCTGACGTGGTGCTGAAAGTTCAGGCCGCGCCAGTAGTGCCGTTCAAGGCAGCGGAATTTCTCTATTGCAACAATGGGCGGGGCCACCACCACTAAACAAGCGTTGTCGCGGGTACGGGACGGATCATAACCCAGCCACACTTCACGATTGCCAAAGGGCCGCGCTTCGCCAGGCTTAAAGTCCTGCCATTTAGTGGCATCAATCATCAGTTTAGAAAGCGCATCAAACTTGAACACAGAGGCGCTATCGTCAACGAATACGCACAAGTACAGGTTGGCGTAAACCTCTGGGCTGTATTCTTCTTTCAGTTCTGCCGGGTCAATCAGATGGCAGCCCATAGCAACAGCGGTTTCAACGTCAATGATGTAACGCCACTGCTTATCAGGGCAAACACGGCCGCCGTCTTTTAATTCAGCATCCGTTGGGAAATCAATAAATTCGCGGGTTTTGTTGTCGCCTTTCCAATCGTCACCCGTCCAAAACGGGTAAGCAGGGTGGTTCTTCGCACTGGGTGTTGAAAAGTAGGTTTTATGAAAACGGGTTTGGGTAGCACAGGCGGTTACAACAGCACTGACCTTTTTAAAATCCTTGATCCAAAAGTATTCGTCCACATACACGTTGCCAGAACGCGACTGGGCAGAACTGGCACTGGTGGCCAGAAAGTGCAGCTCTGCACCATTGCTTAAAACAATGGGGTTGCCTTTGAGTTCAATCTCAAAGAATTCCCATGCTGTTTTTACAATGTATGAGCGGAAAACTTCAGCCTGGGCGCGTGTTGCTGATATGAAAATCTGGTTTTCGCCAGTCAGTACTGCATCCTCAAACGCTTCACCAGCACAGCCGTAGGTAAAACCGATTTGGCGCGACTTCAACACGTTGCGGGTTCGGGGCTTGGTTGGGTCGTTTTTTACGTCCCGCATCAGCTTTTGGTAATCGAATAAGCTGTCTACCCACGCCTCAAAATCTTCTGGCTTAAGCTGGCTGATATCGTTTTTCGCCTTGCGGCTACCTTTGCCTTTTCCGCCGCCTTTACTGCCTGAACCACCATCACCGGCAGCGACCTTGCTGCTTTGCTCTGAATGGTGTTCGCCGCTGGCTTCGGCTGCAGCCTTGCGTTCTGCATCCACCCGTTGCTTTTTAAGCCGCACATGCTGGTTAATCAGCATTTCCAGTTCTTTGATCTGGTTATTTGACTTGTCCGGCACATCGACCAGAATAGCTATCCGGCGTGCAATGGCGTCGTCGACTTCTTCTTCACGTAGCAGGTCACGCCAGCTATGTTTATCGGCCCAGTAGTAGATTATCCGGTTGTTGGGTAAACCCAGGTCGTCGCGTATTTCGTCAGGCGTCCAGCGCTTTAAATAAAGACGTTTTGCGGCTTCGCGGATTTCGGGAGAGTAGGCCATAAATGCGGTGCGGTTGCCCGGTTAACTATCACAATATCCTCAGTGTATTGTCTCGATGCCAAGCATTAACTAACTAATTTTCTTAGGAATTCCGTTTTATCAAAAATCGGAATTGCACAGAACGAAGCCCCGTGATTAACCATTTACAACTGCTTAAGCTGTCTGCATCAACGCATATTTTCAGAGCAAAGAGCGGACAAATGCCAAAACAAACTGGATGGGTAATAGCAGCAACCGAAGGCGCAACAGTAGACGGCCGCATTATCAGTGCTCAGTGGATCAATGACATGGCGGCCCAGTATTCACCGGACGAATACACCGCTCTGATCTGGCCTGAGCATTTCCGTTCATCCTGGGGGCCTTATGAAGGCAAAAACTGGGGCACAGTAGATGAAGTAAAAGCAGCTAAAGAAGGCGGAAAACTGCGCCTGTTCGTCAAACTCACCGCCAATGATTACCTGTTAGAGGCCAACAAAGACGGGCAAAAGCTCTTTATGTCCATAGAGCCAAATGTCGACTACAAAGGCACGGGCAAAGCTTACTTACAGGGTATAGCTGTTACTGATTCACCAGCCAGCACTGGCACAACCCGCCTTAAGTTTTCAGTTGGTGACACCAAGCACGACTACGAAGTAAGCCAGTTGGAAGTACTGCTAAACACCGACTTCATCAAAGACCAATCAGAACCAACCGACAAAAACTATTCAGCCAAGGAAAAAGGCCTGTTTGCCGTTCTTGCCGACTATTTCAAAACATTCAAAACGCCTGATCCGGCAACAGACCCAACCGAGGACGAAGAAATGAAACAAGAACAATTTGACGCGCTGATGCAGAAGGTCGGCGGCATTGAAACGAAAGTGAATGAGCTGGAAACCAAATTCAGCAAAGGGCCGGAAGGTGACAAGCCAAAGGGCAAAGAAGGCGAATCAACTGCTGAAAACGAAGATGATAAAGGCGGCGATAAATCAGGCGCTGGTTTCAATGCCGACCAGTTCAACAAGCTGAACGAAAGCATTACAGGTCTGGTGCAAAAGGTAGAAGGCCTTGAAACCAAGTTCGCAAAAATGAGCGCAGAAGTGCCAGGACAAGAGCCGGATCCAGCAGGCGCAGGCGAAACAGTACAGGTCGTTTAATCGCTGCATGTCAGCACTTAAACCTTAGTTAAAACTTAGCAGCGAGAAAAACAGATGAACTTAAGCACAATCGCATTAGCCTGTATTGCAGCGTACAGCAGCAACTTAGCAAAGGCCTACGACACAACAGACGTAAGCAAACAATTTGCTGTCACTGGCCCGATGGAAACCAAATTAAAAGCCGCGATGCTGGAATCAGTCGAGTTTTTGCGACTGATCACCACCATGGACGTGGACCAAATCAAAGGCCAGGTTGTAAAGGTAGGTAACTATGGCATTGCAACAGGTCGCAAAGTAAACGGCCGTTTTGTAACAACAAATGGCGTTGACGGCCATGGTTATGAGCTGGTCGAAACAGACTCATGCGCGGCAGTTCCATGGTCTACGTTGGCGGTATGGGCTAATGCAGGTTCAACCAACCAGTTTATGCAGTTAATGAGTCAGAACGCCACTTTGCGCTTTGCTCTGGACATGCTGCGCGTTGGTTTTAACGGTGTATCAGTTGCCGCAGACTCTGACCCAGTGGCAAACCCAATGGGCGAAGACGTGAACAAAGGTTGGCACAAAATTGTGTCAGAAAAAGCCCCTGATCAAATCGTCATGGACCCTATCTACTTTAACCCTGATGCAGTGGGCGAACTGAAAGACGGCGAATACAAAACGCTGGACGCCATTGTCACCGAACTTAAAAACACCCTGATCCATCCATCGTTACGCAACGACCCGCGACTGGTGGTTCTGGTGGGCAGTGACTTAACTGCCGCAGCACAAACCAAGCTGATGAATCAGGCTGATAAACCTACTGAACGTGTCGCTGCCCAGCAGATGGATAAAACCATCGGTGGTCTTGCTGCTTATACGCCGCCATTCTTCCCGGGCAAACGCATCACAGTGACCATGCTGTCGAATTTGCACATCTATACGCAAAAAGGCACTCGCTCACGGAAATCCGAAAACTCGGAAGACCGAAAACAGCATGAAGACAAATACTGGCGCATGGAAGGTTACGCGGTTGAGGAGTTTGAAGGTTATGCCTCAATTGACGAATCAGCTATGACCATCGGGCCAGCTCCAGAACCGGCACCTTAAGCCACAACGAGCCAGGCACTGAAAAGGTGCCTGGTTATTCAGCCACCGGATTTTAGTAAACCGAACAACAGCAGGAAAAAGCCATGGGTGCAATTGCCAATTATCAAAAACGCCGTGCCGCAGAACGCGCACTGAAAGCCAATGTTGCAGAAGCAAAAGAGCAGGTTAGCGAAACCAAAGCGCCTGAAAACGAAGCTCTGGCACTACTGGCCGCACTGCTGGGCTGTGATGTTGATGAAGCCATTGAACAAGCAAAAGAGCTTGTCGAAAAAGGCGCCTACATTGCCGGGTTAACTGAAGAACAGTTAGACGCAGTGCAACAGCAAAGCGGCGTCGACTTAGGCCGTAGCGAAGCGAAAACCGCCACTGATCTGGAACAAAGCGCCGGTGCAGTGGAAGGCGCAGCAGACGCGGTGACAGGTGCCGCTGAACAGGTTGAAAGTGCCGCTGAGCAAGTGGGTGGCGCCGCTGCTGATCTGGAAGATACAGCAAGCCAGTTGGCATACACGGCAGACGATATCGGCCAGGCTACCGCTGAACTGAAAGAAGCGACTGCCGAATTAAAAAAGCCGTTGGCGGGGCAAAAATCCTCCAGTGGAAAGAAAGCCGACGCGCAGAAAAACAACTCGAAAAAGTAAGGCTAACAGGTAACGCGGAACACGCGCCAAGCCTGCACCTTCAGCTTATAGAGCTGGACGCAGACTTAAAACGCCTGAAAGCCTTTGAACGCAGGGCCGACAAAATAGCCCACAAACGCGAAGTGTTGCTGCCCAAGTGGCTGCCAATAGTCGAAGCCTACTTAACCGAACGCAAGGAAAAGGCACATGAAAAAACAGTTAGTGATCATCCTATTTTCGCTTATTGCACTGTGTGGCTGTTTGACTCCGGCGACTTCGCCAGAGGCCTTGAGTTCGCCTTTGCTGCAATCGAATACGGCCAGCCAATGGCAGGGGAAATCCGCCGTAAGTGGCCAGGCTTTATTGCAGACACTGTATTCGACTGGGCAGAAGTACAAGCCGAACAGGGCCACAGCATTGAACCTTATTTTGGCACTGTGTTTAAACATGTGGTTAACGACTGGAAACTGCCGGAAGTGGTCACAGCCAAGTTTTACAAATTCGCCGGGCTGGCGTTACTGCGCACAAAAAATGGCGAAGTTAAACCAAGCCACGTTGGCGACATTGAGAGGCTTAAGCAGGCAGATCAGTTATTGGAAAAAGCAGCCAGCTTACACCGCCATGCCCAGGTTAAAACAGTAAGAAACAAAATAGAAATGCGGATCAGGGCCATTGAGGAACTGACCAGCCAAGGCAAGGAAGTGCCGGAAGAAAAGTAACAAAGGATTTGCTGCAGTGTAGTTAGTGCCGTCTATCCGGTACCAACACGGAAAATGCAGCAGGGGAAAGACTCCCAACCCTCCAGTGCACTAGCGGAGTGTTTAACAGGCGACTGTTAAAAACCACTGTGAAGCTAACTGCACTGAACCTAATTCAACGAGTGAGGCAGAAGGTACAGTTATGAGCGGTTTCGGTTTTCAATCACCAGCACAGGAAAGCATCGTTATAGATGCCGGTAGCGGCTGGCCGGAACTGTCAACGGCAGAATTTCGCAAGCACCGCCGAATTCCAGAAATCTTTGAAGAGGCAGCACTTGCCGACTCACTCAACAGAAGCGTGGCTGAAATTCAGCAGCAACTGATCAGTTTTGCACTACAGGCAAGCAATGACACGGACGTCCCTTTTACCCTGGGCGAAAGCTTGGCACCTAATTTTAGTGTGCAGCAAATTAGCATTTACCGGGGCGCTGTGTATGCACGTTCCCACGCCGATTTGCTGGGTTATTTTTCTGCTGTCGACCAAAAAGAGGCAGGAAACAACAAGGCACAAGATACACCGCAGCAGGACGCAATACTTGCCCAGTCCAACCGCTCAGTGCGGTTGCTGCTGGGCCTTGGCCGTGTGGGGGTACATTCAGCATGAGCCAGACCGTTACACAACTTCAACAAGTTACCGCCTTTTTACTGGCCAGCCTGAAGCCTTACGTTACGGCTAACACCATAGACGCATGGCAAGAAGGCGGCAGCCTGATTTTAAGCGGGGAAGACCTTGGCACTGGTGGCTATCAGGTAGCGAAGTGGAAGCACCGCGCCACCATAGCGTTTGAAAAATTCCCGCATCACCGGGTTAATCCTTACAACCTGCTTGCCATGCTGGCGGCGTTTTTAATAGATAGCGGCTGGCCGCGTGACGAATACCAGTTAAGCGATCCAGAGCTGGATATCGACCCAGTGAGCAAAGACAACGCCACGGTGCTGATAGAACTGGAACTGATGGACGATATCGACCTGATCCCGGATGCAGCAGGGCCAGTGATGTTTAACGGCCAGCGCTATCGTGTGGCATTGGTGCCGGTGAATGTAGCCGAAGAAGTGGACGTGCAAACGCAGCCAGGCGGTGCGTCATGAGCCTGATCATAAAGCCAAACAAGCAACAGGCCTTAAACGCCAGCATGCAATTGGCGCTGTTAAAAATGCCAGCCAATAAGCGCACCCGCATTTTAAAAACGCTGGGCCGTTACGAAAAAGCCTTAGCCAGAAAACGCATCAGCAGCCAAACCACAGTGGAAGGCACCGCATTTAAACCCAGAGCCAACGGCAAGAAAGGCCGCATGCTGAAGAACGTGGCAAAAACATTAGAGCCCTATGTCAAGGGCGCCAACCTGTTAGAGCTAAAGCACAAAGCCACCTTAACGGGCCGAATTGCTGCACTGCATCAAGAAGGCGGCCGCGAACGCATGACAGCCAGCCGCATGGCCAGAATTCACGGCGCGCCAGACTACGACGCACCCTGCAGCCGCAGCATGGCAAAAGCATTAGTGGCCGAAGGCTACAAAGTGCGTAAGGCCAAAGGCAAAGGCTACCGCAAAGCCACCATCAGTGAAATAAGCGACACCTTAAGTCAGGGGCAGGCGGGTTTAATACTGCGCGAACTTAGGGGCAACCAGAACAAGAAAAGCTGGGATATCCCAGTAGACGGCCGTCCGTTCCTTGGCGATACCACGCCAAACGTGCAGCGCCAGTTAATTAGCATCATTGAAAAAATCAACCAGAAAAGGGGCTGAAAATGTCACTAGGTAAAGTACAGGTAAATAATCTCAATCAAGGCCAGGGTGACATTCGGGCCATTGAACGCCACTTCTTATTTGTCGGCCGCGCCGGTAAACCAGAAGAGGAAAGCCAGCTTTTTAGCGTAGGCGACAAAACGGATCTGGAAGATAACTTCGCCGCCAGTAACTTGCGTACTCAGCTCATTGCAGCACAGTTAAACGCCGGTCAAAACTGGACAGCCGCAGTCTACCCACTGGCCGCAGATGAAGACGTTTTCGACGCCATTACCGCAGCGAACGAAGTACAAAGCTTTGAAATGGTGGTGTTCTGCGACTTAAGCACTTTGGCAGTCGATATCACATCAAAGTACGACTATCTGGAAAGCCTCAAAGCTTCCCACGGCCGCTTTGTGTCGGGCCTTGTTGCGTTGCCTGGTATTGATGATGCAACCCAAACATGGGCCCAGTACGAAGCCGCAATGGTTGCACTGCAAAACGGCATTGCCGCGCCTTTAGTGGTGCCAGTGCAGCAACTGCATGGCAACAACATCGGCGTGTTAGCAGGCCGCCTCTGTAACCGTTCTGTCAGTATTGCCGACAGCCCTATGCGTGTTGCTACAGGTCCGGTCATGGGCTTAGGCCCTGCACCAGTGGACAGCGCCGATAAACCGCTGACACTCGCCACACTGGAAACCTTAGCTAATACCCGTTTTAGCGTGCCGCAGTGGTATCCGGATTTAGAAGGCGTGTACTGGAGCGACGGCACCACGCTGGACGAAAACGGCGGTGACTATCAATACATTGAGCATTTGCGCCCAGTGCATAAGGCCAGCCGAGAAGTGCGTATTTTGGCAATCCGCCGCATTGCTAACCGCCAGCTTAATTCCACACCTGCCAGCATTGAAGTAAACAAAGCCTATTTCATGAAGCCACTGCGCAATATGAGCAAAAGTACAGTGATAGCGGGTGTCCAGTTCCCAGGCGATATTCAGCCGCCGCAGGATGGGGACATCACCATTGAGTGGACCAGCAACAAGGCTGTGGTCATTTACATGGTGATCAGGCCTTACAACTCACCGAAAGAAATTACCGTCAACATTCTGCTGGATTTAAACAGCTAACAAGGGGCAGCAGCTATGCGCTTATCAGGAATGAATTTTAACGTCAACTTGGGCGACATCATGATCCACGTTGACACCGCCACCCTGTCAATCACCGACAACAGCGCACCAAGCCAAACCTCTGGCGTGCCAGACGGTTACGTCGACGGTGATGTCTCGGCCAATGGCGAGCTTAACGTAAACGCCAGCCAGTTTTCGCTGATCTCAGACGCAGCAAAAGCAGCGGGTGCATGGCGAGCCATGGAAACGTTCGACATCATGTTTTACGCCAAAACAGCCAAAGATGAAATGAAAGTAGAGGCCTTCGGCTGCCGCATCAAGCTGTCGGACATTCTGGACATAGACAAAAAAGGCGGCCAAGCCAGCCTGTTCAAAATCCCGTTTGACGTCACCAGCCCGGACTTTGTGCATATCAACGGTGTGCCATACCTGCGGCCGGAAGAAATAGAAAATATTAAGCAGTAACGCTGAAGCACAGTCAGCCTTGACTGTGCCACCAGGTTAAAACGTGACAGTCCGGATTAAGAAAGACGTGACTGCACCAGGACAAACAAACGTGACCGAGCTGGCCGCAAAAGTGACCAGCAGGCACTTAAAAAGTGTGACAAGGCAGTAAGTAATGACAACAGTAAATTTTGGCTTTATTTCGGAATTAGAAGGCGGCCCAGCATTAAAGGGCTATGTGCCTGATCCGAAAAATTCAAACTCAGGCGTAACAATCGCCACTGGTTTTGATATCGGCCAACGTTCACTGAACGAGCTTTACAAACTGTTCTCACCAGAATTAGCAAAAAAATTAGCGCCATATTACGGCCTGAAAAAACAAAAGGCTGTTGCAGCACTGCAAAAAACGCCACTGCGGATCACAGCAGAACAAGCTGAGGAAATCGACAAAGTAACGAAAAGCCAGTTACTGAACCAATTAGCCCAGCGCTACAGCACAGCGGCAAAAGCGCCATTTGCTGATCTGCCTGAGTGCATGCAAACCGTTATTGCATCAGTGGCATTTCAGTACGGCGACTTAAGCAAAAAGTGCCCTAAATTCTGGCTGGCAGCTACCAGCGCAGACATTAAAGCAATGGCAAACGAACTGAATAACTTTGGTGATCGTTACCCAACGCGCCGCCGCCGTGAAGTCGACTATTTACTCAAAGGTGAAGCCGTATGAACTGGAAAGACATAGCAAGCACAGTCGGCGGCATAGCTGGCGCAGTAGCCCCGTTATTAACTGGCCCTGTTGGTTTAGCGGTCAGCATTGGCAGCCAAATCGCTGGCGCACTGGGCACAGAAAACACACCTGAAGCCGTGGCAGCAGCACTGAAAAACGACCCAAACGCTGCCTTAAAGCTGCAGGAGTGGGCCCACGAAGAACGCGAACAAATACGCAACAACCATGTGCAGCTTCAGGAGATTGAGCTGGATCGGGAAAAGGCATTACTTTTTGACCGCCAACACTCAAGAGTGCAGCACAAAGACCACTGGATGCCAGCGGTGCTTACACTGGCATTGCTGGCAATGTTGTTCGTTCAAATGATGATGCTGTTTTTTCTGCCAATTCCGGCAGACAACAGAGATTTGATTGTGTACCTGCTGGGTAACTACCTGCCGTTTGTAGCGGCTGCGGTGTACTACTGGGTTAGCTCAACCAAAGACGCAAAAGACCGAGAAAAATTACTAAGCGGAACAGGCCAACAACAGGGGCAGCAGCCATGGAAGTAAAACCAGATGTAAGCAACTGGATCTTAGTATTTATCGGATTTATTGGGCTGGCTCTGACCATCATTGTACCAATGGTAGCCAGCATCTACAGGGCACAAAAGGCCACGGATAAAGACTTGAGCAAACACCAAATTCACGTTGCTGAAACCTATGCAACCAAGCACGACATTCGCGAGCTGGGTGAACGTATGGAACGGCAGATGAAAGACGGCTTTGAAAATTTAAAACAACTATTAACCAGAAATAAGGACGCAGCATGAAACAAGTAATCACTTTAGGCATCGGCACCACAGACTTTGCTTTCAACGTTACAGCGCAGGACCACAACGACTTTGTGGACGCAGCCGCCCGCGGTGGCTCTATGACCGCAGCAGCCAAAAATTTTGTGGTTCGGGTAATAGACCCAGCTCAAAAAGAAGACTTTAAAAAGCTGTTAGACAGTTCACCAGGTGCAGAGCTGCAAATTGCCGGAGCCCTTAAAGAAGAGTTTTCGCCAGTACTGGAAATCACTGTAAAAAAATAAATGGGCTGATCGAGTCTATCGACTCGAATCAGCTTGAGCAGATGTTCATTTTGCGGCGGCATCTGCTGCCGCATGAAGACGATAGCGAACAAAGTTTGGCCCGTGCGTCGTGGCTGATGAAGCGCCGTAATGAAGACCTTGAAGCCATTGTCAACAACGCCATATGCAAGGCGTTTGGTGGTTAGTAAGGCGAAGTAAAAAGCAAAAACGCGCTGCAGTATCGTCACCAATGACTACGCTGGCCAGCGCAATAGCGAAAGGGCGAAAATGAGCTTACCAGCACCGCTAATGTTCACAGTGGGTTTGATAGACCAGATAACGAAGCCGATTGCTAAAATCAGCGGCCAGTTAAATGGGTTATCAGCCAACTACCAAACCGGAACCATGCAAATGGCGTCCGGTATTGGCGGCGTTGTGGCCAGTGGTTACGCTCTTCAAAATGCCCTGATGCCAGCAATTGAAATGAGCCGAGCCTTAGGTGAAGTGAAATCGCTGGGTGTGCAGGAAAGCGCACTTAAAAAGCTGTCGCAAAGCTCGTACCAATACGCCCTGCAATATGGCGAATCGGCCACTGAGTTTGTGCGGTCCAGCTACGACATTCAATCCGCCATTGCCGGGTTAAGTGACACCGACTTATCACGGTTCACTATGGCGTCTAACGTGTTGGCCAAAGGAACCAAGTCAGACGCCGCAACCATCACCAGCTACATGGGCACCATGTACGGCATCTTTAAAAACGACGCTATGCAAATGGGTGAGGGCGCCTGGGTTGAGCGTTTAACAGGCATGACAGCAACAGCGGTGCAGGCCTTTAAAACCGACGGTAAAAAAATGGCAGACGCCTTCGGTGCCTTGGGTGCTTCGGCTGGTCTTGCACCACTTGAAGAACAAATGGCGATCATGGGCACATTGCAGGCCACTATGCAGGGCAGTGAGTCGGCCACCAAATACAAAGCGTTTTTAGCAGGTGTGGGCAAAGCACAGAAGGCGCTTAACCTGCAGTTCTCAGACGCTAACGGCAACATGCTGCCAATTGTAGACATCCTGAACAAAATTAAAGGCAAATATGGCGACGTGATAAGCGTTGCCGAAAGTGACGCATTAGCCACGGCTTTTGGCTCACAAGAAGCGGTTAGCCTGGTTAAGTTGCTGATGAACGATATCAACGGTCTAAGCGGTTCAATCAACACGCTTGGCCAGGTCAGCGGCATGGAGCAAGCCACAAAAATGGCCGCTGCCATGACTGACCAAAGCGAAAGGCTAAGCCAAAGCTGGTACGTGATCAGGGCTGCCATAGGTGCGGCAGTCCTGCCAGCATTTAACAGCTTTGTCGGAAAAGTTGCCGACATGGGCACTTCAGTGATCTGGTTTACCGATATGTTCCCGAACATAACCCGCTGGCTAGGCTATATCGCCGTTGGTTTTATGGTGGCAGTTGCCGCAGGTGGTTTATTCACCCTGATGATGGGCGCCGGAAAAATGGCAATGACAACATGGGGCTTAGGCGTCATGTTATGGACCAGCGCAGGCGCGCTATTCACCAGCGGTTTAACTGCAATGCGTGGCGTAATGCTGGCGTTAAATATAGCCATGTACGCCAACCCAATTGGTCTGATTGTGGCAGGCATAGCCGCGGCCGTGGTAGCAGTGGGCGCCATTATTTACTACTGGGACGAACTAAAAGCCACGATGTCAGAGTGGGGCTGGTTAACCGCCTTAGGCGGAATGTTCAGCGCAGTTTGGGAAGGTATTAGAAGCGTATTCACTTCAACCATAGATTGGATCATCAAAAAGCTGAACATGATTCCAGGTGTAGACATTAAAACCAATGTAGAACCTTTCGATATTCCAAAAGTGGACACTATAGCGCCAGTGAATAGCGCCAGCTTTGGTATGGAAAATACTAAGGGAATGACACAGGTTCAGCAAGGTCAAGCCAACGCAGGAATGCCAAAAGTTGAAGTCATAGCGCCAGTACAAAACCAAAACTTTGGTGCAGAAAAAGTAAATAACATTGTGCCGTTTCAGCAGGACCAAGCACGTGCAGGAGTGCCAAAAGTTGAAGTCATAGCGC